>JBKCUW010000129.1:0-3142 GCA_046318275.1 Pirellula sp. | reverse complement strand
GCTACCCGAAAAGCCTCGACGAACACGCCGGGTCGGTAGACGGACCGAAAGAATCCGCGAACAATCCGATGGACCGACGCGGTGGATCGGCCGCTTCCTGATGGAAAATTTACTTGCCACCGCTCGGTCATCGGTGGCGTTCGCGAATAGAGAAGTATGCGTATCTGGCAGATTGAAGATGACTACCCAGATTCCCTTATCGCAGAGTTCAATCGGGATTTGGGATTCGATCGCTTTATGTTGAAACGCGGCCAGAGAATTGAACCGATCAACGGTCGGCTCACGTTTCGCGTACAAGCCGGAATTGATAAAATTCAAGCAATTGATGACGTTGCGAATTCTACGATGGTGCCGTTAATCAGCCTGCGGCTAGCAGTTGCTTTGGAACAAGCACTAGGAGACGTAATTCAATTGATTCCCGCTTCGATAGTAGCGATTGATGGGGTTGTGGATTCGCATAAACTCTTGAATGTACTGACTATGGTTCCAGCAGTTGACCATGCCTCCTCGCGTTACACCACCGTTCCAGGAACATCCTCCATTTTGCGATTTTCTCGTATGGTCCTTCGACACGATGCGCTGAATTCCGTTGAGATTGCTCGCTCCGCAGAATACTCTTCGCTGCTTCTGGTATCTGAGCGGCTTGCGGGTATCATAGAGAATCTCTCACCGACAGGTCTGCAGTTGGTCAGTGCCGAGACACAGCTTTCCAATGCATCCGCGAACAATCCGATGGACCGAAGCGGTGGATCGGCCGCTTCCTGATGGACACTTTACTTGCCACCGCTCGGTCATCGGTGGCGTTAGGTGGACTCAAAGATGTGTGACACTGATACCGGAGTCTTGCGGCAAATCAATTCGCTCGATTTTGCACTTTGCCATGCCACGTAGGATTGGCTCCCAGTGTGTTGCATCTTTTGTTTCGAACCGTAAAGCCCTGGATTGGTCGTCGGTGTACGATAATGCGACCACACCGCGAATTTCGTACACCCAAAAACCCTCTCCCGCTTTGAATATCGTTTTGAGCGTTGGAAGCATATAAACCATGAGCCACCTAACAATTGCGTGAACCGAAGCCGTGGACCAACCGTTTTTGCCGTGGTGGCTTCACTTGCCACGGCTCGGTTACGCATTGCGTTCGTCGACTTGAAGACATGAAAACAGAGTGGCATAAACGACCTGACAATTGGCCTGCGCCATTACAGTTTTCAGTGGCAGCGATTTGCATTGTCCCGACAGTCGCACTACTCATTTCCCATCAATATTCATTTACAATCTTCTGTGGACTTTGTGGATTCGGGTTCTGGTGTTGGCTTGGACGCGCAACGCGTGGATTTCCCTTGTTGTTTGACATGTTGGGAATGTGGGTACTGCTGATCAATGGTCTGGGCGTCTTGATTGCATTGGTACGGCTATTTCGAATGTCTCTTGCAAGCTGACGATCCCCTCTTCGAAGCACTAATTGCTTGACCGGGCGTAAAGGCATACGATGGGTTGTCACGTCGACTGTGTTGTGGGTTGCATCACGTCAAAATGGCGACGAACCAACCGTTGCACCCAAGCCCGCGATCGGGTTCTTTTCGAATGGTGACGTTCACTCCGCGGGCTGGGTGAACGGGGCCGTTCGCCCTCAGTTCACTCTTTTTAGGAGACCCATCGATGTTGAAGTCCAGTTTACGGTTTGTTGCGGCCATGGCAGTGTGCGTCGTGGCTGCATCAACTTCCATGACAGTCAAAGCAGATGACGTGCAGCATTGGATTCCCACGTCACCGTTTCAAAATGACTCGACAACCGAGGTCGTTGTAACCGATCAGCCGACAACGGGAACGGTAACGGTCGTTCCGGAGTGGGGATCGGTCGTGTTATCCGTGCCAGCAAATTCCGAACGATTCGTCGCGTTCAGCGTGACCGCGCTCGACCTTGAATCGGGTACGTTCACGACGACGTCAGTGGTCGTAGACACTGTCGAGGATTTGGTTTCGATCACGTCAGACATCGAAGCTGGCGGCGCAGTAGCGAGGTTCGACGCCATTGCTTCAACTTGGTCCGGTGGTTATCTCGCGAGCAAGATCATTTTCAAGGGTGATCCCGAAGACGTAAAAACGGCTGAGGAGATGCTTGAAGAACTAAAGAAGGATGCGCCCAAAGAGGTCTTAGACAAGATTAAGGAGATCGAAGACGCTGGAATCACCATCATCGTAGTTGATGGCGATCCTCGTGTAATTGTGGGTGATTACGACCGTGGTCGTATCGACATCGCTGACATGGACAAGTTTCCCGAAGGCGGCGGTGCCGGAACCAAGGAAAGCACTCTGTTACATGAACTCGTAGAGCAATTTGAGAAGCAGATTAACAAGGATCCCTACAAGGACGCCCATGAGGACGGAATCAAAGCGGAAGAGGTCCTTACCGGAAGCGATCGTCAAAAACAATTGCCGCCAGTTCGCAACGCTGATGGCACCATAACAGTTGTTGTCGTTTGGGTCGACAAAGATGGCAAGAAGATTCACCAAGAGATTGTCATTGACCCAACAACCGGAAACGTAATTTCCGTCACAAACAAACCTCAGCCGTAGGAGATTTCTAATGAAGAGTTTATTACTACTAGTTACAGCGATGATACTCGGTGGTGATCCGGTCGCCGATTTGTCTCAACAAATCAAGAGCATGGACAACTCATCCGTACATTGGCACATGACGTATGTTGGTGTGCTTCCCATGATCGATGCAGACTTACTAAAAAACTGTCGTGAGCATCAAAAGGCGAAATGGTTTCGTAATCAACTAGTCGAGAAGCTGAAGGACAAAAAATCGTTTGTGGCCGCTCATGTCCTGCTTGTCTATTCAACTCAAGGCAAATGGGACGGCAAATCCCATTCAGGTTGGTTTGGACTCGAATTTGATGTCAATGATGCAGGTGACGTTGTTTTCCGTTCGGAAGAAGAGCAGGCAGAACGCCTGACAAAATTGTGGACGGAGCGATTAAAAGCGTCGGACACAAAGAAGTAGAATTCGAGTCACTTAGAGCCTCGCCCTCAACGATGCAAACGAAAGGGCGAACAAAGCGATGAACACGGAGCCGCCGGCAGCGAGTCTTTTAAGTGGAGGCTCGTTGGCGGCGGCCCGGTTATCGCAATCGTT
>JBKCUW010000128.1:0-4776 GCA_046318275.1 Pirellula sp. | reverse complement strand
CGATGTTCTGCGACGAATCGGTGAGCCATTCTTTACCACCAAAGAAGTTGGAGAAGGGATGGGACTCGGCGTCTTCTTGACACGCAATGTAATCCAAGGGCTCGGCGGTACGTTGCGATTTAGTCGCGCTGCGAACGGTGGTACCCAATGCGTGGTTCGCATTCCGCTCGGTTCGCAGTGATCCCGGTCGGTAATGAACCCAATCGGATCGCGGTGAGTAACGCAGGATTCGAACGCCGAACCTTCTGCCGGTTAGGTGGTCCATCAGACGGATTCGAAATCAGACGGATTTGTTACGGCCAACCATAGCCCGTACATGATGCTCGTCGACAGGGTGAATCACTCCGTGTTCGGTGACGATGGCCGTGATCAATTCCGCAGGTGTTACGTCAAACGCTGGATTGTAAACGGAGACACCCTCAGGGGCCGTTCGACGACCGAAGGCACAAGTGATCTCCTCGGACTTGCGTTGCTCGATCGGAATCTCGCTTCCATCGACGATCGATAGATCGAAAGTGCTGGTAGGTGCAGCCACGTAAAATGGGATTCCGTGATGTTTTGCTGCGATCGCGACCCCGTAGGTTCCGATCTTGTTGGCGGTGTCGCCGCGGGCGGTGATCCGATCAGCACCTACGATGACCGCTTGGATGCGTCCCTCCCTCATGACTTGGGGGGCCATGGAATCGCAGATCAACGTGCAGGGAACGCCGTACTGCTGAAGTTCCCACATGGTCAATCGGGCTCCTTGAAGGAGTGGCCGTGTTTCGTCCGCAAAGACTTGGATGTCCTTGCCTTGGTCGTGGGCGGTCAAAATCGCAGCGAGGGCTGTACCGTACTCCGAGGTAGCCAATCCCCCGGTGTTGCAATGGGTCAAAATGCCGAAGCCTTGTTCAAACAAAGCTGCTCCGTACTCTCCGATCGCATGGCACATCCTGCGATCTTCATCATGAATCAACCGAGCCTCCCGTAGAAGTTGGTTACCCAACTCAACAGCCGATGCGAGACCAGTATTGCGATCGATGACCCGTTTCATACGCTCGAGCGCCCAAAACAGATTGACCGCAGTCGGTCGGCTGGTAGCGAGATACTCGCACGCTTGCGCGGCGACGGTGACCGCCTCCGCTGTCGACGCGCGTCTACGAATCGCGTCTTGAAGTCCTACGATGACCCCATATGCGGCTGCGATTCCAATAGCGGGTGCGCCACGAACTCGCAGTGATACGATGGCCTCGTGGACGCCATGCAGATTATCGAGTGGTAACATCTCCACGGTGTTAGGAAGCAACGTTTGATCGAGCAGTTCCAATTGCCCCAACGTGTCTCCAGTCCAACGCACGGAAACGTAAGGAGGAGTTGAGCTGTTGGGTGGGTTTTCCACGATATTCCTGCGGAGATAAAGTTCAGCGTTGATAGGTATGCGAGGTATGAAAGGTATGCAGGGTATGCAGGGTATGCACAACGAGCGATCGCGATACACACGAAACCAATGCCCCGCGAACCTCAAGTTGCGAGAGCGGGATTATAGCGAATTCGATCGGTTCGACGAGAAGCCCTGTTTCGTTCGAGGAACACCTTGGTGGCCCGGTCGATGCTTTGTCGGCCCGGTCGATGCATTGTTGGCCCTGCTGGTACCCTGGGGAGGCCAGGTCGATAAACGGGAAGTGAGGTGAGGTGTAGGGCGGTTTGGCTTTTGCTGCTACTCGTGCATCAATGCAATGGTGCTCGTACTCGATACGGCTCTTTGGAGCACGAGCACAAGCAAAAGAAAAAGAAAAGCCGGGACGTGGCGGTTGAGGGCTCCGACGGACTCGAAGGCATTCGAACGGAGCAGCTTCAAAACCAGCGATCCAGTATCACTAGCGATCCAGTATCACTTTTTTCGGCTGGGTCTAGAGAACGCTTGCGGCAGCTTGGCGGCGAGGTAATTCCGAAAGAATTCTCGCTACGATCGCGTCCGAGTCGACTCCCTCAGCTTGGGCTCCGAAGGTTGGTACGATCCGATGGCGTAGTACCGGTGCTGCGAGGGCTTCGACATCTTCCGTCGATACGTGGAGACGGCCATTGAGAAGTGCTCGAGCTTTACTGGCAACGACAATTTGCTGGCATGCGCGAGGGCCCGGTCCCCACTGCACCCACGAGCCGACCCACTTCGGAGCGCTCGATTCTGCTGGACGCAGCGAACGGACCAGATCGAGAACGAATTGCTTGACATGCTCGGGCAGCGGCACGACTCGGACGAGACGCTGGTATTCGATGATTTCTGGGCCGGTTATCACCGGTTCGATTTTTCCGGAAAAGGAACCCGTGGTGCGATCGATGATGTCGGCTTCTTGTTCACGAGTGGGATAATCGACCAGTGTTTGGAACAGAAAGCGGTCCCGCTGGGCTTCGGGCAATGGATAGGTCCCTTCCTGTTCGATCGGGTTTTGTGTCGCTAAGACAAAAAACGGTTCCGAGAGTTTGTACGTTTTGCCACCGACCGTGACCTCGTGTTCTTGCATGGCTTCGAGCAAGGCTGCTTGGGTCTTGGGTGGGGTGCGGTTGATCTCGTCGGCGAGGAGGATTTGGGTGAAGACTGGTCCCTTGACGAAGCTGAGTTGGCGTGCCCCCGACTCGGACTGTTGGATGATATCCGTACCGGTGATATCCGCGGGCATCAAATCGGGTGTGAACTGGATGCGATGGAATTCGAGCGCCATCGCTTGGGCCAGCGACCGCACCATCAGCGTCTTGGCGAGCCCCGGAACTCCTTCCAACAAGCAATGCCCACCTGCCAGCATAGCGATCAACAACTGCTCGATCGTTTTGTCCTGGCCTACGATGACTTGAGCAATCTGTGACCGAATCTTTGCAAAGGCCTTTTGGAGGTCTTTGGCTCGGGCCAACTCTTTTTGTGCCAGTTCTTCAGGAGAGGGTGGTGCAACGGTTGGCTGAGTCATGGCTGTGGGTTTGCTGATCGTGGGATGGATGGCGGTGGGAGGCCTCAAGGCGAGAACTTGACTTAGTGTAGCTGATCCCATGCGATAAACCCAGCATTTACGGGATGCGGTCACTCCTTTTGCGAGGAACCTTGACACACTCGACCGACGTCGATAGTCTTTTCTTCGCTGGCGTCGGGGTCACCCGGAACCCAGCCCCAAAATCCGGGGGATTAGCTCAGTTGGGAGAGCGTTTGCATGGCATGCAAAAGGTCAGGGGTTCAAGTCCCCTATCCTCCATTCGCGAAGCGAACCGTGAATCAGCCTGACAAAGTAGCCATCTACATACAGACGGGTTGCTCTGTTCCGTAATCGTACGTGATCTCTAGATTTTCTTTCTCCGTAGGCGACTCGCCCTACTTTCTCGGCGCTCACTTCCTCTCGCCAGCCTTTCCTGACGTCAAGGCTTCAGGGTTGGTGAAAAGCCCTTCCTTTAGCAAACTTCTCATTCGCGAAGCGAAAACTATCTCTCGAAACGTTCTTGGCTGCACCCACGATTTGAGTTTTTGAAACCACTATTTGGGCAAACCGATCCGATTGACTAATTCGTGATCACTGCTCGAGCACGAAGTACCGCTCTGGCTGAAGTCGCATTCGAAAGCCTCGAGATTAAGGAACCTAGGATGAGATGATACGCCGTTTACTGAGTCGCTTTGACTTACTGAGTCGTTTCGGCGATGTCGTCGGTAGTTGCGACCTCGGTTGGTTCCCCAGCGCTGTGAGGCGCGGTGATCGTTTTCGCGAGTGCCGGTGGTTCGTCCACCCTAAGGATTTGTCCGTCGAACAACTCCATCACCCGCTTCACCAAAGGATCGGTCATCGCTTCTCGAATCTTTTGGTTCTGAGGGACTGATGGCCGAGCGGCAGGAGGCGGTAACGCGGCCGCGGTCGATCCATCCCCCGATTTTTCTTTGGGCAGTCCTCGGTCGGTCAGTACGAACTCAAACCCCAAGGACTGTCCGATCGTTTCTTTGAGGGTTTCTGACAGCCGTCGGACATTTTCGGTCGACCGAAAGTGCTGTAACCCAAAAGCGGCTTCCTTGGCCAGCAGAACGCGCCACCGCGTTGCTGATTCCTCGATCACCTCCAACGCCATAACCCCACACTGCTGCACGAGCCCGTCGAGTCGCAATGCGGCCTCTCGAAATATATCCAATGCACTCCGATCCCCTCGAGGTTGAACCGAAAGCGGTGCCGAAGTCGCCGCTACCGCAGTTGCTGCGTTTTGGGTGGACTCCGATGGTGCGTCGGATCGCTCCTGCACGGAGTTCGCTTGTGCAGGCAGTGCCGCTGAAGGGCTTTTCGGAACAGCGCTGTTTCCGTGCAATGCTACGGCCGATGAGACCGTTCCTGGCATGTGATCGGCTTCGACGAGATCGGTTTCGACGAGATCGGTTTCGACGAGATCGACTTGAGCTAGATTAGTGTCCGCAGGACTGGTTTCCGGGGACGTAATCGCGGTTGGAGTCTTCGAAGCGAGCGTGTTGATTACCGGCGTCGTATCGGTCAGCTCCGCGGCACTCCCGTCCTTCGATTCAATGGATGCATCTGCTTTCGCTACTTGTGCAGATGCCAATGCAGAACTGCCTACGTCATCTTTTTTTTTTGAATCTTCCGGATTGGAAACGGCGGAATTGGAAACGGCCGAGTTGACTGCCGGTGTTTGCGGGGAACTCAATCCTGCCGATGAAGTTGCTAGCGGGGGTAGAGTTTGCGCAGGGCGTGCAGCGGGGCGTGCCGCTGTCGCAGGAATTTGATTCTGCGACAGGCCTTTCACGACATCCGCAAGGGCTTGGAG
>JBKCUW010000127.1:0-3547 GCA_046318275.1 Pirellula sp. | reverse complement strand
AGTGCAGCGGGGTTGCCAGAGTCATTAGCGCAACACGCCCAAGAACATCAGCACCGTTGGCGACGTGGCCAACGGGCCGTGCGCGGAATCTTTGCAGCGGGTTAGTAGTCTAAGTCTGTAGGCCGATGCCATTCGGCGGAACGACCGTTACGTTCCGTGTGATGGGTTGCATGATGGTAGGCCCGAGTCAGACCTGTGATGCTCTGCGCAGGGGGATGCTTTTACGTGCGCAGTTCTGGTCCCAGCATCTTTTACGGTCGATAACCCAGGTGAATTGGCCTTCTGGGCGAATGTGTCTCCATTGAAATGCCAGCCGAATACCCGCACCGTCAACGCCGCCTGTTTTGCATGCTATTGCAAAATACTTGGGTGGCACGTAAATGCCGCACGTAAATGCCCACAACAGCCTATCACTCCATCCATTGATTGATCCGCTCGCAACCTCTTGATACGATGAGTTGAAGAGGCGGGGCTGTACTTCACGAGTTGTGATATTTTTCCCAGCGGGACTCGCGAAAATCGAAATCAAGGCACGCTCTTTATTAGTCTTCTTTACCTGGCGGAAAACGGGAGGAAACTGGTTTTAGTTTGGCATTGCCCGCGGGTAATGCGACCGAAGAGCCCTGTTGCCTCTAACTATTTGGCCGCATTGTGTTTTCAGCTTTTGCAGCAGGTTTCTTTTACGGAAGCCGGCTTGGTTTATTCGACATCGAGGAACGCAACTATGAACAGGCAATTTCTGGCAAGCTTTTTATTACGCAGTGTAGTCGGGCTCTTGGCTTTCTTATTCGCAGCCGCCCAGGTTCGCGGAGCTATCGTCACCGATTGGACAGGTTTTACCTCGAGCAACGCGACTGGGATCTTGGATGGACGGAATGTGAATGGAACAATCGTGTCCGGTCCAGGATTTAATGGGATTTACACCGGTCAATTCTCCGGCTCGGGTTGGCTGGCAGGCAACCCTCTGTCGGCCAGCACGGAGAGCATCGGAGTAGAAGGCGCTGCGGGCGGAAATCAGTTCTTCCAGTTCTCAAGCCCTTTGAGTAATCTACGTTTCTATGTTGATAACTTTGATTCAGGCTCGAGCGCGACGATTACGGCCATTGGGGCAGACCAGATTTTACTCATCGGTCATAGTCAAAGCATTTCTTATGCTCCACTGACTGCGTCAACTGGCAATTTGATTTCGTCGAACTTTAGTTTTGACGGCGAGGGTGACGCCATCTTGGAGCTAACTGGCGCAATCACGTCGTTTCGGCTCCAGTACTACAGTGGCACTCTCGGAAATTTCGTCGGCTACACCTTCACAACAAACGCTGTTCCGGAGCCAGGCTCTCTGAGCATTCTTTTTTTCGGGACTGCCGCTTTCGGCCTGCTCCGCCACCGTCGCCGTACGCAGTCATGAGTGCCAATCCGCTCCAAGCTCTCATCACCACCTTCCGGCGGTGCGAGGCCTTCTGGGAAAATGCGGGCGAGCGACAAGGGGTACTTGTCGATGTCGCTGAAGGATTACTTAGCGCTGCTGAAGTGGACAGGGAGCCATCGACCGAGTCTAGGGAAGCCGGAGGCGACACCGGAGGTGGAGCCTATCTTGAAGCGATTGGGGATCGAGGGATCGATGTGGATAGACTTGGTATGGAAGTTCAAGAAGTACTACCAAGGGAGTGCAGCGGGGTTGCCAGAGTCATTAGCGCAACACGCCCAAGAACATCAGCACCGTTGGCGACGTGGCCAACGGGCCGTGCGCGGAATCTTTGCAGCGGGTTAGTAGTCTAAGTCTGTAGGCCGATTCCATTCGGCGGAACGACCGTTACGTTCCGTGTGCTGGGTTGCATGATCATGATGGTAGGCCCGAGTCAGACCTGTGATGCTCGGCGCAGGGGGATGCTTTTACGTGCGCAGTTTTGGCCCCAGCATCTTCTATTGCCGATAACTCCGGTGAATTTAACTTTGGGCGAATGTTTCCCCGTTCGATTGCCCGCCGAATACCCGCACCGTCGACGCCGCCTGTTTTGCAGGCTATTGCAAAAATACGTGGGTGGCACCTAGGTTGGGTTGGTTTTGCAGGCTATTGCAGAAATACGTGGGTGGCACCTAGGTTGCGTAAATTGACTGGAGAATCGCTCGTAAGAATCTTGCGCAGGAACGGAACAATCATCGCCGCTCGGGGTTTGATCTCGGTGATTTCATGTGTATCTCCAACTGAAACGCTCATCCCGGAGAATTCCAAGTGCAGGCCAGTATTCTAAACGCATTCTTGCATTCGTTTCTGTTTTTCCATCTTGGGATGCTGTGGCTCGCACCGGATTGCCAAGCCCCCTCAACCAATCCCGAATCAATCACTGTCGAGGACGCTCGCGAACGGGTCAAAAAATCGACGCTCAAGATGGGGCTGAGTCTAAACATCACCAAGATCGATCCAGAAGTAGCGACGGTGCTGTCCAATACGCAGGGGCTTCTCTCCTTGAATGGCTTGCGTACGATCGATGCTGAGTCGGCACGGGCGCTGACGAGCACCAGCGGAATGAGCGTTGAATTGAACGGACTCGTGGAAATCACTCCTCAGGTCGCTGCGGGATTGGCCCGTTCAAGCTATCTGCGACTCAATGCATTGAAGCCTGGGTCAGAAGTAATTCGCGAACTGGGCAATCGTTCAGGCGCACTGCAACTCAATGCGATCGATTTCCTCGATGTCGAATCCGCGACCCATCTCGTCAAGCATGCATCCCCTCTCAGCCTGAATGGAGTCAAATCCGTATCGTTCGAAGTAGCTCAAGTGCTAGCTGCCTCGGGAGCATTGATTTCGATGGAAGGGCTCGAAGAGTTGTCGGTCGACTCGCAAGAAGAGTTTGCCAAACACACCGGTGGCTGGAGGTTTCAATCTCTCCGTTCTCTGCGGAGTACTATGCTAGCTGAGAATCTAGCTGGTCAGGAAGTGGGGGTGGCACTCCCAAAGCTCGAGGATGTTTCCATCGATTGCCTCTCAATTCTCGCGACGAGTAAGTGGTTTGTCAGTTTGGGGATTCGCGAATTGACGGTCGAACAAGCGCAATCGCTTTCGCGATGCAACAGCCGACTGTCCCTCACCCGAATTCCTCGGCTTACCAAGGAACAGATTGATATTCTTTTGCAATGCCCCGCAAAACTGGAGTTTCCAGGTCTATCGGAATTGCTCGATGCTCGCTTGGCCGAGCGGTTGGCAAAAGACGCAAGCCGAATGCTTCGTATCGAACAAGTGGAATCACTCTCGGGCGAGGCCGCTGCAGCCATCGCGACCGGTAAACATATTATTCCACTTCCTAAACTGCGTTCACTCGACTCGATGGTAGCGAGTGCTCTGGCGAGACATCGAGGTCATATCATTCTGAGCGGATTGAAAGAGATGAGCGATGAACATGCAGAGCTATTCGCCGCCCGCGATGGTTCGCTGTATTTGTCCAGTGGCATTGTCATCAGTGATCAAGCTAGGCAACGGCTGGAATCGAACAAAAAGATCAAGTGGAAGAAATGACAGGGAATGTATTTCAAAGACCAAGTTGCTTGGATA
>JBKCUW010000126.1:0-4042 GCA_046318275.1 Pirellula sp. | reverse complement strand
AGCTATGACACCTACATCAATGCCGGCGCTACATCGACGAACTATGGAACGTCGACGAGCATGATCGTGGACCGGAGCGGTGGGGACCCCGGGAACCAACGAGCTTTGATTCAGTTCGCGCTGAGTGACATTCCTGTAGGTGCGACGATCACAAGTGCACAAATGCGATTGAACGCGACTGCTGTCACGGGATCGATGCCCGTCGAAGTGTACCGAGTGACGAGTACCTGGACTGAAGCAGGGGCGACTTGGACGTCGATGAACGCAGCCTACAATGCCACCGCGATCACATCGATTACGGCAGCGTCAACGGGTACCCATGTCTTTGATATCACCAGCGCGGTGAGTGGTTGGTATGCGGGCACGTTCAGTAATTTTGGGGTTATGCTCGGGAGTACAGGAACGGGAACGACCACCGTTACCTACAGTAGTTCTGAGAGTGCTAATGCACCTCAGTTGGTGTTGGCATTCACCGTGCCGAATGTCGCGCCCGTCATAAGCTCGGGCGGAGGTGGTGTTACAGCGACAGTGTCGGTGGCTGAGAATAGCACCGCCGTTACGACCGTTACGGCAACGGATTCTGATACGCCAGCACAAACGCTCACTCATTTAATTGTTGGTGGAGCGGATGCATCGCTTTTCACGATCATGTCGAGCAATGGGGCTCTAAGGTTCACTTCAGGCCGTAATTTTGAGGCTCCGACGGATAGCGATGGCAACAATATTTACCAGGTCATTGTCCAAACGTCCGACTCGTATGGGTTATACGATCAGCAGACAATCTCGGTTACAGTCACCAACGTCAACGAAGCGCCATCTGCTGTTTCCAATTCGGCGACCGCCGTTGAGGCAGGTGGCGTTAGCAATGGAACCGCAGGTACCAATCCCACGGGCAATGTGTTGACAAATGATACCGATGTCGATGCGGGCGATACCAAGACAGTCACTGGTGTAGCGGCTGGCACTGTCGGATCTGCGTCAACGAATGTTGGTGTTAGTGTTGCCGGCACCTACGGTTCGATCAGTATCAGCTCTGCCGGCGCCTACACCTATACGGTTGACAATAACAATGCAACCGTTCAAGCACTCCGTACCTCCGCCAACACGCTCAACGATGTGTTTACTTACACCATGCGTGATACGGCAGGGTTGACGTCGACGACGCAGATTACCGTCACCATCCAAGGTTCCAACGATGCACCGAGCGATTTGGCGACGACGGGATTGACCATCGCAGAAAACTCAGCGAATGGCACCACTGTGGGGACGTTAACTCGCACGGATGCGGATTCAGGCGACACGGCGGCCTATTCCCTAGTCGATAGCGCCGGAGGCCGCTTTGCCATCAATGGTTCTACTGGAGTGGTTACAGTAGCGGATGGTACGCTTCTCAATTTCGAAGCAACCATTTCCCATAATATCACCGTACGTGTTACCGATACTGCCGGTGCCGCTTACGATGAGGTCTTCGCAGTCACTGTTACCAATGTCAATGAATCACCGACTGCGGTTTCCGACACGGCGACGGCCGTGGAAGCTGGCGGAGTAGTCAATGGGACGGCGGGAACGAATCCTACGGGGAACGTGTTGACCAATGATACCGATGTGGATGCGGGTGATACCAAGACGGTGGTTGGTGTCGCGGCAGGTACGGTTGGTTCGGCGTCGACCAACGTCGGAACGAGTGTAACTGGGACCTACGGTGCGATCACAATAAGTGCAGCGGGTGGGTATACCTACACGGTCGATAATAACAATGCGGCGGTGCAAGCCCTGCGAACGACTGCCAATACGTTGAACGATGTGTTTACGTACACGATGAGCGATGCTGCGGGTTTGACCAGTACAACTCAGTTCACTGTCACGATCCAAGGTGCCAACGACACCCCGACGTCAGCGTTAGTAAACGGTGCTGTCGCGGCCTATAATTTTGAAAATGGTAGCGGGAATGCTCCGTCATTGGTTGCCGGCGGAGCGACCATGAGTGTCGGTGGGGCCGTGACGTACAGCACGACTGCCGGTCGAGTCACGGGCTCGTCGGGGCTGCTGTTCACGACCGATGCGGACAGTACCACGACTCCTGTTTCACTCTCGTCGATTCCCAATCTGTCCACGACCAACGCGTTTACGTTCGGGACCTGGGTGCGATTCGATGCACTTTCGGCGACACAGGGGTGGGAGCGTATTTTCGATTTCGGTGGGGGGCAAGCTAACAATAATTTCGTTCTTTGTCGTAGGTCTAACAGCAATGACCTGTTCGTATCGGCATATAGTGGTACCACGATATCTGGGACGATTACCGCAACCGGAGCACTCTCGGGACAGGTCGGAAATTGGATGCACGTGGCGGCAACGGTGGACTCAAGCAATGTTGCAACGCTGTACGTCAACGGGGCGAGTGTCGGTAGTGTGAACTTGACCGGTGCCATCAATTACAGCACCTGGACGAGCAATCGAATTGGTGGCTCGAACTGGACGGCCGATCGATTGTTCCGCGGGGCGATGGATGACATCGTTCTTTTCGATAGGGCGTTGACATCGAGTGAGGTTTCTCGATTAGCGGCAAGTGTAAACTCGGCGTCCATCGCAGAGAACAGCGCGAACGGGACTAACGTTGTCCGCGTGACCGCTTATGACGCAGATACATCCGACAGCGTGGCGTACTCGATTTTCTCTGGGAATACCAATAGTACCTTCACGATTTCGGCATCCACGGGTCAGATCACCGTTGCCGACGTGACCAAGTTGGATTTTGAGACGACACCGGTCTACACCATGGTGGTTCGAGCCACGGATCTCGCAGGAGGTACCAGCGATCAGACGGTGACCATCAACGTGACCAACGTCAATGAATCGCCGGTAGCAGTAGCCGACACCGCCACCGCAATCGAGGCGGGTGGTATCAGCAACGGTACAGCGGGTACGAATCCAACAGGCAATGTGCTGACTAATGATACTGATGTCGATGCTGGTGATACTAAGACCGTCAGCGGTGTGGCTGCGGGCACCGTTGGCTCGGCATCGTCGAACGTGGGTAGCAATGTCACTGGTACCTATGGGGCTGTCAATATCGCTGCCAATGGGGCGTATACCTATACGGTCGATAACAGCAATGCCGCCGTGCAAGCCCTGCGAACGACGGCAAATACGTTGAGCGATGTCTTCACATACACGATGCGCGATACGGCCGGTTTAACCAGTACGACACAGTTGACGGTGACTATTCAAGGTGCCAACGATGCGCCGTGGGACGCCGGTTACGCAACGGGGAATTATTTGAGTTTTTCGGGGACGGGCGAGGTCTCGCTTACGAATCTCGGTGTAAACACTGTTGCCGGTACGACAAATACCGTCGAGTTCTGGATGAACTGGAACGGGACCACCGGAGTGATGCCCTTCGGGTTCACGAATACGGATTTGTACTTCCACGGCGGAGCATTTGGGTTCAACACACGAAGTGCGGATGTATATGGAATCTCCTCTGCGGGCCTTGCCAATGGATGGCACCATATCGCCGCTGTGTTTTATAACGGCGATGTTACCCAAAATCAGTTGTATGTTAACGGTGTCCAGCAAACGCTTACCCAACGCGTTGGGACATCGAACAGCACCTATGCCTACGCTACGACTTCGGCAAAGATATCGGGATGGTTATTCGATTCCGCATATAAGTTCACCGGCTCGATGGACGACGTGCGTATTTGGAGCGGGACTCGGACAGCAGCCCAGATCCAAGCATCGATGAGTTCTTCAATCTCGGGTCCGATGACGGGACTTCTCGCGGCTTATGATTTCAACAGCATTACGACGTCGGCCGGAGGTGTGACGGACATCAGCGGCAACGGGCGGAACGGTTCGACAAGTGGATTAACAGCATCCAACATCATTTCCACTGGAGCCGCAGCCAGTTCCTTGAGTATCGCGGAGAACACCGCGACAGGATCTTTTGTCGGTTGGGTTCGTGGATCCGACTACGATAGCGGTGATGGATTTACCTATTCGCTCACCGATAGTGCCTCGGGACGCTTCAGTGTAAGCTCGG
>JBKCUW010000125.1:0-104421 GCA_046318275.1 Pirellula sp. | reverse complement strand
GAAGGAATTCCGCAGCGTGGATTCGAAACATCAACGTGGGGATCGTAGAATTGTGGAGTAACGTATCCCGCTCTGCGCGGTATGATTGCGAACCGTGCAATAGAGCGTGCAGTCGACGTGGCGTTCTTCGCACGTCGGGTTGCGACAAAAAGTCACGAGTCCCGGCGAAACGATTTGAGATCCTGTTGATTTCTGGGATCGAGAACGGCGCGATTGCCGTGAGGCCTCCGGATGCGATTGCAGTCGGGAGTCTTTCACCTAGGACGTGGCTAGGTGTGCTCGATGATCCGTCGGTCATAATCCAGCCGTGATAAACCAGCTGTGATCCCCTTCGAATTTGGCCGTTCGTCGTTTTTACTCGGTCCTTTTCGCTTACTAATTGGTTTTCATTCACAGTATCAACAAGCTGAGGGTTTGGAGCATGCCAATCTATGTTTACGAACTTATCCGCGACGATGGTGCGGAGGGGGAAGAGTTCGAAGTGTTTCAGAAGATGTCCGACGCACCCTTGACGCATCATCCTGTGACAGGGCAACCGGTTCGCCGAATCCCTGCCCGCACGGCCATCGGCGGGATGTGGTCGGAGGGGGCTATGTCCAATTCCGTTTCGGACGACAAGCTGAAAAAGCATGGCTTTACCAAGTATGTCAAAACTGGGGATGGGACCTACGAAAAAACCCTCGGTTCTGGACCATCGATGATTTCGGGAAATGACCCTCCGGGCTCGTGATCCAAACCAATTAGCGCGAGTGCGGGCCGCTCGCAACGCAGGGTTTTAGGCAGGGCGGGATTGTTGGCGACATCACTTTTGGGGACGAGGATTTGCCTAGACGGTTCGGTGAGATTCGCGATCCTGCGGACCAATCTCAGCCGTAGTCCTTAAAATTGTGGTGTAAGAACGCAATAGACCGCTTTTGCGGGAAGCTAAACCAGGAATTGTCGCGAAAACCTGCGTCAAGCGGCTTGAAGGTATCCCGACGGCTTGGGATCATCATCGAACAACCTGTGGCTGCCGAATCCTAGGCAGTTCAATAGCCCGCCCGAAGCGGTTCCCGCAGAGGCTTGATCGCATGCCTCTGTCGCCCTGAGTGACTTAACGTTCAGGATGGGACGATTCGTCTGCGGTGAGCAACAGGGGGTGCGTTTGGGAAGTCGATTCGTAATTACCATGCGGTTCATAAGGACTCAGCGGGGGACGGTCGGCTTTGTCACGGTCGGTGAATGCGATTGGTACGATTCGCAGGGGAAATCCCGCGGAGTGAGGGAACTCGGATGGGGCAAGACGAATTGTTGAGACCGACACAAGCGAAGGTCGGTGTGATAATGGGTTCCCAGTCGGATTGGGAAACGATGCGTGAAGCGTGCCGTGTGCTCGACGAGTTCGGCGTTGTTTATGAAGCCCGCGTCGTTTCGGCCCATCGAACGCCAAAGTGGATGGTGGAGTATGCCGAGAGTGCATCGGGACGGGGAATACAAATCCTCATCGCTGGAGCTGGTGGCGCAGCGCACTTGCCTGGGATGGTCGCCTCATGCACTACCCTTCCGGTATTTGGTGTACCCGTCCAGAGCAAATCCCTTCAGGGCCTCGATTCCCTTTTGAGTATCGTTCAAATGCCCGGTGGGATCCCGGTGGGGACACTGGCTATCGGAACCGCGGGTGCGAAGAACGCTGGGCTTTTGGCAGTCCGTGTTCTGGCGTTGCACGATGATGGGCTGCGTACCCGGCTTTCGCAGTACATTGAATCGCAAACTCAAAAAGTGCTCGATGGGGCAGTGCTTGAAGAGAGGGACTTCCGTTAATGGCAATCCATCGCAACAAGATGATCCTTCCCGGAGCGACATTGGGTGTTTTCGGTGGTGGTCAATTGGGCCGGATGTTTACCCACGCTGCCCAGCGACTGGGTTATCGGGTGGTGGTGTTCACCGACGAGGTCGACAGCCCCGCCGGTCAAGTCGCTAACGAAACGGTGCAAGGGGATTATCAAGACCCTGTGGCGGTCCGTACCTTTGCCGAGAAGGTAGATGTGATCACCTTGGAATTTGAAAACATCCATTTGGAAGCCGTGCAAAGGGCCGCAGAAGTAACCATGGTTCGACCCAGCGTCGAGGTGCTTGCGATCGCCCAACATCGATTGAAGGAGAAAAGCACGTTGAGGGATTGGGGAGTCCCTGTGACACCATTCCATGAGTTGAGGTCGTATCAGGAATTGCCGGCTGTCGTCGAGCAGCTCGGCTGGCCTTTAGTGATCAAAACCACCAACTGGGGGTACGACGGCAAGGGGCAGCGTAAGGTTCAATCGATGATCGAAGCGAACGATGCCATTGAACTTCTGGGCCCAGAACCCTTGATCGCTGAAAAATGGATCCCCTTCCAAGCCGAGGTGTCGGTGTTGGTCGCGAGAAATCCGAGCGGACAAATCGCGACGTATCCCATGTTCACCAATGTCCATTCCAACCACATCCTCGACATCACAACTTGTCCTGCGGTTGGCGAAATGGAACCGATTGCGATCAAGGCTCAGGAGATCGCGCGAGGGATCGCAGAGTCGTTTCGGTTAGAAGGTTTGCTCTGCGTTGAGTTCTTTGTCGGCCGCAATGGGGAGTTGATGGTCAACGAATTGGCTCCACGGCCACACAATTCGGGGCACTTAACCATGGAAGCCTGTAGGACGAGCCAGTTCGAGCAGCAGGTGCGAGCCGTTTGCAATTTACCTCTCGGCGACACATCCATGTTGCAACCGGCGGCGATGGTCAACTTGTTGGGTGACGTATGGGGAGGGCATTTTCCGAAGTTTGAGAATGTGCTTTGCGAGAGTCGGGCGTACTTGCATCTCTACGGCAAGAAGGATGCCAGGACGGGTCGCAAGATGGGGCACATCACCGTCCTGGACGATTCTGTGGAGCGGGCATCGGAGCGTGCAAAGTCGATCCGAGAGAAAGTGCGTTGGGCAGAGCAAGGGTTGTTCTAGAGAGTCCGCTATCGCGAATAACCGGCCCAAGGGTTTCGCTGTTGGGCTTGGAGTTCGTTCCGCTTGGGCTCGGGGAGCGGATTAAAGAATCCGGGGGGACGGCCTCCGACCACGGCTGGCCCGATGTCGTTGAGCGGGTATGGATCGAAATCGGCCGCACGTGACTTCTGGCTGTCGATCGTCCCGAAACCGTAAGGCTTGCTGTACCTCGAACTCTGGCAACCGAGGCTGAACAAAGTCGTCGCAAGGAAGATCGACGCAAGGATTCGGAGCGATTTCAAGGGACACCTACGATCATGGAAGGCGACTGAGTGACTGGACACGACTGTATCGATTTGCAGCTGTTGCTTGCTAGACAGATTTAGCGTTCGAAGCATGGAGCTTTGCCACTTTTACCGGTGAACGCATGCCCTGTAGGGCGAATGCTGCTATTTCTCCCTTTTCGGATTATGCAAGGGAAATGGCCTTTTGGCATCGGTTTAAACCTGATGGGCAGGTTGGAGCGGTTGGTGATTTTGATAACTGGGAAATCAGTAGAGGTTCGGGAGTTTTTGACTGTTGTGGGGGCCTGTAGGAATACGATCACACCAATCGACCAGCCCGCAAAGAGCGACCGGACGCTCGTGCAACAGCAAGTGCTTCATCTAGATTCGTCGACTCCTCCGTTGACGGCAGAGGGTTTGGCAAAGCGAACCGTTTTCGAACGAGCGGGACTTCTCTCGGGAAGTTCTCTGCGTACCATGAAATTGGTAATGCCATTATTGGTGAAGACACTATGCCGATCCTGAAACACGAACAAGACATTTGGCCGGACAATCTTTTAATGGAGGGTGGCGAGGGGATCGTCGCGCAGCCTTGGTGGGCGATGTATACCCTCCCTCGCTTTGAGAAGAAGCTGATGCGGCAGTTGGTGGATCAACAAATCCCTTTCTACGGACCCACGATCGGTCGGCGGTATCGGTCCGCGCAAGGCCGGATACGCAAGAGTTTCGAACCATTGTTCCCCAATTATGTTTTCGTTTGCGGCGACGAGATGGCTCGCTACAACGCTGTTTCCACGGGGAGCATTAGTCGTTGGTTGCCTGTGCCTCGCCCCGAAGAGTTAGTGAACGATCTTCGGCAGATTTTCGAGTTGATTCAAACCGAAATGCCTCTTGCTCCAGAGTTGAAGTTGCAGCCGGGACAAAAGGTTCGGGTGAAGACCGGAGTATTCAAAGGATTCGAAGGAGTGGTGATTCGCCGCGAGAATGAGATCCGATTGCTTATTTCGGTGCGTTATATGGGGCGTGGGGCCAGCGTTGCATTGGATGACTGCCAGCTTGAGGCAATCTAGCCGGTGGCTGGTGCGGCGTGATAATGCTGGTTGTGCGTGAGGTGCTTTCATCACGACGCAGCGGACCGCTCGACTGCGGCAACCCATTTTATAAGACAGTACAGTACATCGTTGAGTTAGGTCGCGAGTTATGATCAAGGTAGGAGTGATCGGGCTGGGTTATGTCGGACTACCTTTGGTTCGAAGCTTTTGCAATTCGGGATCGCATGTCTGGGGGTTCGACGTCGACACGAAAAAGGTCGCCAGCCTGCTTTCTGGTCAGTCCTACATCAAGCACCTGGATGCGTCGTGGCTGCCGAACGCTTTGGAGACCAAGGCATTTCAACCTACCTCGGACCTGAGGCGGTTGAGTGAGCCCGACAATATTCTTATCTGCGTTCCGACCCCTCTGAACCGAAGTCGCGATCCCGATTTGACCTACATCGAACGAACCAGCGAATCGATTGCGGAAGTCTTGCGGCCAGGGCAATTGGTCGTCTTGGAGAGTACTACGTATCCAGGTACGACACGCGAAGTGGTCAAGCCGATCCTGGACCGGAGCGGGCTCGAGTGTGGTAAGGATTACTTCCTGGCGTATAGTCCTGAACGCGAGGATCCAGGGAACCTTCAGTTTTCAACGCAATCGATTCCAAAAGTTGTCGGTGGGATGGATCCTGCAAGCTCTGCGCGAGCATTGTCGTTGTATGAAGGTGTGATGGAACACGTCGTGCCGGTCTCTTCGTGCGAAATCGCCGAAGCATGCAAGATTTTGGAGAATACCTACCGCAGCGTGAACATTGCGATGGTAAACGAGTTGAAGTTGCTGTTCACCAAGCTTGGCTTGGATATTTGGGAAGTGATCGATGCGGCCAAAACCAAGCCATTCGGGTTTCAGGCCTTCTATCCAGGACCTGGGTTAGGTGGGCACTGCATACCCATAGATCCTTTTTATTTAACATGGCTAGCGCGATGCCACGAGATGCCGACGCGTTTTATTGAACTCGCTGGCGAGATCAATACGGCGATGCCTTTGTTCGTCGTCGACCGGGTGGCCGAGGCGCTCAACGACGCAGGCAAACCGATCAAAGGTTCTAAGGTTTGCGTTCTGGGAGTCGCTTATAAAAAGAATATCGATGATCCTCGTGAAAGCCCCAGCTTCAAGTTGATGGAGTTGTTGTTGCATCGCGGGGCTTTTGTGTCATACAGCGACCCGCATGTTCCTCATTTGCCCCGGATGCGTTCGTTTGATGTTCCGGAGTTGTCCAGTCAAGAATTAACGCAAGATTTTCTAGAGGGACTGGATTGCGTCTTGATCGCAACAGACCATTCGGCGTTCGACTACGGTCGGATCGTGTCCGAGGCGAAGCTTATCGTCGATACGAGAAACGCCACAGCGCCTTATGTAGGACGCGCGAAAGCCAAGATCTGGAAAGCGTGACGATACGTCATCAGGCCATCGCGAGATCCGTTCAGCACGGCCCCTTCGCGGTTGCTTCGATGCGATCTCGGTTCATCTTCCATAGGGCGAGAATCAAGGCGACGATGGAGGCGATCCACATAATCGTCCATAGTCGCTGCGGGCCGTTACCGCTTCCTGTGGTCCACGCAGCAACAAATGTGGCTGTGACGTACCCCAACGATTGAGCCAATGTCATAGACGCAACTCCCAGGATGCTCGGTTTCATGCGATGGGCATGTTCATTGGCGGAGACCTGGAACGGGCAATTGAGGGCGAGAGCCAGTGCGAAATAGCCCATCGGGTACCAGCCTGCGATCGCCAACAGGCAACCGCTGAACAAACAGATCCAACCCAGGGGTCCGACAAAGAGAAGACGCTGCTTCAGGGCGTTGAGCCGAGGCATGGCCAGGAGGAGTCCGATCTCCATGGCTATGGCGGTCGCGAAAACGAAATATCCCCAAGCACCGTAGGTCGATGTCAAGAACTCGTGAGAATAAAGGCCGTACGACATCTCGCACATAGCGATCATCCACACCAACACGAGTAAGCACCACCATTCCAGAGCATGGGATTTAGACACTCGCGTTGGCTGTGTTTCGGTGCAAAAGGCAGCCGATGTTGCTGCGGTGTCTGGAGGAGACGCATCTGGGTGGGGTGCTTGAGACGAGGAGCGAGATGGGTCCGGTGTCCAGCGTACGAAGGCAAAGCTTAGGGCCGCGAAGATCGCATGGACAGCGCTGCAGGCGGCCCCGACGAAGAGGTGCCGTTCAGAGACCTCAAGCTGAGAGCCGCCGAGGAGTCCCATCAGCATCACTGCCACCATGTAACCGGCGGATCCTGCTGCACGGACAGTGTATGCATGGCTTCCCATCGCAGCGACACCGATGTGGTTCAGAACGGTCATGCAGCTCGATTGGACGCAACCCAAAACGAGCAGGCAAGCGGCGACATCGATGGCTGGCCCGATCCAGTAGGAGTGACCGGAAACCCAATGGAGCTTCATCCCCAGGGTGGCTTGCATGATCGACAGGGACGAAGCCAGCGCGACGAGCATCCATTGTGGGGAACGGGTCCAGCCTCGGGCTTCTGCGAAGCGAAAAAGGAAGTAGGTAGAGCAAGCGGCGATTGGGACGACGCTCGCAACCAAGCTTGCCGATGCCGGCGAGAGGACTTGGCGAAGGTGCGTTTGGAGAGGGAAGGATGCAAATCCCAATGCCAGAAAATGGATGAAGTAGGCGCCACCACTGAAGAATATCGACGAAGCCGAAGGCTTCGTGGCGGACGATGAATGCGGTTCCATGCGAGAAGCGATCGCACTGGAAACGCCAGAGCGATGGGTTGTAGTCGACGACGGGTTCACGGGGGGGCCATTAAAGAATAGTGCTCGAGGACATCCTTGTCCCGGCTATCTTGCACAATCGACTTCGCCGCGTCCAGATACAAAAAGTTGAGTGCTCGGAGCGAGTCGATATCGTACATGGTTGTGAAAAGAGCTTCTCGGTCCTTGGCATCCATAGTGCCATCCCGAGTCTCTCGATCGAGCCTATCGTAGTTGGCTTGAACAACTCTCTCTAACTCGGCAATTTGGGTGTTGATCTCCGCCTTAATGGCTCGGCTCACAAGTTCGTCACTAAACCTCTCGTCGGAGTTCCATCGGACATCGATTGATATTTTGCGATTTAGAATTTTTTTGAGCAGTTTTAGCAATCGAGGGTCGGTGCTGATAGACACGTGGTCGAACTCGTGTTTCATCAGCGGAGATTTCCATGGATCTCTCGGATTGAAACCCGAACGAATTGAGATGTCGTGTAGGATTTCGATCTCGGGGACGGTAATTCGAGCGTTGATTTTCGCGACGTACCCTCCATCATTTTTGGGATCGACCCGCGTGGATTGCTGCGTGTACAGATAGCGGTAGTCCGCTTTGATCTTAAAGTGGGTTAAGGCTTGTTTGCGGGCGATATCGAGACGCTTATCGTCGATTTTGATTTGGACGCGGCCGAGCTCTATCAGGCGAGCGAAAGCGGGTGGAGCCGTTTCGATCCATGGATGCGGCGACGCATCGGCGGTTTGATCGGAATCGAATGGTTGCGAAGGGGCTTGGGATTCTTCCTGTGCGATCGTGCTGGTCGCAAATCCATAATTAGGTAGGCAGAGATGCAGAACGAGGAGAAGTAAAGCGAGGAAACGGTCAGGGAAAAATGCAAAGGGAGTTCCTTGGAGGAAGGGAACGGCATTGAGGAAGGGAACGGCATAGACGGGATGCGTGTTGCGCTGGCACTTAGGCGATTTCGGAAATTGCCAAAGAGACTTCGAAAATCGGCGCTCAGTCTGCAATGATGTGCACTCAGTCTGCCCTGATGTGCACTCAGTCTGCCCTGATGTGCAGTCAGCCTGCAACAGTGTGCACTCAGCCTGAAATCGTGTGCAATCAGTTGTTGAGTTGGACGCGCGAGGGTAATTCAAAAGGCGGTGCTCACTGGCTTGGTTGGAGTCGGGACAGGGATGTGCGATGGCTTGACTGGCGATGCATTTATAAGGTGCTGAAGGTGTGTATGGGGATGGCGCGTCGGACGGAGGGGGCTAGTCGCGAGGGGGTTAGGGCTCCGGGAGTCTGCTAGGCAAATGAGGGATAGCTTAGTAAAACTGGGAGCACTTTGAGGAACGAACCGGAGGAAAGGACGATATGGCTAAAAAAGCGAAGCGGACGACGGACGAGGATGAAGACAAGGAAGTGCCAATCAAGGGGAAGGACATCGAAACGATGGCCAAGCTCCAGAATTTGGCCGGTGCCGTTGTCGAGATCGCCAAAAAACGGCGAGACCCTTACCTGGATGTCCCCTCGCGCTCCCTCTCCAACAGCCATTTTAACCGCAAGAAGCGGCTCATCGAGATGGGGGAGAAAAAGAACCGCCGCGAGTTATTCAACTTGAATCAAGCTCGTTCCTACATGCAGACCCTCTTGGTTGGAAGCGGATGCACTCGATTGATCCGGCAAGGGAAAAATACGAGCATTCGGGGTTTGTACTACATGCTCAAAAAAACGATTGACGGGACCAAGGAGAACACGTTCGAGGAACAGGGGGAATCCGACACCGTGATCGAGGATTTGGAGGTCATCACCGGGGCGATGCGCGAGGAATTGCATCTCTACGCCGAACCGAAGGGTGCACTCGCAGGTCCGATCGTCTTCATCGATGGTGAGAATGAACTAGACGCGGCCCGTATGGGGGCTGCTGGTTACCCGATCCCGAGCATTGTTGAGCCGGATCGAGTCCGGATCAAAAAGTGCGAAGCCAAGTTTATCCTGCATGTCGAAAAGGGTACGGTTTGGCAGCGATTCAACGAAGACAAGTTCTGGAAAAAGCATAATTGCATTGTCTCGCACGGCGGGGGACAACCTTCGCGGGGGGTGCGACGGATGCTACACCGGTTGCATTACGAGCACAAACTCCCCGTCTTCTGCTTGCTGGATAACGATCCATGGGGATACTACATTTATAGCGTGATCAAACAAGGTTCGATCAACTTGGCCTTTGAGAGCATGCGGATGGCTATTCCGGATGCGAAGTTTATCGGTCTTCGCAGCATTGATTTTGAACGCTGTCAATTGAAGGACAATGTTACCATCAAGCTCGATGACAAGGATCGTACGCGGGCGAAGCAAATTGCGTCCTATCCCTGGTTTGCCGACAAGAAACCGTGGCAAGCGGAGATAAAGAAGATGATTGACAATGGCTTCAAGTTGGAAGTGGAAGCGTTGATCAGCCGCGACATTAGCTATGTCACCGAGCAATACGTACCAGAGCGTTTACGCAACAACGACTGGCTTGATTGACGACCTGCACCGTAGTGTGAGCATTCCCAAAAGCGGAATCGTGGAAGAGGGGATCGTGAGCTTATGACCGAGTCAACATGGAGTGGGCCACGCTTGGATTTAGGCTTGGTCAATGGAGTATTGAAGGACCTGGGGGGATCGCACCTCGCTGCAGCGGGAGCCGATGGCCATGAATGGACTGTCGAAGATCCGAAGCTGGTCGAGGCGGCTCTGGCGATTGCCAAGCATCTTCAGGAGAGAGCGTCGCAGTTGCAAACGCCGCAGGAACGCCGGCAGCAAGCGGAGCTTGATCGGATGCTGCAGCATCCCGAGGACAAAGCGACTTTGACGCAGATCACGGATCAAAGTTTCCGCAGCGTTTCCCCGGGAAGGGTGGTGGACCAGATGGTCCATATTCTCGACGTGCAAGGCGTTCCGAGATTCTTTAGTGTGTTTGACCAAGCGCTTCTCAAGGGGTTTCAGTCTTTCGGTGAGTTTCTCCCCGGGGTCGCGGTCCCGATGGTGAAGGAAAAGATGCGCAAGGAAACGTCGAACGTGATTCTGCCAGCAGAAAAGGACAAGCTGGCGGGGCACCTTCGCGAACGGACCCGCGAAGGGGTGCGGATGAATGTAAACTTCCTCGGAGAAGCCATCCTCGGGGAACGCGAATCGCGGCGCCGGTTGGATCGTTACTTGGCAATCTTGCAATTGCCGGAAATTGAATGCGTATCGATCAAGATATCCACGCTCTACTCCCAGATATCGGCTCTGGCGAGAAAAAACACGATCCGCATGGTTTCTGATCGGCTGGAGTTGCTGTATCGAGCGGCTGCGAAGGAAGTGTTTGTTCGACCGGACGGTTCGCGCGTTCCGAAATTTGTGTACCTCGATATGGAGGAGTATCGCGACCTGCATTTGACCGCAGAGATCTTTATGCAAACGCTCTCTCGCAAGGGGCTCGAAAAGGTCCGAGGAGGGATCGCTTTGCAAGCCTACATTCCTGACTCGTCGATGGTTCAAGAGACCATTACTCAATGGGCGATCGAGCGGCACAAGCGAGGAGGTTCGCCTATCACGATTCGCATCGTCAAGGGTGCCAACATGGAGATGGAGCGTGTCGAAGCTTCGCTCAAGGGGTGGCCACAAGCTCCTTACCGAACCAAGATTGAGACCGATGCCAACTACAAACGGATGCTCCGATTTGGCATGGTACCTACCAACAACCAAGCGGTTCATCTGGGGATTGCTTCGCATAATCTTTTTGATCTTGCCTATGGAGTTGTCTTAGCAGTCGCGATGAAGGCGACCGATCGCGTGCAGTTCGAAATGCTCGAAGGGATGGCGAACCATCAACGCCGAGCTATGTTTGAATTGGCTAAAAGTATGTTGCTCTATGCCCCTGCATGCCAACGCGAGGAATTCATCAATGCCATCGGCTATTTGATCCGGCGTCTGGACGAGAACACAGGGCCCGATAACTTCCTGCGGCATGCATTTAAGATTCAAGCAGGTAGTTCGACGTGGACTAGGCTCGAGAACGGATTCTTGGAGTCCATCCATAGGATTGGAGAAGTTTCTAATCGGCCGAGAAAGACCCAAGATCGCCATGCTGTTCCCGTCGCGCCTTCGGAACCCTCGCAGTGGCAAGCGTTCGATAATGAGCCGGACACGGATTTCAGTTTGACCAACAATTCGCTTTGGGCGCAAGAGATCATCGATCGATGGATCGGGCGCTGCGATAACCATGCAACATCGATCCCCGTGTCGATCGGTTCTGGTGAGGTTGCGGGTGCTGGGCCTTTGACGGAGTCGCTGGACCCTTCGCGTCCGGGGGTGGTCGTGGCTAGGTACCATCAGGCTAGCGGGGCGCAGATCGAGCAAGCTGCCCAATGTGCGGTCGAAGATCCGGCCCAATGGCGATCTTTGACGCCGATCGAACGCTATCGGATATTGCGACATGCTGCACAGGAATTGAGGGTTGCTCGAGGAGATTTGATCGGTGCTGCCCTTGCGGATGGAGGCAAGACGATTGCCGAAAGCGATCCTGAGGTGAGTGAGGCAATCGACTTCGTGGAATTCTACGCGCGATGCGCATTGGACTTGAGCCAGAACCGCGAGCTCACCATGCGACCGGCAGGAGCGGTGGTGGTCATCAGCCCGTGGAATTTCCCGATAGCCATTCCATGCGGCGGGGTTGCTGCTGCACTGGCTGCTGGCAATACGGTGATCCTCAAGCCTGCTTCGGATACGGTTCTACCCGCATACTTGATGTGCCAATGTTTTTGGAAAGCAGGTGTGCCGCGGCATGCACTTCAGTTCTTGCCAGCGAGCGGGGCATTGGTCGGCGAAAAGCTCATCAAACGCAACGATATTTCGAGAGTCATCTTGACCGGTGGGACCGAGACGGCGATGTCGATGCTTTCAGCCAATCCGATGTTGAAACTGCTCGCCGAGACGGGGGGCAAGAACGCGACAATTGTGAGTGGCCTCAGCGACAGGGATTTGGCGGTAAAGAATATTCTCCATAGTGCGTTTTCGCACTCGGGGCAAAAATGCAGCGCTACCTCGTTGCTTTTGTTGGAACAAGAAGTGTTCGACAGCGAGGAATTTCGGGAGCAGTTTTCCGATGCTGTCACCAGTTTAAAGGTGGGTTCTGCATGGGACTTGTCGAGCAAGATGGGGCCGTTGATCCGTCCTCCATCGGGCGATCTGCTGAGAGGCTTGAAGGAACTCGAGCATGATGAGCATTGGCTCGTGATGCCAACCCAGGTCGGTGATAATCCCTGCCTTTACACGCCTGGCGTTAAATGGAATGTTACACCGGGGAATTTCACCCATATGACCGAATTGTTCGGGCCGGTTTTAGGGGTAATGCCCTACCAACGTCTCGATGAGGCGATCGAGATGGTCAACGACACCGGTTATGGCCTTACGAGTGGTCTGGAATCGCTCGATGATCGCGAGCAGCAGGTTTGGCGGCAGCGTATCCGGGCTGGGAATCTGTACATCAACCGTCCTACGACGGGAGCCATTGTGCTCCGACAGCCTTTTGGTGGTATGGGTAAAAGTGCCTTTGGTCCTGGGACTAAGGCGGGGGGCCCGAATTATGTGACCATGCTGAGTGAGCTTGAAGACGTTGTGTCGCCGAATGTTCCGGCCGTTGACAACAAACCTCAACTACCTGTTCTCCAAAGCCTGTGGGAGCGTCTGGATAGCGCGAGCCGATCGCTGATGGCGTTGCCCAATGCCGGTGTTGAGGACATCAACAAGGTTCGGGTAGCACTTTCCCACTACGATCGATTTGCGAGGGAAGAAATTCTCGTTGAGCACGATCATTTTAAATTGGTTGGTCAAGACAACCACCGACGGTATCTGCCCGTTTCTCCGATGCGAATCCGTATCCACCACGACGACAAGGCTTGGGAGATTGTTGCTCGTTGTGCCGCGGCGGTTGCAGCTGGTTGCCGAGCGACCGTGTCTTGCGATTCGCAAATTAGTCAGCAATTGATCGACGTGCTCGAGCAATTGACGCTGCCGTGGGCTGGTCGTATCGAGTTTGTCGATGAATCGGACCGCGAGTTAGAGGAGGCTGTGCGAGAAGGCCGTGCGCCACGCATTCGTTACGCATCCTCGTATCGCGTCCCAGAATCCATTCGTCGTGCAGCCAACGAGAGTTTCGTTTACATAGCTGACGCTCCCGTGCTCGCATCCTCTACCGAACTGCTTTGGTATGTCGTCGAGCAGAGCGTTTCATTCGACTATCATCGCTATGGAAATTTGGGGCCGCGGGCGGAAGAAAAGCGGGCTGCGATTCTCTAACGTTCTTGCCCTCGTAACAATCGCTACCGACGGCCTCTCTCGGAATGGGTTTCAGAATCGTTACAGCCGCTAACCTGCGATGTTGCGGAAAGGACCGCAATCGTTTTAGCTGGTGATAGCAATCAGTCGGAAAACCATTGCGAACGCGTGTTGCAATGATCCGAGACAATAGGGGACGACATCCCAAGTAAGGGGTGTCGTGGGAACGCCTCTATTTGTGGTGCTATGAACGTGATAATGCTCAACCAGTCTCGCTCTTGGAAAAGAACATCCCGAT
Source organism: Pirellula sp. (assembly GCA_046318275.1). Lineage (GTDB taxonomy): Bacteria > Planctomycetota > Planctomycetia > Pirellulales > Pirellulaceae > JBKCUI01. Next base: position 90,768 of record JBKCUW010000125.1, on the reverse strand, counting down.
GGCTATTCATGGCGATCGGTGCGATGGGTGCCGCAGCATGTCCACAAGAGGTCGTTGGCCAAGAGTTCGGTACCGTTTCCCGCATGACCGACCCTGCTGGTGGTAAATTCCCGGGTGCCAACCCGGGGAATGCCATAGGGAATCAGCCTGCGAATGCGACCGTTCCGTGGAAACACCGTGATGAACAGTACGAGCAGTTGGCCCAGGAAGTGACGCTTCTCGAACGTCAAACGATGCTTTTGCGACGGGCTGTTCGGTTGGTAACGCCTACCGTGGTCCATATCGAAGCGATTAAGGAAGATCATTCACCAGATCCGCAAGGAGTAGCTGCCGGTCCAGGCCGAGGTAAAACAGAATCCCGAAAGATTGAAGAAGCTGGATCCGGGGTTGTGATTCAGATCGGGCGAGGGAACTACGTTCTCACCAATCGGCACGTTATCCAGTCCGCAGCCCTTCAAAATATCCGGGTTGAAACGTTTGATGGGATTCCGCTGCATGTGGCGAGGATATGGGATGACCCTTCGACCGATCTGGCAGTGATCGACGTCGAGCGAGCCGATTTGCCGATCGCAAGGTTGGGGGACAGCAGAGCCTTGGAGGTGGGTGACCACGTCTTTGCCGTCGGAAGCCCTTTCGGTCTAAACCATTCAGTGAGTTACGGGATCGTTAGCGCCAAAGGGCGTCGAAATTTGGAGCTGGGAACCAAATCGATCGTCTACCAAGACTTCATCCAGACCGATGCTGCGATCAATCCAGGAAATAGTGGCGGTCCCCTGATGAACATGCGGGGCGAGGTCGTGGGTATCAATACCGCGATCGCTAGCAACTCGGGAGGAAACGAGGGGATAGGCTTCTCGATTCCCATCAACATAGCAATCAACGTCGCAACCCAACTCGTAGAGCGTGGGGAGCTGCAGCGGTCATACCTGGGTGTCAGCGTCGAGCGCGCATTCAACTCTGAGGCGGGTGCTGGGAGCACTTCGCAACGGCCTCGCGGTGCGTTTGTGAAGGTGATCAAGCCGAACAGCCCTGCGGAAATGGCAGGACTGCGATATGCGGATGTGATCCTGGAGTTCGATGGCACACAGGTCGAGAACGACGAGCACCTAGTGCAGCTGGTAGGACTGTCGGCGTCTGGCCGCAAAGTCGATGTGATCGTTCTGCGCGACGGAAAAAAAGTCCGCATACCTGTCGAATTGGTAGCTGTGCCCACGGTTCACTAAGGCTCCGTGGAACTCGTCGGTCAAGCGAGCTCTCCTGCCCCGGTCTTTCAGTTGTTTTGTGTCCCACAAACCCACGCCTCCCTAGGTTTGACACGTTGCTTGTCGCGAGTGCCTTTATGGCTGGTAGCCACTGTGGGTAGATCCACTGAATAGCCCTTGGGGTAGCCCTTGGGAGCTGGGCGGCTCCCAAAAAGGGTGTTCGGATCTTTTCAATGCCATCCTACGGCCGCTCGGATCGGCGTTTTAAAGTGCTTCCCAGAGGTGCTTCCGAGGGCTTCTTTCGATGGATGGATCTTATGGATAGCATCGATTGGATGGCCTCGATCGATGGCTCGGAATTTCGATCTATTGCCGAATCCGATGAATGGTGGATTAGAAAAGTGAATTGGAGGCGATTTTGCGGGGAACGCCCGCCCATGCGTTTTAGGTTGAATTTCCTACCCTGGGAGGCCTTGGGGTTGGAATGGCCTCCTTTTCTGGGTTACACTTGGTAAATTGCGGAACTCAAACCGACGGTTGTGATCAAAGACCACAGGGAGTTCGTTGTTCGCCGTTAGGGCGCGTCGTATCGATTCGTTTATTTATTTTGTCTTGAGGGGTTCGCACTATGACTCGACGTCAGAGGTCGGGCTTTACGCTAGTTGAATTGCTAGTGGTCATCGCCATTATCGGTATTTTGGTGGGGTTGTTATTGCCTGCCGTTCAAGCTGCCCGCGAAGCAGCTCGGCGCATGTCCTGTTCGAACAACATTCGACAACTCGGGCTTGCGGTTCTCAACTATGAATCTGCTTACAAGCGTATGCCTGCCGGCCGTCAGGGCCCATGCTCGTACAACCCTTGGAGTGTGGATGACGAGGACCTCAATGTTGGTCGTGTTGGTGTGAACCGCTACTCGCTGTTTGTTTCGGTATTGCCGCAAATGGAACAGAATGAGTTGTTCAACCAAATCCAGAACCAGCGACCGTTCTTCCGCTCGACCTGGGACATGCAAGGAAACTTCACTCCTTGGCGGACCCAGATTGCAGCCCTGCGATGCCCATCGGATCCGGGTAAACTCAATCCTGATGCGAACTGGGACTTCGATGGTACCGGGCGAGTCAACTATGCGGCTTGCTATGGCGATACGGTTGTCAACACGAACCACGCATGGCACCCGGCAGCGAACCGCGGTGCGTTCCAAGGACGCTATGCTCGTCGATTGTCGGAATTGACCGACGGCACGGCTTACACCATTCTTTTAGGTGAAATCGCAACCACACCCTCGCAGAACTTGGGTGTCGGTCAAGGAAAAGTTCGGATTCAAGGATCGCGATGGGAAGCGGCTGGCCAAAACAACGTAAAATTCCCAATCGGTTGCAAGAGAGTGCAACTTGGCGATCGCTATAACCCTTCAATGGTGAACAACGGAGATCTCTGGCACTCGCAGGGGATGCGTTGGCATGACGGTGACTACAACCACGGTTCGATTCAAACGATTCTTCCACCGAACTCGCCATCCTGCAACGAATCACTTTGGTCGTGGGGCGTTTCTTCTGCCTCCAGCTACCATGGGTCCGGTGCCCACGTTGTCTTCGCGGACAATAATGTTCGCTACATCCCCAATTCGGTCGATGCCGGCGATGCATCTCGCGAAGCCCCTGAAGGTATCGACGGTCCCCGATCCAACTTGCCAAGTCCTTATGGGGCATGGGGGGCGATGGGAACGAAGGATGCCGGCGACACGTGGGACGCGTCCTCAATTGAATAGTTCCGTGTTAGACCAAATAGCGCATTGCTAGGCTGATGGACGTCCGTTGGCTCGCGCGGTTAGCACGGTAACGTTGAGAAATAAACGCAATCAGTGATTGAGGCTGGGTTGGCCGACTGACCCAGCCTCAATTCGTTGATACCCATCACGGATAGTTACAATTGCCCGGCGGATTGAACCAAGGTAGGCTTTAAGAATCGCCGGTTGTTTGTATAAAGTCTCTGCTTCGGTAGCGGTAGATTTCAGATGATTGCGGCATGATAATTTGCGATGAATTGGCCGCGGGCGCAAAAGCGTCAGCCATTTCAACAGGATGCAACCTTGTACGTCGATTTCTCCTTTTAAGGGTGGATAGATTTATGGAAGTGGATGTTAGCACCGTAAAACGTTGGCTGGATCGTGGGCTTGATGATTCTGGCGTTCCTGTTTGCCTCGTCGATTGTCGAGAGCCTGCAGAATACCAGACCGCTAGCATCCATGGTGCTACGTTGGTGCCAATGAGCCAATGGCCTCCCTCTCAAGAATTGATCGATTCGTGGCAAGGAAAGCACATCGTTGTGCATTGCCATCATGGCGGGCGATCGTTGCGTGTTGCGAATTGGTTTCGACAGAATGGTTTTTCAGACGCGCTCAGCATGGCGGGTGGCATCGATCAATGGAGTCTTGAAATAGACCCACGGATTCCACAGTACTAGGGTGCGTGCAACGAGAGAGTGTGCATGCTTCCTCGCTTTTGCTTAGTAGAGTCTGAGGGAGTGGGGGCGTTTGAAATTCGAGTTAATTCTTCGCACCGCGTTGCTCCGACCTGTTTTCTCACCAATGCTATCGCCTAGGATAGCACTCTCGTGGATTGCTTTTGGCGATTCCTTTAAATAGTACGCTATGTCTATGCTTGCGGCGTTTTTGGCCCAAGTCCGTTTGTTTGGATAAGTAAATCATCGATGAAAAAGAAACTTCGAAACGCTTGGCTAGTGACTTTAGTAAGCATGCTCGCATGGAGTTCTGGGAGCATTGGGGTCGGGCAAGACAAATCTACGGAACCGCCTCCCAAGCCTGAAGATGTGGTGATCCCTGACGGATTGGACTCAGTGGCACGACTCCAGCATGTTGCGATTACTGCATTGACAGCGGATTGGGGATATTGGGGATATCGACCTAGCAGTTACAGCAGCTGGACCAACCATTCAAACCGCCTCATCCCGATCTACCTATTCGGCGATAGCCTTCAGCCATACATCAATGAAAATAGTATCTACCGCGATGCGGACCGGTTACAAAAAACGTATGGATTTCTGCCTGCTAACACCGTGAATCCCAAAGCCAACTATGCCGACCAAACCGATGTTTACCGAATTCAACGGCAAGCCATCGAAAGCGGCAAGAAGAAGTATGTGTTTCTAATCGTCTTTGACGGTATGGATTGGCAGACCACATGGGCCGCCGCCATCTATAAAACCCGAAAGATTCCTTACGATTCAGGGCGGGGGACGGGACTGCTTTTTCAAGATTACAACCGGTGTCCCAACGACTTTGGGTACTTTGTATCGTCGCCGTTGGGAGATGAAGTGGAGACCGATGTCGATGCTCAGATCGACAAGAAGCCTGCCACGAAGTTCGGCGGATACGATTGGCGATTCGCTGGTAGTGCTCCTTGGGAGAAGGAAGCAGATGTCGAATACCCCATCGGACGCAATAAGCAATCGCCACATGCGTACACCGATTCTTCATCATCGGCGAGTTCAATGACCTCTGGTGTAAAGATTCTTAATGGCGCAATCAATATCTTTCCAGACCAGAGGCACGCTGAGACGATTGCGCATTGGGCCCAGCGCGAAAAAGGGTTCGCAGTAGGAGCGGTGACGAGCGTACCGATCTGTCACGCGACCCCAGCCGCGTCGTACGCAGTCAACGTGAGTCGGGATGACTACCAAGATATCTCGCGAGACATGCTCGGTCTTCCTTCGGTCTCCCATCGCAGCAATCCTTACCCGGGATTGGACGTGTTGCTCGGAGCGGGATGGGGAGAAATGACCGATAAGGGCACTGGTCAAGGTGAGAATTTTGTCCCCGGAAACCGCTACCTTGCGGATATCGATCGCGATGCCGTAGATGTTAAGAAGGGGATGCCAGGTGCTAAATATATAGTTGCCGAGCGAACTCCAGGTAAAGTTGGTACAGAGGTTCTTAGCGCTGCAACGAAAGAAGCGGTCGCTGGAGGGCATCGGCTTCTAGGATTCTTTGGCACGGTGAATGGGCATCTACCATTCCGAACAGCCAACGGGGATTATCGCCCTGTAGCGACCGTGAAGGGGCCTGAGGTCTACAAGGATTCCGACATTCGAGAGAATCCAACTCTCGCGCAATTAACATCCTCTGCGATCGAGGTTCTCGAGAAGCGAGAGCAAGGATTTTGGTTGATGGTCGAGTCTGGAGATGTCGATTGGGCAAATCATGGAAACAACATCGACAGTTCGATCGGCGCTGTATTCAGCGGCGAAGATGCCGTGGCAACCGTATTTGATTGGATCGAACGAAAGAATGCGTGGGACGATTCGCTCGTGATCGTAACGTCCGATCACGGCCACTTCTTCCACCTGGTGAAACCTGAAGCATTGATCCCAACGGATTGATCTTAGGCATTTTGTGATAAGCGACAGACCAGATCTGCTGTGCGAATACTTGCAGCTGCAAAGTAATGCTTGCCGCTGCATAGAAATAGTTGCTGCTGCATAGAAATAGTTGCCTGAAATGCAATGACAAGGCATCGAATGCGAACCGCGGGGTGGGACTCTAAGCAGACCGCTAACGCATTGGCGATTGCTGTCTCCACGATTGTCAGTCTTGGGACGTGTTAGTGAACGTCCAGGAATATGTTAGCCTTGGAATAAACTCCTGCGCAACGTGGTTTCTGGGCTAAGTCTTTTCAAGAAGGGGGCGAGTAAACGCTGGTTGTTTTGAGCGGCTTCGTCGTTTGAGGTCGGATGCACATCGTTGAGTACAACCTCTTCAACGGCCAACCCATGCTGAATCGCTACAGAAACGGTCGCCAGTATCTGGTGAACTACTCCGAGCCGATTTGGGGCTAGGATCCATAAAGGGTAGCCGATCTGGCGTGCAATATCCGCGTTGGTTAGTTGCCATGAGATCGGAGAGAGCAGTCCGCCCGCTCCTTCGACCAGTAAAAAATCGCAATACCCACGCCATCGCCGAACGCCGTCGAAGATAAGCTGGTCGTCGATGGTTTTCCCCTCCAATTCAGCAGCGATTGGTGGAGCTAAGGGAGCAGCGAACGATTGCGGGTTCACCCAGTCGATACTGTGAACTTTTCCAATAGCTGACCACAGATGGTACGCATCGCTGTCTTGGATCGATGGAGCACCGCTAGCGGCTGGTTTATACGCCCCCACGTGAAGGCCATGGGCGCGGAGTTCCCGCAATCGCTTGGAGGAGAAGAACGTTTTTCCTACTTCCGTATCCGTCCCTGTGACGAAGACACCGCGCGGTGGTTTATCCTGGTCAGTGAGCATGTTCGTCAATTCTCGTCGCAACAATCGCTAGGTGTTTAGTTCCGTGGCGGGTGAAGAGGATCGTCACCCGTTCCTCGGAACTTCGGTTCGTTTCGAGTTCCTTGGCCGTCTTGTCGAGATCGATATCAACCCCGCGGCTCTTGAGTTCCCAGTTCTTTGCTTTTCGAACGCGCGCATAGGCTCGCAGCTTTTTTCGATCGAATGGAAGGACGTCATCGATCTTGAACCAGCTCAACATCGGATGGAATTGAGGTTGATCAGCAAGGTAATAACCTGACTCTCCTCCGAGGAGCGATGCGTCGATTCTCAAGGCGAAGTGGGAAACGACATTCGCTGCCCGCAAGACGGGGTCTTGGTCTGCAATAAACACGTTCTTTAAATTCGAATTGGGGTCTATCGCCCCCGCGTGGGAGGCGCTTTGTTCCGAGGCGAATACTTCATGATGCCAATCCCCTTGCCTCGTCATGCAACTGGTGACAATCGCATTTTCGGGCCATCGTTCTACTCGCCAGTACCATCTTTGCTGACGTACGGTGCCTTGGCGGGAGATCCATCGCAGCGCGCTGGGTGGGCCTGATGGCCCCCATTCCAGATGATGGGGGAATTTAAGTCCCGGCGCGAGTTTCAATGAGCAGCTCTCGCTTTTGGCGATAATTGGCGAAAGCGCAGACCAGGCTGGCGCCATATGTTCGGGTTGAATGGTTCGACTGCCTGTGGAGCGTCGGTCGGGATCCACATGGAGATGGAATCGCTCTGGCAGCGGTGCAGACTCGATCGGCCCGCAAAGTACCGAGGGGGTGGCACCATGCGAGTGGAGATTTGCTTCGGTCAACGTGCAGGCGATTTGATCCACGTCGATAGAGAGTGTTGGGCGGGATTTGGTGCATAGCGCGACAGAGTCTGCTCCTGCACCGCAGCAACCGTCGACGACTTCTTGTTGCGGTGGGAAGTCCAACGCGGTGTCCTGGGCGACTTGCTCGTCGGAGGATTGTTCGAACAGTTGTTGTGTCCAGAACCAGCGGTGGGGCTCCGTAAATTTTTTTCGAGCGTTTCCTTCTGCGATACGAAGCTGTTCCATCAGGAGCCGCGCATGGGATTCATCGCCCGAGGTCAGTTTCTTGATGGAGTTCAGTGAGACTGGGGATGTTTGAAGATGCACTTGTTCCCAAGCGCGTCGGCCGGACGGGGATGTGAGCCAGCGATAGTCCTCGAGGGTAAACATGACATCGATGTTGCGCCGTCATCAGCCGCGGTTGCTAGGCGGAAAAAGGAGGCTTCGTTTTTAGGGAATGGCCGTGTGGGGAGAGGGGGAACAAAAAAGCGGGACGAGTATTAAACTCGCCCCGCCCGTTGATTTCACTTCGAAGATCAATCCGGTCCGTTTCGAGGTCTATTCTTCTGCCACCGGTGAATCGGATGGCGGAGCGATCTCAGGCGATTCTTCCGGAGCCTGTGGTTTTGGTGCTTCATTGAGCAGCGGGAAGCTTTGCTCAGCAGCAGCTGTGCCACGATTGACGAGGTCCTCGAGAGCTTCCTTGCGGTAGCTTACTTCGGAGTCTTGGAAGACTCGGAATCCGGTACCGGCAGGGATCAGGTGTCCAAGAATCACGTTTTCCTTGAGGCCCACGAGTCGGTCCACCTTGCCTGCGAGAGCGGCTTCGGTGAGAACCTTGGTGGTTTCCTGGAAGCTAGCTGCCGAGATGAAGCTGTTGCTTTGAACGGCAGCCTTGGTGATACCGAGCAGTTGGACTTCGGCATGAGCTGGTTTTGGCTTCTTGCCCTTAGCAGGCTTGCCACCAAGACCTTCCGACTGGGCGTTCGACGCATCGAAGGCTTCTTTCGGAATAATCGCGCCGACGGCGAACTCGGTGTCACCTGGATCGGTGATCTTGATGCACTTGGCCGCGTGATCGTTGTGCTTCTTAAATTCGAATCGATCCATGACCAGACCGGAGAGGAGATTGGTGTCCCCGGCGTTGGTGATCTTCACCTTTCGCAGCATGCGAGCGATGATGATTTCAACGTGCTTGTCGTTGATTTCCACCCGTTGCGAGCGGTAGACCTGCTGGATTTCATGGAGCAAGTACTGTTGAACAGCCTCTTCACCGCTGACACGCAAGATGTCGTGCGGGACCAATGGGCCTTCTACGAGAGCTTGTCCAGCCTTGACGATATCGGCGGTGTGCACCAAGAAGCGTTTTCCTGGAGGTACCAAATGCTCGACTTCTTCTCCGCTTTCGCTTCGAACGATGATCGAGCGTTTTCCGCGCTTGCGATCCTTGGAGATCTCCACGGTACCGTCGAGTTCTGCAACGACTGCAGGATCCTTTGGCTTTCGAGCTTCGAAGATTTCCGTGACGCGAGGAAGACCCCCGGTGATGTCTTTAACGCCGGTTGCTTCGCGAGGCATTTCAGCCAGTTCGGTACCTGCGTTGACTTTCTTGCCTTCTTGGACGTTGATAACGGCCTTGTCAGGCAGATAGTGAACGTCGACAGCTTTGCCGTCTGCGTCTTCGATGACGATTTGCGGATGGTATTTGCCGCGTGAGTCTTGGATACGACGTCGCAGGTTACCGCTCGGATCCTTTTCGATCTTAAGTGTCTCGCCGTCAACGATGTCGACGAACGAAACCTTGCCACCGACGGTGGAAAGAATTGGAATCTTGTGCGGATTCCATTCGCAGAGGACTTGGCCCTTGGGAATTTCCTGATCTTCAGCGACGAGCAATCGTGCACCGGCTGGAACCTCGTAGCGTTCGAGTTCACGGCCACGGTTGTCAACGACCGCGATTTCGCAGTTACGGGTCAGAACCACGTCGTGTCCATCGTCGTTGCGAACAAATCGCATTCGGATGAACTTGACCAAACCGCTCTTCTTGGACTTGATGTCGCTCTCTTCCACGGTCGTACCTGCGGCACCACCGATGTGGAAGGTACGCATGGTGAGCTGAGTTCCTGGTTCACCGATGCTTTGGGCAGCGATGATACCGACGGCCATTCCTTCTTCGACGAGGGAGCCGGTGCTCATGTCCATGCCGTAGCATGTTCGACAAACGCCGAGTGGAGCATCGCAAGTCATCGGCGAACGGACTTGGATCTTCTCCAATCCCATTTCTTCGATCTTTCGAGCGATGTTTCGGGTGATCATTTGGTTCTCTTCGACGATGGTCTCTGAGGTGATCAAGTTGACGATGTTTTGTCGGCTAACTCGACCGGTGATCGATTCGGTCAAACGGACTTCGACCTTTTCGCCGCGGTAGATAACTCCCTTGGTAATCCCTTGTTTGGTTCCGCAGTCGTTCATCGTGATGACCACGTTCTGAGCGACGTCGGCCAGTTTTCGAGTCAAGTAACCGGAGTCGGCTGTCTTGAGTGCCGTGTCGGCCAAGCCCTTACGAGCACCGTGAGTCGAGCTGAAGTACTCGAGAACGGAGAGTCCTTCGCGGAAGTTCGACTTGATCGGAGTTTCGATGATTTCACCGGTTGGCTTTGCCATCAACCCCCGCATCCCTGCGAGTTGTCGGATCTGTTCGATACCCCCCCGTGCACCGGAGGACGCCATCAAGAAGACCGGATTGACGTACCAGGGACCGCGGTGCTGGTCGGTTTCCATGGCCGCGAGCATGTCCTTGGTGATCAATTCGCGAGCGGCAGTCCAAGCATCGAGGACTTGGTTGTAGCGTTCTTGAGCGGTCATGACCCCCTTAAGGTAGTTCTTTTGGAAGGTCATTACCTTCTTGTCCGCTTCGGAGATGTGCTTAGCCTTCGAATCGGGGGTTACCAGGTCGTCGGCACCGAAGGAGAGACCGCTGTGGGTGGATTCGCGGAAGCCGAGTTGGTTCATGTCGTCGAGCAACTTGATGGTCGCACGGCGGCCGAGCAGTTGGTAGCAGTCGCTGATAACCATTGCCAAATCGCTCGACTTGAGCGATTGGTTGTAGAAGTCCATTCCATCGGGCAGTATGGAATTGAACAGAATTCGTCCATAGGTTGTTTCTACAACGCGACCGAGCTTCGCGTCTGCATCGTCACTCTTGAGCTTCCTGTTCTTTGGCAGACGGACCTTGATCTTCGCATGCAGGGCGATCTTACCCAAGCTATATGCGTAGTCGGCTTCCATGGGTGAGGAGAAGGTCATGCCTTCGCCCGGTTGGTCCGTCAACATGATCGAGATGTAGTTGCAACCCATGACCGTGTCCTGCGACGGGCTCATGATGGGCTTGCCGTTGCTCGGCGCAAAGATATTGTGCGTGCTCATCATGAGCGTATGCGCTTCGACTTGGGCTTCGATCGACAAGGGCAAGTGAACTGCCATCTGGTCACCGTCGAAGTCCGCGTTGAAGCCTTTGCAGACGAGCGGGTGCAAGTGGATCGCGTTACCTTCGACCAAGGTCGGCTCAAAGGCTTGAATACCCATCCGGTGGAGCGTTGGTGCTCGGTTGAGAAGAACAGGGTGATTGCGGATCGCTTGTTCGAGAATATCCCAAACCTCTTCGTCCTTTCGCTCGAGCATCTTCTTCGCAGACTTGATGGTGTCCGCGTGGCCGAGTTCCTTCAGTTTGCGAATGATGAAAGGTTGGTACAGTTCCAACGCGATTTTCTTGGGAAGACCGCATTGGTGAAGTTTCAGACGTGGTCCGACGACGATGACGGATCGCGCTGAATAGTCCACACGCTTACCGAGCAAATTCTCTCGGAAACGGCCTTGCTTGCCTTTGATCATGTCCGTGAGAGACTTCAGTGGTCGGTTGCTGCTTCCGAGAACAGGTCGCTTGCAACGACCGTTGTCAAACAGGGCGTCGACCGACTGTTGCAGCATCCGCTTTTCGTTGCGGATGATGACTTCCGGTGCGTTCAAATCGACCAGCTTTCGAAGTCGATTGTTTCGGTTGATGATCCGACGGTAGAGGTCGTTCAAATCGGACGTTGCGAAGTTGCCGCTATCGAGCAGAACCAATGGACGAAGATCGGGAGGAATAACAGGGATAACGTCCAAGATCATCCATTCAGGACGATTCTCGCTATCTCGGATCGACTCGACCAACTTCAAGCGGTTGATCAGTTCTTTCTTCCGTTGCTTGCTGCTGGTTTCGTGGAGTTCGGTGCGCAACTCTTCGGAGAGCTTCACCAAATCGAGCGCTTGCAGCAACTTCCGAACGGCCTCGGCTCCCATGTCTGCTTCGAAAGCGTCGCCGTACTTGGCGCGTGCAGCGCGATACTCGTCTTCGGTGAGCAGTTGTTGGGCTTCAAGGTCGGTCGTACCCGGATTGACCACGACGTAGTCTTGGAAGTAGATCACTTTCTCAAGGCTGGTGGTCTTCATCTCGAGCAAGTTGCCGAGTCGGCTCGGCATCGCTTTGAAGAACCAAATGTGAGCGACGGGTGCTGCCAACTCAATGTGCCCCATCCGCTTACGGCGAACGCGCGAGTGAGTCACCTTCACACCGCAACGGTCGCAAATCATCCCCTTGTACTTCATCCCGCGGTACTTACCGCAAGCGCATTCCCAGTCCTTTTCAGGGCCAAAGATCCGTTCGCAGAAGAGGCCATCCTTTTCCGGACGATACGTACGGTAGTTGATCGTTTCGGGTTTCTTAACCTCGCCGAAGGACCAGGAACGGATGTCCTGTGGACGAGCGAGGGAAATCTTTACGGAGGTGTAATCGTTTACGCGATCGTAGGTGGCTTCGGTAGCTGTGGCCATGTACGAGTTGCTCCTGGGAACGATATGAGTGAAGTTGTGTTGTTTCGGGTTCGCGTTCGGGGTCTGATCGACCGCCAACGCTTTGAAAATCGGATGGCTAATAAATCAACTGGCGGATGAACTAACTGGTGACCGCTTTGCCGTTACTGCGAGCCAGCGTGCTGGCTCGCAATTCCAGGCGTGTCGCCGACGTGCGGCTTACAAGCGTCGTTTTTCCAATCGCATGTTGAGAGCGAGACCTCGGATCTCGTTCGTCAACACGTCAAAGCTCGCAGGCGTACCAGCTTCGAGGGTGTTTTCTCCCTTGACCATCGATTCGTAAATCTTGGTTCGGCCTTCGACGTCATCGCTCTTAACGGTGAGCAACTCTTGAAGGATGTAAGCAGCACCGTAAGCTTCGAGCGCCCACACTTCCATTTCCCCGAAGCGTTGTCCACCGAAGCGGGCTTTGCCGCCGAGTGGTTGCTGCGTGATAAGGGAGTAGGGGCCAGTGCTTCTCGCGTGGACCTTGTCGTCGACCAGGTGGTGCAGTTTGAGCATGTAGATGTAACCGACCGTGGTTTCCTGTTCCATCTGCTCCCCGGTTCGTCCGTCGAACAATCGGATCTTGCCGTGCCGTGGCAGTCCTGCCGCTTCGAGGGCGTCGTTGATGTCCGTTTCGGTAGCTCCATCGAACACAGGTGTGATGGCTTGGAACCCGGAGGCAGCTCCTGCCCAACCCAAGTGCGTTTCGAGAATCTGACCAACGTTCATCCGGCTCGGAACCCCTAGCGGGTTCAGCATGATTTGGATCGGTGTTCCATCGGGCAAGAACGGCATGTCTTCGACCGGCAGAATCTTGGAGATGACCCCCTTGTTGCCGTGCCGACCTGCCATCTTGTCACCGACACTGATAACACGCTTGGTCGCGATGTAAACCTTGACCATCTGCAGCACGCCGCTTCGGAGTTCATCCCCTCGCTTCATGCTGTTGAGCTGGCGGTCTCGGATATCGAGCGCATCTTCAACCGAAGGCCAAAGGTTCTTGTAAACCTTCTTCACTTCAGCGTGGAGCCCTGCATCGAGACGGTTGAGCAACCTAGACAGATTGAAGGTTTGTGCCTTTTCCGCGATGTACTTGGGATCTTGTCCACCGGTCAACGGGGTCCCATCTTCGTCGGTCAGTTTCCCGCCGATAGCCTTTTCCAGTTCCTCTGCGAACGCTGCGAAGGCGTTCGAGATTTCCTTGTTCCCCTCGGTTTCGACTTGCTTGAGGTCCCGTTCAAAGTTCTTTCGCTCTTCTTCGGAGAGGCTCATGCGGCGCGAGAACTTCTGGGTATCGATAACGATCCCTTCCACGCCCGAGCTGACTTCGAGGGAGTCGTTCTTAACGTCTTCACCGGCTCGTCCGAAAATCGCATGGAGCAGCTTTTCTTCAGGGGTGAGTTCGGTCTTGCTCTTGGGCGAAACCTTACCGACGAGGATATCTCCAGGTCGAACATAGGTGCCGACGTTGACAATGCCGGACTCGTCCAAATTGCGAAGTGCTTTTTCGCTGACGTTTGGAATATCTCGAGTGAACTCTTCGCGTCCGAGTTTGGTTTCGCGGATCTCGACGTCAAACTCTTCGATATGGATCGAGGTGTAAACGTCTTGCTTGACCAACTCTTCGCTGATAATGATCGCGTCTTCGTAGTTAAATCCGTCGAAGGACATGAAGCCTACGAGAACGTTGCGACCGAGAGCCAATTCTCCGAGGTGCGTCGACGCACCGTCAGCGATGATCTGACCTTTCTCAACTTTATCCCCGATGTTGATGATCGGGCGTTGGTTGAGGCAGGTTCGTTCGTTGAGCCCTTGATATTTCTTGAGGTGGTAAATGTCGTTGCCGATTTCGATTCGGGTGGCATCGACAAAGGTAACTTTGCCGGCGCGGCGAGCGCGAACCACCATGGAACTGTTGGCCGCAACTTCTTTTTCCAGACCGGTACCGACGATCGGTGGTTCCGCGACCAGCAATGGAACAGCTTGCCGCTGCATGTTGGAACCCATGAGTGCGCGGTTCGCGTCGTCATGCTCCAAGAACGGAATCAACCCTGCGGAGACCCCGATCATCTGGCATGGCGAGATGTCCATGTACTGAACCACTTCCGGTGCCACAATTTCAAAGTCGCTTCGGTGGCGGGCGATCAAACCCGGTCCCGGTACGAGCGCCGAATCCTTCACCGCCAAGTCGGCTGGTGCGATGTACGCATCGGACTCTTCGTCAGCTCGGAGCCAAAGGACCTCATCGCTGACCTTGCCCCCTTGAACCTTTCGGTACGGTGTCACCAAGAACCCGTACTCATCAACGCCCGCGTAAATCGACAGGGAACTGATCAGACCGATGTTGGTACCTTCCGGCGTCTCGATCGGGCAGATACGTCCATAGTGCGAGATGTGAACGTCGCGAACTTCGAACCCGGCACGCTTTCGATTCAAACCGCCAGGTCCGAGTGCCGACAAACGGCGTTCGTGCGTCAACTGGGAAAGCGGGTTGGTTTGGTCGACGACCTGGGAGAGTTCCCCGCGGCCGAAGAAGTATTCGATGGCCGCGCTGATGCTCTTCGGGTTTACCAAAGATCGCGGCGTCATGTCTTCGACTTCCTTCAAACTCATCCGCTCTTGAACGGTCCGCCGCAGCTTGAGGAAACCCTTCCGAAGCTCTTCGCAGGCGAGTTCATCAATGGTTCGCAAGCGGCGATTCCCCAGGTGGTCGATGTCGTCAAATCGAGCATCTGTTTCGGTATCGAACAAATTGATCAAATACCGAATCGATGCCATCAGGTCCTCTGGGCGAAGAGCCATTTCGTCTTCGGGGACGTTCAGCCCGAGTTTCCGGTTCACTCGGAATCGGCCGACTCGACCCAATCGGTAACGATTGATATCGAAGAATTTTTCATGGAACAGCAGCCTGGCCTTTTCCAAGGCTGGCGGATTGCCCGGTCGAAGCCGTTGGTAAATCCGGAGCAAGGCTTCTTCGTGGCTGCTGGTGTTGTCTTCAGCCATCGAGTTGAGAATGTACGGAAACTTCGGTGCTTCCATCACTTGAACGGTTTTAACACCGCTGGTGCAAATGGTTTCTGCGACCGCTTTGCTAATCTTCTGCCCGGCCTCGATAACAATCTCGCCTGCTCGCTCATGCTCAGGTGGGAAAACAATATCGTCACAGGCGATCTTGTTCTCGACCTTGGTGATGCTCCGTCCGTCGGTGATTTTTTCGGTTTTGATTTCATAGAAAGCGCTCAACAAGTCCGTGTCCGTGCTGAGCTTGGGCGACATCGCTCGCAGCAACGTGATGACCGAGAACTTACCGGATTGATCGATCCGAACCGACAAAGAATCCTTCTTCGTGACGTTGATTTCAATCCAACTGCCCCGCTCAGGAATCACACGGCATGATGGAAGCTTACGATCGGATGTGCCTTCGGACTCCTCCACGAAATCCACACCCGGCGAGCGGTGCAATTGGCTGACCACAACCCGCTCCGCTCCGTTGATGATGAACTCACCGCCACCGAGCATCACAGGGATATCGCCGAGATAGACTTCTTCCTCGAGCGGTTGTTCGCGGTTGAGCCGCAACCAAACCTTGAGTGGCTTGCCATAGGTCAACCTAAGTTGTCGGCACTCCTCAGGAGTGTACCGAGGCTTGCCCAACTCAAAACGAAGGTACTCGAGAGAGACCGTGTTGTCGTAGCTGCTGATCGGGAAGATCTCCCGAAACACAGCCTCGAGCCCCTGGTTCTTTCGCTTGTCCGACGGAATATCTTCCTGCAAAAAGGCTTCGTAAGATGCCGTTTGGAGGGCGGTCAAATTCGGGATCGGAAATTGGCTACGGCCAGACCCGAAAACACGCGTTTGGTTGGTTTGAAGTCGTCGCTTTGAGGATGTTGCCATTGGAGACTAACGCTGGTTAAAAGTGACGCGGATTGAGAATGATGGATTGGGTGGACTCGATGGGAACAAACGGATGAGATTGCCGAACGACCGGCTAGCTCATCAAATCGTCCCTTGAGCCTCGGGGCACCGGTTCGACAAGCGTCGGATTGTGGGGCAATGGACGAGAGTGCCCCGCGAAATCGATCGGCTTGCCAAAGGAGAATTTGGAACGTAACGAGTACTGAAACCGTACCGCGGACTGAGATTCTGTGGTGCGTCGTGACAAGGTAAAGCGATTCAGGGCGTTGCTCTTTGGAGTTTGGCAATATCCAACCACGGGTGGACGCCATGGAGTGAATTGCCGAAGAACAGAGACGGTTGAGAGACAATGAACGGCGAAAAAACTGTCCAAAGCACGTCCCCCAAAAGGCCAAAGAAAGAGCGAGCAACGCAAACATATGCAGTCGTCCTACGACAAACTGCAGAACTTTGCCCTCATCCACGTCGCATAGTGTAGCGAGGTCGCCCGCCCCAGAAAGGCCAGTTGGAGGGAAAAGGGCGGGATTTTTGGAAATTAATACCAAAATGGCACTCTAGTAGCTTATCCGCCGCTTTAGGTCGCGGTTGGTTTGGTCGTAACTCCTTGCGGAACATAGGGATGGGGAGGGGCTTGGGTTTGCCCGAATCATCGGGTCCAATCGGTTGCAGAGGCGAATCGTTTGGCCAAAGCCGAGATTTCTTGTTCCGCTG
This sequence comes from Pirellula sp., assembly GCA_046318275.1. Classification (GTDB taxonomy): domain Bacteria; phylum Planctomycetota; class Planctomycetia; order Pirellulales; family Pirellulaceae; genus JBKCUI01. Next base: position 73,917 of record JBKCUW010000125.1, on the reverse strand, counting down.
AGGGGGGAAGGAGAAAATTCATGGCGAAGGCCGTTTCTTCGATCTGCGAGGGTCTTTTGGCCCCAACGAGAGTGACGTCGATCCCGGGTTGGGCGATGTTCCAGGCGAGCACTAGCTGGGCGACGCTAACCTTTTGCTCCGCAGCGATTCGGCGTAGTTCGTCCAAGAATTGTTGGGCCAGCTCCCACTTCTCCCCGCGATAAATGGGATAGTTAAGCCGGCGATCGGCGGGGTCAAAACGGTGTTCGCGTGTCATCGCGCCGGCAAGGATTCCTTTCATCAGGGCCCAGTAAGTCACGATCGAAACCGTGTTCGCCCGGCAGAAGCTTCGAAGTTCCTCGACGCTGTCGGGTTGAAGCATGTTGAAATGGGTTTGGATTGCGACGAACGGGCAGCGGGAAAAGATTGTTTCGGCTTGCGTCGCAGAGACGTTGCTCACTCCCAGCCATCGTGCCCAGCCGCGGTTCTGAATCTCCCGAAGCGCATCCGCGGACTCCTCGATCGGAACCTTGGGATCAGGCGCGTGTAAATACATAAGGTCGACGCAGTCCAGTTCGAGTCGCTCGAGGATTTCGCGGGCTTGTGCGATCATCCGTTCTGGGCGGGCATCGTTTTGCCATTTGCCATGGGAGTCCAAGCTGGCGCCGACCTTGCTCGCGATCACGGGGGATGCCATCGAGCGGGACCTGCATCGACCGTCTGTTGGGTCTGAGGGAGTCGAATCTGACGAAATCGCACCTGAAGACATCGCACCCATAGAAGCCGATGCCGAAGGATTTCTCGACTTGCGAGAGATGGCTTCAGTGAGAACGCGATCGCTTCGTCCGTCGATTCCATACGAGTAGGCGGTATCTAGAAAGTTGATCCCCAACTCGATCGCCCGTCGGATAGTAAGGACGGACTTAGCATCCTCGGCTCCGACGGTGGTCAAGCCGGCCATCGGCCATGTTCCCAAGCCCAAGGGGCTGACCATCAAGTCGGATTTCCCGAGTCGAACGCGAGGTTTTGGTTGGTCTGCGCCGGGGGGGTGGGGTGGGTTGGTCAATGATGATGCCACGGGTTTATTCGTTTCGAGGTGTTTGAGGCGGTGTTGATTGTCGGAATTTTGCAGGCGGAAGTTTGGAGGCGGAATTTTGCAGGCGGAATGCTGAAAACAAGAACGGCTTGAAGATGACTTAGGGGATTTACAGGCAGAGAGGAGTGGGGCCGGAATGTGTGACGATTGGGAGGAAAAGAGCAGAGGGACGTTGAAAAACGAGTCGCGGACTCGATTCGAAGTGGGGTGTGGGCCTGTTGGAGGGTTTGCTGCTTTGGGATATGATTCTAGCCGTCCCCGTTCCTGAAAAGTCTTCCGCGAAAACCTCAGTGTCCCATGACCGAAATTGTTGTTCCAGCCGTCGGCGAAAGTATTTCCGAAGTCCAGATCAGCCAATGGCTCAAGAAGGAAGGAGACTGGGTCTCCGCCGGAACCGACTTGGTCGATCTCGAAACGGAAAAGGCATCGGTGCAGGTATCCGCGCCGGCGGACGGGTATTTGGTCAAGATCCTCAAGCCGAATGATCAGTTCGCGACGGTTGGGGAAGTGATCGCTGAGTTCCAGCCAGCTGCCAAGGGGGCTGCTCCCTCGAACGGTGCAGCGGCACCCGCTGGTTCACCAGCACCGACGGCATCGGTATCCGCACCGGCTGCGACTGGACCGGCTGCGACTGCACCGGCTGAGGGGGCACCGCGTGTGATGCCGGCTGCGAAGCGGATGATGGAGGACCAGAACGTATCGCTCAGCGACGTGACGGCGACTGGGCCTGGTGGACGTGTGCTCAAAGAAGATGTGGCCCGAGCGGCCTCATCGACAGCTCCTGCCTCCAACGCACCTGTGACAAAACATGCTGCATCCAGCGGTGCGTTGGAACCCGCGGCGCGGCCTATGCAGACTGCGGTCGCTACTACCACCGTGTCTCCTAGCAACACTGGTTTGCAGCAAGGGACACCGAATCGCAGCGAAGAAATCAAACCGATGAGCATGATTCGTCGGACGATTGCAACGCGTTTGGTACAAGCCCAACACAATGCGGCGTTGCTGTCGACGTTCAACGAGATCGACATGCAACCGGTCATGCAACTGAGAAACAAGTACCGCGATGCGTTCAATGAAAAGCATGGCGTCAAGTTGGGTTTCATGTCGTTCTTTGCGAAGGCTGCGTGTGAGGCGCTCAAACGATATCCCTCTGTGAACGCTGAGATTCGTGGAAACAACGTCGTGTATCGCCACTATTACGACATCGGGATCGCGATAGGCGGTGGCAAAGGGTTGGTCGTTCCCGTTTTGAGAAACGTGGAGCGAATGAGTTTTGCAGACATTGAGCGAACTATCGCCGAATACGCCACTCGAGCTATGGCCAACAAGCTCATGCCGGAGGATTTGGAGGGGGGGACCTTCACGATCAGTAATGGTGGGATCTACGGTTCGCTGCTGTCGACCCCGATCGTCAATCCGCCTCAAAGTGGAATCCTCGGTTTGCACGCCATTCAAGAACGCCCCATTGCGCTGAACGGCCAAGTGGTCATTCGCCCCATGATGTATGTTGCATTGACCTACGATCATCGCATCATCGATGGCCGGGAAGCCGTCTCGTTCCTCAAGACGATCAAGGAAGTGATCGAAGATCCTTCACGTTTGTTCTTGGAAATATAGGTTCCTATGATGCAATTGGGGTTTGTCAGCGCCATCGTCCCCGAGTTGACCTTGGATGAGGTTGTCTCGCTCGCGGGTGATATTGGCTATTCTTGCGTCGAGATCATGTGCTGGCCTCCCAGCAAGGCGGACCGACGCTATGCAGGCGTGACTCACCTTGATGTCGCCGATTTGAGTGACGATGACATCGAAACCGTTCGGACATCGCTTCAAGACAACGGTGTAGCGATCAGCGGCTTGGGGTACTATCCGAATTGCTTGTCCCATTCCGAGGAAGAGGCGGAACGGAATGTCGAGCATCTGAAGAAAGTCATATCCGCGGCTCCGAGGTTAGGGATCCACCGTGTCAATACGTTCATCGGACGCGATCATACGAAGAGTGTTGATGACAATTGGCCACGCATGTTGCGGACGTGGAAGCCAATCGTCGACTTAGCTGAAAAGGTCGGTGTGCAGATCGGCATCGAAAACTGCCCCATGTTTTTTACTGCGGACGAGTGGCCCGGAGGGAAGAACCTTGCTACTTCGCCCATCTTATGGCGACGTTTGTTCTCGGATTTGGCCAGTCCGAATTTAGGGCTTAACTACGACCCGTCGCACATGGTGTTCCAGCATATGGACTACCTTAAGCCCATCCGAGATTTTATCGACCGCATTTTTCATGTTCACGCAAAGGATGTCCGTGTCGATCAACACCTTCTCAACGAGCACGGTATTTTTGCCCATCCGAACCTGTATCACTTCCCCAAACTTCCGGGGCTTGGGGACATCGACTGGGGGCAGTTTTTTTCGGTCCTTGGGGACTCCGGCTACACCGGGCCCGTTTGCGTTGAAGTCGAAGATCGCGCTTATGAAAAGAGCCTAGACGATCGTATTTCCGCGCTCTCGCAAAGCTACCGATACCTCGCCCAATTCATGCCGGTATGAAATCGTCGGTAGGAGATCAGTGTGGCTGGTTCCATGGATATGCTGACTCGACTCCTTGTTTCATTCCCTCATCCTTAAAATCAACCATCGGCTCGCTAATCGCAAGGCCTTCCTCTCCTCACCCACCCAGGAGCATCTCTCCATGACCACTCCGAACACTGCTAAGCAAATCGCTAATGTGATGAATGAAACTCGGGTTTTCCCGCCTAGCGCCGAGTTCTCCTCGCGAGCGGCGATCGGCTCGATGGATGCGTATCAAGAGCTTTACAATGAGTCCATTGCTGACCCTGTGAAGTTTTGGGACAGCCAAGCCAAAACGCATTTGCACTGGTTCGAACCGTATACGCAATGCTTGGAATGGAATGAGCCGTTCGCGAAATGGTTTGTGGGTGGCAAGACCAACGTCTCCTACAACTGTCTCGACGCGCATGTTCGGGCAGGCCGAGGGGATCGAGTTGCGTTTTTCTGGGAAGGTGAGCCTGGCGATAAGCGAACGATTACCTATGCGCAGTTGCTCGAGGAAGTCAGCAAGTTTGCGGCTGCCCTGGTCCGCCTTGGGATTCGCAAAGGGGATCGAGTCAGCATCTATATGCCGATGGTTCCAGAACTGCCTGTTGCCATGCTGGCATGCGCTCGGATCGGTGCCATCCACTCGGTGATCTTCGGCGGATTTAGCGCCGAGGCGATCGCGGATCGGAACAATGATGCGCAAGCGAAATTGATCATCACTGCCGATGGAGGTTGGAGGCGAGGCAAAGTGCTCAATCTCAAGCAGACGGTCGACGAGGCGTTGTCAAAGAGTCCTTCGGTCGAGCGTTGCGTGGTGCTTCAACGCGTGAAAAACAACCCGTCGATGACTGCAGGACGCGACGTTTGGTGGCATGACTTGGTCAGCGAGGAGTCTGGCGATTTTCCTGCAGTGCCATTGGATAGCGAAGACTCACTTTTCATCCTTTACACCAGTGGTTCGACCGGCAAGCCGAAAGGGATTCGGCACACCATGGGTGGATACAACTTGTACGCGAAACGGACCTTTCAATGGGTGTTCGATTATCGCGATGAAGATATTTTTTGGTGCACTGCGGATTGCGGCTGGATCACTGGGCACAGTTACATCGTTTACGGTCCGCTTTCGGCGGGGGCAACCCAAGTCCTCTACGAAGGAGCCCCGAATTGGCCAGAGGAAGACCGGTTTTGGGACATCATTGAGCGGTATAAAGTCTCGATCCTTTACACCGCACCCACGGCGATTCGCGCGTTCATTAAGTGGGGAGATCACCATGTCGATAAGCACGATTTGTCATCGTTGAGGCTGCTCGGCAGCGTGGGCGAAGGGATCAATCCGGAAGCGTGGATGTGGTACTACGAAAAGATTGGTGGAGGCCGTTGCCCCATTGTCGATACATGGTGGCAGACGGAAACGGGTGGCATCATGATGTCTCCTCTCCCGGGAGCGATCGCATGCAAGCCCGGTTCATGCACTCGACCGATGCCCGGAATTGTGCCCCGTATCCTTCACACGGATTTGACCGATGTCGGCACCAATGAAGGTGGCATGCTTTGCATCGAGAAGCCGTGGCCAGGCATGCTCCGCGGGATTTGGGGCGATGACCAACGGTACCAGGAAGCCTACTGGAGCAAAGTGCCCCATATGTACCTGACTGGTGACAATTCTCGCCGCGATGAGGATGGTTACTACTGGATTATGGGGCGAATCGATGACGTCATCAATGTTTCCGGACATCGACTCAGCACCATCGAAATCGAAAGTGCCTTGGTGAGCCATCCATCGGTCGCCGAAGCTGCTGCTGTTGGGCGCCCGGATGAGATCAAGGGGCAAGGGATCGCGGTTTTTGTTACCTTGAAGAACCATGAACCCAGCGATGCAATGAGGGATGAACTCAAAAAGCACGTTCGGAAAGAGATTGGGGCGTTAGCCGTGCCCGACGAAGTTCGATTCACTACCGCCTTGCCTAAGACCCGGAGCGGTAAAATCATGAGACGCTTGCTCCGCGATATCGCAGCTGGCAAAGAATCAGCGCAGGACACCTCGACCCTTGAGGATTTCAGCGTTCTAGCAAAGCTTCGAAGCGACGAGGAATCGTAGGCCTATCGGCGAATCGTCGAGGAACCGTTCTTAGAAAACTTATGTCGGGTGAAGCTGCGTCGAGTCGAGGCTTATCGAGGCTGATCGAGGCTGATCGAGGAATGCACCGAGGAATCCAACGAGGAATGCAATGACTACTGCTATCGAACCTGGCAATGGATTGGGAAGCGAGACCGGTATCGATTCACTCGGTGAAGCTGAGAGGCTGGTCCCCCAATCGCTCCTCAATGTGATCCATCAAGGTGATTGCGTCTCTCGCATGCGCGAGTTGCCGAATGATTCGTTGCAGTTGGTGTTCGCGGATCCGCCCTTCAACATCGGATACGAGTATGACGTTTACAGCGACACCCTCGAACGCGAGCAGTACTTGGCATGGAGCAAGGCTTGGATGGCCGAGGTCCACCGGGTTTTAGACGCCTCTGGGACGTTTTGGCTTGCGATCGGCGATGAATATGCAGCCGAATTGAAGCTCATCGCACAAGAGGTCGGTTTTCATTGCCGAAGTTGGATTGTGTGGTACTACACGTTTGGCGTGAATTGCAAATCTAAATTCACTCGTTCTCATGCGCACCTCTTTTACTTTGTGAAGAATCCAAAGCGGTTTACGTACAATGCAGCAGACATAGCTGTTCCATCGGCGCGACAGTTGGTCTATGCAGATGCCAGGGCGAATCCAAAGGGGCGAAATCCAGACGACACTTGGATTCTACGACCGCAGGACTGCACCGATGGCCTCACGCCTAATGAAGACGTTTGGTACTTTCCAAGGGTAGCTGGGACCTTTAAAGAAAGGGCAGGCTTTCATGGGTGCCAAATGCCCGAACAGCTACTGGGCAGGATCATTCGGGTCAGTTCCAATCCCAGCGACATCGTCATGGATCCGTTCTCCGGAAGCGCGTCGACCTTGGTCGTTGCCAAGAAATTAGGGCGTAACTTTCTCGGGTACGATCTATCGAACGAGTATGTTCAGTTAGGTATGGATCGGTTAAACCGAGTCTTGCCCGGTGAAACGCTTGAAGGAGCACCGGAACCAAAAGTCAGCGCGCCATCGACGAAGGACGGCAAGCAACGATTGGGGGAAGGAAGCGGACGCAGACCTCGAAAACAGACTTCAAAAGATCCCGTTACTCCGATGCTTCCGTTTCCTGAGGAACTGGTAAGTGAAGGAGAACAATTACTGATAGCCTTCCAAGAATCCTATCGCGGTGCCAGTCCGGACCGGGTGATTGCGGATCCCTTCTTGAACGAAGAGTTCCAGAAGAGATGCGATTTCTTAGGGGTTCCTGGAAGCAATTCGGAACGCAACCGTTTCTTGCTCCGATTGAGGAAATCTGGCAAGTTGATCGGTATGGAGATTTCCGGCGAGCAATTGATGGTTCCCAAATGGAGTGAACTTGATCGCTTTCTGCACGCCTCCGAGATCGCGTGGCGTCGTGTCGCCGATGCGTACCTTGCCGATCTTGATGAGATCCTCTGCGAACCGCGATTGACGGAGCAGTTTGACCGAATCGCTGCCGATCACGCGCCTGGTCGAAGTCGGCTCGAGTATCGTTGGGGATCGCTTCTAATGCGTCGAGCTTTAGCAGGATTGCAAGCGTCAACGGAAACGGAAGCGGGCAACGGCATCGATGCGTTGGATTGGGATCAAGTCGAATGCATTTCGGCGGATCGTTTAGAGCTGGAGGGGATCCCTGATTCGTCCGCGCTCTACTCGATTGGGGCGTTGGATGCAGGAGGATCTGAGCGTCGCTACTTGTTCGTCGGTGAGACCTTGAATCTGCGAGAGCGATTGAGAGTCCAGCTTGAATCGGCGAAGAACGCGACCTTCGAAGGACTCCCCGCTAGGCGATTTGTCGTCCAGTACCAACCGTTGGGAGACCTGGGAGCCTTGACGCAATGGCACCGTTGCCGCTTGGTCGAAAAGCTTCGGCCGGAGTGGAATTTGCTCGCGGCCCCCTAAGAAACCACCTAGGCAGCCACCTGCTCGCAGGTTCCCTCCTACAGCGCACGCCCAACAACTGCACGCCCAACAACTGCACGCCCTAGCAACCGCGTGCCCTAGTAACCGCACGCCTTTCCATCTGCAGGTCCTCTACCCGAAGGTCAGCGAGCGACTCGCTGTGGTTACTCCTCTTCGGCGATCCTGCCGCGTCCAAATGCGAATTCGAACTCACTCAGTGCCGGGATCAGCATCGCAGCGGTAGCAAACGCGTATGAGACCGTGATGGTACTAAATACCGTGAGCTCTTGATCGCGAAGAATAAAGCTGGTGATCGCGAAAAAGGTCAAGAAAGGGAGCAAGAACGAGGTGACCGTGATCGCAGGGGAGGGATTGCGATTCCCAAGTGCCACGTACAATCCTGTTCCGCCACCGAGAATGATCATCAAGAACGGGGCCAGTTGGCGGCCAAATGATCCGCGGAACATCAGCATGATGAGCATGCAGGTCGCGACTCCGAGGAACAGGAAGAACACGGTGCCGAGACTTGTTCCGATCGCGACGCGACTTTGGTAGTAAATCATTCCGCAATGAATCCCGAGCATCGCGACGAAGATATCCATGACTAGCAAGCAGATGACGGTGAAAATCAAGTTTTCAGTGGTCAATCCTCCGCCCCACCAAAGGTACATGCACAGCAGAATCGGCATCAGGACCATTTCCTTGGTGGCATAGAGGACGCCTAGGATCTTTCCAAAGAGGAACGAACCAGGCGTGATCTCGGTGACTAAAAGAAGGTCGAGAGCCCCGGCGTCGCGTTCATTGGTGATGGAATTGACCGCGAGCGCGTTGATCATGATCAACGATAGTACGAAGCACGGAGCCAGTAGGGAAACGGTCGTGGGAACGAGTTGTTCTTGAAATCCTGAGTCAGCGTATGCTGTCCCGGATCGGAGCGTTTGGTACAACCCAAAGCCGATCAGGAGGGAAAAGAAAATGTAGGCGACACGGATGAAAAGGATTTTCCGGCCGTAGGCCCACGTCATCATTTCGCGCCAAAGGATTGGGTTATTCCACATCGCTCTCGGTTCGCGGCTTTTCCATGATTTGACGATGCGTTCTTGCTCTGACTTGGATCCGCTCGATGGCGAGGTATCGGCCGAGGTTGGGTTGGCCGTTGGAGCATCCGCCAGTTGTGGAGCGTCCTCCCATTCCGCAACGACGTTTCTCCGTTCTCGGGATGGGTTCCAAACCCGGAGTTTTGCGATGGATAGCAGAGATAGTGTCACTGCCATAGCGCTCATGAAGACGCTCGCTAGGATCGCATTCCCGGAGCCTCCAAGACCCGAAACCAAGGAGGTGGATGGGATGGGTTGGGCGATATCCCAGACTGCCCGAAGTGGGCTGATGATCGAACCGATCGATCGAGGAATGCCCGGGAAGATGCCGGCAGCGATGATTTCGCCGAGAGCCAACCAGAGTGCGATCAATAGCGTGGTAACCGCGATCGCTTGGAAGGTCTTTTCTCGCCAAAATGCGACGGTCGCACCGAGGGAGCAACTAGCAATGAGCGTGCATGCGGTCACTACCGTACACGCGATGACTTGATCGAGCGACACGCCGCCCAAGATTGGGAGAAGGAAAACGATCGGGGCCGAGGCGAGGAAGGCATTCATTGTCGCCAAGAGCCCCGCTCCGATTTTACCGATGACCACTTCTACGTCGGTCAGTGAGGTCATCAGTAAAAGTGTCAGCGTTTGCTTATCCTTTTCATGGCTGACAGCCGAGGTTCCCGCCAGGGCCGCCATAAACAGCAGCACCACCATTTGGAATGGGGCCAGCAGTTGGAAGATCAATACGCCGAATCTAGCTAAATCACCCGCATTTTGGACCGGTTGCACCCCAGCGAGTAGCAGCCATGTGGTGCAGATGATGGCGAACAGCATGACCAGGAACACAATCCGTGCGATGAAGTGCTTTGGCCGCCTCGGCAGAGTGCTAAGTTCGCGTTGGAAAATTGGTCCGATCATAGGATGAAAGTTTACTCCGCGTTTTGACGAATGCCTATGACGGATCGTGTCGGAAGCCAAACTTCAATGAATCCTCTGAAAAACGAGGAATATCTCGGTTTTCGAGTCCACATTTGCTGATGATTCCGATCGCGCGTGGCCGAGAAGACACACTACGGAGTTGTGTGCAGTTTGGTTCTCGCCTGTTTATGGTTCTCAAACGATTCGAGGAGCCGCTATGAGCTATCTAAGGCATTGGAAACTGTCACGGTCACCCTTTGCCAAGCCGCATCCGATCTACGACTATTTCGTTGCGGGTAGCGTCGAGGAAGCTTTGGCTCGGAGCGAATTCCTTCTGAACCATCGAAGAAAGCTCGGGTTGTTGGTCGGTCCGAGCGGGGCAGGAAAAAGCCTTTTTCTCGAGCACTTGCGGTTGCGCCGTTTGACCAAATCCCCCGAAAGCATTGCCAAGGTGGACTTGGTCGGAGCCTCTCCGCTGGCCGTTGCGACTCGTGTCCGCAATGCGGTTCTCGAGACTTCTTCCGACGAATGCGGACTCGGTTCACGAGGGTTGGCATTGTTCTCGGAAGGGTTTACCTCCCAGTTGCCTGCTTGTTTCTCGAGGGTTCTTGGCGAAATCGATGATTTCTTGGTAGCCTCGTCGGTCATCGGTCGCAGGGTGACGTTGTTGCTGGACCACGCCGAGCAGCTTTCGGAGGAATCGCTACAGGCATTAGGAGTGCTACTTACGCGGCCTGGAAAGTGGAGTCTGATTCTTGCCGTAGACGAGGAATCGATGGTGGGGCTCCCACGCCGTATCTTGGATTGCTGCGAGTTGAGGATCGATTTGCCACCCTGGGATTTGGGGCAAACCGCAGATTATTTCGAATTCGCGTTGGATCGATGTGGGGCTAGCCAAGATCTATTCACTGCACAGGGGATTACAAGGTGTCACGAGTTGGGAGACGGATTGATTCGCCGTATCGCGCAGCTGGCCGATTTGGCCTTAGTCGCCGGTGCGGTTCGCGGCTTGGAGCGGGTGGATGCGGACCTGGTGGATCAGGTTTTCGACGAGTTTTCGATCACCTTGGGGGCTAAATTTCAGCTAATGTAGGCAGGATTGCTGCGGTTCGCGATTGAAGGGGCGGGATTTCGAGCAAAAATAGAAGTAGAGGGCTAAGTTCCCTTTCGAACCGCGGAAGTGAACTTTTCGAACTCGAAGGTTGTCGGTATCGTCACTAGGACCTTATCCCCATTCCAGCGATGGACGATCCACATGAGCGCGAAAGCAACCCCACAAACCGTCTTTTCGATCGAGCAAGCCCGCTCGATGCTGCCGTTGCTGCGTCTAATCGTGACCGACATTTCGCTGTCGCACCGTGAATTGACCGAGCGTCGATCAAATCTCCGCCGGATGCTCCGGAACCATCAGGGGAACTCAAAGTTCAAGGTGTACGACCAAGAGATCATCGAAATCCAGAACGATCTGAAGGTTGAGACGGCGCACCTGGAGGATTACATCAGCGAGTTGGAACAGTTGGGGGTCATCCTGCGGTCTGCCCATGAAGGGATTGTCGATTTCCCGACCGTGATTGATGACGCACCCGCATTTTTCACTTGGCAAATGGAACAGAGCGATGTTTCCGAGTTCCACTGGGCCAATGAATCGACTGCCGACCGCCGACGGTTTGAGGCGGGGATGTCTACATGAGCGAGGTGGCGTCATGAGCGAGCTGGATGGGGAGCTGTCATTACGGGAGCTTCAATCCACCGTTGATGCCTGGATCCAATCGATCGGGGTGCGTTACTTCTCCGAATTGACCAACTTGGCGGTGTTGATGGAGGAAGTTGGGGAGCTGTCTCGGATTTTCGCGAGAACTTTTGGTGACCAGAGCTTTAAAAGATCGGATACGGCCTACAATCTGTCGGATGAGATGGCGGACATCCTGTTTGTCTTGGTCTGCCTCGCGAATCAAACCGGCGTCGACTTGCAATCGGCCATGGTGGCGAATCTCGAGAAGAAGACCCAGCGCGATCGGGATCGTCATCGCAACAATCCAAAATTAAGCGCGGATGCGACCGGTTCTGTTGTCAACGAGGCAAACAATGTTGACTCTGCCAGCACAACCAGGGATGTGCATCATGGCGATTCGAGCGTTCCATAACCGACCATAGGGACTACGCGATGGGTTTGACGATCATGCGCCGCATCAAGTTTTGTGCGGGGCACCGACTTTACAAGCACGGAGGCAAGTGCGAGCACTTCCACGGGCACAACTACGTCTGCGATTTTTTTGTCACCGGCGATACGCAAGACGCTGTCGGCAGGGTGATGGATTTTTCCGAGCTGAAATCCCGGTGCAAGGGGTGGCTCGATGAGCATTGGGACCACAGTTTCTTGGTCTCGCATGAGGATGATAATGCGATCGAGGCGCTGCGGATGGTCAAGCCATGTCGATTGTTCATCATGCCGTACAACCCGACTGCTGAAAACATGGCCAAGTACCTCCTCGAAGAGGTCTGTCCCAAGATTCTTGCTGGTACCGGTGGTGTAGCGACACGCGTGCGTATCTGGGAGACCGATGAGTCGTTTGCGGAAGCGGCAGTGGATTCCAAGGATGGCGTGTATGTAGCCAGTTTCGAAGCGGCGACCAGTGGCGATTGAACCAACCGCCTCATGAATTTTCGATCGTAAAGACAGCACCATGAAGATGTTGATGGCGATAATACAGCCGAACAAGCTCCAAGCGGTGCGGGATGCATTGCAGCATGTCGGGGTTACCCGAATGACGGTGCTTGACGCCGAAGGCTACGGTCGGCAAAAAGGTCACACCGCGTTGTATCATGGCGTCGAGTACCGAATCGATTTGCTTCGCAAAGTGATGCTGGAAATTTGTGTCAACGACGATTTTCTCGATCGCACGATCGAGGTCCTCACGTCGATCGCAAGGAGCGGAAGCGAGGGAAGTATCGGGGATGGGAAGGTATTTATCCTTCCCATGGATGAAGCGATCACAATCGATGATGGCGTTCGCGGTCCCGGAGCGGTTTGAGCATTTCTACCGTACTGTAGGTGTTGGTGTTGTTGTTCTCGGTGTCGTTATTTGTGGTGTCGTTATTGGAGCTGGGACGGCATTAGGTGCCACCGCTGCAGTTTCCGAGTTTATGGATCACAGGGGCAACGGTTAGCATGAAGATTGTGTTTTTTAGTAGCGACTTGATGTTTCAATCCAGGGTCAGTTCTGTGGTTCGGCAGGGCGGGAATGAGTTGATCGTGGTGCGCAGTATTGAAATGCTGCGTGAGAGGAGCCTTGCCGATACCGAGCTCAGGATCGCTGTTTTGGATTTGTCCCTCAAGTCGATCGACCTCAACGATGTCATCGGCGCGTTGAAGAACGACTACCCAGCGATAACGGTGGTGGCGTACGGAGCACACGTGGATGTTGAGGCACTCGAAAATGCACAGCGAGCAGGTGCGGACATCGTACTTACTCGAGGGCAATTTGATCGTGATATGGCACGCATTCTTTCGGTCGAACCCGATACGCGTCAGTGATAAAGGTGTCTTGTCGCATGAAAGCTAGTGCTTCGCTATCGATCGCTCCTGTAAACGCTTCGTCGCATCAAGAATCTCTTCGAAATGCTGTATGCGAAGCGATGAGGGCTGCCTCGGAATCGCTCGGGGTGTCTGCGGATATCGCGATTGTGTTTGTTCGTGATGATGCACTGACTCCCGCGGATGCTGAGCGATTGATCGAGACCGTGCTCAGACCCATGGTCGGCGATGCCATTCTATTTGGAGGCGTTGTCGATAGTCTCGTTGGCACAGCGCAGGAAGTGGAGCACGGGATTGCGGCCAGCGTGCTGCTGCTCGGGGAGATGCGAGGGGCTGCCAGAGCGTTCAGTATGGAGTGCATCGAGACGCCCGATGGTTGGTCCGTGATGGGGCTCGATGAGGACGTTCATCGGGATGCTGTCGCGTGTGGCGGGCTGTTAACGATCGCTTGTCCGTTCACCTTTTCCGCGGATATGCTCTATTCCTCCTTGGAGGCGTTGGCTCCTATCGATGAACGTCCAGCAAAGGTGTTTGGCGGCAACATCAGTCGCATGGCCCGAAGAGGTGGTGAGGGCAGTCCGTCGATGATGTTTCTCGGGGATCGATTAGTCACCAGCGGTGCTATCGGTTTGTTGCTGCCCGATTCGGTAGAGTGGTCCGCGGTGGTCAGTCAAGGTTCCCGGCCGATCGGGGAGCCGATGATCGTTACGGAGGTGAGTGAACGTTCCATCGTGTCCTTGGGCGGAAAGCCGGCGTTGGATCGATTGAGAGACATGTTTCATACGCTGCCCAATCGCGAGCGGGAAATGGCGATGCGGTTGTTGCTGATCGGCCGCGCGATCTCCGAATACTCAGAGACATTTTCACACGGAGAGTTCTTGATTCGAAACATCACCGGGATCGACCAGGAAACGAAGGCCATACAGGTTGCCGATCGGATGAAAGTTGGACAAACCGTCCGGTTCCACTTGCTCGATGATACCGCGGCAGATGCCGATCTCAAGCAGTTGACGTCACGAGCGCGATCCAGCGGTATGGAACCGGTCGCAGGGGTTCTGTTCAGTTGCAACGGTCGAGGAGAGCGGATGTTCGGTGTCCCCGGCCATGATGCAAATGTCGTCGAGCATTACTTCCCAAGCATGCCTCTTTGCGGTTTCTTTGCGGCGGGCGAGTTCGGTCCGGTTGCCGATCAAAATCTTGTCCATGGATTCACTGCCGTGGTTGCGTTGCTGTGCGATCGCGGAGCGAGTTGATCGCTTGGATGGAAATCGTTCGGTCTGAGAGACGTGCGTGGTGCGTTGTTGAGACGCGGGGTGGCCCCTTTTCCGATCCTTGGCGATCATTGCTTCGCTTGAAGGTGGCTGAGCTAAGCGAGGAGCTCATGCAGATGAAAGTGGTGGCGGCCGAGTTTGCCTCCGTAATTCCCACCCGTGATGCGTCGGACGCCGCATGATGGTCCGACGTCGCATGCCGCGCGGATGCCCTGACGCATCGCTTCGCGTACGGCATCAGGGGTCAGTCCGTCGATGACGAGTTCGAGGGCCGCACTCGTTTCCGAGAGAACTTGGTTGCTGACATGCACCGGTAATGTGGGGCAGAAAGCATCGTTGGTGGATGCGGTTAAGGATTTGTATTTCGAGCCAACCTTCGAACCGCTTCGAGCGACACCGCCGGGAAACGGGGTGATGCAACCCCTGACCCGCTTGATCGCGCGAACGGCGGAATCGCACGCATGCAATGCACCGTGGATCGTTTCGGCAAGGACGAGGAAATTACCACCCCCGACGGCGCTGGTGCGCGATACGGAGTCTTGACAAACGAACTCACCATCCATGACAGGGATGCGCCAGTACCGCTCGGAACCAATCCGTTTTGATATTTGATGGCCGTCACCGAAATAGCGCAGCCGCGATCCCATGGCAATTTTCTTTTCCGTTTGGAGACCGGCGAATACAGAGGTGCTAGGGCATGTCAAGACGCATTGGCCAATGCGTCGCACCAGTTGCTTTTCCAGCTCTGATCCGCTGATGCTGAACATTAGAACTGCGACCCCCGGTCGTCCATCCGGCGTATGCTCACCATCAAGGAATTGTTCAATGCCCGCTTCAACACCGCATCCGATGACGCTGGTGGCGAATCCTGTCATCGCTTCGGCGGCCCGCCGCGCCCACGCCGGTTCGGTGGCGGTGATAATAATCCGAGTGGCAGTCATGTCGAATGCCTCTGCGAATGTGTTTTCGATCTCGATACCGTTGATTTCCATTGGTTTAAACGGTCCACTTGCGGTCAAAAAACGGGGATGCCATCTGGCACGATCTATTCATGGTAGTCCATAATGTACTGCAGGTTGTGGACTTTGACTGCTCGATCTTCGACTTCTCGATTGCGAAACCAAGGCCATGTTGGGAAACTTTGAGATCGGATTCCAATACCCGTGGCTGCTATGCTTTCTGGTTTTAATCCCCATTTCTTGGTGGATTGGGTCACGGTCGCTGTCGGGTCTAGGTCCGGTTCGGCGTTGGTTGGCTTTGGTACTGCGATCGCTGGTGTTGCTTTGGATCGTGCTGGCGCTGGCGGGGATCCAGTGGATTTGGTCGAGCGAGCGGCAGACCGTTATCTATGTTCTCGATCAGAGCGACTCGATACCGAACGCCAAGCGGCAATTGATGCTTCGGTATGCGATCGAGAGTGTTAAATCGCACCGCCGTGAACGTCGCTTTGACCGTGCAGGACTGATCGTCTTCGGTAAAGAAGCATCGATCGAGATCCCGCCGCTGGATGAAAACCTGCCACCGTTGTCGAAACCGGAAAGCTACTTCGGGACGACCGATGCGACAAACCTCGAAGGCGCGATGAAGCTTGCTGCGGCGAGCTTCCTGGAAGATTCCGCGAAACGGATCGTGGTGTTGACCGACGGAAATCAAACGCTGGGGTCTGCGGATAGCGCTGCGAAACGATTGGCGGAGACCGGAGTCGGGATCGATGTGGTTCCGATCCGTTTAGACACATCGACAGAATTGTTGGTCGAAAAGATCGATATTCCTGGTTTCGTCAGACAAGGCCAAACGGTGGATGCTCGCGTTGTGATCCACCGGTACCAAGAACCGGGACAACCAGAGAAGAGTGTCGATGGGCGGTTGCGGATCGTTCGTCGTATCGGCAACCAAGTCGAGGTGTTGGTGGATGCCACCACCACCTTGGATCGCGACATCAATATCATCCCTTTTCCGCACCGCATCGAAGAAACGGCGGGCTACACCTACGAAGCGGAGTTCATTGCGAGCGATCCTTCGGAAGACACAATCTCTCAGAACAACCGAGCAACCGCCTTTACCTACGCACGTGGTCGTGGACGCGTCATGCTGATCGAGGACTCCGCCAACATTGGGGATTACGATCCGTTGGTCGACGCGCTCCGCCGCAATGATATCGAGGTCGATGTCCGTTCGGCACCGAATTTGTTCTCGAGCTTAATAGAACTTCAAAGCTACGATTCCGTGATTTTTGCGGGCGTGCCGCGAAGCAGCGGAGAAGAAGCTACGCAGATCGTTTCGATCACCGACGATCAGATCGAGATGTTGGTTCAAAGCGTTCAGCAATTTGGAATGGGGCTCGTGATGCTCGGTGGTCCCGAAGCATTCGGTGCGGGCGGTTGGACCAATACCAAGATTGAAGCTGCGATGCCCGTTAACTTTGCGATCAAAAATTCCAAAGTGAACGCGGTCGGAGCGTTGGCCATGGTGATGCACGCGTCGGAAATGCCCGAGGGCAATTACTGGCAAAAGGTGATTGGCAAGTCTGCGTTGGATGCGTTGGGACCGCAGGACTACTGCGGCGTCGTGCAATACGATATGAGCGGCGACAAATGGCTGTGGGGAGAATCCTCCAACGGTCTGGCGAAGGTTGGTGAGAACAAGCAAATGATGCGGTCCCGGATCAACAGAATGGTCCCAGGGGATATGCCTGACTTCGACTCTTCGCTGAAGTTAGCGATCAAGTCGCTGAAGAAAAATGATGCTTCGGTCAAGCACATGATTGTGATCAGCGATGGGGACCCGACTCCGGCATCCAATGGAGTCTTGGCGGATTACGTCAATAGTAAGATCAAGATTTCGACGGTTGCCGTTGGTGCCCACGGCTCTGTGGGAACGGCGGAACTTAAGAGGATCGCGAACCGAACGGGAGGCAATTATTACGTGGTGACCAACGCTGGCGCTCTCCCTAAAATTTTTATGCGAGAAGCCAGGAGGGTTGCAAAACCTCTCGTCTTTGAACCCCCCGGGGGTGTCTCGCCGATCATTCAAATGCCTAGCCATGAAGTGATGTCTGGGATCCGTGGGCCGCTGCCGACGCTGAGAGGATTTGTGCTAACTGAGCGCAAAGATAGCCCGTTGGTCGAGATCCCGATCCTATCACCACAACCCCAAGAGGCTGAAACGGCGAGTATCTTGGCTACATGGAACTATGGGTTGGGAAGAACGGCGGTATTCACCAGCGATGCGGGGAAACGCTGGGCTGCGGATTGGGTCGGATCGCCGTACTACGATCAGTTCTTCTCCCAGTTGGTTCGATGGACTATGCGACCATCCAACGATGATGGGAAATACTCCGTCGCGACACAGGCAAAAGATGGTCGGGTGCAAATCATTGTCAATGCTCTTGATGCGAATGATAAGTTCCTGAATTTCATGGACATGAGTGCTACAGCGATCGGCCCCGACCTCAAGCCAATTTCGGTTCCACTCAACCAGCAGGCACCGGGGAGGTATGTCGGTGAGTTTGTTCCCGAAGCGGCGGGTAGTTTTATGGTGAGTGTCAGCCCAGGGGCGGGTAAAGCCAACATCACCACCGGGATCACCGTTCCGTTTTCCGATGAGTATCGAGTGCGGCAAGCCAACATGCGACTGCTCGAGCAGCTCGCGGAACAAAAGCCGACCGGTGGTGCGCCGGGCGAGTTGGCGCCTGCGCTCGAACAAGGAAACCTGGAAGAGCTTGTTGGGATCGACACGTACCGGCCTGGGTTACCCCCGGCCAAATCTCTGAAGGATATTTGGCCCATCGCCATATTAATCGGTTCTACTCTCTTTTTTGCAGACGTATTTGTACGGCGTGTGGCTCTGGATTTGGGGGCGCCGCTACGAGCACTCGCCCGATGGCTGGGGAAGGCCCGAACCAGTGGTGCCGACCAGCAACGTCAGAAGAGTCTCGACCAGCTTCGGAAAAGCAAATCCCAAGTCTCGGGAGATTTGGAACGTCAACGCTCGGCGGTAACCTTTGAAGTCACCGATCTCGAGGAGGGAGCGGGGCGAGGTACTGCCTCTTTTGGAGCCGAGCCGAGTGCAGGCAAGCCGAATGCTGCGGCTCCTGCAAAGCCGAGTATGCAAACCGAGGATGATCAGAGCTATACTTCTAGGTTGTTGGAAGCGAAACGCAAAGCCAAAAAGAACAACCCATAGATGACTTTCTATTTCTATACCTTTTCAGTGAAAACCAACTACGCGAAAGATCAATATAGATGAGTAATGTTGCGGAAACGATGCAGCAAGAGGCGGAGAGGTTTCGCGATCGCTACCAAGCCGTTCGGTCTCAGATCGGACGAGTGATCGTAGGTCACGACGAGATTGTCAACGGAGTGCTGACCGCGATGTTCGTCGGAGGCCACTGCCTGCTCGAGGGGGTCCCGGGACTTGGGAAGACGATGCTCATCCGGACCTTGTCCGAGACGATGGCTCTCGATTTCAACCGGGTCCAGTTCACCCCGGATTTGATGCCATCCGACATTCTCGGAACCAATATGATTGTCGAAAACGAAGGGCGCCGCGAATTTCAATTTCAGAAGGGGCCAATTTTCACTCAAATTTGCTTGGCGGACGAAATCAACCGTGCGACTCCCAAGACCCAATCGGCATTGCTCGAAACCATGCAGGAAGGGACGGTTACCGTCTCCGGGATTAAATACGAGTTGAAGAAGCCCTTTTTCGTGCTCGCGACCCAGAACCCGATCGAGCAGGAGGGAACGTATCCACTCCCCGAAGCGCAGTTGGACCGATTCATGTTCAAGCTGGTCGTCGGGTATTCATCGAGGGAAGAGTTGAACACGATCATCGATCGGACAACGCGCGGTGTGACCGTGGTTCCCGAAAAAGTGATGGATGGCGATGAGATCCTGCATTGGCAACGTTTGGTTCGGCAGGTGGTTTTGGCCAAGCATGTCCAGGACTACATCGCTAGGTTGGTCCTGGCGACGCACCCGGGCGGCGTATTGGCACCGGAGGTTACCAACCAATACATTCGTTGGGGAGCGAGCCCTCGAGGTGCCCAGACGATTGCGTTGGCATCTAAGGTGCGGGCACTGCTCGATGGGCGGTACAACGTCAGTTTCGAAGACGTACGCCGCGTTATGTTGCCATCGTTGCGGCATCGCGTGCTGCTTAATTTTGAGGCCCAAGCCGAAGGGATCGAGGTCGACCGAGTGTTGCTCGACATTCTCGAGAAAGTCAATGAACGCGCTGATGACCTGTAGTGCTAGTGACGCTATGAATACGATCCTACCGATGGGGCTGCGTTTGCGAATTGCTGCTACCTGCGTTGTATTCGCAACCGCATGCGTTTTTGGAAATCCAATGTCGGTGCATTCTCAGGAAGCGTTCCAAAAGGATGATATCGATGCGGCGGTAACCAAGGCTATTGGTTATTTGCTGTCACAGCAAAAGCCCAATGGTTCCATCACCGATCGAGGGCATGACAATGCCATGACGGCCTTGGCGATCATGGCGATGGCCTCTGTGGGGCATCAGCCGTCGGACTCAAGTCCCGAGGGAGTCGCAATGACTCGAGGTTTGAAATTTCTGCTCGGGGAGGGTCGTCAGGACAAGGCGGGGTATTTTGGGGCCTCGGACGGTTCTCGGATGTATGGCCATGGGATCGTTTCTTTGATGTTGACCGAGATGCTGGGGATGACATTGGATTCCTCGATGGATCGCGATGTTCATGAGGCATGCCAAAAGGCGATCGATCTAATTGTTCGTAGCCAACGGGTCAAGAAAGGCGCCAATGCGCGCGGAGGATGGCGATATACGCCCGACGCTGGGGATAGCGATCTCTCGGTGAGCGTATGGCAACTGATGGCGCTGCGCAGCGCTAAGAATGATGGTCTCGATGTTTCATCGTCGACGATCGATGATGCGGTCGGATACCTTAAGCGATCGTTCACCTCTCCGTTGGATTCACAAGGAACCCCCAGGGATCCGAAGAGCGGATTCTCCTACGAGGCGAACGGCGGTGGGCCCTCGTTCACGATGACGTCCGCAGGATTGTTGGCGATGCAGGTATGCGGGCAGTATGAGTCGCCGCTGGTACTTGGTGCATCGGATTGGTTATTGGATCATCCGCCGCAATGGAGTGACCGGTTTATTCTGTACGGACTTTATTACTTTGCTCAAGGGATGCATCAGCGAGGTGGGACACACGCGGAACGCGCGGCAAAGATCGTGTCGGAGTTGTTGCTTTCCAAACAGAAGGCGAGCGGAGCGTGGGAATCATCGGGTGGTGAGGAACAAAACGCAGGGTCCGTTTACTCCACCTCGATGGCCGTATTGAGCTTGTCCGTAAAATACCATTACCTTCCTATTTATCAAAGGTAATCCTTTGCCCACAGTCTGAAACACTACATCGTTGCAATGGGCCGCTGTAGTGCGAGAGGCTTTCTTCCATGGAATTGGCCGTATCGACTTAAGGCTTCAAGCAGTAGAGTCGATCTCCGCGGCGGATAAGAAGGGCGTTGGGGACTGCGCAAACGGCATACTGGCGCGTTCGGCTGAGCGTGGTTCGAGGCCCGTTTGCTTCGACGGCGGATGACTCTGTCTTCCATAATTCATTAAAGGCAAGTTTCTTAAAAGTCCGGTCGGCTGCGATCACAGTAGTCATCCCGTCCTCTCCCACGAAGTAAACGCGGGAACCGATCGCAAGCGGAGTTGCCCACACGGAATGCTCGAGGTTCTCGCTGAAGACCTCTTCGCCGGATTCGGCATCCAAACAGAACAGTCTTCCTCTTCGGTCGACAAAGTAGGCGAGACCTCGGTGTGCGATTGGGGAACAGAAGCCGCAGGTCGCGCGAGTGGACCGCCAAACATAACGAGCTTGCCAGCGACCGTCCTGCTTTTCTACAGCCACCAAGCCATTCGATGCGACCGCTTCCTTGGTCGGTCCACCTTCTCGACCCGCGGAGGCCCCCACGAGAAACTGTCCTGGTTTCACAAAGGTTGGAGTTGGAGTCGTGTTGCCTGCCAATCCACTGAGTTCCCATGCCGTTTCGCCGGTTGTTGGATCGATGCCAATCAGTTTCCCTGCATTCGCGTTACCCGCCGCGCTTAAGACCACGTGTGTCTCTTCGCCATTCATTGGGACAATCATCGGCGAACTCCACGAGGTTCCTGGTTCCATTTCTTTCTTCCAAAGTACGCTCCCATTTCCTTGATTCACGCATAGCAGGTAGGGTTCTTGCTCCCTTTGCACCCAGATAAAGATGCTTTTGTTCCATTGAGCTAATGAGGAAGAGAGGCCGTGTCGGGATTGGATTGGGCCGTACAGGTTGACCAGATCAGCATGCCAGAGTTGTCGACCCGTGTGATCAAACGTGAACAGATCTCCATTCTCGAACCAAACCGTGACACCCAGCTCCGAAACGACGGGTGTTGGAGCAGCGCGAGAAAAGTAGTCCGAATTTTCGCTTTGGTGCGTTGTCGTGATTTTCTGTTCCCAAACTTTTTCGCCAGATGCAATCGTGTATGCGGAAACGATCAGGTTTTCTTTCATCTTGCCTTCGACGGAAGACACATAAACCATGTCATTCCACACGACCGGGCTGCTCTGACCATAGCCCGTAATCGCTCGCTCCCATGCCAAGTTTTGATTTGGTGACCATGTAAGCGGGATCGATTGTTCATCAACTGCTAGAGATTTTGGACCGAGGAAGTTAGGCCACGCAGTAACGTCTGCTGAAATCTGTGCGAAGGCCACCACAAAAAGGATCGCATGAGGTGCAAAAAGCATTATTGGTTCCAAAAGCAGGATAGGAAAAGGCAAGTCCTAGGAATCGCCAACTCATTGGCGGGAGTGCGTTAATCACTAAGTGTAACAGACTCGGCTCCATTTGCCGAAAAGGTACTTCGATACGCAATTTCATCGACAGCGTTCGCCGTGAACCGGACAGAGCCGTCCACGAACCCGAGCTGTACACCACTCCCGTGCATGGAACGGGATGCATAGAAGCCTCGTCCATGAAACCCGATATCTGGTACGGGGTTGTTCGGAGTCAGGTACCCATTGATCACTGTGGCTGAAGGTACCCCTCGGATCCAACAGTCACCCCGATTTCCGCGATAACTATTCACCACACGAGAGAATAGAGCTTGAAGGTTGGGATTCGCGATCGTGCTGCCGCCTGTCGAGAATCCAGGCTGAGTTGCATTTGCAGTGGTTCCTTGCCAGTTACCGATTCGGCGAACCGGTTGTCTGCTCGGCATGGTCGGACTGACTTGTTTATCTCCGAGAATCGTCTCGGCTACGAGGACTGTGTTGGAAGTTCCATCGACGCATTTTGCTAGTTTCGCGAACCCGCCGGTCCAGAACATACCGTCTGTTTCATAACGGTCGTCATAGAAGGTATCGCGTCCGCTGCCGATACTAAACATGTAGTTGATTCCAGCCGTATTCCAAACCGTATTGTTCGCCAAGATGGTAGGGAATAGAGGGTCTTCTGCGTCGCTGGGGCATAGAAACGTGGGGATTTTCTGAATGATCAGATTCGCGAGAGTTGGGTCAAATCGAGCGGCAAAGACAGGCCCGATGAGCAAAGGACGTCCATAATCGATGCCTTGATGAAGATTGTTTTGCTCCATGTGCGGCAGGATACGAGCTTGGGGCGAATAGCTACTACTGCCGAGCATGCCAGGAAAACGCTTGAACGCTGATTCATAGTTCAAGGTTGCCAAAACCACTTGCCGAACATTGCTCGAGCACGACATCCTTCGTGCCGCTTCGCGAGCAGCTTGTACCGCAGGAAGAAGTAGTCCAACGAGGATTCCAATGATCGCAATTACCACGAGAAGTTCGACGAGAGTAAACCCATTTTGGCCAATTTTCTTTGAGGAATTACACGATCGCATTTGCATATATCCTTTTATTGCTGGGGAATACAGTACGTAAATGCAATTCTTATGCATAAGTAAATTCTTGTCAAGTGCGAAGTGGAGGGGGGGGGCTTATCTCTACTCCAGAGAAAAACGGACCGCGATGGAACGAGCGTTTGGAGTGGCGCCCTTACGTAAAGAAAAAGCGAGATGTCGTCGGGCGAGCCAACGAAACCAAAAAGCGGAGTGGTTGGCTTCTCGGATGCCTTAGAAAGTTAGAGTCAAGCTCTGACTGTGGCACTGTAGTTCGGCGAAGAATCGTCGTGTGACCGGACATGCAATATCCGTCCAGTCTCCTCTAGTCTTACTCTGTGCAGTGGTGCCTTTGTGTGAGAACACTTTTAGACAGAACGAAGATAACCAGGGTTGGTCCTTTCGCTCGAACTTAATTACAACCGGGTTCTTTCGCGAGATCCAGTTCCGCAACATACCCTAGCGGCTTCGCACCCTCGCTTCAGATGGATCAGGAGCAACCTTCCCCTCGTCGACTTCGACCCATCTGCGTTCGTTTCCAGTGAAATAGACTGCGGCGCCGATGAGAGCGATGATGATAAGGATCACGCGTATCATGGCTGCTACGATGAGCCCTGAGAAGCCTTCCGGGATTCCTTCGACTTCGTTAAAGAGTGTTTGAATGGCTACTTCTTGCACGCCGACTCCGCCAGGGGTCAACGGCAATGTCGCAGCTGCCAACGCCGGCGGGATGGCTTGGAAGTGCTGAGCGAGTGTCGGTGCGGTTGCGTAGAGAGCTCTCGACACAAACCATGCTGCGGAAGTTGAAAAAGAGTGGACGATAAGCGTCGCGATCAGCATTTGAAGCACCAAGATCGGTCGGCCTTGGAACACCATGCATGCGTTGGCTATTCGGTAGAGAAGATGCCCAATTCCGGGAATGCGGCTGAGTTGTTTGATGGGGAGATGGTGACCAAAGATAACGATTGCGGCGATGACGGCCAATCCGATCAAGGCTAGGGTGACCGCACCGCGGTGAATCCACTGCAGTTGTACGGTCAGTTCGGATGGGAACGATAAACTGATTGCCGCGACGATGATCAGACCTAGAAGTCCGATGGCGCGGTCGACAAGCACGGAGGTGACGACTTCGGCGCGTTTCTTTTCGGTCTTTCGAGCGGCGGCGATAGCTTTGAAAAGGTCTCCTCCCACGGCTCCAACGCTAACCATATTGAGCATGGTGCCTAGGAACCCAAGGCGGATCGCTTCAAGCAACGACATAGGAACGCCGAGTGCATTGACGAGGATTTGCCAACGCCAAAAAGTGATCAAATGGGCGGCCAAAACGATCAGCAACGCCATACCCAACAGTGACCAGTCCTTAGGCTGAGAGACCAAGGTGTCCCAATCCTTCTTTGGGAAGGTGGCAACGATCCAGGTCAGAATCGCAACGAGGATTGCGAGCTTGGCGAGTGTGATCAGCTTATTTGATTTTTGGCCAGGAGCTTTCATGTCACCGTTCTAAGGAAAAACCTCGGGGGCCAAGGCCACCGAGGTTTCTAGGAGAGTTACAGCTAAGGAGCTTTGCTTCGATTCCCAGTCGGATACACCGTGTCGCTTGCCGATACACCGTGTCGCATTCCGATCGGTTTCGTCCGCTAGGGGCGAATGCCTAAGCTCCAGCGAGAGCGCCACCTTTGACAGCTTGGGCCAATTCCCGAGCGCGGGCAGTGCTTTCCCAAGTGAAATCGGCTTCGTCGCGTCCGAAGTGACCACCTGCGGAGGTCTTGGTATAGATCGGTCGGCGAAGGTTGAGGTATTCGATGATTCCGCGAGGGGTAAGATCGAAGAACTCTTGGACGACCTCGCAAATCTTTGCATCGTCTACTTTGCCGGACCCTTGGGTGTCGACGCGAACGCTGACTGGCTTGCTAACACCGATTGCGTAGGCGAGTTGGACTTCGCAGCGGTCGGCTAATCCAGATGCAACGATATTCTTGGCAACGTGGCGAGCCATATAAGCAGCGCTTCGGTCCACCTTGGTGGGGTCCTTGCCGCTGAACGCTCCGCCACCGTGTCGTCCCCATCCACCGTAGGTGTCTACGATGATCTTGCGTCCGGTCAAGCCGCTATCGCCGTGAGGGCCGCCAACCACGAAGTTCCCGGTTGGGTTGATGTGGTAAACAATTTCCTGCGTGATCATCTTTGGCGGCAAGCATGGCTTGACGATCTTCTCGATGACGTAGTCCCGGATTTCTTTTTGGGATACGGTCGGAGCGTGTTGTGTTGAAACCACAACATTGTTGATCCCGATGGGAGTGTAATCGTCGTAAACGACGGAGACTTGGCTCTTGGAATCGGGACGAAGCCAATCCACTTCTTTGTTGAAGCGAGCTTCGGTCAATCGGTTGGTGATCCGGTGAGCGAGGGCGATCGGGAGCGGCATCAATTCGGGGGTATCGTTGCACGCATAGCCAAACATGAGGCCTTGGTCACCGGCACCGATGTCTTTGCCCTTATTGGAGTCGTCATCGACACCCATTGCAATGTCAGGGCTCTGGCGATCGAGCGCCACCATAACGTTGCAGCTATTGCCGTTGATACCCCATTCATCGTCGGTATATCCGACATCAACGATCGCTTTGCGAACGACGTCTGCGTAGTTCACGATCGCCTTGGTGGTGATTTCTCCGACAATCAACGCGAGACCGGTTGTAACCACGGTTTCGCAAGCGACACGGCTCGTGGGGTCTTGCGCCAAGAGAGCGTCGAGGACACTGTCCGAAATGCGGTCCGCCAGTTTGTCTGGGTGACCCATGGAAACCGATTCACTTGTGAAAACATACTTGCCTGATGCCACCGAAAAATCCTCCCAGGAGGGAACAACAAAAGGTCCGTGGTCTTGAAAACTCAGCAGCCGCACCGCCGAGCTGAGCGATGCGACTCGCTAGCGCTCTCCGACTGAGCCTCATAGTGTACCTGCAATCGGGGAACGGAAAAGGCGGATTATCGAAGTCCCTACGACCGGAAACGCCCGTCTTTTCCCCACTGAATCGCCAGAAAAGCTTACGGAGACCGGAGACTTTGCCGGCTTTGCTGGTTCCTTGAGGTACCTTTCCGCGGTGCAGAATCCGAACTTCGGGATCGAAAACTTGGTGAACTCAAGCGGCGAATGATGAACGCAACGGCAACGACTACATCCTCTTTCCCCATGGATCCCACTGGTTCGATCGCTGCAAATTCGGCATCCGGGAGCGCCGAGCCTCAATTTGCATGTTCCGAAGGATGGGGGGCTTGGTGGTCCGTTCCAGCCTTGCGAGCCCAAGTCCTCGATGCGGTTGAAAAGCTTGTCATCCTGATCTTGTTCTCCAGCTTTCTGAACTCCTTGGTTCAGTCCATCTCCAGCGCGGTGGCTCGAGGTGAATCGGTCGCGATTGGTGACGCAATGCTCCTGATCACCGAAACCATGATGGTCATACTGGTCCTATGCCGGCGCTCCGCCAAGGACTTGTCGCTCCGAACCCAAGACTGGGCGTTGGCGTTTTCAGCAACATGCTTGTCTCTGCTAGCCCGTCCATGTTTTACGGAACCGCAATCCTGGCACTCGATCGCCGTTTGTTTGACTATTGTCGGACTGTCGACACAATTGTTCGCCAAACTGACCTTGGGGCGTCGATTTGGAGTCGTCGCCGCGAATCGTGGTATTTGCTCCAGTGGGCCGTATAGGCTGGTAAGACACCCGATCTACTTTGGTTATGTAATGTTGCATTTGGGATTCTTTATGCTCAATCCCAGCGTGTGGAACTTGTTGATTTTCTCGATGCTGTATTCGATCAAGATCCCGCGGATACTCGCCGAGGAACGGCTTCTCAGCCGCGACCCTGACTATGTGCGTTACATGGACCGAGTTCGGTTTCGATTGATACCAGGACTGTTCTGAAGCCCCGCTGGTTCCGGTAAGCCACCTTCGCTGATCCCAACTTCAGTTTCGCTTCCGGTTGCCGATTCCACCTGTGGAAAACGGCGCACGTAAATTCTCGTTACTAACTTCTGCTGCTCCTCGTCGACACCGAATTGGCAAGTGTCCCAAGACGGTGGTTTGTGCATTCGCCATCGCGTTGAACTCGGGGGCAACGAATCGAGTCGCATATGACTGCTGGATTGTGATCGCATCCTCTGTTTACTAGACTGCTTGTTTACTAGACTGCTACTATCGTTTTCGCTGGTTAAGAAGGTTTGCGAGGGCTGATTTCTATGAAGCGAATCGCTAACCTACGGCTTCTGTGAACTGCATCGTTTAGAAAGGGGCTACTCCCATGCTGGGTATACATCGTAATGCACTACGGATAAGCGTCGTGGTTGGAGTCGCTGGGCTTGCGGCGATTGGAGGTTTTGGGCCGCACACGTTATCGCTCCAGTCGCAAAATTCGGTTCTGCTTGCAGCGGAGCCAATCAACTTTGCAGCGGATTCGGGCACCAATGCAGGAGTCGAAGTGATTCATCGATTAATGTTCGATCAATCTGCCGCCTGGAATCGAGGCGACATCCCCAAGTTCATGGAAGCGTACTGGAAGTCGCCCGAATTGACCTTTAGTTCAGGCGGGAATGTCACCAGGGGCTGGGAAGCCACACGCGACAGATACCTGACTCGATACCCAGATCGAGCCACGATGGGCAAGTTAACCTTTACGGAGCTGGAAACCCGTCTGGTGGGAGATAAAGCGGCGTTGACGTTGGGGCGGTGGAAGCTGGAACGTGGGCAACCGATCGATGGGAATTTTTCTTTGGTTTGGCAAAAATTCGATGATGGATGGAAGATCATCCACGATCACACATCGGCGTCGACGCGGTAAGGCTTAAGCGGTGGGGCATATACGGTGAACGCGGTGGGGCGTAAGGTGAACGCGGTGGGTTCATCGCGTTGAGTCCTATTGAAAACTGGTTGGAACGTCCCAAGGAGATATAGGTTTTAGCCCGTATTCGAGTGATCGTAGGCATCTGCGGAGTTCCTGCGATAGGTTGTGCCGCTCTCGCGGTGTGATTGCAATCGAAACAGGAGTGCATTCCCAAGGGTTTGGGTTTGCGTGCAAGGCGGTTTCGTTCTCAAATGACCACTTTGATTATCGTTATCAACTATCTCCCTCAAGATTTTTCGAGCAACAAGCGTCTCCGGCTTGAAGCCTCGCGATTCAACCATCCAAATCCAACAACGAGCAGCAGCGACCGATGGCTCAGATCACCATTCAGGAATTGACCATAGGCTATCGAGGACCAACGCTTCTCGATTCCGTTTCCGCTCGGATTGATCGTGGCGAAAAGATCGGCTTGCTCGGGCGCAATGGTAGCGGCAAGACAACGTTGTTGCGACTCTTGGCAGGTATCGAAGTTCCTGACTCTGGGTACATCGAAATGGAGCCAGGGACGGTGGTGTCGTGGGTGCCTCAGGATGTCCCTGATGGAATCGAGGGTACCATCGAACAAGTGATTGCGATGGGGTTGCCGGCGGATTTGTCGTTGCCCGAAAATGAATGGAAGAAGGAGCAAGTCCTCGAGCGGACTTGCGGTCAGTTGGAATTGCGGCGGGATGCTGATTTTTCCAAGTTGTCTACAGGATTAAAGCGACGCACGTTGCTGGGGCGAGCGCTGGTATCGTCTCCCGATGTGTTGCTGCTCGACGAACCCACCAACCACTTGGACATCGACGCGATTACTTGGCTGGAAGGTTTCCTTGCCACCATTCCTGCGACGTTGATATTTGTCACCCACGATCGCGCGTTCCTCACCAAGCTTGCCAAGCGTATCTTGGAAATAGATCGAGCCAAGCTGTTTGACTGGGTTTGCGATTACCCCACTTTCCTCGATCGAAAAGAACAAGCGTTGTTAGCACAGGAAAAGCAAGATGCCCTGTTCGAGAAAAGGCTTGCGGAGGAAGAGGCATGGATTCGAACGGGGATCAAAGCAAGGCGAACGAGGAATGAGGGACGGGTGCGGCGTCTCGAGGAGATGCGGCGGGTCCGTTCGCAACGCCCGTCCAAAGTCGGCAGTATGAAGTTGTCGATTGATTCGGGAGAACGCAGCGGGATGTTGGTTTGCGATTTGCAGCAAGCGTCCTTCGGCTATGGTGATCAAGTGATCGTTCCGCCTTTGGATTTGACGATCATGCGAGGGGATAAAATCGGAATCTTGGGGCGCAATGGGGTTGGGAAATCGACACTGTTGAAGGGATTGCTCGGGCAACTCTCCCCGCTTTCAGGCTCGGTTCGACTCGGAACGAAGCTTGAGATTGCTTACTTTGATCAAACGCGAGATATCCTGGATCCCGAGAAGACTGCCGAAGAGAATGTTGGGGTCGGACGCACGACGATCACCATCGGAGGAAAATCCAAGCACGTGATCGGGTACTTGCAAGATTTTCTGTTCACGCCCGAACAAGCTCGCTCCAGGATTCAGTTCTTTTCAGGAGGTCAGAGGAATCGATTGCTGCTCGCGAAACTATTTGCGCAGTCAGCGAACTTGTTGGTGATGGACGAACCAACGAACGACCTGGACGCCGAGTCACTGGAACTGCTCGAAGAACGATTGGTCGAATACGAGGGAACGTTGCTCGTGGTTAGCCACGATCGTGCGTTTCTCAATAACGTGGTGACGAGCATGCTCGTTTTTGAAGAGTCCGGCATCAAAGAGTATGTTGGCGGGTACGACGATTGGCTTCGGCAAAAGTCATCCTCGGTCAAGTCACCCTCGGTTTCGGCGGCCGGTTCCTCGGCAAAGACCAAATTGGGGGCTTCTGCTGTTGCATCAGGGAGCAGCGAGACAGCGGTTAAGAAATTGAGCTACAAGGAAAAGCAGGAGCTCGATGGTCTACCTGCCAAAATTGAACAACTGGAATCGGAACAATCGATCTTGCATGAGAAGATGGGAGTGCCCGATTACTTCAAGCAAGCTGCCCCGGTTCTGGCAAAGGACCAATCAAGGCTTGCGGAGATCGAGCGATTGCTGGATGAAGCGTTGCGACGGTGGGAAGAGCTCTGTGAGAGAGACGTCTAAGACGACCAGCGCACGTCCTGGTTTGTCGGCGCTTCGCGGAAAGAATGATCTACCAAGGCCAATCCGCTCCAAGGGCGTTTTTCTGGATCTCGTTTAGTTGTTCGATCCCGAGTTTCGAAAGACTTAGGAGTTGTGCAAGCTCTGCATCGTCAAAGGTCGCTTCTTCGCCTGTTCCCTGGATTTCGACGAAACGGCGTTTGCCCGTCATCACGACATTCATGTCGACATCCGCACGCACATCACGTTCGTAGTCTAGATCGAGAGAAGGGCTTCCGTCGACCATGCCGACACTGATGGCAGCGACTGAATCGGTCAAAGGATAGCGTTCTGCGGGAACACCTTTGAATACTGAATTGACGGCATCAATGAGGGCGATCATCCCGCCAGTTATCGATGCCGTTCGGGTTCCGCCGTCTGCTTGAAGGACGTCGCAGTCGATCGTCAGCGAGCGTTCGCCGAGTTTGTTAAGGTCAGCGATTGCCCGAAAGGAGCGACCGATCAAACGTTGGATCTCGGTCGTTCGACCATCGACTTTGCCAGAGCGTTCGCGAGGTTTGCGCTGAGGAGTACTCCCCGGGAGC
Source organism: Pirellula sp. (assembly GCA_046318275.1). GTDB lineage: Bacteria > Planctomycetota > Planctomycetia > Pirellulales > Pirellulaceae > JBKCUI01. The sequence goes on along the minus strand of JBKCUW010000125.1, from coordinate 42,917 downwards.
ATGTTGTACTCGGCCGTGATCCAGCCTTTCCCTCGCCCAGCCATCCATTCTGGAACACGTTCTTCGAGACTTGCAGTGCACAATACCACCGTGTTCCCGCAACGGTACAAGACACTTCCTGGGGTTTGCTTGGTGAAATTGCGTTCGACGGAAACAGGACGGATCGTGTTCATGGCTCGGAGGATTTCTACAGATGCGTTGGGGACGATACGGACGATACGGTGGTGAAATTCTAGGTTGCGTTTGCGTTGTTGGGATTTGAGTTCGGGGTTGTAGTTTGGCTGGTCGGGGTTGAGACGTTGGGGGGGCAGCGCCTCGGCATGACGACGCGGAATGTACTTCCATGCCCGAGTTGGCTTGTTAGAGTGATATCGCCACCGAGGAGCCTACACAATTCTCGAACAATCGAAAGCCCAAGTCCGGTTCCTGAATGCTCGCGAGTGAGAGCGTCCTTGCCGGTTGCCAAACTAGCTTGGCGGAATTTTTCGAAAATGATTTCGTGATCATCGGGGGCGATTCCGACCCCGGTATCGGAAACGGACATAAAGAACTCATCGTCGTTGATCCAGTCGCATGCGAGAGTGACGAGTCCTCCCTCCGGCGTGAACTTGATTGCGTTGGACAAAAGGTTCGTGAGGATTTGTGCCAGTTTGCCTTGGTCCTGCACGATTTTCATTTCGGTTTGTCCCGAGTCGATTTGGATATCGATGTTTTTATCTTCGGCCATTTTGCGAAAGAGATCGACTTGGGCCTGCATCACGGTCAGCAAACAGAACTCGGTAGGACGCACTTCCATCTTGCCCGCTTCGACTTTGGCAAGGTCCAGGATGTCGTTGATCATTTCTAGAAGGATGCGACCGCTGTTTTGAATATTGGAGACCCATCGACGTTGTTTGTCGGTCAATGTCTCGATGCCCGCTAGGACTTCGCTAAACCCGAGGATGCTGTTTAAGGGGGTGCGAAGTTCATGACTCATGTTGGCCATGAACTCTCCTTTCAAACGGTTGGCCTCAAAAAGTTGCAGGTTTACGCTGGCGAGGTCATCCACTCGCAAATCCAGTTCCTGGTTGACGGTTTGCAATTGGACTTGGGTCTCGGTCAAGTGCCGCAGCATTCGGTTGAAGGATTCGGAGAGATCTGCGAACTCATCGTCGGTATCGACTCGGAATTTGACGTCAGGTTTTCCGCTAGTGATTTCCTCGCTCACCAGTTTTAGCTCCGAAAGCGGATTGATTACCAAGCGTTTCAGGACCCAGTGGATAAAGAACAAGGAAAGTGCAAGCGTTGCTATACCGATCGAAGAGAGGAGAGAATAACTCCAAATCCGCCAGATCCGCGTTTCGCTGTAGGGCAATTTTACCAGTACCACTCGAAACGGGTCGATCGAAGCGCTAGCGGGTGTATCGATGGACGTGGGTAGTTTGACGTGGCAGATGATGCAAGTGCGATCAAAGGTGATCGGATGGTAGTAGTAGAAGTACCCGTCGATGGGTCCAGCTTCTTCAAACACATGCTTCGTCGGATTCGCCAACGTGGCGAGCGGGCTGGTCGGAGGCGTTGGTAGGGGGGGCGGCGATGGTTCTCCACTGGGGGGCGTCCCCGATGCGATTCGGTCCGCAGTAGGAGCTGCCGGTGGCGTCCCCTGGTTTTCCCGTTGGGCATTCGCTGCGGCTGCCTCCATCGCCAAGCTGTCTTGCTCCGCCAATCTCGCATGAAGTTTGACCAAACGGGTTAAATTGCCATCGGTGGCGACAGGGTCGGAGAGATACCGATGTTCGAGGCCATCATTGATTCGAAAGATGGAATATTCAAATCGGGATTGCAGTGTGGTTTCGCGAACCCATCGCATTAAGTCCGAGCGGCTCTTCTCGAGTTCTCCCCCAACGGGCGAGTTTTCATTTTTGGGCTCTGCATTCTCGTTGACGGTTGGCTCGTTCCAAGCGACATGCTTGAGCCCAATCACGGCGTTTGCATAATCCCTGGCGGACTGCCGCGTGGCTTCGATCACCAACCTCTCGGCTACGAATTGAACGGCAAAAAAACCGAGGACCAGGGACACGAGCAATGCCAAGCCCAAAAATAGGAGGCATTTGCGTTCGAGCGACCAACTTCTCAATAAACTCTTGAGCAAACCTAACTCCCTGGGATGGCAAAGCCGTCGAACAAATCAGTTACTTGCAACCATAAACGCCACAATTGTGCTCATTTCGTCCCTGCAATCTAAATCGCTCGTCAGATCGTTGAAGGGTGCTTAGTTCCACCTCGCCATCAAGCTGCCTCTGGTCAACTCCGGAAAAGGGAGCTTGCGGGAGCTCGTATGGATGTCCGAATAGTCTAGCATTATGGCGATCCCTGCGGTTCCCAATGCTAATTCTGCGTGGGGGTTTTGTGATCTCCAAGGAAGAAAAAACGATTACGGATTCTTTGATACCGTCGTTGCGATCCGAACTCACACCCATCGGTCATCAGGAATTCTCACGAAGAGATTTCTGTTTCGGAAACCGTTAGCCGACCTCCTAGTTTATCCAATCGGTAGCTTTTGCCACAGTCGTGTCCAAAAGTTGAGTTGCCTTGCATCCGGCAACGAACATTTCCGGTTGCCGTTGTATTTGAGGTGCGATCGATTGCAAGCGGGAGCGTTGCTGGACTATGTCCAAACCATTCAAGTCGTGGGTTCGACTGGCGATTGTCGTCAGCCTGAGCGTCTTCACTCCGTTCAACACAGCCTTCGCCGGGCGTTGGATGGAACGTTGGAACCATCGCCCGAGCTGCAGGTCGGTCCCCGTTTGCGAAGTTGGAACGGCGGTGGAGGGGTTCGATGCGTGCAGCCCTCGAGGGGAGACGGTCGTTATCCCTTCCACTTCGAACGCATGCTGCGACTGCGTTCCCGGCGGGCCAGTTGTCGCGGGTGACGCAAGCGACACCTCGAGCGCGGGTTCGGCATCTGCGGCGCCGGTGCCATCCGAAGAGAAGTCGGTTCCTTGGACTCGGATTGAGCCTGCGACTCCATCAGAAGAACCTTCGGTTGCGAAGCCCGATGGAGAACCGGCTGTCGAACCGAAAATGAAGAACGAGGGAGCAGGAGCCCCCGCTGCACCCATTGCTCCGGTTCCCGTCATTCCCAGCGACGACACCAAGGGAGAGGATGAGCCGGAGGCGGACGAGGCGAAGCCTCGAAAGTCCGACGAAAAGCCCACGGATTCAGAGCCTAACCCCAAGGGCAACGATGGCGATCCCGCCCCTGCACCTTCGGAAACAGAAGGGGCCGAGCCTCAAGAAGGGGAACCCAAGGAATCAGAACCTTCGGAACCGGCGGTTGCCGAGCAGCCCGAGATGGAGGAGTCCGAAGGGAAGGACAGCGATCCGAAGGATGCGGCTGAACCTGAAATGACAGAGGAATCGGATCGCGATGCGAAGGGTAAGGACAACGAACCTCCGAGCGAGCCCGAGCCTTCGATCGATGACCTGTTCGGCGAACCGAAAGCCGCTACCCCTGATGCGAAAAAACCTTCTGCGGAAGCATTGAAGAAGTCGGACACCGAGGAGTCTGCCAAAAAAATCGAAGAGAGCATCGATGACCTTTTCGGTAAGCCCGTGAACTTCGGACCCTCGATCGACCGGGTAAGTCCACCTGCTCAACGTCCATCGGATGCTGGGAATGCTTTGAATAGCCCCAACGCCAAACCGACCGGTGTATCGACGCCGGAATCGAAGAGAAGCACCGAAGGCACTGAGAAGAGCGGTGGCAAGTTCCGGCTTAACGACGGAGAAACGAAGAAGGGTAAGGGGGCTGGGATCGAAGATGAGTTGGATCGCATCTTCCGTTCCAAGACCTTTGTGCCTCCCGCCAAGTTCCAGGGGGCCGAATTCCGAACTTGGTCCGACAACACCGGAGCCTACTCTATCCAAGCGAGGGTAGCGGTCATCTTCGGCGACAAAGTGCGATTGCTCAAAGAGAACGGCAAGTACACAACGGTTCCGATGGAACGATTAAGTGATTTTGACCGATCCTATGTGCAGTGGGTTGCCGAGTCTCTCACCTATCGGGCATCCAAAATCGTCCGGAACAACAATGCGGATGAGGCATCGCCCGAAATGGCTCGGTAATACGACACTCGGTTCGAGTTTTCGGGAGAGGATCAAGCTTACCCCCGAAGTCTCGCAAGCGAGGTCCAGGAGATGCGGTGATCGCTTTGCGATGCCGCGTCGGGTCAGTCGAGTCCGGCATCGCTTCGAGAGAGGTAGCCATTTGCGACGGCTAGCCAAACCAGCAGACCTTTTTGCGCGTGAAGTCTGTTCCCCGCTTGTTGGAAGACGATGCTTCGTTCCGAATCCAAAACGTCATCGGTAATTTCCAGTCCGCGGCGAGCTGGCAAGCAGTGCAGTACTTTGCAGTGCTTGGGAGCGATGCTCAAAAGTTTAGAGTTCACTTGATAAGGAGCAAAAGCGGCCTTGCGAGATTCATTTTCTGCTTCTTGACCCATGCTGGTCCAGACGTCGGTGTAGACGTAGTCTGCTTCCGCCACCATGTCTCGAAGGTTTTCGCTTTGAGCAAAATCGATCTTTCCGTAGCGATCATGCAAGGAGGCGAGGAAGGAGTCCGAGATCTGATACTTTTGCGGGCACGCTAAACGAAATCGCATTCCGGCAAGGTGCGACGCTTTGATCAGCGACTTGACTACATTATTCCCATCGCCAACAAACGTGAGTGTTTTTCCTTGAAGGTTCCCGTTGGAGTCTTCGAGCATGGTCAAAACATCACCGATCGCTTGGCATGGATGGGATTGGTCGGTGAGGCCATTGATGACCGGGATGACGTCATGCAGGGCTAATTCATCTACAGTTGCTTGCGAGATTGCGCGACAAACGACGAAGTCGCAATACTCTGCGAGGACTCGAACGAAATCAGCGATGGATTCTCGTTCTCTCCAACCGGCGTCATTGGTCAGATAAATCGCGGTACCGCCGAGTTGTGCCATGCCGGCTTCGAAACTCACACGCGTGCGCAAACTGGCTTTCTCAAAAATCAGAGCGCACGTTCGGTTCTTGAGCAGGTCTGGACGCTGTCCCGCCTTCAGTTTCGCCTTAAGAGAGCGAGACCAGGAAATAATGGTTTGGAACTCAACGTTGGTCAGGTCGAGCAAGGACCGCAAGTGCTTCATGTTAAGCGGGGTTGATTTTGGATGCTTGAGTGTTGCGACTCTGAATGATTTCGGTGCCTACACCAGCCGTGGTGTAAATCTCCATCAATAAGGAGTGCCTCAATTGCCCATCGATGATGTGGACTTTTCCGACACCGCGATTGAGTGTTGAAAGGCACGCTTCCACCTTGGGGATCATCCCACCTGAGATGACTCCTGATCGGATCAGCTCTTGGGCTTCGTCGGCAGTCATCGAATGAATCACGCTCGACGGGTCGTCCTTAACACGCCGCACACCATTGACATCGCTGATGAAAATGAGTTTCTCGGCGCCGAGTGCTTCCGCGACAGCCATGGCTGCGGTGTCGGCATTGACGTTGTATTTCTGACCGGCGTCATCGATACACATCGACGGTATGATGGGGATTTGTCCTGTATAGGTCAAACTCTCGATGGTTTGACGGTCAACGCGAGTGACTTGTCCGACAAACCCGAGATCGATGGGATCGGCCCCAGGTTCCTCCAGGAGAAGCTTCTCGCCGAAGAGAACGTTCGTTGTGCGAAAGTTCAAATTCATAGCACGACCGCCGAACCGCTCGATTTCTTCAGCCAGGAACGTGTTGAGTTCGTAGCCGAGTGTCTGTTCGACGATTTCAAGAGTCTTCGCATCGGTGACACGACGACCTTTGATCCAAACCGGTTCGATCGCTGCTGCTTCCATGGCTTTGTTGATCGATGGTCCGCCTCCGTGGACGACGACCGGTCGCATCCCCACGGTTTCCATAAAAATGATATCGATCAGGGTATGACGCATTGCATCGGGGTTGCTCATAAGAGAACCACCCAACTTGATAACGGTGGTTTTACCGCGGAACCGGCGGATCCACCCCATCGCCTCGATGAGGATGTCGGCTTTATTGATCGCTTCTTGTTGACCGTCCAATTGGTATCAGGCTTTGATTACGTGGTTGCGAGAGTTATCAAACAAAATCGCCGACACGAAGGGACGCGCCGGCGAGACTAATTTTGTTTGTTCGTTGGAGGTTTCTGCCGCTGCAAATGCGACGGATCAAAACGCAAGAGTTTAGTTGGAAACGTACCCAAATGTCAACTATTCATGGTCAGATCACCGTCTTTTGCCGCATGAAATTCAGAATGGCTTGTATTAACGGCCTTTATTAAGCGAGTTGTGCCGGGGATCGGTGGGCCCCTTATTTGTCCGAGTTCTCCAACTGCCGTTTCACGCTCTCCATGATTTCCTTCGCCCAAGGCTTGTCGCTATAGAGCTCAACAATCCCCTGGAGGAATAACTTGCGTTCTTGTGGATTCAACGTGGTTTCAGCCCAACGCATTTGTTGGCTCAGTTGGTCGGCTGCATGGTTGGGTGTTGTCGAGAGTCCGTTTTTCTGAAGTTGGTCGCGAAGTCTTCGGTTGGCTTCGATGAGCTTTTTTTGGTAGGGGGAAAGCTGTTCTGTCGATGCGAAGACAACTAGTAAAGCATCGAGTTTTTTTAGTGTCGCCTCGGGATCGACGGATGAAAGTCGCAAGCAGTCGATGGTCGATTGTTCAAGTGGGTCGATCGATTGCGTCGCGAATTTATCGGCACGGTACCCAGAGCGGACCTGCAGTCGTCTGAGTGTTTTGAGGATATTGATTTCATCCAATGTTTCTTTGACCTCGGAAGCGCGGGTGTCTTCGGGATAGAGTTCGAGGAAACGTTGAACGGTAGGTTCTGCGTCCAGAAGTGCATCTTCGTCGTCAGCGAGTGCGGTCGATTGGATTTTTTGGAATAACGATGTTGCGGATGGTGGTCTCGAAAGCCAATACGCGAGCCCCAAGCAACAGGCCAGCATAGAGCCGATGGTGGCAACGCTCGTCCAAGGAGTACCGGATGGTTCTTCGTGGGGGGTGGCCAAGCTGACCGTAGATCGCCGACGGTCTTGGTCGGTGACTTCGGTAAAATGGGTTTTGCCCATCGCTTCGATGCCGCTGGGAATATCCTGATGCGCGGAGTTGGCCGAATCGGAGGACGCAACAGCTTGTGTCACGTCGTCGGGACCTGCTACAGAACGGTTGCCATATTTCGTAGCGTCTGAATACGAACGATTTTTGGATGGCTCCAACGAATTAGGTAGATTGGAATGCTCAGGGGTTCCAAATCGTGTTGCCCTATTTTCCGGAGCATCGGAAAGGCGTGCGATCGATGGATAATCGCTCATGTCGATACTGGTCATTTCCTTGGCATGTTCCACGTCGGTTGTGTTTCGCGGCGCTATTGCAAAGGATTTGGACAATCCGGCTTTCATCGACTTGAGCCTGTTGCCGACCGCCAACGCTGTTGGTGGGCGTCGAGAAGCATCCCGGTTCAACAGTTCCATAACGAGTTCGCAGAACTCATCGGGAGCTTTGGGAGCCAGTTGGGACAGCGGCGTTAGATTCCCATACCGAACATTGAACATGATTTCCGGGACGCTTTGCCCAGTAAACGGTGCACGACCCGCAAGGCACGCGTAGCAGATTGCTCCGAGTGAATACAAGTCGCTCCGAACCGAAACACTTTTTCCTTCGGCTTGTTCTGGCGACATGAAATCGGCGGTGCCGAGGATGGAACCAACTACGGTGGCTTCCGATGCGCCGTAGAGTTTGACAATGCCAAAATCGGTCAGCTTGATGCTCCCCGCGGTATTGATCATCAAGTTGGCCGGCTTGAGGTCGCGGTGGATGATGCCAAAGTTGTGAGCATGCTTGAGCGCATCACAGATCTCGATCGCCCAGTCCATCATCTGTGTCCATGGAAGGGTCGATTCCCGTTTGAGGATTTGATGGAGGTTTTCCCCATCCACCAGCTCCATCGAGTAGAACAGCAATCCTTTCTCTTCACCGAATCCGATCAGCTGAACGATGTTCGGATGTTTCAATCGGAGCAGAGTCTGTATTTCCGCATCGAAGCGACGACGAAAACGCGCGTGCTGGGCAAGCGACGACGAAAGAACCTTGATCGCCACCCGTTGCTCATTTTTGGCATGAACCCCGCTATACACGGTCCCCATTCCTCCCTGGCCGAGGAGTCCAGTGACGCGATAGGGACCGATGGCTTCAAACTCAAGCGACACGGGGGATGGCTTCTATCCAAGGGAAACAGGTTACAGTTAGGGCTAACGGGTTTCCTTGATTGTAATGCCAAGTGAATCTAGCCGGTGGTGCACGTCCTCGCAAAAGTCGCCACTTCGTGAGTTCCTGAGCTACAGGCCTAGCGTAGCTTCGAATTTGTCGGACCTACCTGATCGTCCACTGAGTAAAGGTCGAGCGGTAGCCAAAGTGGCGCGATGCGTTGGGTAGGGTTCTCGCCCCGAACCAACCGTAGGCGTACGGTTGCACGCTTTGGGACTCAATTTTTGGCAAGGGAACTTCGGGGGTGAAGATCGCCGATTTGGAATGAGGGTGGGTTGGCTTTGCCAAAATGCGGTATTGAGTCGGGGCCGGCGTGTTCCACATCGCCTCGCGTCCAGAAGCCGACACCCCAGATGCCGACACCCCAGATGCTGGCCCTTGAACCGTTCGGTGCACCGGAGTTTGAGCAACGGCATTACTCGCCCCTAGGAAAAGGGTAGCGTTCGCCAAGGCCATCACCATCGCACGAGTTGCAAAAAGGGGGATTGTCGTCCCAGCTTTTGATTGAGAATTGTGTGCGACCGTCATTAGCTGTTCTCCTTGGATCCATAACGGACGGAATTCGCTCCAAAATGCAAGCCGAATAGCGATTCGATTGGCAAGCTGGGCGACGCGTAACGCTACAGCCTCCTATCGGCCATTTGGATAGGCCGAATTTCCCCAACGCGAAGGAAGGTTGGATGGAAGTCGTTTCCCGGCGGTCGTTGAGGCGTGATGAAACGTGTGGGTAAAACTTAATGGTTAAAAAGAAGGCTTCGAATTTGACTGTTGTTAAGGATGGTCCAAAGTACTTCATCAGCGTTTGTTGGCACCATCCGTTGGTACGGTTGAAGGAAAGCCCAAAGCTGCGGCCAAATTTGATGATCCATTCCTCGAGGTGAACCCAAATGAGAGCTCTGGTTGCGGACGATTCAGGAGTCATGCGGAAAATTGTTGCTCGGTCCTTAAGGGCTGTCGGTATCGATGACATTTTGGAAGCGGCAGATGGAAATGAAGCCGCCGAGGCCTTTCAGGCGAACTCGCCAGATTTGCTTCTGATCGACTGGGATATGCCGGGAATGTCGGGGCTAGAGTTGGTCCGCGCGGTTCGAGCATCGGGCTCCAAAGTCCCAATTATCATGCTGGCGACCGACTCACAGCGAGGCCATGTCCTCTCGGCGATTCAAGCCGGGGTGAACGATTATGTTGCCAAGCCGTTCGAGTCCCATTACTTGAGAGCTAAACTCGATAAATTCGTTACTGTCTGACCATGTCCGTTGCGGCATCCCCAGACCATGGGTAACGCCAGTCTTGGACAAGTGTCCTAAATGGGTTCTGAGAGCCCTTGACGCGGTCATGAATCGGCCTAAACTCGTTGAACCTCGGTGGAAGATTTTCCCCCAAAATGCGGTCGTGGCGAAATTGGCAGACGCGCTAGCTTGAGGGGCTAGTGGTAGAAATACCTTGGAGGTTCGAGCCCTCTCGACCGCACTTGTTCGGTACCCCTTCACGGGTGTCTCATGTGGTAGATCGTCCACGGATCGTCGAGTCCGGTTGAGCCGAAGCATCTACCTTCCCTAGATCTGTTTTGCGGCGATGTAGCTTTTTGCGGCTTTTGTGTTTCTTGCCGGCACTGTTTTTCGCTTCGCTTTTTTCTAGCTTCCCTCTTCCTCGCCGTGCTTTCTCCTGCTGTATTTTCTCTCGCTGTATTTTCTCCCGCTGTAGTCCGACGAATTTAGAGGGGGACACGCTTCGCACGGGTGCCCGCATGCCCCCCTTCTCTCCGGATTTCGCTGTAAATTCGATACCAGCGATGCAATTGTCCTGGCGATTGAGTCGAGCTCCAAAAAATTGCCCCAGTTTTTTTGCAACGTCACATTCCACGATCTATGGTTCAGTGGCTTGAATAGGGTCGGTGCGCGAAAGCGCCGGCGGACGAGTTTCCACGAGGATGGTGAGATGTCTCAGTTCGACACAATGCTCCGATACAACACGGATGTGCCAGTAACTCCCTTTACGGATCGGCGACAGCGTTCTGACAACGTCGGAACGAACGAGCGTCGCCAGTTCGGGAACTCGTATCGTGATCATTCCGCGCCAGCCAAAGAGCTTGCCGAAGCGATCGACGCTTACAAGGTAGAGCATCGGCGTCGTTACATTACCGCTGAAGAGCTGTTGTCGGTGATCGAAAAGCTAGGCTATCACCGAGGCTAGGTGCGGCCGCTTCTTGGATGTGGTTTTTTCAACATCGTAACTGCCAATCGCAGTTGTGTTCTTCGCCCGCCAATGCCGGACGATTCTTTGTTTTTCCTGCTTGTCACCTGCCATTGGCTCTCCACGCGGGCTTCCTTCTTTAGCGTCCTAATGCCTTCACTGGCGTTCTCATCGAGTAAGTCAACTTGATCGTGGATTTGGACTCTTCTATTTCTTGATCACTGCCCGAGGCCGAGTGCAGCCGAACCCAATGTCGCCGCACTGGCGACCGCGGTTTCTACCCGTAGAATTCGCTCTCCCAAATGGAGTCTTTTAAACCCGTTGAGGATTGATTGCTCGATCTCCTCAGCCGTGAATCCACCCTCAGGACCCACGACGAATAGGATCCCTTTGAGGCAGTCGCTTGCGCGAGGATTCATGGTGGTATCGTGTCCGCTGAAGGAATCTCGAGTGGGCGTATGAGCCTTGAGAAAATCGGATAATGTCGCACCTTCGATCCCCGGATGCAAAATCCATCGGTCGGTGATCGATGGTGCGTTGAGGTGGGTGAACAGATTTCGCAGCGTGGTTGGGGGATCGATTTGCATCAGGCGATTTCGCTGGCATTGCTTGCAGGCTTCCAGGCTGTAGCGGTGCAGTTTCGCAAGCGAGTCATCGTCTAGTTTTGCGACACTGCGCTGGGATTCGATCGGAAGCAGTCGGTCGACGCCGAGTTCGACTAGTTTTTCAATAACGCTTCGCTGACGGTCTCCTTTGGGCATGGCGATGGCAAACCAAAGCTTCCCGTCATGATCTCGGGGCGCAAATCGCTTCCCTGAAACACGAATACTAACCTCGCGTTTGTGGAGCGATTCGATGGTCCCAAAGCCCTCGTAACCTTGGCCATCAAAGACCAAGCAGTCATCGCCGACCTGTACTCGGAGAACGCGAGCCGCATGATGCGATTCGGATTCATCCAGGTGTACGCTTCCGCGATCTGGAATGTGGTCGACAAAGAAACGGGCCAAAGACATAGCGACAACCGTTGAAAGTGAAAAACGTGCTCTCGTGGAGTGATTTAGCTGTTGGAGCCGATTGGGACCGGACTATCGGGGTGTTGGCTAGTCGCTGGTCGGACGCGAAACAGCAAAACGTAGAGGGCTGGCAAATTGATCAATGTTAAAAAGGTGGCGATCGATAAACCGCCCATGATAGCCATTGCCATGGGTCCCCAAAAGACGCTCCGAGTCAGTGGGATCATGGCCAAAATCGCTGTGGCTGCGGTGAGAATAACTGGACGAGCTCTTCTCACGGAGGATTCAATGACTGCGTCCCATTCGCTCAATCCTCCTTCCATGTCTTGTTGGATTTGATCGATCAAGATCACCGAGTTTCGCATATCCATTCCGGCGAGCGCTATCACGCCTAGAAGCGCGACGAATCCGAAGGGAGCATTGAACAGGTAGAGGGAGGCCACAGCGCCGATCAAGCCGAGCGGAGCGATACCAAAAATGAGCAATGTCTTGCGGAAGCTCTGCACCTGGAGCATGAGCAAGCAGAGCATGATCAAAATCATCAATGGGAACATCGCAAACAATGCTCGGTTTGCTTTCCCGCTTTCCTCGATAGCGCCGCCGAGATCGATGCGGTAGCCCGTAGGAAGACCCGATCTTATGTCCGTCAAACGCTTGTTGATGCGGGCAGAAACATCGGGAGCTTGGTTGCCATCCGCAATGTCGCACCGAACCGAAAGTGTGCGTTCTTGATTCCGTCGCCAAACGATCGGTTCTTCAAAGTCATAAGCGACCTTGCCTATCTGTTGCAGAGGGATACTTCGGCCGTTGAGGGTAAAGAAGGTCAGGTCTGTGAATTGGTCGAGGTTCAAGCGTTCCTCGGCGATTGCTCGGGCGACGACAGGGATATTCTCGGTCCCCTCACGATAGTGGGCGATGGTGGACCCGCTTAGCATCGTTTGTAGGCCTTGTTCGATTTCCAGTGGCGACAGCCCCAACAGTCGCGCGCGGTCTTGGTCGATGTCGATTCGGATCGTTTTCGCAGGTTCGTCCCACTCGAGGTTGACTTGAACGGCTGCGGGGTCCTGACGCATTACCTCGCGGACTTGGCTGGCAATCCTGCGGACCGTCGCTGGGTCGGGGCCGACGACTCGAAACTGAACCGGGAATCCTACCGGCGGACCGAATTCGAGTCGCAGGATGCGAAGCGAGGCATCAGCAAACTCCGGATTGGTCTCGAAGGTCTGTTTTAAGAACGCGCGAACGCGTTCGCGAGCAGCGACGCTCGATGTTTGGATAATTATTTTCCCAAAGCTTGGGTTGGGGAGGTCGGGATTGAGCGCGAGAAAAAACCTGGCAGACCCTGAACCGATGTACGATGCCAAACTGACGACGTCGGCTTGAATTTTCGGATCGGGAGCGGGGGGATTGTTCGCATGGAGCGAATCAATTTGTGGCATCATCGGCTGCAAAACGGATTCGACGCGTTTCACCATCGCCTCGGTCGCGCCGATGGAGGCTCCTTCTTCCATACGAACGTCCACCAGAAGTTCCGTGCGCGAGGATAATGGGAAAAACTGCTGTTGCAGCCGTGTGAAGCCGAACATGGCGGCAACGAACATGGCTAACGTAATCGAGATGACGATCCACGGCCTCGCGACACAGGATCGGATCAGTGCTCGCAGAGTTCGGTGAAACGGGGATTGGAAGGCATGGTGATTTGCTGCGTGAGCCGCTGTGGTTGTCGGGAGTAGCTTGACTCCGAGAAGGGGTGTGAACACTACCGCGACAAGCCATGATGCGATCAAGCTGATGGCGACGACCCAGAAGATGCCTCCGGCGTACTCACCCGCGGCGGAGTTTGCGAAGCCGACCGGCAAAAAGCCGGCTACGGTGATCAGTGTGCCAGAAAGCATCGGAAACGCAGTGCTCGACCAAGCGTAGGTGGCGGCATCAAGCCGGTTCCAACCCTCCTCCATTTTTACGGCCATCATTTCAACGGCGATGATGGCGTCATCGACGAGCAATCCCAGCGCGAGGATCAGAGCTCCCAGCGATATGCGATCCAAGTTCATGCCGATGGATTGCATCAGCACCAGAGAAATGGCTAGCACGAGTGGGACGCTTAACGCTACGACAATCCCCGTGCGCAGCCCAAGGCTCAGGAAGGAGACAACGAGCACGATGATCAGGGCTTCGATGAAAGATTTGAGAAACTCACCGACCGACTCGTCGACCACGTGCGGTTGAAATGCGACCGTGTCGATGCGGACTCCTGCGGGTACATCGCGTTGAATCGACGCGATCTCCTCTTCGAGGTCTTTGCCTAATTCCAACACATTACCACCCTTGGACATGACCACGCCGATCGCTACCGTCGGTTTGCCGTTGAATCGCATCAATTGCGTGGGAGGCGATTCATACCCGCGCGTTACGTTGGCTACATCCCCTAAGCGAAAGACACGGCCTGCAGCTTCGACCGGTACCGCCTCGATTTCCTCGACTCCTCCAAAATTTTTGGTGACTCGGACATGGATGCGATCGCGTAGGGTATCGATGCTGCCCGATCGCAGCATCGCGCTTTGCCGCTGCACGCTCGCGAAGATCTGCTGAGGGGTCACCCCCAAGGTGGAAAGCTTGCGGTGAGAGAACTCGATGAAGATCTGCTCATCCTGATCACCGATGAGCGCAACCTTTTCGACATCCTTGATCCGAAGTAATTTCTTACGTGCCTCTTCGCACATTTGCTTCAACTCGGCATAGGTATAATCCTCTCCGGTGAATGCATAAATCGCCGAGTAGACTTCGCCATACTCGTCGTTGACCGTCGGTCCGATCAATCCAGTTGGAAGTTCTCCTCGGATGTCGTCGAGTTTCTTTCGAACTTGATACCATAAGTCGGCTACTTCATCGCCGCGAGCGGTGTCCTGCAGTTGCACGATGGTCATCATCCGATCGCTGATGCAGTACGTGAGCAGGAAGTCGATCTTCGGAGTTTCCCGCAGTTTCTCTTCGACCGGTTCCGCTACGTATCGCTGCATTTCCTCGGGGGTCGCACCGGGCCACACAGCCCCAACCACAGAGGTTTTGATCGTGAACGACGGGTCTTCCGCGCGTCCCATTTTCAAATACGATGCGATGCCTGCAATCGTGCTGGCGAGCATCAGAAAGAGGACAAAGGAAGGATGCTGAACCGCCCATCGCGACCAGTTCCATCCTTGCGTCGATTCCTGTGCATTCGAGGGATTTGATTTTGGTGTATTCAATGGACTTTGCAGTTCACTTCTAGGTTGGCCCACCGACATACCATCGCGCTGTTCGGTGGTCGTAGGATCGTTCGGCATCACAGGTCAAGGTGTTAGGCAACCGGGGGTCGTTCAATGGATCGTTTTGCCGATTTGGCGACGTTGGTAGGAAGACGTACGGATGCGGTGTGTCGTGCCATCGGTGGCTGGCCGCATGAGCTCAGGTGCCGGTGTTCCAGATGCGAACACGGCAGTTGGCGTCGATCTTTTGGACGCCTGCGCTGATGATTTTGTCACCTGCTCGCAAGTCACCTTGGACGATAGCTCCCTCAGACTCGTAGCGAAGTACCTCCACGGGAACCGACTCGACGGTGTTGTTGTCGAGGATTCTCCAAACCATGGGTTGGGTGTTTCCATTCGCAATCGCACCCATAGGGATGCGTGTACCTTCGTTGCGGGATTGGAGCAAATGAACGGTTGCTGTCAGTCCGATTGCAAGGTCGGTGGGTGGATCGATAAGTTGGAACCGAGCATCGTAGGTTCGCGAAAGTGGATCAGCGATCGGGGATAGCTCGCGCAGTTTTCCTTGGATGCGGTCGTTGGGGCGAGACCAAAAACTGATTTCAACATCGTGGTTCTTGATTTCTTGGTGCAGCGATTCAGGAATACTGACGACAGCCTCGAGCTCATCGCCATGGGCCCACTGCAAAACCGGTTGTCCTGCCGTGACGACCTGTCCAATCTCCGCTACCACTTTGGTGATGAGACCATCATGGTCGGCGACCAGATCGCAATAGTTCCGTTGGTTTTTAGCGATCTGAAGTCGTTTGGTTGCCGATTCCATTTTCTCGCGAGCCGTATCGAGGGCTGCGATGGCTACATCGTGGTCGGATTGGCTTGCGGATCCCGTTGCCCTCAAATCTCGTAAGCGGGCTTCTTCTTTCTCAATTTGGTTCAATTGTGAACGGGACGCCGCAAGATCCGATTCGGCGACTTTCAAATAAAGCTCCCAATCTACTGGGTCCAGTCGCAACAATACCTGGCCTTGTCGGACCCGGTCGCCCGTTTCCACCAAGCGTTCGATAATTTTTCCGTTGACGCGAAAACCTAACGCACTTTGATAGCGGGATTGAAGAGTTCCAGTGAAGGTATTGCGAGATGATTGTTGGGAGTGTGCGTCCTCAATGCAGTAAGCTCGGACGAGGACCTCCGTGCCGTTTGCCTCGAGAGGTTTGTAGTTTGCAGCGACGGTAGGAGCCGATTGGTGTGGATCGGCACTGGATGAGGATAGACCGGATGCATGGCCGGACTGGATGCCATGGCCGTCGATCTTGGTAACGCCATGGTTTTGGATCGCCATGCCAACGAAACCCACCAGAAGCAAGGCAACCGTGATGCCTCGAAGGACCCAAGTGCGAGTCGTTGAGCGCGAGGGTGCTAAGTTTACAGTGTTCATAATGTTCGAGGCGGGGTTGTTCATGATGTGTAGTGCTCCGCACGGACCCGATCGAACTCGGATTGGATCGAGGTAGAGAGTTCTTCGACGCGGTTCAAGTACTCGTCGGTGTCCATGATGGGTTGCCACCGATACCCGTTGAGCAGAGTGCAGCAATGGATGCGAATAGCCCGGCGCGGGTCGAGAATGCCGACCGCGGCCAGCGATGGACTGCTGGCGGTCAAAATCTGGGAGCCGAAGGTAATCGCCCAAAATCCGAAAACGAACTCCTCCGCCGTAAGCGCTTGGTTTAGAACCAATTCGTTGGAGGCTACTCCCGAGTGCACCACCGACGAGACGATCGACATGCACTCTCCTTCGCAACGGCGGATCAAGTCCTGTCGGGCGGTCGATGATTTATCCCAAACATTGACGTTCCGAATCCACTGCTCGATCGCAAAGTCGTCGCTGCAGTGCTGCGTGTAGAACTCGCAAGCACAACCGATCGCCATCAAGCGAACTCGATGAGGGGCGTTCATCGCCGCAGCCGCTTGGAACAGTTTCCGCCGCAAGGCCATCGATTCGATGGCCAATGCCAACACGATTTCCTCCTTGTGAGGGAAGTGGTTGTAAATCGTTCCTTTGGCATATTCCATGGCTGCGGCGACCCGATCCATGCTCAATGCATGAAACCCTTCCCGCACCAAAATGGGTTTGGCGACCCGCAGAATCTCCTGCGTTCGCTTCTCAATTTCCCGCTGCTTTCTCGTAAGTTCGACCATGATGTCAATTATTGACGCGGCGTCAATAATTTCAAGTGCGAACTTTTGAAAAAGCCTCTCAAGGGCGGTTTAGGAGGTGAGTTTGCTGGAATCGCAGAAATAATTGGGGTTGGAAATCTTCATACGAGGCCGGGAGGTGGATTGAGGCTGGGAGCCGGGATATAAATGTCTGGGCGATAAATCACGTGGATATTCGGGTTTCAATTTGGTTAGGTAGTAGAGACTGGCTGGTGAAAATGATGGATTGCATTCGATCGCATGTTGGAGTCAAGTCGCTCATTGCGGCCGGTATCTGTTGGATTGTGTTTCCGTGGGGGGGGTGTGAACTAGCGGCACAAGTGGTCGCCGAACCTGCATCAACTCCGGTTTTGACGCAGCCAACAGCGGGAGAATCCATCGAGGATAAGAACCATTCGGATGCGAAAAAATCGCCCAATGGCTCGAACAAACCAAATGGCTCGAACAAAAAGGAGAAGGCTCCCGCGTTCACCCGAGTCGATCTTGATGAAAAAGGGGAGCCTCGGGCGCTTCAAACTGCGGTGGCTCGTTACCGGATCTCCTCTGGAGACTACGAAGGGGCCATCATCGATTTGATAGGTGCTGTGCACATCGGCGAAAAAGCCTATTACGAAGAATTGAATGAGCGATTCAAGGGGTATGACGTCGTCCTTTATGAGTTGGTCGCCAACCCAGATGATAAGCCTCGCAAAGGTAAGCAGCGTCGCGGGATGAATCCTGTCGGTTCGATCCAAACCGGAATGAAGGATTCCTTGAGATTAGCGTTCCAATTGGAGGAGATCGACTACTCGCCAAAGAATTTCGTACACGCGGACATGAGTCCCGAGGAGTTCGGAGAGGACATGGCTCGGCGAAATGATGGCTTAGTCAGCATGTTCGCTCGGATCATGGGCGCTGGTTTTGCGACCCAAGGATCGAAGAAGAATTCCGAGGCGCAAGCAGACATGATGGCTGCTATGCTCAGCGGAGATGCCTTGAAAATGAGGCGAGCGATGGCGAAGCAATTCGATTCCATGGACAATCAAATGGCTGGCTTGGCAGACAAAGATGGGAAGAGCACCCTCCTGACCGAACGCAATGCCAAGGCGTTTGAAGTGATGGACAGCGAGCTTAAGACCGGCCATCGAAACATCGGAGTTTTCTATGGTGCGGGACATTTTCCTGACATGCATGCTCGATTGCTTCGCGATTTTAATGCCGAATCGATGGGGATCGAGTGGATGGATGCTTGGGATCTCCGAAGTGGTGCGATCAAGTAACCTCGTCTCAAATAAGCATTTTCGGTAACGACGAATTGCGAATTGACGACTAAGATGGTGCAAAATTGCCATCCGCGTACCCGAGAGAACCGCGAACCTAAAGAAGATTTGAATGCCTGTCCCACGTGTTGCGATCGTTGGCCGACCCAATGTCGGCAAGAGTTCTATCTTCAATTGGTTGGCTGGCCGCCGGCTGGCGATCGTGGAGGATGTGGCTGGAGTTACCCGCGACCGCTTGACCACGCTGATCGAGCACGATGGTCAGCATTTCGAATTGATCGATACCGGCGGGATCGGCATCGAAGACGTTGATAATTTGACGGAACAAGTCGAAGCGCAAATCTCGGCTGCCATCGAAGACGCGGATGTTCTACTGTTCGTCGTCGATTCCCGTACCGGATTGGTTCCTTTGGATGCCCAAGTCGCAGATCGACTGCGAAAGGTAAACAAACCGATCTTGTTGGTAGCCAACAAGACTGACAGCTCAACCCAAGATTCCAACGCGGACGAGTTTCATCAACTCGGTCGGGGGTGGTTGGTGCGTGTCAGCGTTTTGCAGAACCGCAACAAGCAGGAGTTGTTGGACTTGATCGCCGAGCGACTGCCGGTCATGGAGACCAGCCCCGGCGATGTCGAACCACCCACGATGAAGGTCGCTATCGTCGGCCGACGCAACGTCGGGAAAAGCACTTTCGTCAATACTCTGGCGCGTGCAGAACGCGTGATCGTCAGCGAAGTACCTGGTACCACGCGCGATAGCGTCGATGTCATGTTTGAGCTCGATGGGCATAAGTTCATGGCGATCGATACACCTGGCTTGCGTCGTTCAAAAAGTATTCGGACCGATATCGATTGGTATGGGGCTCACCGAGCCCAACGCAGTGTTCGTCGCGCAGACGTGGTGTTGCTCTTCCTCGATTGCAAAGAAACCATGAGCAAGGTGGACAAGCAGTTGGCGCACTACATCGCTGACGAGTTCAAGCCCTGCATTTTTGTCGTGAACAAGTGGGATCAGTTGGCTGGTCAAATCCCCACCGAGCGTTGGGTACGTTATCTGCGCGAGCACTTTCCGACGATGGCATATTGCCCGATCGCATTCATCACCGGCCAGACCGGAAAGAATGTCAAAGCGTTGCTCAACCACGCTCAGATGCTGTTCAAGCAGGCCAAAGAACGCATATCAACGAGCATGCTCAATAAATTGGTCAAGGCTGCGATGGAGAGGCATGAGCCGCCCTTGTACCAGATGAAGCGGCCCAAGATTTATTACGCGACACAAGTCTCCTCGGAACCACCGACGATTGTTTTGGTTTGCAACAACCCTCAAGGCTTTACCGCACCGTACCGACGCTATCTGTTAGGCTTTTTGCGAGACCATTTGCCGTTCGGTGAAATTCCGATCAAGCTCTATCTGCAGCCCCGCAAGCGAGATGACGATCGGGACGATATCAAGATGGACACCCAGCCTAAGAGCCGGATCGCTGTCGCCGAAGAGTCCGATGAGGGTTCCATCTACGAAAGCGAGGAAGAGGGGCTCTACGAAGACGAGTGGGACGAAGAAGAGATCGGTGACGAGGAGTGGGAAGGTGTACCAGATGCCCAATTCGAAGAGGGCGCTTTGGCAGAGGAGCCGCAGGTACCGCCCGAAAGCAGCCCTACAAAAAAGGCAGCCTCAGAAAAGTCCACTCGCAAGAACAAATCTCCGGAGACGGAGTAATAACTGTGGCATCGTATCGATGCCCTGTGTGGATTCGTGTGCCCTGTGCACCGAGACGGCCGAAAGCAATCCTCGTTTCGTGGCCGTGACTACTCGAAACGATTTTTTGCTAAGAAACGGGCTGATTTTCCGACTGCACGAACCATCGGACTTGATGGTCGAGCAGATTGATCTCTGACAGAAACTGAGCGACATTGTTCTTGCGGGCCGATTCTTCGATTCTGGCAGCCCCTTTTTCGACCACTTCCAGCCCGTACGCTTCCGCGATATGGCGCATTCGATAGGCGACACTGGCTACGGCCAAGGCATCGCCTCGTAGCGCGTAGGCGTTAAGCCGTTGAAGTTCGTCGCGAAGCTCTCGATTGATTTGAAGCGGATCGGTAATCACGTTTTGGGTCTCGATAGTGAACGAGTGTGCGAGTATCGCGTGGTCGGTCGGAATGTCTCTATAAAGTCGTCCCGTACGGAATCGTCCACCGCGTACCTTCTCGCATTGGAACCCTAGGTTTCGAACCATGGCCACGACTTTTTGACTGGTAGGCTTTTTGCGAATTCGTAATCTTGACCGGTATCCAAGGCGGAACAATCGCTCCAAATGGACCTGCCATACCGGAGTGCTGGCCACATTTTTGGGGGCATCCTCTAAAAAATGCGGCGAATCGTTTCTTGCTGAAAGAGGGGAATCTGGGAACTGCTCTGCGTTTCGAACGTCTATCCTCACAGCGTTGTTAGCGATGTTTGATGGTTGTTATGTCCCTTTGTAGTGTACGATTGGTTTGTTAAACGACAGGTTCGTCGACGAGGATCGTGGCTACATCCTAACAACTTCAGCCGCGATCTTCCCATTGAATAGCGAGACGTGATGATGAGTTGGACGAGCAAGGCGGTTCAGGTCGGGATTTTGGGATGTTTTTGTGGGGGTTGGCTGGATGTGATGGGATTCGCCCAGTCGCAGGGACTGGGGGTAGTTCCTCGCGTTTCTCAGCCGAGCAGTTTCGCAGAACGCTTTGCTCTCGCCGAGGATCGAGCTGCACTTCTGACGGAATTGATCCCGGACACCGAAGAGTACTTTTACTATCACACGCTCCACTCGCAGAATGAATCTCGACTTGCAGACGCACGAGGTTTCTTGGATGCATGGATTGGCAAGATCGGCGAGACGGGTTTGGCCAAGCAGATGCTGACACGGCAGATGCTGCTGGAGTATCCCAAGCAGGGGCGGGCCACGCTTGAGTATTTGCAGCGTGAGTTCGGGATTCAAGTGTCGCATCCATCGCCGCAAAGAGATGAAGCCGCCGAGCTTCCGACGTCTCTCGCACCGAATGTGTTCGACTGGAACGAGATCGTTGATTCGTGGATGAAGGTCCAGGGGGGGATAGGGCAGATTGAGGATTCTCTGTTGCCGCATGTCCTTTCCAAGGTGACGAATATCCAAGACTTGCGTATCTGGATTTCCCGCATCCGTCGCTCGGATGTGCCGAAGCTGGTGGATCGGCTCGCCGAGGAGCTATTAGCTCAGGATTCGCAAGGGTTCGGTTGGGCACCGATCCATCGTGAATTGACTGTTGGGCAACTGCAGGAGCTTCGAGAAAAAATACCGACATTGTCGCAGAGTGGAGCCTTTGTTCACGAGTTGGTTCGCCGTACTCGCCCGTCCGATGATCAGTCGATCCAAGATCCTGAGACGAGGCGAGCGCATTTGGCGAAGCTCGAGGAGTTGGTACTCGGGTTACCCGAGGTCCATAATAGCTTGATCGCAGCGGTGCTCTACCAACGTCTGGCTTTGGACGAGACGAGCGGAGTCATGGATCGAGCGAGATTTCTGCGCTACTTGCAACTGCCCAGCCATCGGGCGATCTGTGCTCCTGAGTTCATGAGGCGCAACGAAGGGCGTCCGCATGTGGATTTCGCCGCCAATTTTCCAGTAGATGCGACCTTGCGTCCTATTGGAGACGATGGTCCGCTGGTCGCTCGCTACCTGGAGCATTTTTTTAAAGCCGACCAAGACTACAAAGAGTTTGCGAAATATCTCAATAGTGACTACCTGAAGAAAATTTTTGCGACGACAAAGATCCTTTATGGGATCGGTGACATCAAGGCTTATTACTCGCAGTTAGGCGCCGAAGAGCAACGCGAGTTGGCCTCTCGGATTGAAGTGAAGTTTCTGCCGACCAATGCATCGGTATATCGTCCGAGCGATCGTGTTCGATTGGAGTTGGAGTTAAAGAATACGCCTGAGTTATTGGTGCGGATGTACCGCCTCAATGCTCGCAATATTTTGCGACGACAATCGACACCGATATCTACCGCAATCGATCTCGATGGAGTTGTGGCCAATACGGAACGACGATTTGAGTACGGCGAGAAATCCGATCGACGTCATCGCGAATCGATCGAACTGCCGGAGTTGGAGGGGACTGGAGTCTGGGTTGTCGAATGCTTGGCCGGTGGTCAACGAAGTCGAGCTTTGATCCAAAAGGGGCATTTGCAGACCATCCAAACGACATCGTATGCGGGGCATTTGATCAAAATCGTGAACGCGGATGGAACGCCGGCGCCATCGGCCAAAGTGCTTTTGGGGGAACGGGAGTTTTCGCCTGACGAATCAGGTGTCATTTTGATTCCGTACGACGACGCGATGCGTTTGAAATCGATTGTCTTGGTGGATGGTAACTTTGCGGTGCTTGAGCAATTCAACCATCTTGGGGAGTCCAACGAATTGCGAGCATCCTTTTTGGTGGAGCCGCAATCGATTCTCTCTGGATCCCGATCGGCAATTGTGGTTCGGCCTCGTCTGCTGAGCCACGGTCGACCGATTCCTCTCGATGAGTTGAAGGAAGTCGAGTTGGCGGTAACGTCGACCGATATCGAAGGGATCTCATCCACGCAGGTCTTCAGCAATCTCAAGCTTACGGAAGCGAACGAACTGGTCCAATCCTTCTTGGTACCGCCTCGATTGTGGACGCTCGAATGGACACTTCGGGGGAAACTTCTCAGCCTGCGCACTAATACCGAGCAGTTGCTGGAAGCCAAGCACCGGGTGTCGGTCAATGAAATTGCCAAGACGGGACACGTCCACGATTTTTACTTGAGCCGCACCGATCAAGGGTACTCGTTGGAGTTGCGAGGGAGAAATGGGGAGCCTCATGCACGCGTTGCTGTGCAGCTTGAGGTCAAGATGGTCGGTACCGCAGGGATCCGGAGTGTTCGATTGGCCTCCGATGCCTCGGGGGTGATCGGGTTGGGGCCCATGGCCGGAGTGGAGCGTTTTTGGGTGTCTGGAGCAGGCATGCCACGCCGCGAATTCGATTTGCGAAAGACCCAGTCCGATTGGCCCGAGCGAGTGCATTCACTCGCCGGTGAAGAGGTGCGGTTGCCTGCCACGACGATCGACCCCTCGGACCGGATCCAGTGGGTAGGAGGGGACGCAGTCAAGCTCAACTCGCAGCGATTCTCGCTGTTGGAGCTACGAGGCGGAATCCCGTGCAACGATCGTTCGGATCGCGTCGTGGTTGAAGGTGGCGGGATTCGGATTGCGCAGCTTGAAGCTGGGAATTATTCGCTCACCGACCATCGAACTGGAGCAGTGTGCGCCCTTTTGGTGACTTCGGGCGATGAGCGAGATGGGATGTTGGTCGGCAAAACAAGGACGTTGTGGCGAAGCTATTACGATCCGATTCGGATCGAGAAGATTGTGACCGATGGGAGCAAGATCAGGATTCATATTGCGGGAGATGTTGAGCTCGGACGCGTTCATGTGCTGGGAACCGCGTACGAGCACCCTGTCTCCGAGGGATGGCAAGGCCGCAGCTACCGCGTGGATTCACCCGCGATCGAGCGCAACCGCCAGTTGAGCTTCTATGTGGACTCGATGCAACTCGACGAAGAGTACCAGTACGTTTTAGCGCGTCAGTTGTCCAAGCCTATCCTGGGTAGTTTGTTGCCACATCCCAGCGTCTTGTTAAATCCGTGGGAGTTGTCTACGACTCGCAACGAGAGCCGCGAGGCTCAAGCAGGCGATGCGATTCGAGAGCAAATGCAGGCAGCCAATGCTCCTGCGCCATCACCTCGCGGCGTAGATCCTTCCTCGTCCACGGCAGCACCGGATTTGTCAAGGGATTATGAATTTCTTCAACGAGCGAGCTTGATCGTTCCCAACCTGAAGTCGGACAAGGATGGAATCATCGAACTCGATCGCGAGGCGTTTGAAGGATTGACCCATGTGTCTGTGGTTGCGGTCCATCCGACAATGACTTCTTCGCGTCGGATCGGTTTGCCGATGTCAAAGGAGCGAATGCTACGAGATCGCAGGTTGCCCCAGTCGCTAGAGTTGCAGCAGCATTTCTCTCAAAAGGATTCGGTGATTGCCTATTCCGGCGGTGAGCGACTCGATTTGGGGGATGTTGGCATGACCAAGATCCGGATGTATGCGTCGATCGGGGAAGTCATGCCGATGTTACAGGGAATCCTCGGAGACCCAAGCGAGTTCCGAAAGTTTGACTTCTTGAAGGGGTGGAGCGGTCTGAGCGATGCGCAAAAAATGGATCGCTACAACGAAATGGCCTGTCATGAGCTTCATTTGTTCTTGAAGTTTCATGATGCCATGTTTTTCGAGAAAGTGATTCGTCCGCATCTTGAGAGCAAGATGCCTAAACAATTCATGGATGATTGGTTGCTTGATCGAGATCTTGCCAAGTACACAGAGCCTTGGAAGTGGATGCAGCTCAATGCCGCCGAGCGTGTTTTGTTGGCGAGGCGTGTCGAAGCCAAGAGCACTGGAACGATGCGATGGTTGCAGGATCAGCTAGCAGCAAACCCGATTCCTCCCCAGATCCAGGGGATGTGGTTTGCCCAGTCCCTTCGCTCGAGTTTGTTGAGCACGGAGTTTGCTGCCGGTGAGAATGCTGCTGGTTTGATGGGTGAAAACGGCCAGGACAAGAGTCGGTTCATGATGGAGGAGCGGCTTGGTGAAGGAAGTCGTTACGGCGGAATGGGTGGGCCCGGTGGTGGTTCCGGGGGATTAGGGGGCGGGGGATTCGGCGGGGGAGTGGATAGCAAGCGAGCTGCAGGGGGCCTCGGTGGCAAACCGGGAGGTATGCCTAGCTCGGGTGCCAAGGATGCGTTTTACGACAGTTTCGGAGTGGAAAGGGAGTCGCTAGCGCTCGAAGATGCGGTTCGCTTGAAAGCCGAAAACGGAGCTTTGGATGCGCTCAGTCGAAGTGAGGAAGCCAAGGCGGCTAAAAAAGAGAAAGGGGCCGCGTCCGACGAAGATTTTAAGCTTGGCCGCGTCCTCTCTCGACGAGGGATGGATAGGGGTCGCGTGAATCGCCAAGCCGATTTGTTCAAGCGGCTTGAAGCGACCAAGAAATGGGCCGAGAGCCAGTACTATCGCGTGCCGCTGGAAAATCAAATTGCATCGCTGATTCAACCGAGTTCGTATTGGTTGGATTACCTGAAGCGACCGGAAGGAGATTCGTTCCTTTCCGAGCACTTGCATTTGGCAGCACGAAATACCAACGAAGCTCTGATGGCATTGGCGCTGTTGGGGTTGCCCCTCGAACCGCAATCAGGAACCTTGGAAATCGAAGAAGGCCGATGGGTACTGAAGAAATCGGGACGGTGCCTTGTCTATTTGCAAGGGATTGTTCCGGTCGAGGCATCGAACGAACCGGCCACTTTATTGCTCAGTGAAAATGTCTACTTGGCTTCCGAAGACAACACAGCCAAGGCGGTTGATCGCCAATCGCTGGTCGTTGGAGTCCCCTATCGCGATCGAGTTGTAATGACAAACCCGACGGGGAATGGTGTGCGGATTCAGATCCTTATGCAGATTCCGCAAGGTGCCATCGCATTGGAAGGGGGACGCACGGTCACCGTCAAGGAACTGGAGTTGGCTCCGTTCACAACGCAGGAAGTATCGCATGTGTTTTACTTTCCTGTCGCAGGCGAGTTCACTTGCTACGGTGCGCGGGCATCGAGCGATGGGAAAATCGTAGCGCATCAAGACTCCTCCAAGCTGACGGTATTGGATCACCCCGCAGTGGTCGACGATTCTTCGTGGGCCTACATTGCATCGTGGGGAAGCAACGAACAGGTACTGGCAGCCTTGGGAAAAGTGAACTTCGCAAAAATCGATCTCAATGCAATCGCGTGGCGTATGCGAGACAAGGATTTCTGGGAGACCGTCCTGAATCGGCTTGAGCAATTAGGTGTTTACCATGACACCTTGTGGGGCTACGCAATGCTCCACGACAATCCCAGGAGGATTCGGGAGTTTCTCGAAGCGAATGAGAGGATTGTCGCACAAGTGGGGCCGGTCTTCCGTTCGGATCTGTTGACCGCTGATGTTGAATCGAGATTGAAATACGAGCATTTGGATTTTCGTCCACTCGTCGTCGCGCGAAGCCATCGATTGGGACGCGAGCATGTAATCCTGAATGACGGCATGGCGTCTAAATATCGGCAGCTGATGCAGATTTTATCGTACCGGGCAAAGCCGTTGTCGCGACAGCGATTGTCTGTGGTTTACTATCTCATCGCACAAAATCGAATCGAGGAGGGAATCGAGCATTTTGCAAAAGTCTCGCGAGATGACCTGCGGGAGTCTTCTGAGGGCTCTATTCAATACGATTACTTCGATGCGTATTTGGGAATGAGAACAGGAAGCTTTGAACGGTCCAATGAAATCGCCAGCCGCTATCTGGAGTACCCGGTACCCCGTTGGAGAGAATGGTTTGCGCTGATCCATGATCAGGTACGAGCCAGGGATGCTCGAATGGAGAGCAATGTTGCTGCTAATCAAGCCGGCGTGGAGCGTCCTCTCGATCCATCCCAACGAACCTTGAACGACGCGCGAGAACGGGAGATGGAACGAAGCGCAGCGATCCTGCCGAGTTTGGATGTCATTCGCGAGGAGGGAGTTGTTTGGTTTGAATTTAAGAACGTCGACAGCGTAAGGCTCAACTACTACCTGATGGATGTCGAGTTGATGTTTAGCCGGAATCCCTTCATGCCAGCTTCGAGTTCCGTGCAAGCGGTCATCGAACCGAACCGAACGGAATTGTTGGCGGTGGAATCATCACCCAAAGTGGTGCGCAAGCGATGGGAAGTGCCGGCCGAGCTCGCGAATAGGAATCTTGTCTTGGAGGTGATCGCGGGAGGGCTCGTCCGAAGCGTTCCTATTTATTCGAACTCCTTGAGCGTGGACATGAGCACTTCACTTGGTCGGTTGCAAGTTGCCCGTGCCGATGAAAAAGACGGGAAAGGCCGACGCCCTGTCGGTGGAGCCTACGTAAAGGTCTACGCAAAACACCAAGATGGCAGAGTACGGTTTTTCAAAGACGGCTACACCGATTTGCGTGGTGAGTTCGATTATGCAACGCTGAGTACCCCCGATCTCGAGACGGCCGTCCGCCTATCGGTTCTGGTCCTACACCCCGATTTTGGGGCTTGGATCCGGGAATGCGATCCTCCAACCAAGTCGAATCCGTGATGGGCCGGGGATGCTGGGAATGCCGGAGCGAGGCGTCCCTTTTCCGGGATTTCGCCAGAGCGGATTGGTCCTCTTGGACTTGTCCAGCTCTCAGGCGGCTGGTAAGCTACTCGACCCGATCCAAGAGAAGGAACGCGGGAAATCGAATTTTTGAATCTCAATCCAGTGATTTGATGTTGTTAGGGGTGGTTCAGTGGGCGTAAAGAAGACCGGTCGAGGACGTCGAAAGATTGGCCGAAAGAAGCGACGGATGCGAGCTCGGATTCGCCACCGCAAGAAATAATCACTGCAAGTAATAATCACTGCAGGAAGTAATCACCGCACGAGCGTTGCGCTGCGATTAGCCATTTAGAAGGTCATTCGCAGCAGGATCTTGGATGTTTTGGGTGGTTCTCTCTAGCGAACAACCGGGATGTAAGCGACTGGTTGTTCATGCACTTGATTGCCAGATTGTCCCAGTCCTCTCGCCTTCATTGAGGCGGACTATCGGTGATCGTTCTAATTCTGCTTCGTTTTCGGTGTGTTGTGGGTAGCGTGAAATCCCATGCATCTCGCCGGATCGTGGAGCAGCCTTCCCTGGACAGTCGTAAGAACTCCGTGAAAGTGACCTAGAACGGTTGGGTGTTGAGGCGGCGGCAGGCTTGCCGGGTTAGGCAAACGCTAGACTTGTCTTCGTCGAGCATTTTTCCTCAGGCTCATCGCGGCATGTGGCCCGAAACCTGCAACTCGAAATGTTCACCCGGTGCCGCAATTGGCTCGGCACCCTGGACTCGCATTGGAATCGCCTCGAGGGCTTTGATCCGGGGCCGACGGTTACGCCGATCGAGCGATCGGTCTTCCGTAGAAGCCTTCGCTGCTTTGAAGTTGTCGATTGTGACGGTTGTGCGGACTGGCGTCTGGGGAGGGCTTTTTTGAAGGTTTCGCCGCGCAGGGGTTGAATCTTTTTTTGGTGCGTCGCTCGGACCGGATCCTGAATGGGAAGTTGCGAAAACTGCGCAAGGCTTGCGGTTTTTGGTTGAGCGGTACAAGGGGAAGGAATTATACTTCGGAGTAGTTCTTACTCCGGGGCAACCCGGTCGGTTCGTCCATTTCGCGGGGCATTTTCCAGTGAAACGTTGGGCTTTAGCATTGTTGTGTGGTTGGGCGCTGTGCGCATCGAGTGCGGTCACGTCGGCGCAAGAGGACCCGGGTTTGGGGCTGTCCGCACGAAAGCTGGCTGCTGGTGTGATGACAATCGTTGCGCCTGACCAAGATGCCGAAGACACGGCGTTGGGGCCATTTGATTTGGACTTTGTGGCGAAGCACCCGGAGCTTGCATGGGCCCCACCCGATTTCCCGGAGAGCCAGCCAAATTTCGCCTCTCCAGCAGAAACACTGTTGGTGCAATCTCGAGGCGTGACTTTTCGCCATCCGGTATGGGGGGTTGAGTTCGCGTTCAAGCCGGCCAGATTGATCGAGGTGGATGTTCCAACTGCAGCGGGAGTCATGCAGCGGAAGACCGTTTGGTACATCGTTTATCGCGTTCGATACACCGGTGGGGATCTCGCGCCAGCGATCAGCGATCCGTCGGATTCCGAGGCTGTACCGAGCGAACCCAGCCGAGTCATGTACGAGTCGGTTCGTTTCGTACCCCGGTTTACGCTCCTCAGCAAGGAACGCAACATCGCTATGGATGCCCAGATCCTCCAGCCTGCAGTGGAAGCGATCGAGGCCAAAGAGCGTGTTCCCGGACGATTATTGGACCATGTCGCAATCGCTCGTCAGGAACTGAAATTGAGTCGGACCGAGCAGGACAACGCGGTTTGGGGAGTGGCGACATGGACCGACGTCGACCCTCGAGTTGATTTTTTTGCCATCGATGTCCGCGGTTTGACCAACGCTTACCAAATGGCGGTCGCATCCGGCGGCGAGAAACGGTACCTCCGCAAAACGCTTCGGATCTACTTCTGGCGCCCCGGGGACTCGATCGAAGTCTCCAAGGACCGGGTCTTTTTAGGGCCGCCAGCCTTCGAGGACCCCGCTCGGGTTCAGTACTATCTGAATCAATTCGATCTCAAAGAACGACTTGATTATCAGTGGATCTATCGCTAAACTTTCCCGCTCGACGTTGCCGAGAGGGAGAAAAAGCCGATGTTCCAATTGGTTGGACAGGTTTAGTAATCCCCGTCTTCCCAAAGTTTTCGACGAGCGGTTTGCCTGGTTTCCCCAGGGAATTGACGGGTTGTCCTACCCGATCGAGCTTTGGAGGTAGACGCGAGCAGGCAATAGGATTTGCCGTCTGCGGTCATTTCTGCAGAGCGTCGATGAAACGATTCAAGCACAGTTTAAGGTCAGATTGAGTTAGCAATGGCACACAAAAAAGGTCAGGGTTCAACCCGAAACGGTCGTGATTCGAACGCTCAACGTCGTGGCGTGAAGAAGTTCGGTGGCGAACTGGTCATCCCAGGCAACATTTTGATCCGTCAAGTCGGAACGAAGTGGCACCCAGGTCGCAATGTCGGCATGGGGAATGATTATACGATTTTTGCGTTGGTTGAAGGAAATGTTTACTTCGATCAAGAAGGTCGTCGGATCAACGTTAAGCCACTGGCAAGCTAACCGCTTCCAATCCGCACGAATTGGAGTGCTACAAGTCACTCGGATCGATGCGGCTCATTAGATCAGAGAACGGACCTCACGGATCAGTGAGGTCCGTTTCTTTTTTTATTCCGGTGATTCCGGTTATTACCGTATGGCCGTGGCCAACTAACGGTCGCGGGCCAGACCGGTCAAATGCGAATAGGATTGGGGGATGTTTGTTTTGTTCGGGTTGGTGATTCCATGCGAACATAAACCTTGAGGTCTTCCCGGTTGTGACCCGTTTCGGGGAGGATTCCGACCGCGTTCGTGGGATAAGCCCGTGGGGTCGATAGAGCCAAAGAAACCCGGGAAGACAGGGGTGACGACCACGGATTCGCAACGGGTATCGATTCACTTCGCACGGATTGAGTCCCTAAAATATCATAAGAATCTGCTGGCGGGAGAATCGTCTCCAGTTCACCAGGGCTGAAGGCGTCGATGTCATAAAACCGGGGTGTTCCCGAAGTTTCATTTTAAAGTCCAACGAAGAAGCATGTATGTTTGTTGATCGAGTTGAGATAGAGGTGATCGCGGGGCGAGGTGGTGACGGTTGCATGGCATTCCGTCGCGAGAAGCACGTGCCGCGCGGCGGGCCATGCGGTGGTGATGGTGGCGACGGAGGCAGCGTATTAATTCGCGCTAAGTCTGGCGTTAACTCGTTGGTCTCCTTTGCGCACCAGCGGCATTGGCGTGCAGATCATGGATCGCCCGGATTGGGGTCAGACTGCCATGGTCGCAGCGGAAAGGATTTGATCCTTGAGGTTCCCCCTGGCACGGTGGTGCTCGATAAAGAGATCGGGCTTGAAATCAGGGATTTGGTCAATGACGGTGACGAGATTATCGCCGCTCGCGGTGGGCGTGGTGGATGGGGAAACACCCACTTCAAATCGTCCACGAATCAAGCACCACGCGACACGACCTCGGGTGGGCTCGGGGAAACACGCCGATTGATTTTGGAATTGAAATCGATCGCTGACGTTGGTTTGATCGGCATGCCGAACGCTGGCAAGAGCACGATGCTCAGCCGATTATCGCGCGCTCGACCTGAGATTGCGGACTATCCGTTCACCACCAAATTCCCAAACCTCGGAATGGTCAATGTGGATTTGGAACGCAGTTTCGTGCTGGCCGATATTCCCGGTTTGATCGAAGGTGCTGCCGAAGGTCATGGGCTGGGCCATGACTTTCTCCGTCATATCATGAGAGCCGGTATTCTGGTCCACTTGGTGGAGCCCATGCCGATGGATCAATCGGATCCAATCACCAATTACAAAACCATCCGGCATGAATTAGAGCAGTACAGCGATGAGTTGGCCGCCCGACCTGAAATTGTGGTCGTTACTAAGTCGGAGCTACCAGGCGCCTCGGAGATTCATGAAGCGTTGGGACGCGAGTTAGGCCGAAACGATATACATTTGGTGAGTGCGGTAACCGGTTCGGGGCTGAGCAAGTTGGTACGGAGCGTCGCGGATTTGCTCAGAGAGCAAAAAACAAGTGTCTCATGATCGTCGTCGATATAGGAAATAGCGGTCTGAGGGGTGCCAAGGTCTCGAAGGGGGAGACCTGCGCGGAGACGTTGCTCAATCCAAATCCTGAGGTCATTGCAGATCCTGAGGGCATTGCAAAAGCTGAGAGCAGAAATGATTCTGGCGGCCCCGAACGATCCAGCCATTGCAGGTCGTCCCTCTCCGGTGTTCGCCTCGAAGCGATCACCAAGCTCTCCTGGAGTGCGATTGGGGAGAAAATCTACAAAGAGCAGCCGGAACAGTCGATTGCGGATGGAGAACGTTGGATACCGCGTGTTGATCGAACGGGAGCGGATCGCGAGGCCAATAATCGCGAGGCCAATAATCGCGATGGGATTGCTCGCGAGGGGAGTGATGGTACGAGAATCGAGCGAGAAGGCATCGAGTGGTTGGTATCGCGACTGCGTCCCGAGGCTACCGATACTTGGAAAATAGCCAGCGTTAATCAGAGCATGCTGGAAGTCCTGATCGGATATCTCCGCGAACGGTTGCCCGATAATGGCGTTCATGTTGTCAGGAATCAGGATGTCGGAATACCTGTCCGCGTGGATTATCCGGAACGCGTTGGGATCGATCGACTGTTGGCTGCCCGAGCGGCTTGGGATCTCATTCGCGATGGGCGCGCGGGGGATGGACCATTGATCGTTGTGCAAGCCGGCACGGCGTTGACTGTCGATTGGGTGGATGATGCCGGGCGGTTTTGCGGTGGCGCAATTCTTCCCGGTGTGGGACTATCGCTGCAGTATTTGGCCGCAGGTACCGATCAATTACCCTGGTTACCGTCCCATTCGATTGTCGATTTCCCAACGTTGCCGGGAAGGAACACCGAACAAGCGATTGCGGCGGGGGTGCATGCGGCTGTGGTCGGTGGAGCCAAGTTCCTGATAGACCGTTATCGAGACGGTCGGCCGGTTCCAGTGGTGGTGTCGGGCGGGGATGGCAAGTTGCTCCGAGCCGCTATTGAGTCTCCTGTTCACTACGTCGGTAATCTTGTTCTTTTGGGATTGAGTCTTTGCCAGATCACAGATCGTGAAGCAACGTAAACGGGTGGCGTTATTGATCGAAACCTCAAACGCCTACGCGCGTGGGTTGCTTGAGGGAATTGTCGAATACCAGCGGGAGCATGATCGTTGGTCGGTATTTTTGCCTGAGCAGGAGCGAGGGGCATCGCCCCCTGGGTGGATTGCGAAGACGCCGCTGGATGGTGTGATAGCTCGGATTGAAACTGTGGCGATCGCTCGAGCCGTATCCCGATTGAAGGTCCCCGTCGTGGATGTTAGTTCCGCGCGGCGCGTATCGCATATACCTTGGATCGAGACCGACGATGCGGCGATTGCTCGATTGGCGTTCGATCATTTGGTGGAGCGCGGGTTCCGGTCGTTTGCGTTTTGCGGCCCGAAGGGATTGAACTGGTCGCGATGGCGCCGCGAGCATTTTGTGGCATGCTGCGAACACGCTGGATTTTCCTGCGATTCGTTTTTAACCCCATCCCCTTATCGGAAGGGGGAATCGACTCAAACTACGGAGAGGTTATCGCAGTGGCTACAGGAGTTGCCCAAGCCGTTGGGTTTGTTCTGTTCGTACGATATCCAAGCCCAGGTAGTACTCGATCGGTGCAGGAATCTGGAGTTGGCAGTACCGGAGCAAATCGCGGTCATCGGAGTCGATAACGATCCATTGCTGTGCGATTTGTCGAGGCCGTCGCTGACTAGTATCGCACCGGATGCTCGGGGAGCAGGATACTTTGCCGCTCAGTGGTTGGACCAAGTCATGGAAAGTGGCAAGCAGTTGCGACGGGACGGCAAGCTGTCGGTGCCGACCAAATTGATGCCTCCGTTGGGGATCGTACCTAGGCAATCGACCGATATTTTGGCGGTGGAGGATCCAACGGTGGCAAAGGCCATTCAATTCATTCGCGCTCACGCGTGCGACGGTATTCAGGTTATGGATGTCCTGCAGCATGTTGCAATGTCTCGTCGAATGCTTGAGACTCGGTTTACGGAAGCGACCGGAAAAACGCCGCACGAAATGATTTCGGAGGCGAGGTTGGCTCGTGTCAAAGAGTTGCTGCAGCAAACCGAGTTGCCCATGGAGGCGATCGCCCAACGCGCTGGCTTTGAGCATTCGGAGTACATGAGCGTAGCGTTCCGCAAGGCCTACGGTGTACCACCCGGAAGGTATCGTCGTCAGGTCGTCAAATAGTCGCGTATCGTTGCGGTCGTTATAGACGGCAAGCTCCAACGCACGACGATAAAATCGAGTGAAACCAGCCCAAATTTGTGCTCGATTTAGCGCTGGACTCGAATCATCGGGCAATCTATAGCGTCTGCGAACTCTATGCCGCTCATGGATGCTACTAGCGATGTCCGTTACGAAACCGCACTATCTACTGTTTTGCGAAGGCAACCTCTGCCAACAAGGGCAGAACCTCGCTGCGGAACGAGGGCGTTGGCGTTTTGTCCTTGAGCACCTGGAGACTGGTGAACGCGTCGAAGCCACGGACAGCGAATCGATCAGCCATCCGGATCGAACGGCACTACTGGCGGTTTTGCGAGGATTGGAAGCGCTCGAGCAACCCAGCCGAGTGACGATGATCACAACCAACCGGTATGTCGCTCGCGGATTGCAGTACGGACTCGCGGAATGGCGAGAGAACGATTATTGCTGGGAGCATTTCGGTTCGGTCCAACCAATTCGCAATGCGGATCTCTGGAAGCGAGTCGATGCGACTCTGAAATTCCATGAAGTCCGGTGCCGCTGGATGAGCCAAGACCCGGCTGCGGGCGAAGGGGAAGGGGACGCTCGGGAGGTTGCCGTCGACACCGGTATCCAACCGACGGAGGAAACGCCTTGTTCCAATTCCGACACCACGGTTCGCGATGATGATGATACGCCGACAGGTGCCAAGCCTACCGCACCGGTCGGATTGCGCTCACGTCCGTCGTTGCGAAAGCGGGGCGCGACGCGCCGTCGAACCATCGAAAACAGGTCGGTCGAACCTAAGGCGAACGGCGGCGGGGCCAATGATTGCGGGGCGAATGATTGCGATGCCTCGCGAGTGAAGTCTCGGTCGTTTAGTGCGATGGTCATCGGATCGAGCGATGCAGCTTGCGGAGCTTTGAGCGGTGAAGCGGCAACGACAACGTGCGAACAAGAATCTCGACATGCCAATCGATTTCAATTCTTTGTTGATCAGTGCCGATCGACCACGATTGACCCCATCATGGAATCAGAACCGGGGGCTTCTCGGGAGCAGGCTCAACAGACCGCGATGATCTCTTCATCCGGTTTGGAAGAAACAGTTTCCGAAAGTTTCCGATCCCCAGAGGAGTTGGCTAGGGGCCCTCTGGAGTTGCCGCGGACGTCGCCGATGCCCTCTCTCATTCGGGACGCACGCCCCCTACTGTTCCTTTTGTTTCCCTTCCGGTGGATTTGGGGAACGATTCTCAGCTT
Organism: Pirellula sp.; assembly: GCA_046318275.1. Classification (GTDB taxonomy): domain Bacteria; phylum Planctomycetota; class Planctomycetia; order Pirellulales; family Pirellulaceae; genus JBKCUI01. The sequence continues at coordinate 7,874 of JBKCUW010000125.1, read as the reverse complement.
GGATGCATTCTTGGTGGCATGCCTGCGTTGCATGTTCCTGTTGGATCCACGTCGGGACCAATTCAAGCCTAGGAAATTCTAGGCGTTTCGTTAAGTACACGATGTGTTGAACTTGCGTTATATTCGGAGCAAACGTGCAAACCCAATTGAATCTTGATTCGTTGAGCGATGTAATCAGCGGCATGTCCGCGAATCCAGCTGCGGTCTTGGGACCTCATTCCGTCGAGATCGACGGCAGGAGGGCCGTCGCAGTTCGGGGATTTTTCCCAAGTGCGCAACAAGCGTGGTTGGTCGATCCTCGTAGCGATTCAACGCGACCAATGCGTCGAGTCCATCCGTCGGGCTTGTACGAGGGATTGATTCCGAGCCCGGAATCGGCATCTCCGAACTACCGAATTCGCGTGTCGAACTCCAATGGGAATACGATTGAAATGAAGGATCCATACTCTGTCCCGACATTCCTAACCGACTTTGATCGGTACCTGTTCGGATCGGGCAAGCATTGGAAGATTTACGACAAACTCGGGGCGCACTTGCGCGATGTCGACGGGCATGTTGGAGTGAATTTTGCCGTTTGGGCTCCCAATGCACAAAGCGTACAAGTCGTCGGGGACTTCAATCATTGGGACGGTCGTTCCCATTGCATGCAGAAGAGTTCCCCCTCCGGTATTTGGGAATTGTTCGTTCCAAATACCGGGAGCGGAATGAAATACAAGTTCCGGATGCGCACGCAGGACGGGCAGATTGTCGACAAGACGGATCCGTTTGGCGTTTATGCCGAGTTGCCACCGCGTACGGCTTCGGTTGTCCAACCCTTGGATCAGTATTCGTGGAACGACAATCAATGGATGGAACGGCGGCGATCGGAAAATCAGTTAGATCGGCCGATCAACGTGTATGAAGTCCATTTGGGTTCGTGGCGGAAGTGCGAGGGCGGGGTGCACGGCTGGATGAACTACCGCGACTTGGCCCACCAACTCGTGCAGTACTGCAAAGAGATGGGCTTCACGCATTTGGAGTTGATGCCGATTTCAGAACATCCGTTCACGGGTTCGTGGGGCTATCAGACCGTTGGGTATTTCTCGGTTACCAGCCGCTACGGGACGCCCGAAGACTTCATGTACTTCGTGGATCACTGCCACCAGAACGGCATCGGCGTGATCATCGATTGGGTTCCAGCACACTTCCCCAAAGATGGGCACGGACTTCGACGTTTCGATGGATCTGCGCTTTTTGAGCATGAGGATCCGCGTCAAGGCGAACACCCGGATTGGGGAACCATGATCTTCAATTATGGACGTCATGAAGTTCGCAACTTCTTGGTTTCCAATGCGCTGTTCTGGATGGACAAGTACCACATCGACGGGGTCCGCGTGGATGCGGTTGCATCGATGCTGTATCGCGACTACTCCCGCAAAGCCGGCGAGTGGGTACCGAACGAATACGGTGGGCGCGAGAATATCGAAGCAATCCATTTACTCCGCGAGTTCAATACCGAATCCCATGCACAGTACCCTGGTGTACTGACGATCGCCGAAGAGTCGACGGCTTGGCCAGGCGTGAGCCGCCCTGTCGAGACTGGCGGACTCGGTTTTTCCTTGAAATGGAATATGGGTTGGATGAACGACACATTGCGCTATATGCGTCATGATCCGATCCATCGCCAGTACCATCACAACGAATTGACGTTCAGTTTGATCTACGCGTTCACCGAGAACTTTGCGTTGCCGCTTTCGCACGACGAAGTGGTTCATGGCAAAGGGGCCTTGATCGCGCAGATGGCCGGTGATTTGTGGCAGAAATTCGCTAATCTGCGACTGCTCTACAGTTACATGTGGACGCATCCGGGCAAGAAGTTGTTGTTCATGGGCAGCGAACTTGCGCAGTGGCATGAGTGGAACTATGACGGTGAAATCCAGTGGGATTTGCTCCAATGGGAAACACACCGTGGAATGCAACGGCTCGTCGCAGATTTGAATCATCTCGTTCAGCGAGAAAAAGCCTTGCACGAAATCGACTTCAACGGGGAAGGCTTTGAGTGGATCGATTGCATGAACGCGGGAGACAGTGTTCTCGGATATCTGCGCAAGGGCCGTGATCCTAATGACTTCTTGGTCATCTGCTCCAACTTCACCCCGATCGTACGTCAGTACCGGATGGGCGTTCCCAAGGGCGGGTATTACCGAGAGGTCTTTAACAGCGATTCCAGTTATTACGCGGGGTCGAACGTGGGGAATCACCCAGGAGTGATGGCCGATGCAACCATCCCGCATCACGGTCGGCCGGCGTCGATTTCTTTCCAAATGCCACCATTGGCAACCGTGGTTTTCAAACCCGAGTGAGCATCGATCCTCGTAAGGGTACCACCTTTAAGGGGATAGCCCACTGAGTATCGACTGAGTTGGAACGGTCTCGACTGAGTTGGAACGGTCTCGACTGTGTTGGAACGGTCTCGACTGTGTTGGAACGACGTGAAGGAAACAGAACGGTCGCAAGCGGAAAAAGCCGCACGACCGTCAAAGTCTGATCCTCGGCTCGTTTTCTCTTGGGCATTGAGCATGGAAACACCGTGGTCGATGCCTGCCCGATCTACGCTTCCACGGACGCCGAGGTTTTCGGCAAGGTTTCCGATGTCACGCCAGCGGATTGGCTCGATAGGCTTCTGCATGCGATTCGCCCTATTGGGTAAATCCAGGAATGGTGAGATTATGTTTTTTAAGAAACAGTCGCAATCGAAAACCGATCATTGCTCCGGCGATTCCTGTTCGGCCGTACCTGAATCTTCACCTCTTGACTCAATCAAGTCTCGGGATGGATACGTTCCCGCGACGCATTGGAATGAGATGCGGCAGTATTATGGTAGCGAGCCGAGCCAAGTTCGAGGATTGAGATTGCCCTCCATTGCGATGCAATCCGAAAACCCTGAGTTGGCTGACATTCCAGCATGGATGAACCGCCGCGCGCAGTGGAATCTGTCGTTTCTTCCGGATGCTACTCCTGAGCATTACTTCAGTCCGGCGACCGAGTTGACGAGCGAGGGAGTGGACTCGTGCTTTTGCTCCGAAGCTTTCCTCGATGATGTTGCTTGGTTGAGTCAAACGATTGAAATTCGACTCGATACCGAGGAAGCGATGGCCGACTCGTTGGACCTAGAACTCGGCTTGATGGAAACGGTGCAGGACCTTTCGCGGATCCTGGCAAAAACTCCCGCGCGACGATCTTCGTTGGTACCGCAAACGCCGGTCGCACCCTCAAGCGATAATCCGTAAAGCGAGTTCGCACTTGTGGGCATACCTCTTCTTCGAAGAAAGGGAATGCTGTTGCGGCCGCGGATTATCCCCCGTCGGAATCAATGGATCGATTGACGAGTATTCGCCGCGGTGCATCGCCATGGGTATTTGGAGCTCAAGGTGAGTCTGGTTTTCGTCGCGAAATTGCTCGGTTTTTCGTTTCTTCGGCGCGAGTTCTCCCGGGTTTCGTTTTTTGTTTCTCGGCCTTGATGGAATTGGCCGTTGCTGAGGATTGTCTGAGCATTCACAATGTGGCTTGGAATTTCGACCGGGATGTCATGTTTCCGAAGGTTTGCCCTGTTCGAAACAACATTCGAATCAACAAAGGTGGAGTTGCTGTGAAGCCAAAGGCTGTGCTGGCGTATTGTCGCGAGAAAGGGATCAAGGCGGTTGACTTGCGATTCCCCGACATCGGTGGGAATTGGAAGCACATCACATTTCCGGTCAGCGCTTTGACCGAAGGGGTTTTTGACTCGGGGTTTGGGCAGGAATTGACCCTGCGGGGTATCTCGCATGAGTCTCGCGAGCAGATGGTTCTGATTCCGATTTCTAACGCGAACTATTTGGATCCTTTGATTGAGCAACCGACGTTGGTGATCCTTGCATCCATCCAGGACGCGATGACGCGGGAAGAGAGTTGGCTTGATTCGCGAGCGGTTGCGTCGCGAGCTCTGGAATATTTGAAATCTACAGGAATCGCGGACGACGTTGAGGTAAGGGCGTGCCAGCCGTTTTTGATTCATCATGTTCCTCGGGGCGAACGTTCGGAGCGAGGGGGCGGTGAGTCGGAACCTGTTCCATCGAGCCAACGGTTTTTGAGCTGCGGGCCATCGGATGCGGACTTCGGATTCAGGTGCAAACTCACGACCCTCGCGGCCGAAGCTGGGGTTGGGATTGAGCGGCATTACCGAGGTCAGCGCGCGAGTTCTGAAGTGGTATTGGCTCCCTCAAATTTGATAGAGACTTGCGATAATTTGATGATGATCCGATACATGATCGATCAACTTGCTGCTGCAGAGGAAGTGTCTCTGGTGCCTACGGCACTCGCTTGTTCGACTCAATGGGGACTGATCCGCAATTCCGAGACTATCTTCAGCGGTTCCTACCAACAAGGTGTCAGCGATATTGGATGGTATGCGATCGGAGGAGTCTTGAAACATGCCACGGCGCTCGCGGCCCTCGCTCTTGCGACGCATCAATTTTCGCCAACGATGGAGTATCGGTGGTTGCGGATGGTATCGTCGAGCGACCCTGATGCAATCTGCAATGTGATCTTTGGTTCGCATAACCCGCGCTCGCGGGCGATCGAGTTTCGCGGAACGCCATCGATATCCAACCCGTATATTCACTTGGCCGCCGTGATGATGGCGATGATCGACGGGATCCAAAACAAATATCCAGGAACGGTTTCCGTCGACGCTGGCTCGGGACGTGATGGGTTAAGTGTAGCGGGTGGCGAGGGGGGGATCCCCGATCCGCGACGGTTGAGTCAGAGCTTGATCGAGGATCGAGATTTTCTTCTTTACGGGGATGTGTTTTCCGAAGGTCTTCTCGATTTGCTAACCGAGTTTCTTTCGTTGGACCGTTGACCTGCCGATCACCTTGCCGTTGGGCCGCTTAATCGCCTAGTAAAAAACGGTATCCTAGCGTTGGCGGGGCCTCGCTTCACGATGCGTCGAGTCTTCCGCGTTCTATTGGATTTCAACGGACTTCAAGAGAGAACCATCCATCATGACAAACCAGCACGAGGCCACACCTGATTTCGAACGACGCCGCGAGCGACTCTTCCGAGAGTTGCGGGACCGCAAGGTCGGCAATCTGCTCGTGACATGCCCCTACAACGTGACTTATTTGACCGGATTTACTGGCGAGGATAGTTTTCTATTCGTTAGCGAGGACTCGACGTACTTGATCAGCGATAGCAGGTACGACGAGCAGATCGGCGAGGAATGCCCAGACCTGGAGTTGGTGCTCCGTCCCAATACGATGCCGATCATCGAGGCTGCTGCCAAGGAGTTTCGGCAGCGTTCGATTGCTCCTGTTTGGGTTGAATCGATGACCACATCGTTAGCGCAATGGGAAAAGCTTCTCGAATTGATGCCAGCCAATACATGCTTAACTTCACGAGGTGCTGTTGAGAGGCTTCGCGAGAAGAAGGATGCTGTCGAATTGGCTGCGATAGAGCGAGCGATCAATTATGCCCAGCGTTCCTTCGTCGCGACATGCGCCTTGATGCACGAAGACCAGACGGAAAAGAATGTTGCAGATGAGCTGGAAATTGGAATTCGACGCCAAGGAGGGGCTGGTGCGGCGTTCAAAACGATTGTGGGTGTTGGGCCTCGCGCAGCGTTGCCGCACGGTCGTCCCTCCTCCATGAAATTAGGAGAAGCGGGGTTCGTGCTCATCGATTGGGGGGCCAAGGAAAATCTTTACTTGAGCGATTTAACCCGCGTCGTGATCACGGGGAAGGTAAACATTAAACTTGAGAAGATATATCGAACCGTCCTGGAGGCTCAGTTGGCAGCGATCGCCGCCATTCGGCCAGGGGTGATGATGAGCGAGATCGATGCCATCGCGCGATGCGTGATCGATCGGGCTGGATTCGGAAAGAAATTCACCCATGGCTTAGGACATTCGTTCGGTTTGCAAATCCACGAAACGGTCCGTTTGGCTCGGGGCCAGGACCGACCGCTTGAGACGGACATGGTCCTCACGGTGGAGCCGGGGATCTATCTGCCTGGCTTTGGTGGGGTGCGGATTGAAGACGATATCTTGGTGACGAAATCAGGGCATCGAGTGCTGAGTAGTTTGCCGAAAGATTGGGACGCAGTCCGAAACGCTTCCATCGCAACAATCTAGGTTTCTAGGGTTGGTGACCGGAGAGCAAAGGCTCGCACATCAATCCTCAAGTCTGCCACAGTTGAGTCCCAGGAATCCATGGTGGATTCGGTAAAGTTATGAGCCTACTTTTTCTTGGTTTTTGGTTCAAATCGCGGAAAATGCGAGCAATCTAACTGAGCCATCCCCCACCTCGGGTGATATCCGTGTTGCTTCGGGATTTCCGATGTTCTACTATTTCCAGGGAATCGGTCGTGGGACGCTACTATTCGTTTGTCCCGATCCATTTTTTTGAATTTGAAAGACCAACATGCAGATTCGATCCGTTGAACACCGTAGAGCTTCCCGGTTGTTGTTGCTGGGGGCGTTGTGCAGTTCGGCTTTGTCACCAATGACACTCCAGTCCAGCTGGGCCCAGGAATTTCCTCGGGTTTCTGCGGTCCAGGAGCAGCCTGCCGACAACCGATTGATCATCCGCAGTGTTCGCAATTTGGTCGAGGAAGGGCACATTTCACAGAGCAAGTTCAATGACGAGCTTTCGAAGCGTGGGTTTGAGCTATTCCTCAAGCAAGTCGACCCACTGAAGTCGTACCTGCTGCAGTCTGACGTTGACGAGTTTCGACCGAGTGAATCGCAATTGGACGATATGTTGGCCAAGAACAATATTTCGTTCGCTTACACCGTATACAAGCGGTACTTGCAGCGGCTGAACGAGATGATGCCGATCATCCATGAGCAAATCGATGCGCCTCAAGATTACAACATCGAAGAGTTCATCGAAAACGATGCTAAGAACATGAAGTACGCCGCCAACATGGACGAGCTCAAGGACCGTTGGCGAAAAACGATTAAGCTCAATTTTTTGTCGGCTAGAGCGGATGGGGATAAGGACGAAGATACCCGTGAAAAGCTTCACAAGCGGTACCGGACCTACTACAAGACCCGGACGCAGACCGACGTTTACGAGCTGCTCGAAATGTACCTGACCGCCTTGACCAGCTCGCTCGATCCGCACACCAATTACATGGCGCCGCGGGAAAAGGATAACTTCGATATGCACATTTCCTTGAAGCTCAAGGGGATCGGTGCAACTCTGCGGCCGGATGATGGGTCGACGATCGTTGACAAGGTCGTACCGGGTGGAGCAGCGGATAAAGACGGTCGCTTGAAGGAAGGGGACGAGATTGTTGCCGTCCAACAAGAAGATGGTTCACCGGCCGTTGAAACGCTCGATATGAAGATCGACGATGTTGTATCGATGATTCGCGGAGAGGCGGGGACCAAGGTTAAGTTGCACGTGAAGCCGAAGGGCGAAAGTGCTCGCCAGATTTATGAAATCACCCGTGCGGTGATCAAGCTCGAGGATAGCGCTGCTCAAAGCATCATCCTCGACCGAGGCCAGAAGAGTGACGGTTCGCCCTATCGGATTGGATTCATCAAGCTTCCGAGCTTCTACTTGGATATGGAAGGGGCTCGCAGTAACAAGGAAGACTACCGAAGGACTTCTAAGGACCTGGAGGCTATTCTCAAGACATTCAACGAGTCCAACGTCGACGTGGTTGTACTGGATTTGAGCCGCAATGGTGGAGGTTCCCTCCCCGAAGCGATCGCAGCCACTGGGTTGTTCATTGACTACGGCCCGGTTGTCCAAGTGAAAGATCCTAACGGACGCGTGATCCCCATGAACGACGACAACCGTTCGATCACTTGGCGTGGACCATTGGTCGTAAAAACGAGCCAACTCAG
>JBKCUW010000124.1:0-3623 GCA_046318275.1 Pirellula sp. | reverse complement strand
CGTTATGCCGCAGACAATGATGCCGCAATTTGAAATACTAGAACGCTCGGGTATTGGGCCCGTCAGGCTCGGCATGACGCGATCACAGGTTCGTGACGCGCTTGCTCACTTTCCGGACAGTGGGCTTGATCAAGATTCCCACCCGACGCTCGATTATGCGTTCGGAAATAGCCTACAGATTGAATACGACGATGCTGGCCATGCCCAATTCATCGGCGCTGGCTTTTACAAAGGTTGCGGTTGCGATTACATGTTTCGCGATCGCCACGTCGGCGAATACGGGGCCAACGAACTGTTCCGTGTTCTAGCTGAAATCGATGGTGGAAGCCATGACTTCAATGAATACGATTACTTTTTCCCGAACATCATGATGACCGTGTGGGATGCTGATTCACAGTACGATTACTTAGGCGGCGAATCACGAGCTGTGTACGGCCAAATTGGCGTTGCCAACCAAACGTATTGCGATGCAGCTGAACGTTGACCGAGAATGGCGGCATAACAAAAAAATCCACCCGAGTTGCCGATCGGGCGTTTCCTGAAATCAAAATCCCTTGGCGGCAACCGGGTGATTTTAGTCGTTAGGAGCTTTCCTCGCTGTGTCGCGAATGAAGATGATGCTCGCGATTGCGGGAGCAGGATTGGTAATCGCGTTGGGCGGGCTGGTGTATGGCGTCCTTACGGTCGGCGTGCCTTACCAGGATCCCACGGCAGTCCAAGCCGCTGCGGAGCGTATTAATGTGGCGATCAGCGGCTGGGCGATGGGCGGCGGAATTCTGATGCTGCTTGCTGCGGGCGGCGGATTAGTGATGCTCAACGCAGCCCGCTTGATGCGGCCCCGCTCCTAACCAGTCGCTGGATCAGACGGCGGATAGAATCCAGCGGAGTGGCTGAGCCGATGGTCCGCCGCTGATCAGCTTCCCCGTTATGCCTTGGAAGTTCCCATGAAGAAAAGCACTCCCGAAACCTACGCAGCCGAAGTTAAGCGAAACATCAAGAAGTACGGTTTCCATTTGACCTTCGTATCGGCAGATGAGAAACCGTCTTTTTGCTATAGTACGGGCGTGTACGAATCGTCAGCAATTCCCGAATTGTTTATTTCATCGTTACCTCCGGGTATGTCGGGCGAGCTTGTTCATTCCTATATTAAGAGATTCAAGAACACCACTCCTCCCATAGGCGAGCGAGTCAAGAAACTAAGGAATGATCCATTCGACTATTTCTTGATCAACGTCGACCTGACAATGATTCGCGATTATGTGCTGGGGTCTTTCAAGTACTACGGATCTGCGAAGTTTGAATACTTGCAGTTGGTGTTTCCAGATGCAGACCTACGTTTCCCACATGAAGCCGGATACGACTACGATCAGGAGCTGCTAGGCGACTACTCACAAATAAAGACGGCATAACCAAGCGATGCACGCAAGTCGCGGGTCGGCCGCAAATTTGAATCGATGTTTTTTGGCGGCGACTGCGTGATCGCGGTCGTTCTGTGGCTAAGAAGGCTCGCAACTGATGGCAAGCATTTCACCGCTACACATCCTGATCGCAATCGCTTTGGCCGTGACCATCGTCGTAATGCCTATGGGACACATAATGATGGCCATCCCATGGATCATCGTTGTTGCCATCGCATCAAAACGCGAATCGAAACGCGGTGATGGCGCGATCACGTTTGCAACCTACGTTCTTGTGACTTCGTTCGTAATTTTCGTGGCAGTTCTCGCGCCGGTAAAGACAACGGAGCGTGCACTCGAGAATCCATTGGTTTTGCCAAAGACAGAATTGACTCTATCTGAAATGGACCGAGAGATCGACTTCGAGCGCACGCAGTGGTTGCCACGATACATTTACATCGCCACGACATCGCAGAATGTCGACAAGCAGATTCGATTTCGGACCACCGATATCACCCTTCGAGAATTTGTTGATACAATCGAGTCGCAATCGGATCTGCGTCATCGCTTCATGCACTGCGGCAACGGATCATCAATCCTATTCGGTGGTGACTGTTGCTTTGGCCTGCGATTGCGGTAACCAAGCCACAGAACCAAAAAATGCACCCGAGTTGCCGATCGGGCGTTTTCTGAAGTCAAAGTCTCTTGGCGGCAACCGGGTGATTTTGGTCGTTCGGCTTCAAAGGGCATGCCTCAAACACTGCTGCTAACTGTCGAGGACCATTTTCTCATTGAAGGGCGCGGACTCGTTGTTGTGCCTCCAATTGATCTCCCGCCATCGCCGTTGCGATTCACGCCTTTCTCCGATGAACTTCGGATCGAAAGACCCGACGGAACCGAGGAGCAATTCCTCGTGACTTTCGTGATCGAACACTTTTCGCTGCGTGGAGGCGGAAGCAAATGGAACATCACTCCGATGATCCCAAAGGGGACCAAAGCAACTATCCCGATTGGCAGTCGATTTTTCATTCGTGAGGAATCGGTAAAGAGACTAAAGGGCATCGATTCTCCACCAACAATCGAATAAACTATTGACATGTCGCGACTAGATGCCCTGACCGCAATCGAAGTGGGTTGCCTGACAGGCTGCACTAGAGCGACGGAATACGCCGAACAAAAAAATGCACGGGAGTTGCGGGTCGCGCGTTTCCTGATGGTAGGGGCTCTCGCCGCAACCCCGTGATTTTAGACGTTAGCCCAAAGACATTGAATGAACACGATTGCGGCTGTTAGGGATGCCCGTTTCCGGGCACCCTCCCCACTCGACTAGCCAATTACACCATCACCGTCTTCGCCCCCGCTGCTTTGGCAAAATCATCCTCGGTAACCAACAAATAGCTCTGCTGTGCAATGCGTGGTGAGTTGCCAAGCCACGAACAAACCACATGCAACGGGAACTCCCGCTGTAGTTCTGTCTGTCTGCTGGCCCTCATCGAGTGGAACAATCGTGGCCAACCCGAGACTCCGGCGCGTCGCAGCAATCGCGTCATTTCGCTGCGTAGGTTGGCATTCTTCCATCCCATCGCCGTGTTGGCTGCCGCTCGGTACTGGGGAGCCGCGACCACATAGTCGCTCTCGCCGAAGATCTCGAAGGCTTCGTCGAGGATCGGTCGCAGCTCCGGAAAAATCGGGCAGCTACGAATCCCGCGACCCTCGTGGTGCTCGACTTTCGGCTCCGGGATGCTCATTCGGTTCATTTCCCAGTCGATGTCGTCCCAGCGAAGCGATAGCGTTTCCGAGGGTGTCCGCAGCCCACCGTAGCGACTCAAGCCCAAGATTACTTGCCAGACCGGATTGGCCTTCTTCATCAGCTTATCGACCACTTCTCGGGGTACGAACTCGTTGACCTTCACCGAGCTCTTTTGTGTCTTTACTTTGCAGAACGGGTTCTCGTCGATGATCTTCCAGTCGACCGCATCGTGCATGAATTGGCGTGCGAACTGGATCCGTTTATGGATCGTCGTCGTGGCCATCCCCCTAGCCTTGAGCTTCTCGTGAAACTCTTTCGCATGGCCTGCGGTGATTTGGTTGATCCGGATCCCCTCGGGCATGAACTCTTTGAGGTTCGCTACCACCTGCTTCCAAACCGCAACCGTGGCCGGTTTGCGACTTCTCCCCTGCCGCTCGATGTAACCATCGAGAAACGATTCGAGTGTGGGAATTACG
>JBKCUW010000123.1:0-4401 GCA_046318275.1 Pirellula sp. | reverse complement strand
CGCTTGTTCTCGGATTAGCCCTGATGCCATTCATGGTTGCACTTCCGGGGCTGTTTACCTATGGCAAGCTTCCGCTTCGAATTCTCGGCGTGCTCTCTTCCATTGGATTGATCGGCATAGGTCAGACTCCCTACGATCTTTATGTCGATCTGCATCACATCTCACTGGGCTTATGGCTTGTGCCGATGGCTGCGATGGTAATATTGCTACCGATCTTCTTGGAGATTGACGCAGCCGCTCCGGATTCGTTGATTGTACTTTCGCTCATACTTCTCTCCACTACCGTTCTTTACGGAATTGCCGGCTTTCGAACCGGCTACGTTGTAATGCAGAAGGTTGTAGTAATCCTCTCGATCGTTTGGCTCATAGTTGTTGCTATTTCGGCTACAATAGCTGCAAAACATAGCCCAACTAACCGGCAGCGACTGCTGGCCGATCAGGCCGAATGGTACTCAAAACGTTTGACACGACGTAGCAGAACCAAGCCATGAACCCAAGTCGCCGGTCGCGCGTTTGGTTACATCAAAATCAACTTCGGCGACTGGGTTATGGCCGCCGTTCGTGCAATTTGATGCTCACAGATATACAAAACTGGCTACTTGAAGTTCCGCTAACCTCGTCCTGGGGATTCGAGATACCGTTTCCATTTCTTTTCGACGGAGAGGATGGCGGTGTGAGCGCGCTAAATCTTCGGTTTCACGGAGAGTCACGCAAGACGGTCGCTACCGCACTATTAGACCTCTATCAAGATTCTTGTATTACCCTACGGTACGACCGTGGAAATGTGTCGGAGTTGCTGGACGACTTGAATTGTTCCGTTTTGGATTTGCCGCGATCAAATTCATATACACTTACTGATGTGGGTTTCGCTTTGTGGGAGATGAGATGCGAGCCGATGTGGGAGTTGTTTGTTGTTAGTCGGGAAAGCGAACCGAAGCAAATCATCGAATCGAGATCGCTTGAATCCGGGTTTGCTTTTCTAGCTGCGAGTTTTCCCAAGCTAGATGCGCTTGAATTGCGAAAAGCCACTGAAGTCGTCGAGCTTTGCCCATGGATGCCGATCAGATGGCGGTCGTTTCCGAAAGGATTTCGGCTCTGTCTGGATTTGAATCAGTGTGAGGGGAATAAAGAGGAATCGGGATATTCACCACCTATAGTTGCCGAGGCGTGCTGGATCAAGTATTCCGCAACGCTAAGATAGATGCACGAACAAAATGTTGGACCGACGCCCCCGACGGTCCGTTTCGAAATGGAAGCCGTGTTAGCGGGGGCTCAGTCGACATTGCCGTTCGTCCCAAGACGCCTGATGCACAATGAATGAAAGACCGCCAATCACGTCAATGGTTGAAGTTTCACAGGCTGCTTTCTTGTGCCTCGTGATGACCGTTGCGGCTTGGCTTATCTTCTACCTAGGAGTGCGAAAAATTGCAAAGCAGCAAGCGAAAGCATTAGCCTATCCGATCGATGGCATTCTCGAAGTCGCGATTCAAAAGATTCGGAAATGGCATTTCGGATTTCTGTCATTGGCAACCTGCTTTGTTCCTGCTGCAGTTCTTTGGCTTTCGCTTGTGATCGTGTCAATCGCCAGGGATAATGGTGTAGTAATCCTTCCCTGGTTTATTTGGATTCCATTCCTCCTGTTCGGAATTCTGAACGTCTACACTCAGAAGATCCGAGCCAGGGCTATTCGTACCATTCTCGAATCGGTGGCAAGCGGAAGTACGAACAATTCGATGTGCCCAAGCGGCGGATCGGCCGTCCCTTGATGGAAACTTTACTCGCCGCCGCTGGGTGATCGGAAACGTTCGTCGATGAAAGGATTCGTGCGTGACCATTGGAAACGGAGTACAGATTGCATGCCTTCTAGTCCTGTTTGTGCTCGGATGCGCGACCACCAGAACTAGAAAGATCGATGCACCAGAAAGAATGCAGACCGAGATTGGTGCGTTGATTCACCCCGGCATGACAATCGGGGAAGTGGAGTCCGCAATGAAAGCCGAAGGCTTCAAATGCAATATCGAGAGGAATGCATCCTTCATCGCGATGAGATCTTGGCTCGACAGAGAGCCTCGGCGAGATGCCATCGATTTTGTTCGATGCAATCGGTCCAATAGTGCTGGCTTAATGATGGGTCGCATCTGGTCGGTTGCCATTTTGCTCGATGGCGAGAAGACAACTGGTGAGGTTTTGGTTTCGCACTATGTCGACGGCCCCTAATCGTGCTAAAATCGACGAACAATGAATGGCAGCCAAGTGCTCGATCAGCCGTTCTGACTTGCGTCGAGTCTACTGCTCGCACTGGCTGAATTCGAGCGTTCGGAGGCAAACAATGAAAAGTGCAAAAAAGGCTGGAGGCTTTGTCGCACTGTTCCTTTTTGTTTTCGCATCTGTCGCTCTAGACGCCATTCATCATCACATGTTTGGTCCGGTCCTGAGCGATAGGTTATCCTCACCTGGAATCTCTGATCCTGATGATCCGTTTGTTGATTCAGCTGAAAACACAACGAATCCCAACTTCGTATTGCCGTGTGCTCCGCAAATGGATCCTGACGAGATGCAAGTACATATTCACGGCTGGCCTCTATATCCTATTGAATACACCGCGCCTTTTGGAGCCTACCACGACGGAGCACTAATTGCCATTCATCACCTGCCAAGCTGGCGAGTCGATTGGCTCCGCACGTCTGCTTCGCTTTGCCTCTTTTTGATCGTCTCCTGGCTTACTTCGCTAGGTTTATGGTTGGGTGTGAGTAACTTGGGCGCAAAACTTTCTCTGCAATCGTTTTTTGCGATCATGTCTATTGTCGCTTTCGAATTGTCTTTTCGTGAACCATCCTATACTCCCGAGGGCATTAATCAACTGATCTTTCGCATGGAAGATCTCATTGCCAGCTTCAGTGGTTGGGTTTCGTCTCTTGCATGTTACTTTAGCGCCTTCATTACTTTTCATCCGAAATTCATATATCGTGAGACCGTCAAACTGGTCGATTCGCTCCGAACAAAGGGATGCAGCTAAGCCCTCTGTCGACCGTCCGGTTTTTAGAATTTTGTGACTCACTCGGGCATAGCTGATCCCAGTCGTTCGTCCAATGAGGCAAATCCATGAAACAAGCTGGTTACGTTCTTGCACTTGGAGTGGTCTTGATGCTCCTTTATCGAGCAGTTGCTCAGGAGACCAATCGCATTGACAATGACCGCATATTTGTCGGGCAATCTCTAGAGGCTGCAACAAACGTTCTGATGAATCGCGGAATCAAGTTTGGTGAAGGAGGGTTTGCATTTGCGAGAAGCGATCCCGATCGTTCGAACTTATACTTCAATCTCGATCCAAACCATGCCGACGTATGCGCCTCTTTTTCGAAATCCAAGTCCACTATTACGGGCATTTCGCTAGTCTTTTATCCTGCTCGCAAGCAAAGGTCAAAATCTGGTGAGGCGTGGATTTCTGCCAACGAAATATTACTACTTCAGAATCGATCATATTCTGTTACATTTACGACCCCGATAACGGAAGAGGAACTTAAACGAGCCGAAGATATTGCTCCGAAGAACCAGTACCCGCAACTGCCACCAAGCAAGTAGCAGGACGAACAAAGCGATAGATCTAAGTCGCGGGTCCGCCGTCACTTGATGGAAACGACCGCGACTAGATCATCGCAGGCGTTCGTCCATTCAATCAGCTCGCGGATGATGGAGTCCAACTGATGACCTTTCGTGTGCCCCGATTCGTGCTCCTGCTCCTTGCGTCATGGAATGTGATGACGTTTTCTCACGAAATGGGGCACATCATCGGTGGAACGTGCTGCGGTGGCTCACTTCAATCGGCGGATCTTTTGCCTTGGCATCTGCCCTATAGCATCTTCGAACCAGACCCATTTCCGTTGGTGACCCTTTGGGCTGGACTAATTATCGGCGTGCTGGCTCCTGTTGCAGCTGCAATGATCATTCAACGCGAATGGATGTGGTTCATTGCGAACTTTTGCGTACTTGCTAACGGCGCATATATTGCAACGGCTTGGTTCTCTGGTGACCGCTACCTTGATACCCCAAAATTGCTTGAACATGGTGCAAGCCCAATCTTGATTGGCATATACTGCTTGCTGACAATCGGACTTGGTTACGTTGGATTTCGCCGGTCATGTGTTTCCGCGCTGTCCGCACCAACGAAACTGGACACTGAGAAATCACATGCCGTGGACGAACAAAGCGATGCACGTGCGTACTGGAAATGGTTTGAAGGCAAGTGGGAGTGATTCCCACCCAAGTAGCTCTTAGCCAGAGGCTTGGTATCGAGTGTTGCAGCTTGGCTTTAAGGTTGGATCTCCAACGGAAGTGCCCGGTTGAAGCGTACACAGAAAGGTAGCGAGGATGAAAGGCAGGGTCTAGCTAGCCGCGTATCGC
>JBKCUW010000122.1:0-27557 GCA_046318275.1 Pirellula sp. | reverse complement strand
TTTCTAAAGTAATCAGCCGGTTTGAAACGAAATTAACTTCCGGACGGCCTGTACTGCGCTGGACGGCTTGAAGGAGTCAAGTCCAGTTCGGACGAGCCGAGGGGAAGTGTTAAGGGGGGAATCTGAAACGCTTCGTGTCCTTTAGGGCGCGAGGTGCATTGGCTGTGATTGGTTTTCCGTACGACCATGTTCACAGGCAACTCTGATTTCCATCCGAGCAAGTCTTTCTCGGACGCCTTTAATCCTGTCGGATGATTCCAATCGAGCAGTGCGTCGTAGGGGTGCGATGTTCGAGCGAAATGGAATTTTGCGTCAGTTTTAAAGAAGCAGATCAGGAAAACCTTTGTGTCGCTTGCAATACGATGGATCGGGTTGCAAGCATGGCTCGAAGCGTCCGCCAACGTAAATGCCCTGACCCAGTTGTTGCAGCCTCTAGCGAGGCCAAGATAACAAGGGCAGCCACTGTCGTGGGTCGTTGTTGCAAAGGCAGCGGCTCTGACTCGATTTCATAATTGGAAGGTAACGGAGACCAAAAATATGAAGGTGTTCACCACAGGCCAGGTCGCGAAGATCTGCAAGGTGGCCCCGAGAACCGTCAGCAAGTGGTTCGACTCCGGCCGACTCAAGGGGTACCGCATCCCAGGTTCTCAAGACCGCCGCATTCCCCGCGAGTATCTAATCAAGTTTCTCAAAGAGCACGGAATGCCGTTGGGAGACTTGGAAGATGAGGCCATGGCCAAAGTCCTGATCGTTGCGCAAGATCAGGTCTTGATCGAGAATTTGAAGCGAGAACTTCCTTTGGAAAAGAGCTTCAAAGTTCAAGTCGCTGCAAGCGGTTTCGAGGCAGGTATTCAAGCAGAAAGCTTCCATCCAGACTGCATGATTGTCGACTTCTCAGTCGGCAAGCTGGAAGCGTTGCAAATTTGCCAGAACTTGCGCAAGAATTCCGACTTCTCCGAGATTATCCTTATCGCTCTGTTGCCAGACGACGGAAACACGATGAGCTTTGATCGTTCCAGTATCAATGAAACGTTCAAGAAGCCATTCGATGCACGTCTTCTCGCAGAACGCCTGAGGACCCTGATCGGGGCAAAGAAGGAACTTGTTTAATCTCTAAACAAGAGCCGACCGCCAAACGAACAAGCCTTCGATGCGACCCATCGGAGGTTTTTTCGTTTTCGGATCTAGTTCGAGCAGGCACCTGGGTTAAGCGAATCGTTGGGGTGACCGATAGCAACGGTTTCCGTCCACTGCTATTCTTAACGGTTTCGAGCCACTTCACTCTCATACCGTGCCATGAGCGATAACGAACCCCTTTCGCCAGACGTTGCCGCAGCCAAATCAGCGATTGCTGCGTTGCGATCGGAAATCCGTGCCCACGATCATAGCTACTACGTTTTGGCTGCGCCAACCATCACCGATCTGGAGTACGACCGGAAGCTTCGACAATTGATCGATTGGGAAACGAAGTTTCCATCGTTGGTCAGTTCGGACAGTCCCAGCCAGCGACTCGGGGATGCGCCGATCGAGGGGTTGACCCAAGTCGCCCATCGCGTCCCGATGCTGTCGATCGAAAACACCTATACGGAACAGGAACTCAAGGATTTTTTTGCCAGAGTTCGGAAGTTGATTCCGGACGAGACGATCGAGTGGGTAGTGGAGCTAAAGGTCGACGGGGTTGCCGCATCCGTTCGATACGAGAACGGTATCCTCGCACAAGCGGTAACTCGTGGAAATGGTGAGGTCGGGGACGATGTGACCCATAATGCTCGAACGCTGCGAGGCCTCCCCCAGCGACTTATCGGAGAACGTATCCCGAAGGTGCTGGAGGTGCGTGGCGAAATCTACATGACGAATTCGGATCTCGTTGTGTTGAACGAACAAAGAGCACAGCAGGGGGAAGCCGAGTTTAAGAATCCCCGAAATGTATCTGCCGGTTCCATACGCCTACTCGACTCCAAAATCTGTGCCCAACGCCGACTCCGTTTTTTCTGTCATGGCATGGGATTTTGTGATGGAGTCCACGCGACCAATCACATGGAGTTCCTTGCGGTTGTCCAATCGCACGGAATCCCGACAACACCGCGTGTCGAATGTTTTTCGTCCGATGAGGCTGCCATCGCCCATTGCAATCAGCTTGTGGAGAACCTTCACGATCTCGATTTTGAAGTCGACGGATTGGTCGTGAAAGTCAATTCGTTTGAACAGCGAGAGACGTTGGGTAGTACCACCAAATCCCCGCGTTGGGTGATCGCCTACAAGATCGAAAAATACGAGGCGATTACCAAACTTCTGGAAATCAAAACGCAGGTCGGCAAGACGGGGACCATTACTCCGGTGGGAGAACTCGAACCAGTACAGTTGGCGGGTACCACGGTCAGTCGCGCATCACTCCACAATCTAGATGAGATTCGTCGAAAAGATATTCGGGTCGGGGATTGGGTGGTGGTTGAAAAAGCCGGAAAGATTATTCCGCACATTGTCCGTGTCGAGAAGCATCGTCGAGAGCATGAGCTTCCGGAGTTTCAGTTTCCGGAGGTCTGCCCGGAGTGTGGTGAATGCCTTCAACGCGATGCAGCAGGGGTTTATATCCGGTGTGTATCCAAGCAATGTCCAGCGCAGTGGCGCCAGAGACTGCGGTACTTTGCAACACGGGACTGCATGGATATTGAAGGGCTGGGGGACAAGTTGGTCAATCAGTTGGTCGATTCGCAGTTGGTCTCGTCCTATGGCGATCTCTATGCGCTGACTCTCGAGCAACTGATGTCGTTAGATCGCATGGGCCGAAAATCGGCAGAGAACCTATTGAGTGGCATCGCCGCAAGCAAGGGGCGGGGGCTTTCGCGAGTGCTCAATGCGATTTCGATGCGTCACGTTGGGCAACGCGTCGCTCAGATCCTGGCCCGGCGTTTCGGGAATGCAGACCGACTGCTCCAGGTCAGCGAAGAGGAGTTGTCAAAAACGGATGAAATCGGCCCAGTCATTGCCAAAAGTGTTTTCGACTATTGCCATAGCGATGAAGGCATGCAGGTATTCCAACAATTGCGTGAGGCGGGAGTTTCGTTGGAAACGTCGATGGATGACGCCGTCGATCACTCCGGTGTCCTTGCGGGAAAGTCGATTGTGGTTACTGGGACGCTGAAGCGGTTCTCCCGCGATGAAATCGAACGATTGATTGAAAAGCTTGGCGGAAGGGCATCAAGCAGCGTATCGAAAAAAACCGACTATGTCGTGGCTGGTGAAGCAGCCGGCAGTAAGCTTGAAAAAGCAAACCAGTTGGGTGTTCCTGTTTTAACCGAAGAGGCGTTCCAGGCGTTGATCGGTAGTAATACGTGATACGGGTTAATAGTGATCGCGAAAAGCGGCTCACTTAAACCATGGCATCAATTCTCAATCCGTTCGCCTTGGCAAGAGTAGCAAGGAGCCGACCCTGCGAGTCCTTCGTTCCCAGTTGCTCGAGGTTTCTAAAGTTCCGCGAGCAAGGACGATTCGATGGTGGCTACCGAGGTCTTTCGGTGAGCCATTCATTTCTATCCTGGAAATACTTCGCATTTCAGGGATACTTCGCCAGTTGCCCCCTGGGAAGCGTGTGAAAGCGTTTTGCACTATAATGCAATTCGACTTGCTCGCCCTCTCATCAGCACTGAATCGACCATCCACAAAACCCACTGAGTTTACATGATCGAGTTCATCGAGTTCGGAAAAGATTACGGTGAATTCACCGCTGTGCAAAGCCTCAATTTGAAAATCGAGGCAGGGGAGTTGTTCGGTTTCATCGGGCCAAATGGCGCAGGTAAAAGCACTTCAATCCGCTTCGCAGCTACGTTACTGAAGTCGACGCGCGGCGATGGGATCGTCAACGGTTTTAGTGTCAACAAAAATCCCATGGATGTAAGACGCAGCATCGGTTACATGCCGGATGACTTTGGTGTCTACGATGGGATGAAGGTGTGGGAGTTTCTCGATTTTTTTGCCGTTGCATACAAGATCGGACGGACTCAGCGCAAACAAGTCATCGGTGATGTACTCGAATTGCTGGACCTGACTCACAAACGAGATGATTTTGTCAACGGATTGTCGAGGGGTATGAAGCAGCGATTATGTTTGGCAAAAACTCTGGTGCACGATCCCCCAGTATTGATACTCGACGAACCGACTAGCGGATTGGATCCGAGAGCTCGCATCGAGGTCAAAGCCCTGCTAAAGGAACTGCGGAAAATGGGAAAAACCATTTTGATCAGTAGCCATATCCTTTCGGAACTAGCAGACTGCTGCACTTCGATTGGTATCATCGAGCGAGGCCAACTGTTGATGCATGGTCCAATCGACTCGGTCTATCGGCAAATTCGAAGAAATCGAATCGTTGAAATCCGATTTGTCGATAACCAAGACGCCGGGCTCGCGATCCTCCGCAGTGATCCGAGCCTTCGGGGGATCGACATTGATGGAAACCGAGTGACCGCTGAATTTGAAACCGACGACGCTGGACTTGCCGACCTTTTACAGAGACTTGTTGCCAACGGGATCCGGATGCGGTCCTTCAGCGATAAAGACCCAACGCTTGAAGATGTTTTCATGCTGGTAACCAAGGGACTCGTTGCGTGATTCGAGCATTGCAATACTTCTGGCCCGGAAGTCGACGGTAGTCATGAAAAACGCAGTCGCATATGTTCTCGTGGCTTTAGTCCGTTTCTACCAAAGGGCGATTAGCCCCCTGCTGTGGAGCGGATGCCGATTCACTCCGACCTGCTCGCAATACATGATTGAAGCGATTGAGAAATACGGACCCGTCCGCGGTGCCTTCAAGGGGGTCGTTCGTATCTGTAGGTGCCATCCACTGAGCAAAGGTGGCGTGGATCCACCGTAATCGTGGTCGATCGCAACCAGCCCAAACCGACCGTTGGTGACATTCGGTGCCAATTGCTAGCATAGGAGCACGCCGAACCATTTTGGGGTGCTTCGTGCGAGTATTTGGGTGGTGGGGTTGCATTCTAAATCCGATAGAGGGTAAAACCAGTCGCTAATGAAAACCGCGCGCATGATGCACCTAGCCCTTCTGTCTGGACATGCAATCACCTCGTATCACTTTAGACGCTTCCCATACTGCCAGTTCGGGAAAAAATACTGGCATCGAGCGTGTTGTCCGGAATTTGTCCACGCATTTGCCTGAAGTCGCGGTTGAGTTGGGGCTGCCTATACCGCGTACTGCGACGCACATTCGCGGACATTTTTATCCGATAGATGCTCCACAACGAAAATCCTTTGATCGACTTGCTCGTTGGGAATCACACGCAACGGATTTCGTCCCTAGTTGGATTCAAGCGATTCCTGTGGGTGTTTCACGTTGCTTACCCTTTCCGAAATTAAGGAAGTGGATATCGCCTGCACCGAGCCATTTGGGTGCATACAAACTACCCCATCATGCTTGCCAGGTCGTCACCGAATATTCAAGGGCACTTCGCGGTGAGCCTGTGAGTCCATCGCCCCATGAAATCTTGATCATGCCCGACGCCTATTGGACCAAGCGGGATATTTGGGAGACGGTTGCAAAGCATCGAAATGCTGGCACTTATGTGGCCACTATCATCTACGATCTGATTCCATTGACGCACCCCCAGTTTGTGGGCAAAAAACGAACCATTAAATTTCGCGGTTACCTGGAGCAAGTGATTCGGCACTCCGACATCATCATCGCAATCTCCAAAACGGTTGCAGAGGATGTGAAACGCTATATCCAAGAGAATATGGCGAATGAACCAGGCATTTGTACACGTGTCGAATCGTTTTGCTTGGGAGCAGAGATCAAGCAGCCCACGGGGGATGTGCGACCCTTGGTTGAAGCAATTTTTGCCCCGGAAGATTCTTCCAGCCCCTACCTCATGGTCGCAAGCTTTGACCCGAGGAAAAATCATGAGCAAGCATTAGACGCGTTCGAAATGCTTTGGCGCGATGATTCCAAGGTCAAGCTGTGTTTTGCAGGTCGTGCCGGTGCATCCTGTGGCGAATTGCTCGACCGCATTCATAACCATCCAGAACTCAATAGCAAGCTGTTTGTCTTTCACGACATGAACGATGCTGAACTACAAGTTGCTTACCAGAACTGCTCTGGGGTTTTGTTGCCATCGATGGTCGAAGGATTCGGACTACCGATTGTGGAATCCCTTTGGCATGGAAAAAAGACATTTGCCAGTGATACACCTATCCATCGCGAGGTAGGTGGGGACCAGTGCGAGTACTTCGAACTTCATTCTCCAGAGGCGCTAGCTCGAGCGATCCATGCTTGGGAAGAGTCGCGTTGCCGGCCAGAGACCCAGAATTGCAGTAGGATGGATACCGGCAGTCATGGGCTCATGCAGCCGTTTACATGGGAGCAAAGCGCTTCGCAATTGATCGAGGTTGTTCTGCAGAACTACTACAACCACCATTCTACAGCCGTTGCGCAACGAGCTGCCTAGCTCCTCTTTCCATGCTATATGTGGCCGCTCTATTAGCTCATATCGCCCTAGTTAGCTCATATCGTCCTAGTTAGCTCACTGCATCGCCCTAGTTAGCACCCTAGTTTGCAGCTGAATGCAGTCCCCTAGACGCTTGTACGGATTGGCGGCTTGCTGTAACGCGTGAGCAACGATCGATCGGGTGCCACCGATTAGCCCACCGTCCGATTACACCCACCCTCCGAGTTATCCCTGCCCTCCGAGTTATTCCTGCCATTCAATGGATGGGCGTCTTATCACGTGTCGACAATCTTCCAGTGGCTCATACCAGCCTAGCATGAACCGAGATGGCATTGAACCGAGCATATGTCGGGCCCATCTAACATCGGCCCCCGCTAACATCGGCCCGAGCTAACGTCGAATCGTGCTGGGTTTCTCCGCGGTGAGTTTGTCGGTCGGGATGTATCCGAGGAATACCATCAGATCCCTGATTTCTGTCGGTGTCAACTCGTCGAGGAGTCCGGCAGGCATCGCAGATACTTTGCTAGGCATGAGTTCATCGATCTCGTCATCGGCGATTACGTATTCCTTGTTCTCATTTACCCGTACTGCGATCCCCTTAGCGGTTTTTACAACCAGTCCAGTGTAAACATCGCCCGTTTTGGTGAGTACCTTCTTCGTGGCGTATTGATCGCTGATGACATGGGATGGAAACAGGATCGATTCCAGAGATTCGGTTCGAGTAAACCGACGGTTCAGGCTGGTCAAATCGGGGCCAAACCCACCACCTTGAGCATTCATCTTGTGGCAAGCGCTGCAGCGTGCTCGGGCGAAGATCTCTGCTCCTTTTTCGATCGAACCCGCTTTGCCTTGCTCGCCATTCAGGAATTGATCGAGGAAGGCCAAAGACCATCGCGGTTGAGCTGTTTCGCTCGGAAGGACAGCCGGTGGGGAGTTCGGAAACTGCTTTTCGAACCACTTCTGCCAAACGACCATTGGGGAATCCGTGCCCGTTAGATCGTTAGCGAGTTTCTCTCCAGTCCAGTATTCCAGCAACTTAATAGTTACAGATGGATCATCTCCAGCCTCGACCAATCGGCAACCTTGTAGTATCGTCTGTCGGATGGCTTCTGGATCCTCTGTTGCGGCATCGATCTTGCAGAGTGCATTGCAGACATCAGCCACGGCGAACAGGTCGAGAACGCCCATGGAACGTACCAAATAGTCCCAGTTTGCTTCGGTCGGCCGTTGAGCCATTGCGAGAGCGATTGTCGCTCGCCGATCGGGACTCTTACGCCAACGCTGCCGTAGGTATTCGATCGCACTATCGTCATTCTGTTGGGAAAGGATAGCGGTGATACCAGTCTTGAGCCGCTTGTAGACATCCTCTTCTAGGCCACCTTTGTCGATAGCTGTGTCCAAACGCTTGAGCGACTCGATCTGGTCTGGAGTCAATTGGTCAGGAACTTTGAAGAGTGCTGCAAGTGCTGCATTGGGGTAACGTTCGCCTAGATCGATGATTTGAATCGCTTCGGTCTCTGTGAGGTACTTGGAAAGTGTTTCCGAAGTCTTCATCACATAAAGTGGATAAGATCCCCCGGTTTTTTCCTTTAAGCAGGATTCGAGGAACTGCAGTACCGCCATTCGCTCGCTTGATTTCCATTCGTGAGGCATCATCGGCAGATGCATGGATATCAGCATTCGATCAGCGATATTTGCGTCTGTCTTGAGATACTCAATCGCAGGTACCACTAAGTCGGACTGTAGGAACGTTGCCAATCGTATAAGCTCCCCATTGATTGCAGGATTGCCGGTTGGGAACTCTTGTTCAACGAATTGCTTTAGTTCCGGCACGCGATCTGGCTGAATGCCGCTTACATGGAGAGCAACTTGCAACGTACGTAAGAGATCTACGAATTCCGCATCGCTGACAAATCCCTTGGAGGCTTCGAGCAGCGCATCGATAGCCAGTTTGCAATTGTCGGCATCGCGGTTAGATGAAACCAGTGCAAGACTGGCATTGATCGCAACGCGCGGCTTGCTCTTGAGAAGTTTCTCTTTCCATGCGTCCGCGGGAACGTTCATCAGTAGCCGTCGCCCCAAATAACGATCCTCTCGCTGATCACTCGCGATGAGGGATTGTAGTTCCGATGGATCGCACGCAGTAGCAGTACGAATCAATGCCTCGCAGGCTGCCGATCGGACCATCGGCGAAGTGTCTTGAATCATCCTCTTCAATCGGCTTGCCGCAGCCTCGTCTCCAGCGTGCAAGCCTAACAGACGGGCAGCTTTGGCGCGTACCTGTTCGTTGGCTGTCGACGACAACTCGATCAACATCTCCGACGATGGTATCGGGCCCAGCAGTTGCATCAAATCGATCGCTTGCAGTCGGTAACGAGACGGGTTTTCCTCGCTGAACGCAACCCCCATCACCTGTTCGTCCCATTGGTCACCCAATTCACGCTTGAGGATTGCCACGGATTGTCGTGCAAACGCGGAGTTCAACTGGGGTTGGCGGATTGCCCGGGATATTCCCTGCCCGAGGTTTTTGACCGTCTCGGGAAGTTCGCCTTGCCATTTGACCCGGAAAATGCCCCCCTCGGTGCCTCGACCGCCAGTGCAGAAATAAAGTGCACCATCCGGTCCGACCTCTAGATCGGTTACGTTCATAGGAGTGCCGACCACAAAGTCCTCTGCCTTGACTCGCCCTCGGTCGGCAGCATCAAGCTGAAGGGCGATGATCCGACCTTCGGACCAGTCCGCGGTAAAGATTGCGCGGTGGTACCTCGCCGGGAACGCGAAATGGTTGTAGACCGTGATTCCTGTCGGCGAACCGCGCCCGGTGCTCGCTAAAGATGGCAACCGATCCGGGTAGTATTCAGGCCAATTTGCCCACCCGCTTCGCCAACCGAACTCACCACCTTCGACAACCCGGAAAAGACCCGTAGGACGATGCCACACCGAACCGATATCGGCTTCCATGTCGCTGTCGTGCAGGTACATCGTTCCATTGGGATGGAATGCTAGGTCGTATGCGTTTCGAAGACCACCAGCCACCAAGCTGAGTTTGCGGCTTGTAAGGTCATAACGAACCACGGTGCCGCCCGGGGCTTTAACCCCCATGGCGTGTCCACCTGGATCTTCAAAACGAGGTCGCACTAAGTCCCCTTCATAGGGAGCCGTGAAAGGTTGGTATCCCTCGAGAGGCGTTTCCAGTTGTGCATGATTGCCAATGCTGATGTAAAGATAGCCATCGGGACCAAACGCGAGTTGATGGGCGCCATGCTCTCCTGGAATACCGCCGAACTTCGCAAGGAGTTCCGACTTCTCTAACTGGCCGTTGCGATCGGAATCCACCAAACGATACAGGCCGTTTCCCTCTGGACCTTCACCGGTGACATAGACGTCTCCATTGAGCGCGAGAATACCTTGAACATTTTGAACCAAATCGCAGTAGTCTCGACTCTTGTCCGGGATTCCATCTTTGTTGGTGTCGTAGAGAAGTACCAGGCCATCTCCTTCCACCGAAGCGATGATATGACCAAACTCATTGAACGTCATCGCGATCAATGAACCGATGCTTTGATCGGCAACAGGTTCCACGTCGAATCCTGGTAGCGTCGTGAAACGTTGCTTCAGTTTTCTGCTGTTTTTCTCCGCGGAGGATTCCTTGGAGTCGCTTCCGCTCGGGCGGGTGCTGATCGTGATTTTCTCACCACCTGCGACCTCGCTATTCCCTTTCCGGGAAGAACGTGTGCTTTCTGCGGAAGCGATAGGCTCCGCGTCTTCAGCAGATTTTCGCTTGGCAACGGAGACTTCCTCGCTGTTGTTCCCCTTGGGAATATCTTTCACTACATCGGGTTTCGCGGGGCTAGAACGTTGGTCCAGATCGAATGCTGGCGACCATCCCTCATCATTGAAATTGAGCATCTGCCAATTGCTGATTGCCTGCTTGGTTGCTTTCCACTCGGCATCGCTAACCACAACCCGCCAGTTTCCCTTGGTAGGCTTGAAGTAGAAATCCGCCTTAAGCCCGAGTTCTTGTCGCTCTCGATCCATAACCCGAATTGCCAAGAGATTTTTTCCGCTCTTGATGTAGGCTTGTAGGTCGATGCGTTCAGGACCACCATCGCTCTTCATGGTGCGTACGCGACGCCCGTTAAAGTAGACCTCACAACCGGATGGTGAGTCGATATCGATGAATGCCTTTTCCGTTTCTGGTAAATCCATCACTCTACGGAAGTAACAATCGATCCCTCGATCGGAGTTTGGGGAACTCGGATCATTCCAGATTCTTTTGGCTTCTGGTTTGGATTTGGAAGCCGCGTTTCGAGTCGCCGATGTCGTCGAGGTTTTCGGTTCTGAGCGACCAAACGCGAAGGTTTTTTTGTTGCTATTAGAGTCTTGGGCCGCGCTCGGAACCGCTGAGGCTAGGGGCAGCAGCATTGCCGTGCAGGTTGCGAGGAATGAACTCCATCGTTCGGACTTTACCCGAAACCCACACGCCTTAGAGACGTTTCGCTTACAGCCCTGTGTCGCGACCATGTCGATGCCCTTTGCAGATCCCGATGGCCTCCAATTCCTTTTGGAGCAGCCTTGTCGGTTGTTAACGCTAAGAGGCTACAAGATGTCATTCGATCGAATCAATAGCGATTGCAATCCATTCAGGTGACAGAAGCATGTCCAGCATCATCGCTCGGCGATCCCAATTGCGATCCATGAATTGCTTTGCTAGCGATGGCAGTCGCGATTCCGCGAACCGCTGAAGGGAGGCTTGGACACCACGGTGTTCGGCCCCGGGGTCAATCTGTGAGGACCTCTCCAACTTCTTGGTCGTACGTTCGATCAAATGCTGCCATTGCCTGGCAACCTCGGTGTGTGAAATCGACTCCTTCCAAGGGGTTTCAAGCGTGTCCCATCGAATTTCATTAGTTCCAATAGCAGCAATCCAATCATGGATGGATTCCGAATCCATCATATTCCACGGGAAGAGGGGGCGACGGGGAGCGTGTTTCTCGTTGGGTGAGCTATTCCCGAGTTGCCCCTGATCTTGCTGATGGGGGGGTATTTGCACGAGCTGAAGGGAGCCGGGGAGAGTTGGGGTTAGAGGAATTGTCTCCCAAATCAGGTATTCGTTGATGAGGTAATAGCGAAGGGTTTCTCGTTCGTACCTCCAATTGGGATCGATACGTCTGGCATAATATTCGATCCATGCCAACTTTTCAGTTTCGGAAAAATCTTGCCAATCCTGCCACGAAGTATTTTCAATCTTTCCAAGCAGCTCCGGGGGCGATAGAACGGTTCGATAGACTTCGATATCCTCCAACTCCCATAAATGATCGGGATTGGTGGAATCGCCTAATAGAAGTTTGTAGTTTTCCTCCTTGGCAGGTGCCTTGGAACTCTCGCCGACGAAGTCTCGGATCAGCGTATCGGCCAGGTAATTCAAACCGACGTACTCCCCATCTAGAGCGATGCGTAGGGAGTGTGCTCGGTTGGTTCCATCATAGGACACAGCGAGTTGGGTCCATGTGTCAATCTCGATCGGCTTGGTGGTCCGAACTTGGATCATGCTGAACGGAGCGTCATGGACCAAAGACACTTGCAGGTAACCATTGGTGATTTCAAGACGCAGTTCGTAGGGGTTTGAGGCACTTTGGGACAATGTATCGTTAGTTGCAGGTGCTCTCGTTGAATGCGCTTGTTGGGTGAGTATGCGCCGTGGGGACGACGTGGACGAAGCGATGAGATCGTGGCCGAAATTGCAATTGAGTACTACGGTCCATTCTTGTGAGCGGCGAAGTGGCTCCTCAATGTCTGCGTAAACTGTAGGTGCGAATCCGCCAGATCCAATCCTCAAGGGGGATTTAGACGCTCGATGGCCGTTGTCATCGCGCAACTCAAGTCGCTGTTCGGGGCTGGGCCAAGCGAAAATTCGTTCCGCTGGAGGTGGCTTTGGGTGTGCAGTTTGTTTTTGATACCAATTTCGGACTGCATCACCTTGGATTAAGAGTTCCCAATCCTTGATTTCTGATTGCCGGATCGATGCGATGGCGTCTGACAGTGTCCGAAGTTGATTTCGTCGAAAAACTGGTGTTTCTTGATAGACCCAACTCGAGTCATTCAGGATGAGGTCGGATAGTCCAAGGGGGGTGGGCTCTTGGAACGATTGAAAGGGCTGGAAGGGCTGGAGTGTTGTTGGATTGGCCGGTTCGTTTTCCGGTGCGGCATGAGCGACGACCTTGTAGGTTTCGGCATGGTCTGTAACTTGGAATTGATTTGCGCGGTACCAACTTGCGGTAGCCAGTCGCTCGGGCTGCGAGCTGTCGGTGCGTTGGGCTTCCGTACCGAAGAGTTGGGATGAAAGGAACGAATCGAAGGGCATGTTGGACTGGATTGCATCCACGAGCCACTGATCGTGTTGGGTGTAGTCCCACAGCGCGACCCCTTCGGACAGATTAGCAGGCTTCGACCGTAGAACTGGGAAATAATCGTCGCGCCAATCACTCGCTTGCTGTTTCGCAAAGGAGTCAGACTGAAGCCATGTGGTTATCGCTTGTTGCAATTGTTTTTGCCGGGACTCTGTTGGAGCGTTCACTAGGTCTTGGAGTTCGGCGGCGTTGATCGAATTTCCGAGGAGAGCTTGCGAAGTACCAGCGACCAGTGCGGCCCACTTCTTGGTCGATAATTCGTTTAAATTTATTTCCTGATTCGCTTCCTGAGCGAAGGCGTGGTCAAAGAAGAGTCGATTCGCGACGAAGGAGAAAACTAGCGAGAGCATCACCGAGGATAAAAGAAACGAGACCACCTTGGGCCAGATGGTCTCGTTCTTGGATGTATTGGCGGTGTTGGCTAACACGCTCATAACGGTTTCGGTTCGCAGGAGCGAGGCGTTATCGATTACGAGTCAAGGCTTACAGTAACGGTCTTGCTCTCGGTGTAGGCTTTGAGTCCTTCTTCTCCAAGTTCTCGACCTTGACCGCTCATCTTGAATCCGCCGAACGGGGCGGCGGCGTCAAAGACATCGTAGCAGTTAACCCAGACCGTACCTGCACGAACTCGCTTCGCGAACTCGTGGGCTCGGCCAACGTTCTTGGTCCAAATTGCGGCAGCAAGCCCATAGAAAGTGTTGTTGGCCCGTTTGACGAGATCTTCCCAGTCATCGAAGGTGAGTACGGACATCACCGGTCCGAAGATCTCTTCCTTGGCGATAGACATTGAATCGTTGACGCCATCGAAAACCGTTGGTTGGACGAAGTACCCACGGTCCCCGAATCGGGCGCCACCAGCGACGCATTTCGCTCCTTCTGCGTTTCCTTTTTCGATGTAGCTCATGATCTTGTCGAACTGAGCTTGGTCCACTTGAGGACCTTGTTCGGTATCGAGCGACATCGGGTTGCCAACGCGGCGATTCTTCGCCAAACGCTGGATTTTTTCGACGAACTCAGCGTGAACTTTCTTCTCGACAAAAACGCGACTCCCCGCACAGCAGCATTGGCCTTGGTTCAAAAACAATCCGATGTAAGCCCCTTGTGCGGCTTTATCGAGATCTGCGTCGGCCATGACTACGTTCGGGCTCTTGCCTCCAAGTTCAAACGTCAATCGCTTCAGGGTCTCTGAAGCGTCTCGCATGATGATTTGTGCCGTGCGATGCTCGCCGGTGAACGCGATCTTATCGACGCCTGGATGCTTCACCAAAGAGGCACCGGCCGTTGGACCATAACCGGGAACTACGTTGATGACCCCATCAGGGATACCGGCCTCTTTAGCCAGTTGGGCAAGACGCAAACAGCTCAACGGAGTTTGCTCAGCGGGCTTCATCACGATGGTACAACCGGCAGCGAGTGCAGGCCCCCATTTCCAAGCAACCATGAGCATTGGGAAGTTCCATGGGATGATTTGTCCCGCGACACCCACAGCCTCGCGACGGGTATAGGTGAAGAAATTGCCGCGAATGGGGATGGTCGAGCCGTGAATTTTGTCCGCGTATCCAGCGTAGTATCGCAAGCAATCAAGGACCAACGGTAAATCGCCGTAGCGAGCCTCTCGGAAAGGTTTGCCGTTGTCTAGGCTCTCGAGAGCCGCCAGTTCATCGATCTCTTCCTCGATAAGGTCGGCGAGGCGGAACATCAGTTTGCCACGATCCCTCGCGTCCATCTTGCTCCACGGTCCTGATTCAAATGCATGGCGAGCTGCTTTGACGGCTGCATCGATATCGGCCGAATCTCCCTCGGCCACGTCACAGATGACTTCTTCGGTCGCCGGATTGACCGTCTGAAATGTCTTGCCAGAGATGGAGGGACGCCATTGCCCATCGATAAAACACTCGGTGTGTTTGATTTTTGGGGCTGCAATCGTGGTTTCGGCGATAGCCATAGGAAGGTACTCCAAAGTGGTTCGGGGGAACGTGGAAAGGATCATTGGAAAGGGTCGTCAGAGCATGGGGCCTGCAGGTCGACCTTTGCCAATCGGCCTGGGGGCGGTTTCGAAGGGACTAACGAAACTTTGTTGCTCGTACGAGGAAGGACCCTCGAAAGGGACGCAGCTTAACTCTAAAGGATAGCTTTTTGGCAGGTGAGCAACTAGGTGAGCAACGATTGGTGAGCCCACCACGCTATGGATTCCTGGAAATCGGACGATTTCCAAAAAACGGTCGATTCCAGGATTTTGCGCCTAGGTTCCTAGAACTTCGGAGCAGGCGGATGGCCGATTATGAATTAAACTTGATAGGAGTGTTTCGTCAAACTTTCCGAGGATCCTCCGATGCCATTTGCCACGCGATTCGCCATGATCGGGTTGTCGGCCATGCTGACTGTCTCTCTGCACGGAGGCTCAACCCGGGCCCAGATGGTCCAACTTCCCAGTTCTAACATGTTCAGTTTGTCGACTTCTGTTGCCGCACCGGATCGAGGAGCGATTGGGGCTGGAGGTACGTTGACCGGGCAATTGGGGTCGGTTTCCCGAGGACCAGGTTTACCGAATGTTGCTCAAGGTGGAAACGCGGGTGCATCTTCTTTTGATGTTCGAACCACAGTGATCGACCTGGATGAAC
This sequence comes from Pirellula sp., assembly GCA_046318275.1. Classification (GTDB taxonomy): domain Bacteria; phylum Planctomycetota; class Planctomycetia; order Pirellulales; family Pirellulaceae; genus JBKCUI01. The sequence goes on along the minus strand of JBKCUW010000122.1, from coordinate 12,071 downwards.
TCGATCGCATGATCCGTTCGCAAGCGTCCGATAAACCGGAGAAACCGATCCTGCAACAGAATGATCCGAGGGGGTATTCGCGAATCTCTGCGTCCGCAACGCGAGGTGTTACCAGGCCTGATTACGACTACCTAGCGGCGCTTAGCGGCCATGGGACTGGTTCGCCAACAATCTCAGGGAATGGGGTGTCGCTGCAGGCTGCTAGACTTAATCGACGCGATTATGATGCGATCAAATCCTACTTGGAGCTTGCGCATGCAGCCAAGCAGCGAGGGCACTGGGCGAGTGTTGAAACTTATTACAAACTCGCTTGGGAGACGTTGCCTGAGAGCCGCCGAAAGTTGGTTCTGCAAGATCTCGAAGAAGCGAGAACGAGTTTCCTGCGAGACCAAAAGCTTCCATCGGGCTCGTCCAAGGTCACGCCGGAACGACGATAAGTGCGACCGCGTTCGCTAAGATACCTAATGACTTCGCAAGCATACTCACTGACATTTTAGGCACGGAATTGTCAGTCACTTACTCTCAGCACTAGATAGCATCCAAATCACTATGGCGGAACAGGACGTTTCAGTCACCGTTCGTACCTTGCTGGCGATGAAACGCCGAGGTGATCGCATCACCATGCTTACAGCGTACGATTTTCCGACCGCGCAATTGCTCGATAAGGCGGGCATCGACTGCTTGCTCGTCGGTGACTCTCTCGGCATGGTTGTCCAAGGCCATAAGACGACAATTCCGGTGACGCTCGATCAAATGATTTATCATGGTGAGATGGTCGCTAGGGCCGCTTCTAGGGCAATGGTAATTGTGGATCTTCCCTTTCCCGTGGGACAGATCAGCATTTCGCATACGGTGGAGTCTGCGGCAAGGGTCATGAAGGAGACCCAGTGCCATGCGGTCAAGATGGAGGGGGGGCATCAACAGGCACAAGCGATTGCGGCGATGGTAGATGCCGGAATACCTACGATCGCGCATATCGGTCTTCGTCCTCAAAGTGTGCATGCTCTCGGTGGTTACCGCGTGCAGAAAGACTCGGACCGCTTGATGCGAGATGCGCTCGCCGCTCAGGATGCGGGGTGTTTTGCGGTGCTTATGGAGTGTGTCCCTGCGGAGTTGGCTCGTGAAGCGACCAGCAAATTGAGCGTCCCGACCATCGGAATCGGTGCTGGGCCGCATTGCGATGGCCAAGTCTTGGTGACCAACGACTTGTTGGGTTGGAACAGCGGCTATATCCCCAAATTCGTTCGAAAGGTGGCCGATCTAAAGACCATGGCGACAGAGGCGATCAAGGAGTACCAAGCTCAAGTCAAATCGGGTGGGTTTCCAAGCCAAAACGAGTCGTTCTAGCCGAGCATGCCCGGCACTCGGCAGTGAAGTGGAAAAGCAGCAACCGATTGAGCAGCAGCCGATTGAGCAGCAACCGATCGAGCAGCAACCGATCGACGGTTATTGTGGTCGCGAATCTTTCGGGCCCTTGAGCAATTCCTTGATGGAACGGTACCGCTGCGCCATTTCCGTTTCCGCGCCTCGCTCAACCGGTTCATAGAATTGCCGCTCGACACCGAGGTAGTCTTGGGATGCGATCCCTTCAGGGGAGTCATGAGAGTATTGATAGCCCACTCCGTGGCCGATCGATTTCGAACCGGAATAGTGACCATCGCGCAAATGGACTGGGACAGGAATGATCGATCCCTCTCGCACTTCCTTTCTGGCGTTCATGATCGCTGTAGTTGCAGAGTTGCTTTTCGGGGCCAACGCTAAATAGATGACGGCTTGTGAGAGATTCAATTGGCATTCTGGCAGTCCAACAAATTCGCATGCTTGCATGGTTGCAATAGCAAGCGGCAACGCGTGTGGATCGGCATTCCCGATATCTTCACTTGCGAAGATCACCAAACGGCGAGTTAAGAAACGGATTTCTTCACCGCTTTCGATGGCTCTCGCCAACCAGTACAAAGCGGCATCGGCATCTGATCCCCGAAGACTTTTGATCAGAGCGCTGGCCATATCGTAATGCCCATCTCCCGATGGATCGAATTGCAATATCTTTTTTTGCATGCTCTCCTGCATCAATTCGACCGTGATCGACAGTGGAAATCGCATGGTGGATAGCACGGCGACTTCCAACGCGTTGAGCGCACGTCGCGCGTCTCCTTCAGCGATGCGAGCGCAGTATCGCAGGGCCTCGGGATCCGCTTGGATTTGAAACTTACCAAAGCCCAAATGCTTGTCGTGAATAGCGCGATCAAGGAGTTGTACGAGATCGTCTTCCCCGAGCGGGTTGAGTTCGAAGATCTGGGATCGACTCAGGAGGGCACCGTTGACAGAGAAGAAAGGGTTGCTGGTCGTAGCACCCACCAGTGCGATGGTTCCCGACTCAACATCGGGTAGCAATGCGTCTTGTTGAGAGCGATTGAACCTGTGTATTTCGTCGATGAAAAGGATGGGGCGAGCACCACTGACAGAAACCTCGTCACGGGCCCAGTCCAAAGCCTCGCGTAGTTCTTTGATACCACTCGTCACGGCATTGATTTGCCGAAATGCCGCTTTGGTTTCCGAGGCGAGGAGCCTAGCCAACGTTGTTTTGCCAGTCCCTGGGGGACCGTAAAAGAGGATGGACTGGATGCGTCCAGCGGCGACCAGCCGGCGGAGGAGTTTCCCTTCCCCTAAAATATGCTGTTGCCCCACCATCTCGGAAAGAGTGCGTGGACGGAGCCGAGCCGCCAGCGGCAGCGCCCGGTCTCGATTGGCTTCTTCAGCCTGAGCGAACAAGTCCATAATGCTTCGTTTACCGATCTTTAAGCGGGTTTCAAGGTTTCAGGATCTGTGATCGGGAGGCGGATCAACGCTTGGTTTTCCGGCGTTATCACTTACAATCTGCCACCCTGGCCATCCGCGCACCCGGTATTCTCCGATCCCGGATCCGACCAATTTCTCTATCCACAATTCAAACAAGATGTCCGATTCTCAGCCACTCGACAACTCCGAACTAGGCGTACACCAAGCGGCGAGGCTTGAAAAACTCAAGAAAATCGAAGCTTCCGGGCTCGATCCATGGGGGCACCGTTTCGACGATCGCTCGTTCATTCGAGTGGCCCATTCGTTGATCCCGCAGATTCAGTTCAAAAAAGAAGATGGGACAACGATCCCGCTCCCAGACTTTGGTGGGCCAGAGGCAATCGATTACAAGGCATGGAAGGCTAGCCACGGGCCCGGAGAAGAGGTTGGCCCGAATATCCGCGTGGCCGGACGTATTATTCTGATGCGTACCGCCGGTAAGTTGGTCTTCCTGAATATTCGGGACCTCACCGGCGATATTCAAATCATGATCCCGAAAGGACACTTGCCCGACGAGGATTTTGAACTGACTAAGTTGTTGGATTTTGGGGATTTGATCGGAGTGGATGGAAGATTGGGCAGAACCAACACGGGCGAACTGACAGTCTTCGCACAGAAACTGCACTTCATGACGAAGACGCTCGAGCCACCCCCAGAGAAGCACGCGGGCCTCCAAGACCCCGAGCTTCGTCAGCGGATGCGGTACCTCGATCTGACCTACAACGCGGATTCGCTCCAAACATTCTTAAAGCGGACCAAGATCATCCAGTCGATTCGCAGCACATTGTCCAAGCATGAGTTCGTTGAGGTGGAGGGTCCTACGTTGCACACCATCGCGGGTGGTGCAGCGGCCAAGCCGTTCCTAACGCATCACAATGCGCTCGACATGAAACTGTTCTTGCGAATCGCTCTTGAGTTGCACTTAAAACGACTCCTTGTTGGTGGCATTGAACGCGTCTATGAAATGGGACGGGTTTACCGCAATGAAGGGATCAGCCCAAAGCATAATCCTGAGTTTACGATGATCGAGCTGTATTGGGCGTACGCTGATTATCGCACCATGATGGATTTGACGCAGCAGATTATCATCGAGGCGATTCAAGCAACCGGTCAAGGCTTCCAGTTGATGTGGGGAGAGCTGCCGATCGACTTCACTCCACCTTTTGCTCGTCGTACCTACACGGAACTGTTCGAAGAGCATACCGGGCTCAAGATAAGCGATCACGAAGGAATCGTAAAACTAGCTCGCAAGATCGGATTGCAGACCGATGGGAAGCATCCCGATGTCGTTGTCAGCGAAGTCTTCGAAGAAAAGGTTGAAGACGCGCTGATCGGACCGATATTTGTTACCGACTACCCGGCATCGCTGTGCCCGTTGACCAAACGAAGTCGCAACAATCCAAATATCGCGGAACGATTCGAACTTTTCATCCACGGGATGGAGCTCGCCAATGCCTACACCGAATTGAACGATCCAATTTTGCAGGAGGATCTTTTCAAAACGCAACTGGATGGAATGGCAGAAGAAGACTCCATGGCAAAAATGGACACGGACTTCATTCGGGCCCTGCGACATGGCATGCCACCCGCCGGTGGACTCGGCATTGGCATCGATCGATTGGTGATGCTCCTGACCAATTCTCGGAGTATCCGCGATGTGATCCTCTTCCCTTTGTTGCGCCACGAAAGCTAGGAATCAATCACCATGGAAGCAGGAATCGTCGGATTGCCCAATGTCGGTAAGAGCACCCTGTTCAATGCCCTCACCGGGTCGCAGGGGGCGCAAGCAGCCAATTATCCGTTCTGCACGATCGAGCCGAACGAAGGGATCGTCAGCATCCCTGACAAACGCTTGAATCGTATCCAAGACTTCATCAAAACCCAGAAGATCATTCCTGCGATGTTCAAATTGGTGGACATCGCCGGGATCGTGAAGGGGGCCAGTGAAGGCCAAGGGTTGGGGAATAAATTTCTCAGTCACATTCGGGAAGTCGATGCGATTTTGCAAGTTGTCCGCTGCTTTGAAGATCCCGACGTCATTCACGTCGCGGGTAAAGTCGATCCTGTCGCGGACATGGAAACCATCGAAATGGAATTGATGTTTTCAGACATCCAAAGTCTGGAAGCAGCGCTTCCAAAGGCGGAACGAGCCGCGAAAACCGGCGACAAAGAAGCCAAGCTGCGTGTGAGCGGCATCCAGAAATGCATGGAGCATTTAAACAAGGAACTACCCTTGAGATTACTGCAGCTCGAGGAAGCAGAAGCGAAGGCGATTTCTAGCTTTGGATTGATGACAGCCAAACCAATCCTTTACATCGCTAATGTGGATGAAACCGATTTGCAAGGCAAAGGCCCGATTGTGACGAAGGTCCGTGAAGCAGCAGCAAAGAGTGGCGCACTCGTCGTCCCCGTATGCGCCAAACTCGAGGCGGAGATCGCAGAGCTTGATGAACCGGATCGAAGCGAAATGCTCGCTGCCGTGGGCTTGCAAGAACCCGCCCTTCAAGTCGTCGCTCGAGAAGCCTATCGGACTCTCGGGTTGCATAGTTACTTCACGGCAGGCGAAAAGGAAATTCGAGCCTGGACGATCCCAGTAGGTGCGACCGCTCCCCAAGCTGCCGGTGTGATTCACACCGATTTTGAGCGAGGATTCATTCGCTGCGAAACTTACTCCTTGGCAGATCTCGAGCAATTCGGCTCGGAAAAGGAGATTCGCGCTAACGGCCGGATGCGGACTGAAGGTAAGGCATACATCATGCAGGATGGAGACATTTGCCACTTCCTGTTCAATGTGTAGTAGCCTCGTCGTAATGACTACTACCGCGACTCAATAAGATTTCAAGGAGTCGAATTACTATGTCGACAGGATACGCCATCGGTGGTTTGACGATCATTGAGATACGCGGTGCTGACAGAAACAAAATCGCCAACAATCTCTGCACTCAGGATCTTAGGACGCTCGCTGACGGGCAGACCGCAGAGACGTTTGTTCTCGATGTCAAGGGAAGAACGCTGAGCCACGGGATTGTCTGCGGCTGGAAAGATTCGCTATGGTTTCTCTCTGCACCCGGACAGGCGGAGCGATTGGTTCCCCACTTTGATCGTTATATCATCCGGGAGGATGCGGTCATTGCAGACCGAAGCGCTGAGTTCACGGCCGTGCTTTTCTCGAATGCCACCTCGGCATCGCAGATATTGTCTGGTTTTCCGGATTCATTAGCTGCCCATTCCTGCGTTGAATACACCTTGGAATGCGAAACAATCCGGTGCTTGTACGCCCCGTGGATCGGTGCAGAAAGCCTGCTCGCGATTGTCCCCACTCCTGTTTCTATGCCGATTTTGTTGAACGGGTCGCAATCGCTGGTCGCGAGCGACACGACGCGACGATCCGATTGGGAGTTGCAGCGGATCGAAGCCTTTTGGCCCTGGGTCGGGATCGACTGCGATGACAAGAATCTGCCTCAGGAATTGTCGATCGATCGACGCACTATTTCCTTCAAAAAGGGATGCTACCTGGGCCAAGAAACCGTCGCTCGCCTCGATGCCTTGGGACAAGTCCAAAAGAAGCTGGTGAAGCTGCGCATCCAAGGGGGCGATCGGTTGCCACTACCCTATGCCATTATTCTCGACGGAAAAGAGGTCGGCTCAATCACATCGATGGCTTCAACGCCAATGGGGGACTCAATGGCATTGGGAATGCTGCGAAGAAGTCACTTTCAGCCAGGGACTGAGTTCATGGTCGACGCACGCGCAGCGAAAGTTGTGGGTATGCCTGAGTAAGCAGTCTGAGTTACCAAGGTTTGCCGCGATTTTCAGCTCGGATCGCAGCGTCTTCATAGGCCTTCGGGTCCGAGAGAGACTCGCTCAATGAAACCTTGCAGTAATCGAGCAATGTGCCTTTTTCGAAGTGCACGTTTCGAATCGCCAATGCGTACTCGATGCGAGTTTGATGGTAACGAATGCGAGCATCCAATAATCGACGGTGAGTTTCGAGCAAAACGTCCAGCGCGGGGTCTTGGCCCGATTCCCATTTGGCTTGCAAGCTCTGCAATTGGCGAAGAATCTCCTCGAGTCGTTTTTCTTGAAGCTGCATGGTGTCGTAGGCACGCTGCATCTCGTTCATCGCATTGCTCAGTCCGAAGAGAACCGTCCTCTCTTGCTCCTTAAGGATATCCGTTTCACGATGAAGCGTGAGTTGGGAGAACCTGACTGCGGCATGCGCTTTGCGAAAGCCGATTGGCATGGCATACTCGACACCCGCTTGCCACTCCTGGTAGTCTCCATCGAGAAGATTCTCGATGGCATTGGACTGGCCAGAGTAACTGATCAAGTCCTTCCCGAAACCTCGAAAACGATACCGTCCTACGATATCGAGTTGAGGCTTGAGGAAATTTCGATTCGCGATCAGTTCGAGTTCTCGTTGCTTGACGACCCATCGCTGTCGGCGGATTTCTTCGCGGGCGGAAAGTGCTTCGCTGCTCGAAAAGTACCAGTCGTACGCAATCGGCGATTGGGCTGGTTCATCGCTTGGACGAAGTATCTTTCCGTCGGTAATTGGGAATCCGATGATCAAACGGAGTCTTCGCTCGCACAATCGAAGTCCGCCGATGCTTCGGAAGCTACCTCCGGAACTACCGTTATTGGTGCGCGTTCCATCCAGCACTCGGCCATGGATGGCATCGATCACCTCGGATTCGAATCGATAGTATTGTTCTTTCGCTTGTGCGGCGTCGGCGACGCCCTGTGTTGCGGTTTGCGATTCAAGCTTGCGAGCCGTGAGAAGGGCGATGTCACGAGCATCGATCTTGGCCTCGAGATCTCGGTACGCGTAATAGAGATCCCAATATGCATTTTCGACATCGGCGACCAGGTCTCTCACGGCACGTGAGAATTCAGCCAGACTGATGTCCGTCCGTACCCGGGCGACGAGCACACCATTAATTTGGCCGGGCTTGGCTCCGGGACCTGCGATTCGGTTGAAGCGAGTCCCGGCACCTTGCATCAGCGGTTGACGGATCTCGGACTCAACGATTTCTTCCCAACTCGTTCGTCCGATCGCATTGGATAATTGGTTGTTGCTATCGTAGACGGAACTCTTTCGAGCAATGAATTGTGCGCCGGTAGCAGAGCGTTTGGTCAGAGCGTTTCCGTAGTTATGAAGATCCTGCTGAAAGATCCCTTGGTTGCCGAAAAAGCGGTTGTTGAGTCTCCGATCATTGTTCTCAAAAAAAGCAGATGCGGAAAGTGTTGCGTCAAATTCCGATAGCGCAGCTTCCTCCCCGAAACGAGGATCGGTAAATACGGCAGCCGGGTCATTGACGGTATTTACCGCATTGGGTGTGCGAAGAACCGTTCCACCCAAATCCCTCATGATCCGCGAATTGGCCAACGCCATTTGGATCGCATCCTCAAGACGAAGTGAAAAGAAGTCCTCGGGCGACATCTTGCTCAAATCGATCGCCATCGGGGAGATACCGAGGTCGGCATCGGGCGGGCTGCACAATTCGAAGGCGGGCTCGGACATCCGCAGTTGGGCTACGTCAGGTGTCGGCTCTCGTGTTTCCGGCGCGCAGTCCGCAAACCGAATAGGTTTGCTTTCACGGTGTGTTGCGCAGCCGGGTATCCAATGGAGGGATAGCGCAAGCGCAGCGACCAACCATCGCCATTGTCGCATTATCCCCTCCTCTCAAGCCGTCAGTAGATCTTGGAAATGCATGCAATCGTTCCAAGTTAAAGTGAATCGTAAAGGTTCTTCGGATTTCCACGTTGTCATGGATGAAGTAATTCATGCAGCTACCTCTTAATGGCAGCCCAGGTTTTCAAGAATCTCGATAGGGAGGGGCTGCGCGTGAAAGATGGGGTAGATGGGATGCAGAGGGGGTTGGCTGGGCTTGGAAAGCGGAGGTAGATCGGGCAAACAGCTGCCTCGAGGAATGGTAGAACGACTGGCGGTTCACGATGCGTTGGTAGGCAGGTATACTCAGGCTCTCCCAAAGGGTAAGGAACCCAACCACTCAAGGAACGCACATGCAGAGCCTACCTGCAATTGAGGGCAAGATCGAGTCGAGTGGAACATCGCTCGTTTTGCAAGTCCGAGCCATCCTGAAACGGGCTCATGCATCGTCGTCCATCCAGGAGGCTGGCAGCCATTTAATGGAGGGGCTTCGTTGCTTGGTCGACGCAGAGCATGTGGTGTTGTTGAGGACTATACCGCCGAAAAGGCTTCGCAACGCCTCGGATGATTCTTCCCGAAGCAATGCGGAGTTCGTCGCGATCAGCGGAACTGCAGCGTCGCTGCCATCCTCGGATGCGGTCCAACCATGGTTAGATCTGGCGTCGAAGGTTTTGAACTCAACATCTGAGGACGAGAGATCCAATTTTCTCAACGATCACTCGAAGAAGTCAGGGATTGGTAGCACCATTGCAATTCCGGTTTTTTCCACACTGTCGGGGCTGACCTCTGCCCCAAATGCACTCGACAGTAATCGTCTTGCCAAAGAAGTCGAGTCTGCGAAAACGCCGACCCATCCTATAGGCATAATCCTTGTGGAGTGGTTTAAACGTGAGCAATTCGACGCTCATCAAGGTATCTTGCACTCAGTAGCTCCATGGATCACGGACGCCAGTGAAGTTTGGCTTAGCAAGCCGGCCAGGACATGGGGCCGATGGCTGGGAAAGCATCGTTGGAAATGGCTGGTCGGTTTGGCGGGAGTGGTCGCTTTATTTCAACCGATTGAGTTATGGATTGAGCTTGATGGGGCACTCCAACCACAGTCACAGCGAATCCTCTATGCTCCCTCCGATGGATTCGTTGCAACATTTGCAGCCCGTGATGGACAACCTGTACAAACAGGGGACCTTATCGCCCGGATCGCATCCCCCGACCTAGAGTTGCAACGAGTGCAATTGGAGTCGGAAAAACGGATCACCGCAGAGAAACGAGGCAGTATCGAGGTTACCATCAATGAAATATCCAACCGCGATGACTCAGCTGCACTGATGAGGGCGCGACTCGCGGGTGAATTGGAAGAGGTATCAAAACGTCAGGAAAGCATCGATCGGCAACTACTATGGCTCGATGGCGAGGAAAAGCGTCTTGAAATCCACGCTGCCGTTGATGGTGTGTTTGTCTGCGATCCAGATTGGCACGACTCGGAGGATCGGCCGGTCCGCCGCGGAGACCCGATAGCCAGAATTGTCCCTCAACAGGCCGAATGGCAGCTGACCTCTAGCGTGATGGATTGGGATGCAGGGTACGTTCTACAAGCATGGCATCGAGTGGACCCGAAAGTCGATCCGATAAAGGTTGAGTTCGTGTTGGCGTCGGAGCCAGGAATCCATAAATCTGGAACGATTGAATCCATAGACCATGCGTTTAGGAACGATTGGACCGGCCCGGCATTGGATGCTCGGATCCGGCCGATCGATACGCTGGTCGATCCACGTATCGGAGCAACGGCGAAAGTTCGAGTTCCTTGCGGACGATATTCGCGGGGGTTTGTATGGTTTCGTCCCCTCCTCGATGCGATGTACCGACGATTTTGGCTATGATGTGAGGCGGTCGAACCCTGGGCTCAATGCAGGTTCGCGGTTATCATCGTCGGGGTCAGGGAATCGTTAATCCAAAGGAGTCACTCCCCCAATCATGTCGTCTGGTCCCCAAACACGTGCCAATCCGCCTGTTATCTCAACGACCAGTCGACCGGTGGCTGTCGTCGATATCGGTTCGACGAGCGTGCGGATGGCGATCGCAGAGATCGACCCACAAGGCACTGTCCGGACTCTTGAAGAAGTCTCGCAAGCAGTTTCGCTCGGAAAGGATACATTCACCTCTCAGAGCATCAGTCGGCGGAGTATTGAAGAATGTGCTCGGGTGCTGAAAAGCTATCGACGGTTGATGCAAGAGTTCGGCATCACCAGAGCCGATCAAGTCCGCGTGGTTGCGACCAGCGCGGTGCGCGAGGCCAGCAATCGCCTCGCCTTTATCGACCGAATGTACATCGCTACCGGGTTGGAGGTCGAGTCGTTGGATGAGGCGGAAGTCAACCGGATCACCTACATGGGAATTCAGCCGTTGCTGCAATCCAACCCTGTGTTGGCATCGGTGAAGACGATCGTTGTTGAGGTGGGGAGCGGAAGCACTGAAGTCCTAGTGGTGCGAGGGGGCAATGTATTGTTCTCCAACACCTACCGCCTAGGCTCGTTGCGAATGCTTGAGCAAGTCGACAAATTCAAAACATCGCATGCCAAACAGCGCGCTATCATTGAAACGCAGATCCGTAGGATCGTGCACCAGATCTTTGAGCATGTCGATGCAGGTCGCGAAATCCAAATGGTTGCCATCGGCGGTGATGTTCGGATGGCAGTTAAAAACATCGAAGGTGTGGAGCAGGAAAAAACACTGCACAAGTTACCTACCGATGCGCTGATGGACTTTGCGAGGCGGATCGGACAGCTCAAGGAAGAGGAGTTGATCAGCCGTTATTCGTTGAGTTTCTCGGATACGGAGACTCTTTGGCCGGCCTTGATGAGCTATGGACTTTTGGCGCGAGAGTTTCAGTGCCCGATGATGTTTGTGGCCGACACGAATCTCCGCGACGGGCTGTTGAGCGACATGGCGGTGCGCGATGCTTGGACCGCCGAGTTTCGCAATCAAATCATCCGGTCCGCGATCAACTTGGGTCGCAAGATGGATTTCGATGAGGCGCATGCTCGGCATGTAGCGAATCTATCGCGAAAACTATTCGCGGATTTGTCCGACGAACATCAATTGGACCAGCGGATGGAACTGATTCTGTTCTTGGCGGCGATCTTGCATGAAATTGGAATGTTTCTCAACGCTCGCAGCCATCACAAGCATGCGATGTACCTCATCCGAAATAGCGAGCTGTTCGGTCTCTCGGAAAGGGACCAATTGCTTGTCGCCTTGGTTGTCCGTTATCACCGAAGATCTTCTCCACAGCCAGATCACGAAGGCTACTCGACGCTAGAAAGAAACGATCGAGTAGCGGTGGCGAAACTGGCGGCGATACTGCGGCTTGCAATCGCACTCGACGAGTCTCGATCGCAGCGGATCAGCAACATTCGTTGCCGCCGCGAAGAGGATCGACTCGTGATCCTCACTCACGGCGTCGAGGATGTTTCGTTGGAACAACTCACCGTGCGGCAGTCGGGGGAACTGTTCGAGGAAATCTTTGGCATGAGCGTATTGCTGAGAAGCGATTCCCGGTAGC
>JBKCUW010000121.1:0-3905 GCA_046318275.1 Pirellula sp. | reverse complement strand
CCTAGTAATTATCGACATATCGTTAAAAACCGGGCATGGGATCGATTTGATCAAGCGTCTTCGCGAACGCAACTCTACGGTAAAGATGCTGGTTATTTCGATGTATGACGAGGCCGTTTATGCCGAGAGATCCTTGCAAGCTGGTGCTATGGGATACCTCAACAAACAGACTGCACGCGAGACATTGATCAACGCCATTCGAACCGTGCTCGAGGGAAAGACGTATTTAAGCCCAGAGATGACCGACCGGATCCTCAAAAGCCATATCGGGGGAATGGCCGAACCGGGCAAGTCACCTGTAGAGAACCTATCCGATCGCGAATTGGAAGTGCTCGCGTTGATCGGGCAAGGCAACACGACGGGGGCTATTGCTAAAAAGCTATTTCTCAGTGTCCACACCATCGATACGTACCGTGAGAAGCTGAAGATCAAACTGAATCTGGCCAATGCGGCGGAACTGAACTGTTTCGCCACGCAATGGGTACTTGAAAATGGCTAATCATTGTTGATCCGCCTCGACATGTACATCAGGATAGCAGCAAAAACCAAGCCGCCTTCATTCGGGTCGGTACGTTGATTCCCCACCGTTTCTTGAGCCCATCTCCCACCAAACTTTTGAATCTACCGAAAGACTTACGTAGTCAACGTGTGCATCTGCCGCAACTACGTGCACGCCACTTCCGTGCATGCTACTGGCCGTTACCATGTTGTTACCGTTCGCCTCACCACCGTACACGTGGCAATTCCTTTTATTGGGCATCAGAACATGCATGTACAGATTACCTGCAAGGGTTAATCCAGAAATCCAAGCTTTTCCGTGTGGAGCTGAGTAAACAGGATCTGGAGTAGTAACTCCATCACAATAAGCAACCCACTGCGGCAACGAACGCGTTGCACCCGAACCGCCGCAGTAGGACATCACACTGCTCGGCCCTTTAGGCATATAGAAGCCAAAACCTCCTCGCACGGGAACAAGACTGTTAATCACCCTCTCCGAGAGCATCGCCGTATTTGATGCTCCATCGGTAAAGTCCCGAAAGGACATTGTGGACTTATACCACGATCGGTTTGTATCCGCTGGATTCACAATTGGCATCGCTCCATTGGTTTGAAGCAGTTGCGGATCCAGCCCCTGTGTTCCAGTTGTTTGCCGTACCCAACCTAGGTTTCCCGCATAACTTCCAGGAGCAGGCAAAGCGGTGCCAGCGTAAGTCGTCTGCAACCACGGATCTGAAGGGCACAAGAACGTCGAAACTCGGGTTCCGGCCACCGTTGCGTTTCGATGGTCCGAAAGAATCTCTAGCTTCAGATAATTGGGAGTGCTGCCAACAATCGCGCTCGTCATCGGTACAGAAAAATCCAATCGACTGAAAAGAGGCCCCTGCTCCACATGAGGCAAAATCATCGCTAACCAACTGTACAGACCGCTACCTCGAGCATTTCCAGGCACTCCCGAGCCTGTAATCGTTGGAGGCATCGTTTTAAATGCAGATTCATAGTTATGAATCGCCAATGCCAGTTGCCGAATATTATTCGAACACTGCATCCGCCTCGCTGCTTCACGTGCTGCCTGCACAGCGGGCAGTAGCAACCCAACCAGTAAACCGATGATTGCGATGACTACGAGCAACTCAACCAACGTAAACGCCCTTTTAATGGCAGTACCATTCTTTTGCATACTCATTCCCGCACCACCTTTCTCGCCCTCGATACCGCCCTTTTTAAAAACAACACTTCTATTGCACGCGAAAAACCATGCTTGTGCAATAGGAATTCACTTGACACAAAATGCATATGCAAATAGATTGCAAAGGAAAATCTTCCAATTTTCCGTTCGAGGGGTACCAGCATGAGATTTTGCCTAGTTTTAGGATTGTTTTGGTGTGGATTTGCATTCTCTAATCCAGCAAAAGCAGACCTTTGGATCGGTGGGCACGGTGATATTGGGGTTGCGCTCACAAACACCAATGAGCTCGAACTGCACTTTCACTTTGAAAACGCTGTCGATGCGGCTGGCGGAGGAACGATTCCAGCGGGTGAGTATGCGCCCACCGACCACAGTGTGTTTGTTGCTGGCCCACCCATCCTGAGGCCAAGCGGTTCGTCTTGGGATTTTTTAGGGGCCCCCACCGACAGCATTTGGTACTTGGCAGACTTTGTTGAACCGAACAAGCCGTTCTTAGGTTGGGGACTCGAGGACTTGGATCCGGCCGACTGGAACGGGCAATTGACCTGGAACCTCGTTTCCGTGGTTTCGGCTCCAACGGGAGGAAATTTTTCGGTCTGGTCCGAGTCCTTTGGGACTCCCACCGTCCGATTCGCGACAAGCGATGGGATAAGCCTGGCCGACGCGTTCACGCAAACTGCAGGTGGGCACGAGCACTTCTTTTTGGGGTTTTCGCGAGAAGGTATCTACCAAGTTGAATTAGGGATTTCCGGGAATCACAAAACTCTTGGCAATCTATCCGGAACTGGCGTGTTCACGTTTGCTGCTGGCGTGCCAGAACCATCGTCTATTGCACTTCTAAGCGTGGTCTCAACCGGTGGTTGCTTTGGCTGGATGCGACGCAAACGCCGACCCAAGTGTAGCTGAAGGGCGATTTTGGTCGCCCCTGGATAATCGAAAAGCCGCGACCGGAACGGTGATCTAACTACATAGGCTGGGTTGATTTCGAGTCGCTGCGAGGCCCCAAAACAATCCGGAAATCTCCCGTTGGAAGTTGTTCACTTTTGGGATCATTCGCTGCGATCGGCTTTTTTGCCAACCCGATCGTTACCGCCGCCCGCTGCTCAGGCTTGAGCTCCGTATAGGGTCCATCTTTGAGATTCAACTCTTGGTTCGCCTCGAAGTACATCTGTGTTACGAGCTCACTTCGATTCGGTGCTACGATTCGATAATGCAAGTGAGGCGTTCGTCCGGGGTACTTTCCAGGCAGGATGGTTCGGATCGAGAACGTTCCATCGGGACCTGTGACCATTCGTGCCCAGTACTGAAAGTTAGGATCCATCGGTCGATCGTTGCGGTCTTGCGGGTGATTGTATCGCCCGGTCTCGCACGCCTGCCACACCTCTACGATCACCTGGTCGAGGGGCTTCTCATCCATATCCAGTACGACCCCTCGCACTGCGATTTGCTCCCCATCGGCAACCGGAGATTTGGTATCCAAACGCGTGAGATCCGCATCGAAGTACTTTTGCTTTTCGATCTCTGGTACCGGGTAGAAAGGACCTTTGGTCTGCGCTGCTGTTGGCGGAATGAAATTCCCCCACGCCGTGCGAGCCATCCACAACCCAACGCCGCTACCGGATAACGCTTGGACCAAAAATCGACGTCGTGAGTTTTGAGAACGCATGGCAACCTCAGATGTTCTTTACTGGAAATGGATCGGGAGGGAATCGACCTCTGACCTTTGCACCGATTGTAGCAGTCGTGACGCATTAAGCCCAACATAGCGGCAACATGTTGGTCGGATTTCCGTAGGATCGGGACCGATTGTGCGTACGCTAATTCTAGTGGATCGATCCCGCAAACTTGAATGCGATTTTCTCGGAAAAGCGTGCCGGCATCCCTAAACACGTGGGCCCGTCGATCCGACCCTGCCGTCGATCCGACCCTGCCCTGGATAAACTCACACCCAAACGCCCACGATTTAAACCGACGACTACCGATTCCGATGTCACCCCCAGAATCGTACCCCCGAACATCACGAGGAGCCACTCTCTCGGTGCGCGAACAAGGACGCAGCCCGGGTGAGTCTCCGATCTCTTGGTCGACCATCATCCCGACAGCCCGACGCGAAGAAGCCATCGCTGGGGTGCTCTTGGGAGGCGCAACCGCGGAATCCCTCAGCCAAGTCCACCGCACCTTGGACCGAAAAACAGCTCTTAAACGTTTGCGACGGTCC
>JBKCUW010000120.1:0-13949 GCA_046318275.1 Pirellula sp. | reverse complement strand
GTATCCATACCAACCATCGAACCAAATCTATGGAGATGCGACTGTTTGGACTCATCCAACCTCACGCGAAGGCGCGATGACGCGACGGGACAGCCTTGGATCCAAGTGGTAGAACGATTGGCGTAATCGTTTTTGGCTCCTGGCGATGAGCAGTTGAGGACAACTGCTCTACATTGTGGACCCATCGTGGCACGACAGTCCCTGTCGTGGAGGGGGGTGCGACTGCTGGTCCTGAATCTTCGAACAATTTCACACAGAGGCACAAAGACACAGAGTCAGGCTGGACAGAGCGGTCTTCTCCGTGTCTCCGTGCCCCCGTGAGAGCCTGGCTGTTCCCGTTTAGCCGTCCAGCGGCGAGGATTCTACCCTGCGCACCTACAGCAGAAACGCTAGCGCGCAGGGTGCTTTTGGGGGCGAAAGGGTGCGAAATGGTGCCATGAAAACAGCTTGTAGAGGTGCTAGCACTGACCACGAAAAAACCCCAGATCCTTTGAAGAACCCGGGGTTTTCGTGGAAAAATCAAGAGTGAGAGCGGAGGGACTCGAACCCTCGACCCAAGGATTAAAAGTCCTTTGCTCTACCGACTGAGCTACGCTCTCGATTTTGCAGGGGGCCTGTCCCAGAAGACTCGATAGCCTCGGCTAACAAGCTCCCAGAACGGTTTTGGCGGTGGATGCGTCCTGTTCACTGGTAACCTCGACGCGCTCCCACCATCGCTCCCTCTCAGTCCGCAAAAACTCGCCGCGATTAACAACCGCAACCACCACGAGCTTCTGCATTCCCCAATGCCTCTCCGCGAACGATGAGAACCGGGTACCATGAAGGAACAGTGCGGGTTGGATCCTATCAAAGTCACTGGATTTTTGAAGGGGTTCGCTCTTTTCCTTCCCCTTTTTCCTTCGATCTTCCTCACCCCGAACCACTGTCTATGATCCTTTTTCCCTCCCCCAACTCAAAATTCACCCCATCCGTACACCCTTCCACCCCCTGCGATTGCCCACCCAAAGCCCTAATCCTGCGGTTTTTCCTATCGGTTTTGCTTATGGGGGCCGGTTGGATGATCGGGGCCAAGGTCGCGTTCGCGGGTGCATCGAGCGGTTCCTGGGTGGTGGTCGTCAATGGAGCTTCACAAGACTCCCGGACGCTGGCCAACCACTTTTGCCAGCTGCGAAACATCCCCGCACGCAATGTGATCGTGCTGGACAATATCCCGGACGGTTACACGATAACGATCGATCAGTTCCGTGAATTGATTCTCGGACCCGTTGTGCGAACGCTTGATGAGCGGCGACTTTCGCCGCATGTCCAAGGGATCGTTTATTCCTGCGACTTTCCGACGGCGATCCAACTGGAATCGGACCTTGGGGGGCTCAAGGAACGATCGCAATACTTGACTCCGTGGGGGTCCATCAGCGGGATGACTTATTTGTTTCGCTGGGCGATGGCCAAAGACCCCTCCTACATTGGATTCGATTCCAATTGGTATGCAGCTCGCGATGCCAAAGTTCTCCTTCAGGTGTTTTCAGGGACCCCTGAGTCGCGGGACGAACTGAAGCAATGGATTGAATCGGGCGAGCATTCGAAGGCGGCGGAGAGACTTGACGAATACCGCAAAAGTGTCGGCAATCCAGCTCCCTTAGAGTACCTTGCGGCGAGGCAATGGGCTCAAGCGGGTGTGACCGACAAAGCGCTCGCGCGGCTCTCGGATGCTGTTCGCCACGGATGGCGGTATCGTCGTGAGCTCAACTCGGATCCGGCCTTCGACTCGATCGCGGATGAAAAGGAGTTTGAGAAGATACTCGCACGCTGCCCCAACGATGATTTCACATATACCGCCACCAGGGGCTTCGATGCTCGATTGTTCTACGCACCGAACACGTTGGAATCCGTAAAGCAGGAGCATGGTGTGTCGTACATGCTATCGATGATGCTGCATGTTACTCGCGATAATCACATCACTATGCCCGAAGCGATTGAGCATCTCGAACGCGCCTCCCTCGCGGACTTTACACGCCCCGCCGGATCATTCTTGTTCGCGAAAACGAGCGACGTCCGAACACGAACTCGAGAACCCAATGTGTCGATCGCACTCGAAAAAATCCGCGACTTGAAAATGGACGCCCGCATGATCGAAAGCGCACTTCCCTCGCTCGGCGAGAAATGCATTGGGTTCCAATTCGGTATTTCCGATTTCAACTGGTTAAAGTCTGGTGCAACACTGCTCCCCGGATCTATCGCGGATAACTTGACCAGCCTCGGTGGAGCGATGGGGGACAAGAATCAAACCAAAGCCACCGAACTGCTGCGCAATGGTGCCGCTGCTAGCAGTGGCACCGTGTATGAGCCTTATGCGATCCAAAACAAGTTCCCACACCCGATGATGTATGCCCATTACGCGCAGGGGCTAACAACGGCAGAATCCTTTTATAGCTCGGTGCTGGCGCCCTACCAATTGTTGATTTTGGGCGACCCGTTGTGCCAACCTTTTGCGGAACCCCCGCGATTCACCTTGTCAGGAGTGAAGGATGGCGATCATGTTTCCGGAGATGTCATGCTGACGCTCCAAGGTAGCGACGACGAGCATACCGTGGATCCGGTTCGGATGGTCTGGCTGGTCGACGGGATCGCTCGTGCGGAGACCCCATTCACAACCTCGTCGCGGATCCAAGTCGACTCTCAGGAGCAAGGAGCCAAGGAATGGAGAGTGATCGCAAAGGGGCCCAAGCCACTCGAGCATCGTTACGAGCAATCGGTGTGGGTGACCGCTGGGGACAAAGAACTGCTTTTAGCCTTGGAAGGGCCCAAGGAATGGTCGCTGCAATCCAAAACTCCCTTGATCGTTCGGATCAAAAATCGGCCGACGGATCGAGCGGTCGGTGTTCGGCACGATTGGGAGATCGTCGCGCAAAATCTCGCGAGCAACGAAAAGCCAGCACCCGATGCAGCACCGACCGATACACTGACGCTGGATCCGAACCGGCTGGGTTTGGGCCCGGTCCGACTCCAAGCGGTTGTATTGGGAAGCGATGGCCAAGTCGAATCGGCGAGTATGCCTATCACCGTAACCATTACCAAGTGACTCTTCGGTTGCTAGCTGTGCAACCCCATTAGGAAGTGTGAACCAAGCCGTATGGAAACCGGAAATGAGCCTTTGGAAGGAACGTCATCAACGCGTTGGCCGTGGGCAGGACCGATCTATTGTGTCCTCGCAGCGATACTCTGGAGCACCAGCGCGCTCTTTGCAAGATCACCGCTGTTCGACGTTTGGCCCACGGAGATTCGAGGGGCAGCATTGGCATTTTGGAGAGCGGTTTTCGCTCTGCTGATTTTAGTCCCGTTGATTCGCAAGCCGACGTGGGATTGGCGGTTGGTTCCGATGACGATCTGTTTCTCGCTCATGAACTGGACATACTTGACAGCGCTCGTGGGGGGGCCGCCCGCAAACGCGATCTGGATGCAGAATCTCGCGCCGGCATGGGTCATGCTCGTGACGGTATTTTGGCTGCGCGAACCTACTATTTCCAAGGATTGGATGATGTTGGGATTATGCATCAGCGGGGTCCTTTTTATTCTCGCGATGGAGATACTCCATGTGCCGTATTCGGAAAAGAACCGATGGTGGTCACCGTGGTTAGCGATCGCGTCCGGGCTACTTTATGCCGGGGTGATTTTGTCGCTGCGATCGCTGCGCGCCTTGGATCCCGCGTGGCTGATTGCGCTCAACCATATCGTGACCGCGTTGGTGATGTTGCCGATCGTGCTTGGAACCGGGGCGAGTATCCCCGTAGGTCAAATGTGGTTCCTGCTGATCGGGATCGGAGTGATTCAAATGGGGAGTCCTTATTTGCTCTTTGCCAAGGGGCTTAAATCGACCCCCAGTCATATTGCATCGCTGATCACGTTGCTCGAACCGGTGTTGCTCCCAGTTTGGGTCCATTTGGCTCGAAGTGGAGAGCCCGATTACGACCCGCCGCATTGGTGGACTTGGGTCGGGGGATTTCTGATTTTGATGGGGTTGTTTCTTCGCTATTTACCGATCGCGGAGCGCGAGAAAGCCGAAAACAGCCGACGAGTACGAGTACCGCTGCGCTGAGTACGAGAACGAGTACGATGGGGGGAGCAAATCCGCTGCGTTGCTTGGCTGTGATTCGTACTCAGTCGGCCTTGCAGACGGTACTCGTAGCAGACGGTACTCGTAATCGCTGCTCTTTCGATTCCTTGATGACGATCAGTGCCGTAATCACGACGGGTGATTTTTGGCAATTCGCTATTGCAGGGTACTAAGATACGCGAAAAGATCGGCGACTTCCTGAGGGGATTTATCGTCGAGCAATCCGTTAGGCATGAGAGATTCGGTCGAGTACGCTTTTTCGGTGATGGTGTCTTGATTGATTCGAAGGATCGATCCATCGGCGGCTTGAAGGGTTACTCCATCGGCTGCGTTGTAGATCACCATTCCTGTGAGGATTTCATCATCGACCGTAAGCACACGCACCGCTCGGTAGCGATCGGAAACATCGCGACTGGGTTCATAGATTGCTTTGGCCAAATCCTCACGCGAGAATCGCTTAGCGACACCGACCAGGCTTGGTCCGAGCGAGCTTTGGCCGCCGTGGCACAATCCGCATTTGGTTTGATACAGAGATTTTCCATTGGCTGCATTGCCAACCAAGTTTTGGATCGACTGAAGGGCGGTGTTGGTATCAATACGGTTGGAAGGTGGGATGAGTTCTTTGCACTGCTGTTCAGTGAGATTCGAGCGATAGTACTGATCCCAATCGTCCCATTTTTCACTGGAGGGTGGGGAGGGCTTTTGGGTTTGAGCGGCCAGCGATCGGGCTCGTTTCAACACTGCGGGTCGCGGCAACGAAACATTGGTATTGAGGCTCGCCGAGACGAGTTTGGCCATGGCCCCTAGCTCTCTCTGCGGGTCCAGCAAATCCATGCTGGCGATCCCTTTCCACGCGGCGGGCCAGAGAGTTCGATCCGAGGATTCCACAGCGCTGAGGTAAATGTCGTAATCCGACTCTTTCGGTTCCGAGGCGAGGATATCCAAGCAGGTACTCCGCAGCGATTCTTCCGATGTCGCTTGTTGCAGCAGGTTTCGGAATCCGTCATCGATGGATCCGGTCAATGCGTACTTTACGATTGGAACCGACCACTGCTGGACGGGTGTGATCTTCAAATGCTCACGAATCTTCTGCTTGATGGACGATTGAAGGTCGTTCGGAAAGGCGCTGACCAGCACAAGGTCTTCGCTGGAGTTTGGGGGAGCGAGAGCTACGTAAGCCTCGCCGAACTTGGCATCGCGGCTTGAGAGGGATTGGACCAGTTGCTTCAATCGGGTGGGCCATTGGTTGTCGGTATAGAGTCCTCGGGATTTGACTTTGCCGATGATGTTGGCGAGTCCTGACGCGGTCATTGCCGACTCTTCAGCTGTACGAGGTGCTGTGCATTGAGCAACACAGCAAAGCGCATGAAGGTCGGAGGTTGGATGGGATTCCGGCTGGATCTGTTTCAGAAGATAAGCGACACACTCCT
Source organism: Pirellula sp. (assembly GCA_046318275.1). Lineage (GTDB taxonomy): Bacteria > Planctomycetota > Planctomycetia > Pirellulales > Pirellulaceae > JBKCUI01. The sequence goes on along the minus strand of JBKCUW010000120.1, from coordinate 8,408 downwards.
TGTCGGATGGTTCCAGCATGGCCATGGTGCGCATCGCTTCCGCATGCAGGATGACGTGGCCGTTGCTCTCGGCCGTTTCCGCGAAGTGGAGGGCCCAGCGGGCCCAGCTGTTTCGTACGGCGTCTTGCATCTTTGCGGTATGGATACCGCGATAACCGTCGAGCGCATCGGCAGGAGCATCGGACTGCAATGGCAATGTCCATCGGCGATCACCGAGTGCCGATTGGATGACCGTCAACAGTTCCATTGGGTCGCGGGACGAGGTGCTGTTTCGATAGTTGGTCAACATCGAGCTGAGCGTTTCAAAAATGCCGGTATCGACATTATTCTTTGCGGGACCGAAAAGGAGTTTTCCGATTTGGGCATCGAGTTTGTTGGCGTTATTGTTTTTGGGAGAGGGAGGGATCGGTGTTCGGCTGAGGGCCCAAAGCCACGTTCGGCGGAGCGAATTCCCTGCGAGTGTATCCTCGACCGGAAAACTGTTCGCGTCGGAGCATGGCAAGCGTTTCAGGCCAACGGTTTCCCACTTGAGCCGTTCATCGGAGGGTCCGAGATGCGACTCCCAGCGTGTTCGCTCGGAGGAACTTGTCAGAGCGGGAGAGCTAGCTCCAGCAGGCGTGGTTGGGGGGGAAGACAAGCGAATCGCCCGTTGCAGTTTTTGTTCCTCGTTCAAGGGCAATTGCGAACGCTGAGCCAACCACCACGCTGCCGCACGTGTTGCAGGAGAATCCGAGGTTGTCGCGCGAGCGATCGCGTCAGCTGAGACTTTGGCGTTTACCCGAGTGAGGATTTGTGCCGCACGCAATTTGGCTTTGGCGATTCGATCGTCGGGTGCAGAGATCGGAAGTTGGCCTGAGAGGATACGATTGAGCTGCTCTAAAATGGCTGGGGTAACCATCGGGCGCCATTTGGATTCGGACCAGGAATCCCATGGACAGTCGGCCGTGAGTACGCGCTGCAATTGTTCTGCCGTCGACTTGGTCAATGCGTTGGAAGCGATCGCAGCATCAAACCAAGAGCCGATGGCCATTACAGAACGGGTCTCCTGTTGCGTGTTGGACACACGATAGATCGCGCCTGTTGTTCCGCGCCCTCCGACCGAGATGAGCACGCTGCCATCGGGAGCGACACAGATGTCGGTCGGTGCGAAACCCGCGGTGCCACTCGGCTGCATAAAAATTTCCGAGGGGACTTTGCCAGCGACCCTTTGCGATTCATCGAGATTCTCTGAAGGATGGATTGCGATGACCCGTCCAAAGGTCCAGTCGAGCACGAAGACTGCCTCGTGGTATTTCTCCGGAAAACGGTGGTGATCGTAAACTGCGACGCCGGTGGGAGAACCGCGTCCCAATCGGGCCAGGACCAATGGCATCGTGACACGGTAGTCGTCGTCTTTCCAAGCAGGCCCGCACCATCCAGCATCGGAGCCTGGGCCGAGTACCATCGTGCGTGTGGGGCGATACCATGGCAGGGTGGCTTCGCGTTCGTCATCGCTATCGTAGGTGACGATTTGACCATCCGGAAGGAAGTCAAAGTCGTAGCAGTTGCGAAGACCGTGAGCCCAAACACCGCGGCGGGAAAAGTCAGGGCTGATGCGCCAGAGGGTACCGGCCCGAGCGCGGGTGATGGGTGCTGATGCATCGTTAGCCAGTTTGCTAACGGTCGATGCAAAGTTTCCGGCGACGAGGTACCAAAAACCATCCGGTCCGCGACGGACTGCGTGAGCATCGTGCTCGCCACCGGTCGGTAATTCTAAAACGCGTGTTGCTCCGCGGTCGGCTACTAAGTCGCCGTTGCTATCCTCGGACTTCCACAGCCCACCATCGGCGACCCAGTACAACGTACGGCCTTCGGACCACAGTCCTTGGGCACCTTGTTTGATCTCTTTGGTCCACGAGATCGCACGATCGTAGATCCCATCGTCATCGTCGTCGATCAATGTTCTCAGGTATCCTGGTCCAGAGATCACCGGACGGCCACTACCGTCGAGAGTCATGCAAAAACAATCGTGCGACAGGGAGTCGTCAGCGACCCGTTGCACCAAAAAACCGTCGGGGACCAAAAACGGAGGGTCCTGAGCGATGGATTTTCCACTTAGGAACAGACAACCGACAACAACTAACAGGGAATTGCACGCGTTCGAACAGGTTTTCCACAGAGTTGTGAACACGGATAAAGCTTCCGAGGGAGGGCATCGATGGGTTGTTAGGTTGGATCAGCGAGATCCAAGAAGCGGACGACTAACTATATTATCCGATTTGCTTTCCGAAAAACCCCAGTCCTCAAAGTTCAACATGAAAATCAAGATGTTAGGATGAAATGACGCACCGGGGCGGTTCGGCTCGAACGCAACGACCATAGCGAACCCGACGACCATCACCAACCCGACGACGGTTACCAACCCGACGACGGTTACCAACCCGACTAGCAAAACGAAACAAGCCACCGAAGACTTCCCGTTTTTCCGAGAAATGAGATTTCCGATGACGATCCTAGCCTTACCCGATTTCGAATTGAGGCCTCCATTGCAACGAGCAAGGCTATGGGCCCGGTTGTTAGGGCAACAGGCCCAGTTGCAAGGGCAATTGGCCCAACTGAGAAGGCGATGGGGCGGTTTGGAGTGGAAGGAGATCGGTTCCTACTCGCAATCCCGGCGGGTCGGGAATGCATTCTTCGCCTGCGTTTTTTGTGCACTTTTGGTTGGCGAGGTCCAATGGATCGGCCATGCGGCGTTCGGGCAGGATAAACCTGCGTTGGGCCAGAGCAGTGCGGCATCGGGGGGTTACAAAGCCGTGCAGCAGCCTGACCGGGTTGATTTCCTGCGCGATGGCAAACTGATTACCAGCTATCAGTTCCGATCCGGTTCGAAGCCCGTGTTGTGGCCGATCCATGCGGGGGATGGGCATCGGATGACACGCAGTTACCCGCTCGATGCGACGATCCCCGGCGAAGCGCACGACCACCCGCACCACCGCGGTTTGTGGATGACTTTTGGAGATGTCAACGGTTTGGATTGGTGGGCCGAAGGAGAAGGGAAGGGGTTGGTCGCCCATACGAAAGTCTTGGAGGTCAGCGAGGCTGGAAAATTGGCCAGCTTGATAGCCGAGCACGATTGGATGACGCCGGCCAAGGATGGTCAGGCATCGGTTGCCGTACTGCGTGAGACATGCCGTTACGCAATCCACGGAAACGCTGAGGAAACAGTGATTGATTGCGAATATCTCTTGCGTGGTGTCGATGCGACCAAGCCGGTCGTTTTCGGCGACACGAAGGAAGGAATGTTTGCGGTCCGGGTTCCGGAATCGATGCGGGGGGATAAGCCGGGTGGGCAGATTGTGAATAGCGTTGGGGACCTAGCTGGCGATACGTGGGGCAAGTCAGCTCGCTGGGTCGATTACTCTGGACCGGTCGCCCATAACAATTCCGATGTGCACGGAATCGCGATTTTGATCCATCCGAAGAGCTTTCGGGCCAATGGCCTTTGGCACGTTCGAACCTATGGGCTGTTTGCCCACAATCCTTTTGGGATCAAGGATTTTCTCGGGAATCGGACCAAGACGGCATCTGGGAATGCCGAGCCACCGCACGCCGGGGGCTACGAATTGAAGCCCGGAGAAACGCTTCATTTCTTCTACCGTGTAATCTTTCATCCCGACCGTTGGTCGATCGAGCAAGGAGATGCGAGAATGAAGGAGTTCGAGACGGAGACCTTGGGGTTAAAATAACCGAGGGGTTTAAAATAGCAGAGGGGCTACAATGCCACTGGCGGGATTCCCGATCCCAGTCGATTTGTCCCGCTATGCTTGTCACCGGAAACCGTGCTTGTCACCGGAAACCGTGCTTGTCCCCTGATACCGTGCTAGTCCCCCGAAACCGTGCTCGCCCTCCGATACTTATTCCAAGAAAGGCGCCGTGCCTTTGACCGCGGACCCATCGAAGAACCTGACGTTCCAGTGCCCTCAATGCCAAACGCGATTGAAAGCGCAAGAGTCGTTCATTGGTAAGAGGGTTGCGTGCCCCAAATGCCAAGCCAAAGTTTTGGTACCGGGAATAAGAGCGTCTAGCAATGATGATGACGATTGGCTCGCGCTCGATGCGCCATCGCTGGCCATTCCGGAAAGTGTCGTACCGTTGCCCGAGGACTTGTGGACGGACGACCATGAAGAACTCGCGGCCAACGATCGAGAGACCGGCGTTCGAGGCGAAAGTCGCCGCGACCCGACAGCCGATTCGATCGCTGCTGGTTCTGAAGACCTGGAACTGGCCCCATCCACTTCGAGAATGGATGCGTCGACCAGACGACCTCAGTCCGAAGGGGTTGGTGCGTCGGTAAACCCGAATGTGGATGCCGCGGAGGGCCCGGCGGTGAGTTCTACCGAAAGTTCGATTGGGGCCCGTCGCAGTGTGTTCGATGACGATCTGCCCGACCTGATGCCACTTGAGGAGCCGCCGTCGCCTCAATCGCCTAACGGAGCGTTTGATGGGTTGCCCCCACCGGCGACACCTGCTGCTGCGTCGCCTTTGGTACCGTCGCCTGTTCGAGGATCTGTGTCAAAGGGATCACCGCCAATGGGATCACCGCCAGCCACGAGCAAGCCTTCCGCGGGTGCAGCGGGTGGTGCGGGTGGGCTCAAAGGGTCGCTCGAGCAGTTGTCTCGCGAAGAAGCCGCGTTGAAAGAGTATTTCCAGCCCCCATCGGACGATACATTTTCGTTCCCTTGCAAAGTTTGCGGCACGTTGCTTGAAGCCAAAGTATCGCGTGTCGGAAAGAATACACGGTGTCCCGATTGCCATTCGGAGTTGCCGGTTCCTGCGCCTAAACCAAAAAAGAAAGCGCCCGAGATCCGTTTGGATGACAATGTCGCTGATGTCCGATTCGCTCCGGTGGAGGCAAAAGGCAAGGTGGACGAGGCGTCGGAAAAAGCAAAGACCAAGCAGATCTTGGACAAAGCCAGAGTCGAGATGGAGCGAGAGCGAAAGGAAATCGAGCCGGTGAGCGTTTCGTTCGATACCAAACGGTGGCTTGGTTTGGTGTTCGGCTTTCTGCGCGATCGCGGGATTGCGATCCTTACTGGCATTCTCTGTATGGTGACGGCGATCTGGTTTTATGCCGTGGATTTGGTCGATCACCAGGAGATGGGCAAGATCCAAATACAGTTGCTTAAGTTGTTATTGTTCGCCGTTCTCGGATTTCCCATCCTGACGCTAATCGGAATGACTTCGCTGGCGATCATTCCGATGGCGGCAAATCGCGCAAGCAAAGTGGAAGAGTGGCCGTTTTCGCGATGGTCCGAGTATGCCGGCGAGATCATGATGCTTTTGGTCGCCGTTGTGATTGCCGCGATACCAGGGCTTTTGATGATGGGGTTTTTCATTTCCATAAGCGCTCCCGCGTTTGTTGGTCTCACCGTCATTTTTCTTTCGATCTGGGGACTATTGCCGTTGATTCTGCTCGGCATGATGAGCAATGGATTTGTGACTCAGCCATTCTCGAAAGAGGTTTTTCAATCCATCGGGGCCAAGCAGGATGCGTGGGGTGCCATGTATTTTCAAACCGGGTTCGTGTTTGTGTTGCTGCTGGTTCTTTTTGGAATCGCGCGTATGACACCTTCGTGGTCCTCGGCAATCCTCGGGATCTGTTTTCCTGTCATGTGTTTTATGATCGTGAACCAGTATGGTGTGTTGGCAGGTAGAATTAGCGACGTTACAGGATTGGGATACGAAGGCGATTTTTCGGACGACTGATCGTTCTCGGGAACCAGGAATCCCAAGAACAGTATCGCTCCTTGTCCGATCCCTGGAGCGGTAACCTGTAGTTTGAGTTGCGAAGCGATTTTCAGGCAATCATGAACAAAGAGATGGAAACCGAAAAGCAACTCGAAGCTCGCGCAGTGCGGAAGCTGTCCGCCTATATCCTGTGGGTGGTCCTCGTGAGCATGGGATTGCTGGTGCTCAATGCCGGTTTGGTCTTTGGGCTCGCAAAGGCGGTCGAGGAGGCGCTGCCGAACGCTCCCTTGATCGGTCCCTTATCCCAGTTTTCCATCTTTATTCTTCCGATATTGCTGCTGTACTTGGAATGGTATGTTTGGGATATCCTCAGTTCCGGCCGGAATCGATCGTAGGTCGGAACTGAAAATGTCTCGCTGTTAGCATCGCTGTATCAATTGTTGCGCGATGGCCCCGTTGCGCGATGTTCGTCGCGGTGAGGGTATCGCACCATCGGAATCGCCCACGGGGTGTCTCGCCCATAGCTGTTTCCTCCACGGAGATCTTCTTCCACGGAGATCTTCTTGCACGGAGATCTTCATCCACGGTTGACTTGCCCATAGCTAATGCATCCATGGATACCAGCGATTGGAGATGGCTGGTCGCTAGCGATTAGAAACGAGTCGGCCACCGGCGAAGCCACAGCTCGAGGATTAATAGATTCCAAAGTCGATAGCTTTGGTTGGCCCGGCCGCTCATGTGTTCATCGACCAAGTTTCGGATTGCGGACTCTCGAAAGAAGGCGTGGCATTTGGTATCGCTACTCAGCAGAGCGTCGTACGTGCGATCTCGAAGCGATGTCCGAAACCATTTGGCGATGGGGACTCCAAATCCCATTTTAGGTCGGTTCCAGATCGCGCTGGGCAACAGCTCTCGGTAGGTGTCATAGAGTAGCTTTTTGCCGCGTCCTCGCTGCATCTTAAGGTGAACTGGTAGGCTCGCAGCCCATTCGACGAGCCGATAATCGAGCATTGGTTGTCGGGCTTCGAGCGAGTGGGCCATGGAGGCGATGTCGACTTTGGTCATTAGATCGCAAGGGATATAGGTCTGCAGGTCGGATGCCATGGCACAGCTCATCGGGTCGCGCGCTGCCCGTTTCGTGCTGGCGGCGCCGGTCGACGATTCATTCCGTAGGCTGGCAGCGCACCATGCGTTGCGTAGGAACGAAGCTGGATCTTTATCTGGAAGTCGCGCGATGAAGGATTCGTCGTACAGCTCCAACCGGCTGGCTTCGCCGAAAATCTGGATCCAGTTCATGTAGCGGTTCGGAGAGCTTTGGCCGAGAGCTTCGCAGAACCTGCGCACGCGGCGCAGGAAGGACCGTCGAGCCGAGGAATCCGGAAGTCTTTGGATCAAGGGATTATTTCGAAGCCAGCTGACAGGTAGCCATCGCTGAAGGCGTTCGCTCAATTCGAGCGCCCTGTATCGCTCATAACCACCGAAGAGTTCATCCCCACCATCGCCGCTGAGGGCGACGGTAACCGATCGACGAGTCATCTCGCACAAATACCAGGTCGGTACCGCGCTCGAGTCGCTGAACGGCTCATCGTAGTACTGAACCAATTGATCGATAATCGCCAGCGCATCGGGTTGGACTTCGAAGCGTTCATGGCGGGTTCCGACATGGTCGGCCACCATCTGTGCAAATCCAGTCTCATCGTGATCGGCTTCGGAAAAGCCGATCGAAAAAGTGCGTATCGGTTCGCTCAATTGCTTCTGTGCAAGCGCGACCAGCAACGAAGAATCGATGCCACCGGAGAGGAACGCGCCGAGCGGTACATCGCTCCTAAGTCGCAAGCGAATCGCGTCGTTGAGTAGTTCCTTGAGCCGCTCCTGGGCTTCTGGGAGTGTGGTAGGAGTTTCTCGCGACCAGTCGATGTTCCAATACTTTTCGATCCGAACTTGGCCTTTTTCAAAAACCAAAAAGTGTCCCGGTTGCAGCTTGGATACGCCTTGATAGATCGTTTTAGCGTGAGGGATGTATTGGTAGGTTAGGTAGGAGTCGATGGCCCCCGGATCGATCTGCTTGGGAAAGCCTGGAACATGGACGAGCGCCTTGAGTTCGCTCGCGAAGTAGAGTTGGTCCCCATGGTGCCAATAAAACAGTGGCTTCTTTCCGAGGCGGTCCCGAGCTAACACCAATCGTTCATTGACTGAGTCCCAGATCGCAATCGAAAACATCCCGTTGAAATGTTCGAAGCACTCCGTCCCGAGATCCTCATACAAATGGACGATCGTCTCGGTATCGCTGTGGGTGGCAAAGCGGTGATGCGAACCTTCAAGGCGATGTCGCAGTTCGCGATAGTTGTAGATCTCGCCATTGAAGACGACATGGACCGTCCCATCCTCATTGGCCATCGGTTGTCGTCCGGTATCCAGATCGATGATCGAAAGCCGACGGAATCCCAATGCGACATTCAAGGTGGACTGCGTTTCCACCCAGTGAGGTTTCCGCTGCGAGAGCGAGAGCCAGTGCCCTTGATCATCCGGGCCGCGATGAGCGATCGCATCGGTCATCTTGCGCAGGATCTCTGAGGAGAGCCCCGAAGGTGTTCCCGAAGACATCTCAGGTGCGTCGGCTGACCATACCCCACCTGCGATCCCGCACATCCGCCCCTCGATTTCCAAACAGTTTTAAAACA
>JBKCUW010000119.1:0-16669 GCA_046318275.1 Pirellula sp. | reverse complement strand
ACGATTATTGGATGCGCTCTGGTTCGTAGGATATGGTGTGCCAGGTGCTTTTTTCGCACGTGGGGCAGCGGATGAGTCGCCTGGGAGTGCCTTTAGCCTTCCACCGAATGCCACCAAGTTCCCACACCGATCGAGCGTGGCCGCAAGGGCAACGAGCGATCCATGAACGTGATTCACGTTCCATGTTATCGCCCCATGAAGCTGGTAAGATCGCTTTGAATAGACGTTGGATCGCGGTCATGAGCGTCGAGGGGAAATTAGATTCGAAATGGGTTTGTCGATCATCGTTTCGATTTCTACGAGCTTACGAGTGGGGTTTTTGGTTCGTAGATGGTGTTCGTGTTGCTGCAATTAATTCCTCGGCACCTTGGTCGGTTAATTCCCGCATGGCGAGACCAGCGAGCGATTCCGGAGTGGTCGAGGCGAAAATGGTAGTTAAATCGATGGAGGTGGATACATCGCTTGCGATCATGGTGACGCCATCGCGAGAGTATACTTTGGCCCTCATCCTCAGTTTCCCCTCTCGCTCGGTAGCATGCGCAGCGACGGGAGCCAGGCAGCCTGCACGGAGCGCTCGCAACAGGCCGCGTTCAGCGCGCACGCAGGCGAGTGTTACGGGATCGTTTAAATGACGTACGGCTTCGATCGCGATTAGGTCTTGCGAGCGTGTCTCCAATCCGAGGGCTGCTTGCCCGACCGCGGGTAGCATCTGCTCGAGTGTGAGTTTTTCAGTGATTTTGGATTCGAAGTTGAGGCGATGGAGGCCTGCAAATGCGAGGATGATAGCGTCGTAGGAGCCTTGGGCAAGTTTCGCTAACCGCGTTTCGACATTCCCTCGAATGTCGAGAATATCCAAGTCAGGCCTGAGGTGCAGCAGTTGGGCGCGCCGACGCGGAGAGCCAGTGCCAATACGGGAGCCTGCTGGAAGGTCATTGAGGTTGGCGGATAATGAAGAGATTAAGCAATCCGAGGGGTCTTCTCGGGGAGGGACCGCGGCCAGAGTTAGTCCATCGATCGGTTCGGTCGGCAGGTCCTTGAGGCTATGAACAGCTACATCGCATCGGCCATCGAGAAGAGCCCGTTGGATCTCCTTGGTGAACAGACCAACGCCGCCTGACTGGCCCAAGGGGGTGGTGGTCACGTCACCAGTTGTAGTGATTTTGACCAACTCCACCTCGTAGCCATGGCGCGCTAAACCGTCGGCGATGTAGGTGGCTTGCCACAAGGCGAGTGGGCTTTGGCGCGTCCCGATTCGGATACGTTGCGTCATATTTTCTTGCAAATGCTAGTTAAAAGGCGTATTCCCGGATGGAGAACAATCCTCGTCGGACCTCGGCAGGATGTTATTTCCTGGTAATATAGGGTTTCCTTCGATTACTGGCAGGGCATGTGCCTAGCCACACGTACCCTTGGTTTCCATCGATGCACGATTTTTTTCAACGAATAGCCGATTCCTGGTTCGCGCGCGGCATCCTGGCTCAGGTTGAGCAAGTGGCAGAAAAGCTTGCAGAAAAGCCTTCCGAAGAAGGCTTGACCGAAGCAGCTACGGAAACTGGCAAAGTTACTGTAGCCGCGGTCCAGAATGTGGCGACGACGGCATCGAGCAATGCTGGCTTGGATTTAGCCACGATTGTGCTTGCCAGCGTCGTGTTGGGCGTCCTCGCCGGTGCATCCTTGATTGCCCGGCACTTAACACGTCAATCCAATCCATCGATCAACCCAGCATTGGTGCAGCGATTCGTTCAGCGCTTGTGGGCGTGGTGGCTGATGTTTGCGATTTTGATCTCCGGGATGTTTTTGCATCGCGTGGGGACGATCGTTCTTTTCGGCTTGGTATCGTTTTGGGCGTTTCGGGAATTTATCACCATGACGCCAACGCGACGCGGCGACCATCGCGCGCTGTTTTGGAGTTTGGTGGTATTCACTCCGTTGCAGTATGTATTGATCGGTTTGGCTCAGTCGGGCCTCGAATTTCGAGGATCCAAAATCGACTTTTATTCGATCTACAGTGTGATGATTCCTGTCTACGCATCTCTGTTTATCCCAGCTCGAATTGCTATCGCCGGGGATCACAAGCGGTTTCTGGAACGCTCAGCGCAAATCCAGGCTGGCCTTCTGATTTGCGTTTATTGCTTAAGTTTCGCGCCAGCCTTGTTGGACTTGAATCTGGTCCGATCGGACGGAACGCCATGGGATGGATCGCGGGCTGGGTTGTTGTTTTTCTTTGTGTTGATCTCCCAGTTATCGGACGTGTTGCAATGGCTTTGGGGGAGGATCCGCAACAATCGAATTATCGCCAAGGATATCAGCAGCACACGGACGTGGGACGGGTTGCTCGGCGGGTCGCTCTCGAGCGGCATTTTCGGCGCGATTCTGTACTGGGTAACGCCATTCACGCCATGGCAGGCCGCTTGCATGGCCATCGTCGTCGCCGGCTTGGGATTTGCAGGTGGGTTGACCATGAGCGCTATCAAGCGAGACCGTGGAGTCCGCGACTATGGAACGTTGGTCATGGGCCACGCTGGCGTATTGGACAGGATCGATTCCCTCTGTTTTTCGGCACCGATCTTCTATCATCTCACCCGGTTCTTTTTTAGCATTCCTTGATCGTTGCAACAAAAGTTGATTTAGGAATCGAAGTGATTTTGTGCAGCTCTTAAGCGTTCTATCCGATGTAGCCGAAGTGTAGTTGGTTCATGGATGGAGGAGTGATTAGATTGGTTCGAAGCACGGAATGGATTGATACTCACGCTCACCTAGCGGACGAAGCTTTGTCGGCGAGACTCGAAGAGGTACTCCCGAGAGCGATGGCCGCGCGAGTCACCCGGATTCTTTGTGTCGGGGTCGATGCCGAGGCATCCGCGTCCGCGGTCTCGCTGGCAACCCGCGAGGTTGGCGAACAGACTCCGGCGGTGTGGGCATCCGTAGGCATTCATCCCAACTATGCGCACCAAGAGAAACCGGGAGACTGGGAATCGATCGTGGAATTGACGACGAACGCCCGTGTTTGCGCATTAGGTGAAACGGGGCTTGATCGGTATTGGGATGACTGCCCATTTGAAGTGCAGAAAGCCAATTTCGCTCGTCACTGGGAGCTGAGCCGACGCACCGGCTTGCCAGTGATCATTCACTCTCGCGATTGCGATGCGGAGATGCTCGAGGCACTCCGACAGGAATACTCTCATGGACCATTGCGAGGAGTGATGCACTCGTTCTCGAGCACTCTTGGGGTTGCGATGGAGTGCGTTGAGATGGGGTTGTACATCAGTTTTTCAGGAATGCTAACGTACAAGAAGAATGAGGCCCTTCGCGATGTTGCGGCAAAGGTGCCCGAGGAGAGGTTGCTGGTCGAGACGGACTGTCCGTACTTGAGCCCAGAGCCGAAGCGATCCAGTCGCCCCAACGAGCCATCGCTGATGGTGCACACCGGAGAGATTCTGGCTCAGGTTCGTGGATGGGCGAACCATGAAGCTGCCGAGAAAACGACGGTAAACGCATTGCGTCTGTTTCAGAAAATGCGTTAGTAGCGTGGGACGGTAGACTTCTTTGCTACAGAAGTGGGTAGGCCGACCACACGTGCAGCATTTATCGCAATTTGGCTTTGTCGATCATCTCGGTTTCGAATCCGTTTGGCGCGATTTCCCATGGCACCCAGGCCAGCGCGACGCTTTTAATTTTCGTGTCCGATTTTCGGAGAGGGATTTCGATCGCATCGAGTTCGAGACTTTCGGCGGCGAACATGCGAGAGACCCGTTCGACGTCTTCTTGGCATTCCCGTTCCATATCGTCTTTCTGCCGGATCAGATCTTCGAGCGATTCCTGCGCTCGGTCGATATCTCCCTGTTTGCTCGATGCTCGGGACAAATCGCGCATGCCTGCGGTGGTACTGCCGCGACGTCCTCCACCGAGGAGAGATCCTAGAATGGACGTGCCAATATTAACCCATCCATCCATTTGTTTGGCCTTGGCCTCCTGAACGTACTTGTCCAGTTTTTGCTCCGCCGCGAGGACTTTGGCCTTGAGCGTGCGGAACTTGTCATCGTACTTGTTCCGAACCTTGTCCATCTCTTTATCGCGAGCATCGCGAGCGGCTTGGGAAAGTTCGATCCGTGCTTCAAATTCTTGCAAACCGGGGGCCGTTGTTTGCTTGATCGCTTTGCAGGAGTAGACCATGCATTTTTCGTGGCGGAAAAGGTATTCCGCGAGTTCTTTTTCCCATGCCTTATAATTTTTCGCTGAGAGGAGTTCTGCCGGCGGGTCTTCGAATTGGAAGAGCTGTGGGGGAGATTGGTCGGTCTGGAATTCGTCCGGGTTCAGCTCCTCCGAAAAATCCCAGACTTGTTCGGGTATAGCACCATCGATATGGCGAAGCAGCGTGATATCTTTCCAATGATCGACGTTGCTTGCGGCGCGTACGAAGTGAACGCTGGCGGACGCGAGAAGTGCCGGCTTGAGAAGTCCGCGGGACTGAGGCTTCAGGGAAGTGAGCGGCAGAAGTATCTTTTCATCGATACCCGCAGGGATGATTGGGCGCGTGGTTTTAGGAGTCGGCGCACTCGGAGTTGGCTTTGGCGCGGGCGTGGAACTCGATTCGCTCGCATTCGAGGCGGGAGTAGGCTCGGGCTTGTTTGGCTTATTCTCTTTCCCGGAGGCGGTCTCGCGATAGGGAGCCATCAAGGTCGAGATATCTTTGCGCGACAGTGGGCCTCGGAGATACGAAAAAGCCCACCGTGTGTGGAATAGGGTTGGGGCGTTTTCGTTGGCATTGTTCAGTACAAAGACGCGAGGCTGGATCGCGCTGAGGAGTTTATCCATCGCCTTGCGATCGAGCGATGCGCCTTGTTGGGCAGCAGCACCTTCGAGTCCATCCAGAACGCGATCTTTGTCCCGTTGAGTTTGGAGTCGACCTAGGAACCAGGTCCCCATATTGGAGAGGCCTTTGTAATCGAGATCGACTGGGTTTTGGGTTGCGAGCACGATACCGAGTCCGAAGGCGCGCGCTTGTTTCAGCAGCGTCATCATCGGTTTCTTGCTCGGTGGGTTCGCAGAAGGGGGGAAATAGCCATAAACTTCATCCATGTAGAACAGGGCGCGAAGGGCTCCTGTACCGGACTGAGTCCTCATCCAAGAAAGAAGTTCATTGAGGAGGATGGTAACGAAGAACATCCGCTCGCTATCGTTTAGGTGTGCGATCGAGATGATTGAAATCTTCGCTCGCCCTTTTTCGTCGTAGAGGAGCTGATTGATCTCCAAGGATTGGCCTTGCATCCATCCTGCGAATGCGGGCGAGGCCATGAGGTTGTTGAGGGACATCGCCAATTTGGCCCGCTCGTTTGCGGGGAAGAATGATTCAATGTCGATGACACCGATCTTTTTGATAGGGGGTGTTTGGATCGATCGAATCATCTCCTCCATGGAGAGATCGTTGCCTTTATCCCATGCATCTTTGAGGATATTCGAGACGAGGATATGTTCTCGGCTCGTGAGTGGGTCGGCATTGATACCCAGGAGCGAAAGCAAACCGGAGGCGGCGCTGGCGATCTGGTCTCGCAGCAGCTCGTCATCTTCGCGGACCTCGTCGCTCGGAGCATCGAAGCTCCTCAAAACGGTGAGTGGTACACCGACATTGCTGCCAGGGGTGTAGATCACTTTGGGGATAGCCGCGAACTCTTTGAGCGATTCCGGGGCGACTTGCCAATCGTTCAGTCCTTTGGTCCAACTGGCAGCGCTTTTTTCCGCGATCTTTTTTCGGAGGTCGGCATCCGATAGAGCGGCATCGTCGCCGGAAAGCTTCGCGCGGCCTTCGGCGAGGTCGACCCATGGTTCAAAGTCCGAGGGTTTTAATTCCGGGAATGCGAGGAGTAGGTTTCCGAGGTCTCCTTTAGGGTCGATGCACAGGATCGGGATGTTGTCGATGGCAGCTTCTTCGAGCAAGCTGATGCAGAGTCCTGTCTTTCCGCTACCGGTCATCCCAACGCAGATCGCGTGGGTGGTCAGATGTTTTGACTGGTAGTGGACTTGGGTGGGCTGAACTTTCGTTTCGACATCGTATTCTTTGCCGAGGTAAAAGCTGCCGGGGATATTGTGGACAGGTTCCATGGTTGGTATCGGAGAAGTGTAGGGTGCAGGCCGAGTTCCGGGGCATCCAGAAGGAACATCGGAGGTGAGGGCCGAACCGTGTCCGGATGCCCGAGCACAAGTTTAGCGTCGGTTATTTTGAGCGTCGACGGTATCGCGCCACCAATCGTACATATCGAACAGAGACTCCCTTAAATTGCTGCCATGGCGATCGCGGGAAGTTCTCCACGCGTCGGATTGGAGCACATCGTTCAGCTTTGCTGGGAATTCCGCCTGGAGCATGATCGATAGGACGTGCTGTTCGATTTGCGAGTCGATCGAGGTTTCCCACAGTGTGTTGAAGGACGGGAGCTTCTGGTGGGTGGTGATCAGCAGTTTGCACTTTTGCAGGGATGCGAGGCTCTTTAGGGTCCATTGCATCCAAAACCGGAGTTGTTCGAACCCGTCGATCGCGAGCAATTGGTTTTTGGGAAGTTGCCGAATTGCGGACCACCAACGGGGCAATTTTAAGCTGCTGGAATCGAGACGCATAAGTGCATTTGCGGGGAATGCGTTGCGTAGGGTAGGGTTGGATAGCAGATGCGAGATAAGTGTAGATTTCCCCGAGCCATGGGGACCGACGATCGCCCAGCGAGATACTTGTGGGGACAGAAGTTGGTTGGACAATGATTCCAACGAGTGCGGAGATGGGAAGTAGAAAGGGATTTGCCCTGGAGCGAAGTGGCGGGTCGCAAATGGATTGGACGAAGGAGAGCGGGTCATACCTCGCGGGTGATGGTGCCCAGATAGAAAGGTTGCTGAGCCATCAGCTCCGTACCGTCACTAAAGTAAAACCGTACTCGCACGCACCAAGAAATCTTGAGCAGTTTGCCTTCGTAGGAAAGCGGCGACATGGGAAGCGGGCACGAGAGTTTTTGAGCGATGGACCAATCGATCGAGGCGAGCGAGTTTCCGGTCAGGCGTTGGAAGAAGTGGACGCCGAGATCCTCAGATCCTTTGCCTTCGGTGATCCAAACAACTGACGACTCTACCGCGACGATAGATGCATGATCTACGTTGACCACTCGATATTCAAACTCGAGGGTGTCACCCGGCATGTAGGTTGGTTGCAAACCGAGCAAACGGATCATGACACAGCTGTCGTTCGGCTGATTCGGCTTTGTGGATAAACCACTACGGGGAAACTTCGGGAGTACGATGGCCATCGGTTTGCCTCTCCATCGACAATGATTTTCCAATGGATAGCGTTGTGCAAGCTTTGGAATGAATGCATCGCATCCCGAGGGATCGAGAACTCGCATTCGAGTCGCAGGGGGTATCCCCAATCGATGCGGTCGCGACCGTGGGTGGCGATGACCTGCGTGAAGACGGTTTGCCGTTCCGTCCTGACGTCGGTGCCGAAATGATAAGTACTTTCTTCCTCGCAAACTAGTCGAACCGCGATTTTCTTGATGACTAATCGTCCGTATTGGATGACTTCGAGTTTGTACGAGTCGCCGGGAACGAGGGGAAGTTCTTCAACTTCGACGATGGTCGAGCCGATGCCGAGGGTCCGAATAAAGGATCGAAAGAAGAGCTGGGCAGATCGGACAGCTACGTAAATCCCTGGGATCAGCAATAGCAGCAATTGGTAGGGGATCTTGCCACGCAGCATGCTTTCGATCGCGAAGACGACAAAAACGGCGATCATGGCGTTCCATGCCATGGCGAAAACCCCCATGGCGAGAAGGGCCCCGTTTTCGGGAATCTGGCTAGGGAGTCGGTAGGCGAGTTTCGCGCCTGGGCTGTCGGTGAAGAGGTGGAGGTCGGGTACGTTAGGGGGAAGAATGCTCTTCGTTTTCCGGATCATCGGTTCGGGAACGATGCTCCGTTGGGCGAGGACTTCGCGGTGTTCGTCGCTGGTGACAACCTTGAGAACGCGGTACCAGAAGCCGACGGTACCCATGACCACGAACGATAGGGAGACGCCGAGGAATAGCCAAAACCCGTAGCCAATCCGGATCACCTGGGTGCTTGGCGACATGAGTTGCCATGCGATCAAGGTGGTTGAGGAGAGGACGCCAAAGAGAAAAAAGGCCGCGAAGAATAGGGCTTCACCGAGCGAGCCGATGAACCACCAGCCGGTCATCCGCCCGCCCCGCTTCTTTCCCCACAGCCTTAAATTAGCTCGCCACTTCGTTTTCATTCGCAGCAGTGTAACCGCGGCTTATTTTTCCTCTAGTAGCTTTTGGACCATGGCTTCGATCTCTTCGGCGTTCTTGCTCCCCGAACCGATTTTGACCAGCCTCACGTTCCCTTGTTTGTCGAGCAAGGCAACGTGGGGAATCCCGGTGACTTGGTATTCGGCATTCATTTTGCTGTCTTGAGGTGTGATCATGGTTCGGTGAGTCAATTCGTGCTTGGCGATGAATTTTTCAAGCATCGCCATTTCGTCTTCGAGCGAGACGGGGTCTTTGGAGCGCGAAGCGTTGGAGGTAGCTTCGTCCCAGCTGAAGTTGTACTGGCGAGTGACGCCGATGATGGTGAGACCCTTTGGACCATATTCGGCGTCCAGGTGCTTGAGATGAGGGAAGGTCGCGATACAAGGCCCGCACCAAACGGCCCAGAAGTCGAGCAGGACAACTTTGCCCTTGAGGCTTTCGAGGGTTTCGGGTTCGCCGTTGACCCATTCTTTGGGATCGATCGCAGGGGCTGGCTTACCGATCATTGCCAGGAGAGCGCGAGCGCTCTCAATCGTCTTGTTAAGACGTTCGGCGTTCTTGACAAAGGTTTCTCGGATGCGGTTCACATTGCTGTCGTCCGACTCGAGAGCTTCGACGAAGTTCATCGCAGAATTCAGCGCGTCGCCTGCGACATCGGGAGCATTGCGAGCGTTGCGTGAGACATAGTTGCTGACGCTGGTCGTATAGGTCTGGAGGATCGCTGTCGATGGCGATTGTTTCAGTTGCGATTGGGCCAGCGACTCGATTTTGTCGAAGAGCTTGGTTGAGTTTTCGTCATCCGCAACGGGAAGGATATCGTTCCACAAATCGATCATGGTTTTCGCATTGGCGGATGGATCCGATTGTGCGGCGTAGAGTTTTTCGCATCCTGCAACGAACTCCATCAGCTTATTCTTCGCTTGTTCGGCGGCTTCTCGGTCGGGAGTGTTTAACTTCAATCGCATCATTTGGGCGAGGATGCCGTGATTGTCGCTGAGCTTTTCAGAATCGAGTTTTCCTCGCAGGGTAGTCAATCCTTTTTCGATCCACTGGTCGGCTTGCTCAGGGTTGGATTGCCTGAGCATCATGACGGCGAGGGGTAGGCTCGTTGCGAAGGCGCGTGGATTGGATCCATCTTCGAGTTTCGCAAAGGTTGCTTCAAGCGCTTTGGTGAACTGTGCTGACGCGTCATTGCCGCGCTTTTCTCTCAGAAGTTGCGAGCCGAGTTGGATGCGGAATGACGCCAGCGCTTCAGGCTTGAGGTCGTTGGGTTCGTCCACCAATTTCAGGGCGCCATCGAGATCTTTATCGGCGACTAGTTTTTGGAAGCTTTCCGAAAATGTTTTGAGTGAGGTGTCCTGTGCCAACGCGGGCGAGGCGATGCAGGTCGAAAGGAGTGATGCCGAAAGGAGCCAATTGCGGGTGAGTTGAGTCAATTTCATTTGCGTGTGACCTTGAAAGTGATTCCGTGGTAGGTGAGTCAGTAAAGGTGGGACGGACCCACGTCGCGGGCTATGAATTTAGCAGAGACCGTGTGATTATGCATCCGCCGAGGAACGTCTCGGTTTCAATTTGGAAGAATGGGACGAGTTTTCAGGTTGCTCGAAGCTTTCCGTCGGGTGATGCGCCGTGGTTTGGGCGGATTCTCGTTGGCGGCGAGTCTCGAGGACTTGGACATACTCTGCTCCGAAAAAAATGATGGAGATTCCGTAGTAGCACCACAGCAATAGGGCGATGAACGATCCGATGGCGCCATAGGCGCTGGTGTACCGCATGCCGATAAAGAAAACCGCGAGGAGTGCTCGACCGATTTCCCAGATAGCCGCGGCGATCATGCCCCCGCGAAACGCATCGACCCAGAGGACGGGGCGCTTTGGTAGCGTGCGGTAGACAAGGCTAAAAAGGGTGGCATTGGCCAGGACGGTGAAGCAGACCTCGAAGGCGTTCAGCAGTCGATGCATGCTTGGAATGGTTGTTCCGGTGAACGAACGGACTTGGGAGACCATCATGCTGGCCGCAAATAGGATCACCACCAACCCACCTAAGCCGACGAGCATTAAGAAGGCTGAGAAACGATGGCGGACCACCCGATAAACCGTTTTAGAAAAATTCTTTTCCTTGCGTACTGGGATCCGAAAGATCTTGTCAAAGCCTCGATCGATTTGAGCAAACACACCGATTGCTGCGAGGATCGCGGCTAGGATCCCAAAGGGCCCGCTGACCAATGAGTGGCTCGTCAGCTGCGAGAGGACCTGTTCGATATGTTGTTTCACCGCGGGTGACGCATAGGTCTCTACGGTGGCGAGGATCTGCTGCTGTGCGTCCTTGCCAGTGTGCGTGTATCGAAGAAAGATACCGATGCCCGACGTCAACAAGAGCATCATCGGAAAGAGAGAAAGCGCGAGATAATAAGCGACACTTGCGGCCATGCTGCTTGCGTCATCTTCCGACCAACGGAGACAAGCATCTCGAAGGTTGGGAAAGAAATCCATCAGCCATCGCTTGCCATGGACTACCGCTTCGTTGTCCAGCAGCGTGGGATGGTTGGAATGAGGTAGGGCTAGAGGTTCCGCATCGTCGTGGTGCATGCACGCAGTTTATGGATTCGGGGCATCTACCGCTATACAAGCTGCAATGGACTTAGCTGCATCCCTGTGGGCAGCAGTTCATTTGGCTCCTGGTTCGCGCGGCTTCGCTTTCTTTGTCCGGACGCGATGAAAATAGCTTTGATAGCATCGATGATCGGATTCGGAATCCGGGTAGCCGGAATCCGGGTAGTGGGAGGAACCTCGGCGGTCTCAGCCGGAGATCGCGATATCTCGCAGGAATGCTAGCGAATCATCCTTGGCTGTTGGGGCAGAGCGGACCTAACGGCTGGATCAGAGTAGTTTTTGGATGGTTTCGCGAAGGGCGGAGGGTGAGGTGGATGGTGCAAATCGGTCGATGACATTTCCGCTGCGGTCGATAAGGAATTTGGTAAAGTTCCACTTGATCGCTTCGGTTCCCAGCAGTCCCGGGGCATGTTCCTTTAAGAAGGCAAACAGCGGGTGGGTGTTTGCGCCGTTGACTTCGATTTTCGAGAACATAGGAAATGTGACTCCGTAGTTCAGCGAGCAAAACTGTTGGATTTCTTGCTCGCTTCCTGGTTCTTGGCCGCCGAACTGATTGCAAGGGAATCCTAGAATGATAAGCCTGTGCTTTTCTGCGGAATCAGCATTGGGGTCTACGAACTCGTCGTAGAGTTCTTGAAGTTGGCGGTACTGAGACGTGAACCCGCATCGGCTCGCCACATTCACGATCAGCAGGACACGGTCCTTGAATTGGGATAGGTGGCACGTCGACCCATCGAGGCGTTGGGCTTGGAAATCGTAGATCGATTGAGGGGCAGACGGGGTTGTCATCCTGTGGGTAGTTCTTCGTGTTTGCGTTGGGGCTTGGTGAGCGGCTTTAGGTTGTCGATAAAGTCGTTCGGAAGGCCTAGGTCGGGGAGTAATTGTCGGCAAGTGATCCTTGTGGATTCATAGATCACAGGGAGGCCGCTTCCTGGGTGGGTTCCTCCGCCGACGAGGTAGACGCCATCGAGATCCTCGAAACGATTATGCGGTCTCAGGTGCAGCATTTGGCCCAAGTTGTGGGCGAGGTTGAACGTAGCACCTCGATAGACGGAGTAATCGTCACGCCATTGAGCGGGTGTGATTATTTTTTCGTACTCGATGCGGCTTTCAAGGTCGGTTAGGCCAATTTCTTCGAGCCGTTTGAGGGTCAGTTTTCGGAAGGATGCGGTTTGTTCTGCGTCCCAGGGGGTGGATGGGCTGAGATGAGGCACTGGGACGAGAATGTAGAGACTGCTTTTGCCTGGTGGGGCCAAGCTGGAATCGGTGACCACGGGGTTTTGCACGTAGAACGACGGTTCTCGCGGAAGGACCTTTTCCTCTTCGATTTCCCTGAGGTTGCCTTGGTAGTCCTTCGAGATATAGATCGTATGGTGAGGCAGATCGCGGTATTCGCCACGGATCCCCAAATACATCATGAATGTGGAGCACGAGTATCGTTTTTGTTCGAGCTTCTCATCGGTCCAACGAGGACGAAGATGATTGGGCACCAGCTGTTGCATGCTGTGCGCGAAATCCGCGTTGATGACGATCGCATCGGTTTCATAGGTTGCGTGATCGGTTTGTGCCGCGATGACCCTTTTGCCTTGCCAATGCAGCTTCTTGACCGGTTCGGCAAGCCGAATTCGGGCCCCAAGTTCTTCTGCGATTTCGGCCATCCGCACGCTGACTTGGCCGCAGCCACCGTAAGGGTGGAACACTCCATATTCGTATTCGAGAAACGAGAGGATGGAAAATAGGCTCGGGCAACGGAAGGGGGACATGCCCAGGTATTTCGCTTGGAACGAAAACGCGATGACCAGCCGAGGATCGCGGAAGTAGCTTTCAAGCTCGGATCCGAGGGACTTCCATGGCTTGACGTACGGGCCTGCGGCCAGGAGGGATGGTCGAAGGTAGTCCGCCAAACCGTTGAATGGGCTTTCCAAGATCGGTCGGAACTTGGCAAGTTTGGTCCGGTTGTGATTCATGTATTTGCGAAGCTGTCCCACGTCCTCCGGAGAAAGCTTGGCGATTTGCCGGTCCATTTCGTCAAGGTCTGGGGTGCAGTCCAGATGCCCGCCGGCACCGAAAGCCACTCGATACTGCGGATCGAGCCGTTTCATTGGGATTTCCGAGTCGATATCGCGGCCGACCGATTGGAAGATTTCCTTGAGAATTCGCGGATACAGATAAAATGTGGGGCCGGTGTCGAATTTGAACCCGTTTTCGGAGATCGTCGAGCAGCGTCCGCCGACCGCGGGTTTCGCCTCGAGTACGGTAACGTCGGCCCCGGCATGAGCCAGTTGCATCGCTGCCGCCAATCCTCCGGGGCCCGCTCCGACGACGACTACTTTTCTTTTCCGCATAGCTCTTCAATTCTACCGATTAGCAATCCTAAGCCTTGACTCGATGTGGTTTTATAGCATGGTGGCAAGGACTTTGGGGGGGCTTGAGCCGTTTCAGGGAAATCGGGTTGGACAGTGGCGAAATCGGCCCTTGCCCGATTTCGCGAATCGAGTTAAACTCCGGATTCAAACCGGTAATTGTTGTCAGGATTTCATTGCTCAAACTGTATGGACTCTAACCTGTACCCTTCAAAACGACCGCCAAACGGAAAGAAATTCGCGCGCAAGCGGACGCGCGTCAAGGCTAAGGTAAAGAAGCGCGATCCGTTGCTTGTTGATGGAAAGCGACCTCGGCCTATGTACGTCGACTACAAGGACGTGGAACTGTTGTCCAAGTTGGTCAACCGCCACGGCCGCATTGTAAGCCGACGCAAGTCCGGATGTTCTGCGACAAGTCAGCACGCGGTTGCGGAGGCGATCAAGCGGGCGCGGTTTATGGCTCTTATGCCATATGTCGGTGAATAATCCGAAAGGATTTCATTGGCGTCGGCGGGTCGAGTTTGCGGAAACCGACATGGCCGGTATCGCCCATTTTTCGTCGTTCGTGATTTACATGGAACAGGCGGAGCACGCTTTGCTCCGTTCTTTAGGGACGAGTGTGTTTGGAGCACGCCTATCTTCGGAGGGTGCTTCCAGCGATCTTAGTTCTGGTCTGCATTCGAGTTCGTCGGTAGAGCAGTCCGTTCTTGAGGACGCATCTCTGACTCGGCGTCCAATCGCCAATCATGCCGCTACGCTGACTTGGCCACGCGTCCACTGTGAGTGCGATTATCTCGCCCCGGCACGATTTGAAGAAGAGCTAGACATCATTGTCTCGGTTGCAAGGTTGGGGGAGAAGAGCGTGACGTACCTCCATCGGATGTTTGTAGGCGAACGTGAAATTGCAACGGGTAAGATCGTCGCTGTTTGTTCGTTGGTGAATCCTGAGTCGGGCATGTTGACAGGGATACGAATACCCGAGCATTTGCGCAAATTGCTTTCTGAATACGTGACCGAACCGAAGTAGGTTGCTCGCTCATAGTGTTTGAGCCTTCGTCTGGAGCTTTTTTTACGACTACGGTTCCTTGCTCTCGATTGCGTGCGGGTCGGGTCGTGCGCTAGGGAATTGGTCATCCCGCTCTGGTATCCAGTCACACGTGGCATGCTCACGATCCGTGAAATTGTGCTCGGACTCAGGGAGACTGTACTCGTGCTCGTCATCGAATCGAGGAAATCTTGCCAGGATATCAAATTGACCATGACCGAATTGTCGGCTTTCGACTTTCGATCGAATGTGTCGCGAATGCTTTTGAAATCTCGCAGCCGTTAAAGGGTCTTCATCGCCATGCTCGCGTTCAATAATTGCGTGAATTGCGTGCTGCACAATCTTTCTCGCTGAACATTGCGGAGGGTAAAGGCAAACGCAGTTCGAAAGATCGAGCGAGGTTTCTGGATAATGCTCTTGGTTCGGTGTTGGAGTGTGCTGCGATTCGGGAGGTGTTGATTGTCTAACGCTCTGAATCGGCAAGCGCATTTCACACTGCGATCCAAACTGGTGCGAGTATTGGCGAGTTTGACAATTGAGGCGATGAGATGGGATGGTGTCTCGGAATCCGTAAGCGAGTATACTCTGGGCATCGATTCCGACCGCGTTCATGGCGATACCGCGATCATGGCGATGCTGAGTGCGATCATGGGGGTGCTGAGAACGAGCGCCCCGACGAGCCCGAACAAAGCGATGCTGACGACGGCCTCGATTGGCGGTGTTTGACTTGCGGCGGTGTTTGACTTGCGTTGAGTCAATTTCTCGGCCTTGTTGATCGCGGTTGATGATGTTGGTGCCAACGGGCGGAATGCCGGTCGGGTGCGTGAATGAGACGTGAATGAGAGTCCATCATGAAGTTTGAGAAAGTCTGCCTCGCTTCCATCGGTTATGTGGTTCCGCCGATCGAAGTTTCATCGGCGTGGATCGAGCAGCAGTTAGCAGATGTTTATGCCAAGCTGAAGCTACCCGAGGGAAGATTGGAGGGGATGAGTGGCATCCGTACTCGTCGAATGTGGGAGGTGGGGAGTCGTATCAGCGACAGGAGCGCCGAAAGTTGTCGGAACGCGTTGCAAGGTGCAGGGGTTGAGAGTTCGGAGGTCGGTTGTTTGATCCATGCCAGCGTATGTCGGGAGTACTTAGAACCTGCGACAGCGTGTCGAGTGCATCATTTGGTCGGGCTGCCCAGATCGGCGTGGGTCTACGATGTAAGCAATGCATGTTTGGGGGTGATGAATGGCGCTGTGCAGATTGCGCAATTGATCGAGGCCGGTGTGATTCACGCGGGGTTGGTTGTCGGTACAGAGGATTCTCGCGGATTGATGGAGACGACTCTGAACCAATTGAGAAACGATGATTCATTAACTCGGCAGAGTATCAAGCCGGCATTCGCCTCGCTTACGATCGGCTCAGGAAGTTGTGCTTGGCTTTTGGCGAACCGAGAATGGCTTGAAGCGAAGCACCGGCAAGTTGGCATGAGATTCTTGGGTGCGGTCGCCGTTGCAAGAACCGAGTTTCACGGTCTGTGTCAGAGCGATTCTGATCAAGCGGGAGGAGGCATGTCTCCGTTGATGAATACCGACTCAGAGCAATTGCTGGAGGCTGGGCTCGCTACGGGTAACGAAACCTTCGAATGGTTGCTCGAGGAGTTGAGTTGGACGCGTGGGCAGATCGACGCTACGGTTTGCCATCAGGTCGGAGGGGCTCATCGCAAGCGCATGCTGGAGACATTAGGGCTGCCGATGGAGAGGGATTTTGCAACGTATCAAGAGTATGGAAATACCGGCTCTGTGGCGTTGCCAACCGCATTGGCGAGAGCCATCCAGTTAGGGGGGTTTTCCGGAATGGGTCGCGGTGCATTTCTAGGTATCGGTTCTGGTGTCAACTCATTGATGGTAGGCGTCGAATTTGGGGGAGTGCCTGTCGTTGGTACCTAGCCAAGGTCCTTCTGACGCAGGCTTGTTTGGTCGAAGTGTGTGGATGGTTGTTGAGCGATGCTTGATGCCGTACGTGTTCAAGCGGCTTTGTGAGAAGCGAGCGTACTGGCACGATTCCACCTCCGGCGAAAATCTTCTATTTGCAAAGATTTTCAAGAAATTATCACGTTAGGTGAGCGTGTTAGGTTCGGAGAAATCTCAGGAAACGCGAAGGATGAGAGCCGGGGTAGTGGGCGAAAGCTCCTGGACTTTGTTCCAAATATGTTCCTTGTTCTTCGCTGCATGGCTCATATCAGTCGGTAGAGGGTCTGAATTTGGCTCTAATCCTTCATAGATTGATCCAGCGAGATAAGTCGCGTAGATTTCTTCGTCTGGATTCGGATTTCGATCAGGAAACTTCGCACCAGCATCGTAGAAAGTGAAGGCAACTTCTTTT
>JBKCUW010000118.1:0-61677 GCA_046318275.1 Pirellula sp. | reverse complement strand
TACGATTCGAACATCCGCGAGGTCTTTGTCGCGTTGCCAGCGGAGCTTTTGGATGACCACATCTTCGGCGGTTGGTATGACCGCTTCGATTTGTAAGTCAGGGAGAGGAAGCCGACGTCGCCTTGCGAATCGCTCTTGGTGATGAGGATCTTTGCCTAAACGGAAAAGCTCGATCTCGAACTTGGTAGGTGTATAAGTAAGAATGTTTCGTATGGACCCGGTCATGAGTTCGAAACCGGTTTGTGGATCGAGCTTAAAGTCGCTACCAAGGGATTCGCAGATCTTTTTCAGAACGCCTTCCTCGTATTCGATGACGATATCTGCATCCTTGGTCGCGCGAGGGTATCCGTAAGCGTTGCTGGAAAAAGCGCCGACAAGCATATACGGGATCTGATGCGTTTGAAGCACGCGAATGACATCGATCAACGCTTCAAAACTAGACTTTTCCAATTGAACCCTCCACATAGGGGCGGAATAGCCCTTCTTCCTCAACTCTTCTCTTGAGGGCTTTCCGTCGATCTAGTTCCTCGCTTACTTGTTCATCGCTCAGGTCTGGTTGCTCAGCCTTGATGATTTGTTTCAACCAACGGATACCGTCGTCGTAGAGATCGGCGCCAAGACGCAATTTCTCGGGCATTGATAGCTCTGCCGCGCGTCGAAGATTCGACTGATCAATGGATGATTTCAAGTCGCGAATCTCTGTTTCGGCCACGGATCGGTTTATTTCGGATTCAGGCATAGAAGGTATTGTCCTAACGCTCTCACCGCTGGCCATGGAGAATTCGTCCAGGCTGTTAAACCGGAGTACTCTGTAAAACGGAGAATGTGAGAGTTGCAGACGATTTTGCACAATCCGGCCTCGAACGTGCGATTTTTAGGTCGGTCTGCGGCGCTCTCAGATTGTTCACTGGATTTACAGCGTCTGCGAAATTCCTATGGGGAAACAAAAAAAGCCGGGGATTTAGATCCTCGGCTTTGTCCGTCAAATACGTTGTCTCGGAAATTCCGAGGATTGGAAAGCTCCCCCGGGTGGGCTCGAACCACCGACACGCGGATTAACAGTCCGCTGCTCTGCCGACTGAGCTACAGGGGAATCGTCAACCTATTGAGACATTGAAGACCAATTAGGTTCGCAGAACCTCGTCCCCAACCATCCCCAGCAGGTGAGACAAAAACTGTACATGGTTATCCCGGTCGTGGCAAGCCTCATTCGTATCCCTGTCGGCCTCATCCCATCAACCAACGCTGCACAACCCATGCACCCCCAATAAACCCTACCACTCCGCTCAAAACACTCCCCAATCCATACCCCAATGCAATCCAATGTTGCCTTGCATGCATTAAGTCGGCTAATTCCATGGCAAAGGTGGAAAACGTCGTAAAGCCACCACAGATTCCAACTCCCAAGAGCAAGATTCCTGGATGTCCACGATGATTGCCGCCGAATCCTGCAATCACACACCCTAAAAGAAACGAGCCCGCCAAATTCACAGTCCCTGTCACCAGAAGGGAACTGGCGCCGGGAACGCTAATCGCCGCGATACGCCCGGCCCCGTATCGAAGGACGCTCCCAATCGCTCCGCCAACACCCACCAGGAAATACGGGTTCGCTAGGCCAGGAACCCCCGAACTGGCATTGGAAGCCAATGACTGTATCCATCCCCAAAAATGCATTTCGGTTGCCCCTGTTGCCTGTCCAGGATTTCCATGAAATCCGGAAGCCCACGATTCGGTAGCGTCGACGCAATAAAACGCTCAATGCCCAACGGACAATCGAGCCAGCGACCATCGCCGCCACCATTCCAAAAGTATACAGGGCTTTCTGTGCATGGGGCTTGCACTTTCTCAGGCCAACGATTCTTGATTTTGTCGGAAGCTCCAAATATCGTCAGATTTAGCGATGGAAGCGCAGAGTTGGGATCGCATCCAACCTGCTGTCCCGCTTCGCTTGGTCGGTACCAAGCGTTTAACCGTCGGTAGGGAGGCTGCTTGTCCCCGAGCATCTTGAGTCGCCGAACACTGGAGTCGCGAAGCATGCCGCATGCGACACTCGATCCCCCCGCCCCGAGCTTGAGACTAGCGTGTTTTTTGGGGCTAGCCATCTTGGCTTTGATGCGCTCGAACACGTTGCACGCGGACATCGTTCTCAAAGTCGGGGACGTGCAAGTTCAGCGAACAGCGCTTCCCGATCGCGTTCTCGTACCGATCCTTGCCATTAGCGATGACCCCACATTGAAGCTGTCAGGATTCAACCTGAACTTCGACATAGGTGGGGATGGACAAGCCCCCCTTGGTGCCGGAATCGAGCTTCCTGCAGCTCTGCCGGATGACCAAAGAATCATTGCAACCGGCGGGGAATCGAATGTACGGAATTGGTTCATGATGACGGTCAACGCAGCCAATGGCGGCTTGACCTCCTCCGACATCTTGATCAACGGCAATTCTCCAGAACTCGCCACCGACTATGCGATTTTCGGCAACCCAAATGCATTGACCGGCGGCAAGATCCTTTTCAACTTGGCTTTAAATCTTAAGCCCTCCGTAACGAACCAAGTGCGTATTACGATGCCATCTGAATTAGGAGCTTTGCCTTTCATGACCGATCAGTACGGTAACGCGCTAGTCGTTAACTATCTGCCGGGCTCCATCACGGTTCTCAACTCGGTACCCGAACCGGGAGCGATGTTGCTCCTTTCCACGGTCGCATCCTGTGCCATCGCTCTACGGGTTCGCGTTCGACGAACCCGAGGTGCCTGAACAGTTCCTGCCGCGCGTCCGTTTCCCTCCGCGCCGTCGCTTCGCTATGCCTTGTTCGGCCCGGTTCCGGGTGCGGACCTGCTCCTTGTGATCGCTCAGTCCCTGGTGATGGATTGGACTCGTATCGATTCGGAAAGCATTAGAAAAAAAGATTCGGGGATTCGTTCTGAACGATTGTTGATTCCCTGGCTGATTCCGTAGCAAATCCGTTGTGGAGTTTCATCGACAGCGTGTTCGGGACCTGGAAAACGTGGTGCGAATTGGTAGAACATGAGTCGTCAGGATCGAGTCGTGATCCTTTCCCTATCCTGTACCCTCTCGAAGACACTTGCCGGAGACACTCATGACCAACGGACCACTCAATCGCAAACTGAAAATGGGCTTGGTAGGGGGAGGTCCGGGTTCTTTTATAGGCCGTGTCCATTCGATCGCAGCGTGTCTGGACAATCGAGCCACATTGGTTGCGGGCGCGTTCAGCAGCAATGCGGAACGCTCCAAAGCCGCAGCACCAGACTACGACGTTTCGCTCGATCGAGCGTACCCATCCTACGCGGCCATGTTCGAAGCTGAAGCGAAGAAGCCGGTAGGAGAGCGGATCGACTTCGTTTCGGTAACGACACCGAACTCGACGCACTTCGAAGTTGCCAAGGCGGCGCTCGAGGCAGGGTTTCACGTTGTTTGCGACAAGCCGATGACCTTCGATTTGGCGCAGGCGGAGGAACTGGCAAGCATCGTCGATAAATCAAAATCGGTTTTCGCGCTCACCCACAACTACACCGGGTATCCACTGGTTCGTCAAGCTCGCGAGATGGTATTGAACGGAGAACTCGGCGAGATCCAAGCGGTTCGTTCGAACTATATCCAAGGCTGGTTGCGCACACGATTGGAATCTCAAGATCAAAAGCAAGCAGCATGGCGGACCGACCCGACCAAGAGCGGCGCCGCAGGTTGCTTTGGCGATATCGCAACCCACGCTTACAATCTCGGTCGTTACATGACCGGCCTGCTCCCGGCTGAGATCAGCTGTCACTTGAAAGCGTTCGAGCCTGGCCGCAAACTGGATGATTATGGTACGGCCATCGTCCGGTATCAGAACGGTGGACTTGGGACGGTGACCGCGAGCCAGATCAGCCACGGTCGAGAAAACGATCTCTTCATCGAAATCGATGGAACGAAGGGTGCATTGTCATGGCGGCAAGAGGAGCCGAATGTTCTGGTCGTTCGTCAAAACGGGCAACCGCATCGGCTGTATACTCGCGATCCCAATGCACCGTTCATGAATGCCAGTGGGCGAGGCGCATGCCGATTGCCTAGCGGTCACCCGGAAGCATTCTTCGAAGCCTTCGCCAATATCTACTGCTCCGCTTATGACGCCATGATCGCGGTTTCGCAGAATGAGACCATCGAGCGGGTCAACACCGTCTACCCCAATGTCCACGATGGTGTCGAGGGGATGTACTTCATTCAGCAATGCGTTGCCAGCAGCCATCAAAATGGTGCATGGTTGCCGCTCAATCATCCACGCGTGCGGAAGTAAAACGCCAGTTCCCACTTCCCACGTCGTGACGGGTTCATTACCCCAGATGGCATTCCTAAATCGACAAGCTATACGTTTCGACTTTTTTCGGAGATTGAATTGAACGCAAATATCGTATTGCTGCCCGGAGACGGGATTGGACCTGAAGTCACCCGCGCTGCGCACCGAGTCTTGGTGGCGATCGGAGAAAAATTCGGTCATGCGTTTCAATTCAATGAGCAGATGATCGGAGGGATTGCGATCGATCTGTTTGGGGATCCTCTTCCGGAAGCGACCGTGAACGCTTGTAAAGCGTCCGATGCGGTTTTGCTCGGCGCTGTAGGTGGGCCTAAATGGGACGATCCAAACGCGAAGACACGTCCCGAGGCGGGATTGCTGCGTATCCGCAAGGAGCTGGGGCTGTTCGCGAACTTGAGACCTATTGTGACGTTTCCTGAGTTGCTCGATTCGTCACCGCTCAAACGAAGCATCATCGAAGGGACCGACATCCTGTTCTTTCGCGAGCTGACCGGCGGCTTGTACTTTGGACCCTCGGGATGTGAAACGCTTCCAGATGGCCAGCAACGCGCGTACAGCACCGCTGTCTACACGACCTCCGAAGTGGACCGCATCGTTCGTATGGCAGCGAATGCAGCTCGAGGCAGGCGTAAAAAGCTAACCATGGTTGATAAGGCCAACGTGCTGGAGGCATCCCGTCTGTGGCGACGCGTCAGTGCCAAGATCATGCAAGAGGAATTTCCCGATCTCGAATACGAAGTCGTTTTGGTCGATTCGATGGCGATGCACTTGCTCAGCCGGCCTACAAGCTTTGATGTTGTCGTCACCAGCAACATGTTCGGAGATATTTTGACCGACGAAGCCTCCATGCTTCCAGGCTCGCTCGGGATGCTCCCAAGCGCCTCGATCGGCAGCGCTGGGCCGGGTCTCTACGAACCGATCCACGGTTCGGCTCCCGATATCGCCGGCAAGGGGATCGCAAATCCGCTGGCAACAATTCTTGCGGCAGCGATGCTGCTCCGGCATTCGCTTCATCTCAACGCTGAAGCCGAATGCATTGAACAAGCAGTCCGGAAAGTTTTGGCACAAGGACACCGGACTGCCGATTTGGTACCGCGTGGGATGCCGTCGATAGGAACCGATGCGATGACCGACCGAGTTTTGGACGCGTTACACGGATCTGCGTGATAAGATAGGTTAAGCCCAAAATCAGTCGAAAAGGTATTCGACGCAGCACCTCTCCGATGGGTGCAGCGCAGGAATAACCAATACCGAGGTCGGCTAACCTCAAGAAACTCGCCACATTCCCTCATGAACGACAAATCCGCCATCGCACGATTCTGTACGTTCTGCTCCTTAGTTTGTGAGGGGGACGCGGAACGGAGCGATGCGATGATGGCCTCAGAATCTTTCTGCTCAAGAAGGAATCGAGAACGCGAGTTGCTGCACGGAATGCTTCGATCGCGTGGGGTTCTCCCCGCATCGCGAGAGCAAGACGTTTCGCTGGAGCGGGCGCGCGCGATACTCGACAGCGCAGGCGACATCTTCGTTACCGGCCGGATCCATAGCATCGAAACGGCCCGAGCAGCGGTCCAGTTTGTGGAGCAGGTTCACGCCAGCCTCGATCTCTGGGACAGCGAAGCAGCCTTTGATACGGTACAAGCGATTCAGCGGTCGGGATTCTATGGAGTCTCGTTAGCGGAAGCGCGCGAGAGCACGACGTTGCTGAT
Organism: Pirellula sp.; assembly: GCA_046318275.1. Classification (GTDB taxonomy): domain Bacteria; phylum Planctomycetota; class Planctomycetia; order Pirellulales; family Pirellulaceae; genus JBKCUI01. Next base: position 55,656 of record JBKCUW010000118.1, on the reverse strand, counting down.
TGTCGTCGGCGATGATTCCTTGTTAGAAGAATACCCGCGGATTCCAGCGGCGCTCTCGGCCGGACGCCGCGTTCCAACGTTGCTGTTAGGTTCGTGGAATGAAGAATCCATCCAAGCGTGGCGACAGGTGGGATTCGATGCATTGGCCATCGATTGCGATGTGCAAGGAGTCCCGCGATCCTTATTGCAGTCCGCGCGCTCGGCGGCGAGTTGGCCGTGGGAGAGTCAAGTTGGAGATTGGTTGCAGCAGGCGAGTTTCACAACGGTTCTGTGGTCCAATCGAAATCTTCAAGTAGCCCATGGTGATTTATGGATCGAATCGATGATGGCGTGGATTGCGAATCGGAACAGCGATCGACGTTGCGCTGCGTTAGCATGGGGGGGATTGGATGTTGGGTTTCAACAAGCTTGCACGTGGCTAACCGGCTTTCCTGGCCGCATTCGTTATCGAAAAGGGGTCGTGGAATACGATCCAACAGGATGCCGAGCGAAGGTATGGTTGCAAAACGCCGCTGCCAGAGAGCCAATAGAGAATCGCCTCTCAAACGGGCCGAAACTCCATGGAGGGATGTCAATGGGCAGAAATCCGACTGGTATACCCAACACCGTTCGCAAACCAGTTCTTGTTTGGGTCGACGATACGGCAGATAGTATACCGCCACCGGTATTGAGTTCCGGAGTGCCTATGATTGTTGTCTCACCGTCGGGATTATCAGGCACGGCTTCAAAGACGATACAGCATGAGATCGTTTGGTTGCCGACCCTATTGCCAGGAATCGAAGTACCCTCGGAGTTTTTTCGAGGGGACCAGACCTTGATGGTGCGGGGAATCCAAGAAGAACGGTTCATTGCAACCGACTTCATAATTGGTGATGCACCAACGATGGTAGCGGGTGATTGGTTGAGGAGGCTCGTCGCTCGATGATCACCAAGTTGCGTGGAGTACGTGCCGTCGACGGACTGGGAATGGCCGACGGAATGGGTGTGGCCGACGGGGTTGGACCGGGCGCCGAGAAGGCCGACCTCTACTTGATCGATGGCGTCCTATCGCGCCGGTTGCCAGCAGGTCAAAAAGTCGACGCGGAGTATTCGTTGCCGGGACGTACGGTGATGGCTGGTGCGATCGATTTGCACACCCACATCGGTGGTGGCAAAGTCAATTTGGCTCGACTGCTAATGCCCGAGCGCCCGAGGATAAAAGGCGTAAGGCGAGCCGACAAGCCGTGGTTGGGGCCTTTGAGTTGCCCGGTACCCAATACTTGGGAAACCGGCCGTCGGTATTTGCAGATGGGCTACACCGCCTGCTTTGAGCCGGCGATGCTGCCGGCGAATGCCCGGCAATCGCATGCCGAGATGCGAGACACTCCGTGGCTGGATACCGGAGGCTATATAGTCTTGGGCAACGACCGAATGTTGCTTGAATGGCTTCAGTCGGGTGCACCGCAATCGATGATCACCGACTATGTCGCGTGGATGTTGTCTGCGCATGCTGCATGCGCGGTAAAGGTGGTGAATGCGGGTGGGATCGACGCGTTCAAATTCAATCAAAGGAAATTGGATGTCGATGAGAAACACCTTCATTTCGGTGTGACACCACGACAGATCCTGCGAGCGCTCGCGACTGCAATCGAGGAACTCGGGCTAGCGCATCCCTTGCATGTCCATTGCAGCAATCTAGGGGTCGCAGGGAACATCGGATCTACTTTAGCCACGATCGATGCGGTCGAGGGACGACGGCTTCATATAACCCATGCGCAGTATCATTGCTATGGTAAGGAAGGGCCGCATGGATACAGTTCCGCTGCGTCCGCCTTAGCGGATCGAGTTAATCGCACCGATTCACTGACCATCGACGTCGGCCAAGTGCTCTTCGGACAAACCGTCACATTGTCTGCGGATACGATGCATCAATTCGAGCATCGAGCGTTGGCGTTGCCTCGCAAGGTCATCTTTCAAGATCTCGAGTGTCAGGCAGGGTGCGGCATCGTTCCATTCCGATACCGCGAGAGCCAGTATGTCCATTCGCTGCAGTGGTCGATCGGATTGGAGTTGTTCTTGCGCATCACCGACCCTATGCGTGTCTTTCTGACCACGGACCATCCTAATGGGGGACCGTTCACTGGCTATCCTCATTTGATTCGATTATTGATGGATTATGATTTCCGAATGTCGATTTTCGATCGGTTGCATCCCGACGTGAAGAGCACGAGTCCATTGCCGAGTCTACGACGAGAATACACACTGTCCGAGATCGCAACGATGACGCGGATGGGTCCAGCCCGCGCATTGGGATTAGAGAGACGCGGCGTACTAAGCGATGGAGCCATCGCGGACGTCGTGGTCTACCGTGATGATTCGAATGTGGAGTCGATGTTTTGCGATCCGGAGATGGTGTTCCGCCGCGGTGCATTGGTTTATAGGAACGGAGAGTTTCTAGCGGATTCCGTCAAATCGACGATTGTCGCGGGGATCGCCGATAGCGGTCGAGGTGCGGATTGGCACCGCTCCGCAAAAAATCGAGCGATGTGGCAGCAGCGTTATGGATACTCGCCGGATATGGTAATGGTTCGGAGCGAGGAGTTGATGGATGAAGGCCGCGTCATCGAAGCCAATCATGTGCATGGGAAACTTTAACTGGCCCACCCCACGTTGAAATCCCAAAGAAAGATTGGGAGACGAGCACGAACTCATCGAGTGCCGTCAGCTGTGTACCCTACGTCGAATGCAACGAAAAAGGGGAACCCGGTGACCAGGGCTCCCCTTCTGTGCGATTCTATGAGGATCGACAAGTACAGCCCAAGCGGGCTCCGAGTCGAGCTTAGCGATTCACGTTACTTGGTAGTTCCGTAGCGCTGCGAGGGTATGCGGCACCAGGAGCTGCACCACCTGCGGGTGCTTGGTTGGAGAAATCATAAGAGGTCGATCGGGCGGTGCTACCGGGTCGGTAGGAAGCTGGACCGTTGTAGGTTGGGACGCTTGGAGCCGCTCCGCCGCCGTAGGCGTTTGGCATGCTCGAGGCTGGTGGCAGCGACGGTGGCAACGAACCAGCACCGTAACTGACCGTGTTCATTGGCACGCTATTGGTACCAGCGTTGGGTACGTAGGGATTGGTATTTGGGATACCGCCAGGAACTACGCCTGGGGCCGCGGGAGGAGGCGTCATGCCGTAGGCGACACTGCCAGCGGGTGGCAATGCATTAGGACCAGCAACGCTTTGCGTTGGCGCTGGATAGCCTTGAGGAGCACCGTAAGCTGTTGGTCCGCCAGCATTTGGTCCGCCAGCATTTGGTCCGCCAAGAGATGGTCCAGCGCCAACTGGTCCCGCGCCAACTGGTCCCGCGGCAACTGTATTGCTTGGTGGAACACCATAACCGGATGGTCCATAGGGATTTTGTGCGGTGAGAGGAACAGGCGTTCCGGGTGCACCATAGGATGGTGCAGCGCCACCCATCGGTCGCTGAGGAGTGGTCGCATAATTGCCAGTGCTGTATCCGTTCTGCGTAGCAGCAGTCCCTGCGCCTGGTGCATTTGCCAAGCCACCGGCCGCATTAGGTGCCGATGGCTGACCGTAAGGGCTCGTGACCCCTTGGCCATACGGCGACGATGGTTTGGTGTTGTTCAACGCCGTGCTATTGATCGGTGATGGCGTGTTTTTTGTCGACGGGCTAGTCGGTGTCCCGTTCGATGGCATCGCTATCGAAGGACCGGTACCTGCGAGGGTGCTTTCCGAAGGTTTGCGAGTCCACGAGAACATGTCTGACCCTGGCATTTTCCAACCGCTTTTGCATCCTGTTTGGGTGCCAGCGATGACCGCCAAAACCATTCCTAAGCGAATCCAATTCGGTAAGCGACTGCGCATGGCTATCAATCCTTTGGTAGCTGCCGGGTGTGCGATATGAAAGTGTGTTATCGTTGGTATCGGCACGAAAAGTCGTTGCCAACAGAATAATCGTTAAATTTTACCAGGGTTCCGAAGGAGGTGCCCGATGGTCGTTCGGAAATAGTCGATTCCTGGCGTGTGCGTCAATGGCAATAGAGTCTACGACCAGTTGTCCGCGTACCGATTGGCAGTGGATGAGCGAGTCGTGGAGTCGATGGAAATAATAGGCAAACTCGGTAAGTGACGCTGTTAATCGCCGTCGCGATCCCCACGAAGATTCAATTGCAAGAATGCAGGCAAACGTCGGACCCGACCGGAGGCGTCAATACAACCGATCTCACTGCGGCCAGATACGATGAGATCGCCTTCGCCGGAGTCCCCCAGGTTTGCATCTTCACCCATTGCAGGCGATTCAACTCGCGTTGTTCCATCGCTCGGCAACGCGCGTGGTCTGACCAGTCGGTAGTGATGTTCAATGCGAGCACCGTGGCAATACCCGAGCCTTGTCTTTAGGACTAGCAAGTCATCGAACACGGCGGGCGCATGAAAATCGACATGCATCATCCGGACGACGAGCATCAATCCGGTACTCTCGAGTTCTTTGTACGAGATCCCCGATGCGCGGAGCATCTCTACGCGGCCTCGCTCAAAGTAACTGAGGTAATTGCTATTGTGTACTCGCCCCTGACCATCGACTTCATGGTAGTGGACTCGAATCGTCGTTTCGTGCTCAGAAATCATCGCGGATCGCCTTGTGCTCCTTCCAAGTACTTCTTACCGAGTACTCCATCAAATCCATGGTGTTTCAAAGACCAGCCGATTAGGGTGCCAGTCGAATTGGGGTTGGGAATTCGATCACGAATTTGGTGCCGCGGCCGACTTCGCTTTGAACGCTGATACGTCCGCCGTGGGCTTCGATAATCTTCCGAGTGGTGGGCAAGCCGAGTCCGGAACCTTCGGGTTTGGTTGAGTAGAAGGGTTCGAACATGCGCATGGCTGTGGTTTCATCCATGCCGCACCCTGTATCGATCATGTCCATCGCGACACCCTTGGGGGTGATGTAGGTTTGGACATAGAGTTCACCGCCATCGGGCATGGCTTCGATTGCGTTCTTGACCAAGTTGATCAATGCGGCTTGGAGTGCGCCGCTATTGAGTCGAATATTGGGGAGATTGGGGTCGAGCAATTTGTCCAAATGGATGTTCTGTTTATCGGCCTGTGGCTGGAACAGATTCAGCACAACGACAATTTGGTCGTTGAGCGAACCGACCGACATTTCCATGTCTTGCATGCGAGCGAAGCGTAGAAAATCGCGGAGAAGATTTTCCATACGGTGGCATTGCTGCCTGATCATGTCCACTTTGGAGATTGCGCGTCGTTTTCCGGGCCATTGGCTTTCCTCGAGTTCCTCGCACAGGAGATCCGTATTCATGTGGATCACCGAGAGAGGATTTTTGATTTCGTGAGCGAGGGAACCAGCTAGTTCAGCAAGTTCATGGTACTGGCGTCGAACCTCATCGATTGTTTGTTGTTCTTTTAGATCATCCGAGGGAGCGTTCATGCGAGGAGCCACTCAGCAAAGGATCGGACCAGCACGCCGGAGCCTCCAGCATCGGCCCATGGTTTAGGGCTATCGTAGAATGCTGGGCCGGCGATATCGAGGTGAGCCCAGGGTGTTTCAGCGACGAACTCTTCGAGGAACTTTGCAGCGGTGATAGCGCCACCCCATCGCCCTTCACCGACATTCTTGATGTCAGCGACTTTTCCAGCGATCTGTTCGGTGTAGAACGAATGCATGGGGAGTGGCCAGGTATGTTCGCCGCACCGTTCTGAAAAGGACTGAATCTCCGATTGAAGTTTGCTGTTGTTAGTCATCAAGCCTGCGACTTCGGTTCCGAGTGCGACCACGCACGCGCCGGTGAGCGTCGCGAAGTCCACGATTTGGGAAGGCTTTTGATCGAGGGCAACATTGAGGCAATCGGCCAGCACCAATCGGCCTTCGGCATCGGTATTATGGATCTCGATCGTTTTGCCGCTGCGAGCCGTGAGCACATCCCCGAGTTTAAACGCATCGCCGGAGATCAGGTTCTCTACCAAGCCGAGCACCCCAACGATATTGCGTTTGGCCCGTAGTTTTGCCGCCGCGTTGAGGATTCCGAGAACGGTGGCAGCACCTGCCATATCGCATTTCATGGTGAGCATACCATCGGTCGGTTTGATCGAATAACCGCCGCTGTCAAAGGTAACCCCTTTGCCGACGAGCGCAAGGGGTTCCGCATCGGGCGAGGAGCCTTGGTAGCGCAGAATGATGAGCCGTGGATCGCGGACCGAGCCTCGGGCCACACCGAGCAGTGCGCCGCATCGTTCCTGTTCCAATTTTGCTTTGTCCCAGACCTCGATGGAAACACCGCAATCGTCAGCGACGGCGCGAGCTTCTTTTTCGAACGATTCTGGGTAGAGGTAATTCGGAGGCAAGTTTACGAGTCGTCGGGTGAGATTGATCGATTCTCCGATGGTTTGCCCTGCCCGCAGTTGTGGATCGCTAACACCGACCCATTCGATACGATCCGGTTCGAAGAGCGATTTCTCAGCCCGAAAGAGGTCTTGTCCGACGCATCCCACCATCGAACCGGCAACGGCGGAGCGGAGTTCGAGCGGAGACGCTCCCAGGCCCACCAACCGCACCGTACCTCGTTTGCGGGTACAGATGGTTTTCATCGCTGCGCTGGCAGCTCGGAAATGGATATTGTGAAGTCCCGAGGTGCGCGACCCGGTGCCGACGATCGCCAATAGTGGGCTTGCGATATTTGGGGGGCCAAGCAGTAATGTGACTTTGTTGGGTTTGGTGGAGATTTCGCCGCTTTCCAACAACCTGCTCAACCAGCCTTGGGTGACGGCGGAGAGTTGTTGGAATTCCTGGCGTGCTCGCCAGTCCTCGTCGGCGGCTACTACCAATGCGTCACAAGGGGTCGCGATCCAGTCTGCAGAAAACGATTCAATCTTCATCGTGGCCATTGGTTTCTAGTCGTAGAATGATTTTTACTCATTCGATACGAGAACGAAGTCCACGTCAAGAAACCCAACAGCGGGCCGTGGGGTTCAATCCGATTTACCCAGATTTACTTCGTTTCGCCAACGCGTTGTTGACCGTATGGATGTAGGACTGGCCGGACGGGGTCAGCGGAGCTATCAGGTTGTAGTAGAGTATGTACCAGATCGCAGCAATTCCATCGCGCATTCCAATTTTCTTTCCCTCTTCGTAGGTTCTTCCGTAGTAGGAAATAGGGACTTCATAGGTTCTCGCTTTGGTTTTGCAGATCATGGCCGTGATCTCCACCTCGAGACCAAAACCCCGGCTGGTGAAATCCAAGGGAACGATCACCTCGCGACGGAACGCCTTATAACAAGTCTCGATGTCCGACATGTTTCGGTTCGTCAACAAATTGCTGAGTAGCGTCAAAAATTTGTTGGCGACATAGTGGTAGAAATACAGAACGCGAGACGCTTTTTTGACCAGGAAGCGGCTACCGTAAACAACATCAGCGACATCGTTCATGATCGGTGAAATCACGTCGGCGATCTCATCAGGGTCGTATTCTAGGTCTGCGTCTTGAATGATCAGAATCTCACCGGATGACTCGGCGATGGCTCGAGCAATAGCTGCCGTTTTGCCCATATTACGAGGTTGCTTGAACAAGCGAATCGAGGGATGTTGCGCAGCCAGCAACGCGACAACCTCGGACGTATTATCGGTGGACCCATCGTCGACGACGAGGATCTCTCTGCTATCCAAGGGGAGAGCAACGAGCTTGGACAACACCTTTTCGATGGTTCCTTCTTCGTTGAATGCGGGGACGAGGACAGTCACTTTCACCACGATAGGATCCCGTTCTGATTCACCTGCTGCTGTTCGATGCGCCTTGGTTCAATCCAAATATTGCACTTTATCATTCGTTCGATGTGTTGTGTGGTGGCGGTGGAGTTGGTTGGTACTGCCGTTGCTGGCTTCGCAGTGTTGCTGGCTTCGCAGTGTTGCTGACTTCGCAGTGTTGCTGACTTCAAAGGGCGATCGATAGTGTGAGGTGGCGTGTGTGAGGTGGCGTGTGTGAGGTGGCGGCGACCAAACTCACACCAGCATTCCCCGCGCATCGACTGGGAGTTGTTGGAGCGTTTGATTATCGAGCAAGTAAAACGAATTCTGAAGGTTCACGCTGACGCATACGTGGTTGGGGATGATCCATATACGATCGCCGACCTTGGGTGTTATCGACGTGCTCCCCGAGGGGAGCACCACTTCGCCATGTTCCTCGCTGAGACGCGAAATTTTTGCTTCCGGGTATTCGACAACGTATCCGAAGCCCGAGTCGGCATCGACGCAGTTTCGATCGCTTGAAAGGGTTTTGCTCCCTGCGTCAACGATAAATTTATTGCGGCTCGGGGTGCTGACCACGGTGGCCAGAACTCTAGCCGCGCAATCGTCTAATGTCGCGACTCCGAGTCGGACTTCGTTCATGTCGTTGTAAATATACGTACCGGGGCGAATTTCGTTCAGAAGGGGATTGCGATGGGATTGCATGGCGGTGGGTGTCGATCCACCTGAAACGATCGGAACCGGGATGGACCGTCTTTGGAGTTGGTCGATGACTTTGGCGAGCGACTCTGTGTAGGCGTGCCAGACCGAATCGTCCGCGTTTGGCAGGATGTGGCCGGGGAAGCACATTACGCCCCGAAACTCCAGATTTTTCTGGGACGCCACATATTCGCATAACGCGATGGCGTCCGTGGATTCTCCGACTCCAGTGCGAAAGAAACCGACTTCTAAATCGACCAGGACGCCGAGCTTGCACGATTGCGACGCTGCGGCTTCCTGAAGTGATTTTGCGGCAGCCAAGGAGTCGATTCCGATCGAAATACGATGGGATTTTGCGAGCGTTGCGATGCGGGCCAGACGGTGGCTACCGACAGCCGGATAGGCGATAAAGACATCCGAACAGGCATGGCTCATGATTTCCGCTTCGCCCACCTTGGCCACCGTCAAACCGACAGCCCCCGCTGCAACTTGGCGTCTCGCCATTTCCAACGATTTATGGGTTTTCGTGTGGGGGCGCAAGTTAAGAGCGTGGGCATTGCAATACGATTGCATGCGACTCAAATTCCGATCGACGATGTCTCCGTGCACGATCAAGGAGGGGGTTGGGTGGTCGTCGGGAGGGGATAGCCATTCCATACGGCAGCTTTCGTGGGAATCCGGATACTGATTGGACTGAATCGTTGGCTGGGATGAGCCCGATTTGCTCACGCCGAACGTGTGTACAGTGTGTACAATTCCCAGGATGCAAACTAGTCCCACCGCAGCACAAAAAGATACCGAATCAGTCCAAAATACCGGACCTCTGTACCACTGTGTCTGCGGTCACGAATATCCGGTGGATCCGCAGGAAGGGGGGCAGTGCCCTACTTGTCTGCGCAGGATCTCGGGCGCAGCCATCCAAAACGCGATCAATGCAACAGTGAGCATCACGGATTTGGATAGGACGGACGAATTCCATCACTTTGATGTCGACCCCGATGACGACTTAGCCAACAAAGTATTCGGACACTTTCGACTCGACCGACGGCTTGGCGGCGGAGGCATGGGGGCTGTGTATCGAGCGCTCGACATGTCACTACAGCGTTATGTCGCTGTCAAGGTCATGCAGAATCGCAACGTATGCAGCGATTCTCGCTTGGATGCGACGTTGCGAGAAGCCGTTGCGCAGGCGAGGCTAAATCATCCCCACGTAGTCACTATCTACTACGTCGGTCGCCAGGACGAGGAACCGTTTCTGGCCATGGAATTGTTGCCAGGACCAACGTTGTCCGAACGACTGAAGAGCGAAGGCGCGATACCTTATGCGGAGGCGATCTTGTATGCAATGCAAGTTGCATCCGCGCTCAAGCATGCGGCACTTTTCGATATCATCCATGCCGATATCAAGCCTGCAAATTTGATCATGGCTGGAGATGGACGAATCAAGCTATCCGATTTCGGATTGTCTCGGATCCAAAGTGGAACAGAGACGGATACCCCAATCGCTGGCACGCCAGCCTACGTTGCCCCTGAGCTATTTCGAGGGGAGGGATTTAGTCCTCAATCCGATATGTATGCGCTCGGAGTCACTTTATTTGAATTGGTATTTGGTCGAATGCCGTTTGAACTCAAGGGTGAAACGGTCCGACAGCGACTCGAGACCCATTTGACAGCCGCCATCGACTTTCCTGCTTCATGGCCTGCAAGTGTGCCTCATGAATTCCGAGCCCTAATCGAACGGCTGTTGGCGAAATCCCCTAAAGACCGCTACCCTGACTACGATGCCCTACTGAACGACCTACGAGAAATCACACCGGTGAGCACGACTCCCGCCGGGTATGCCCCTCGAGCCATGGCATATGTCATCGACCAAATCTACTTGCTGGCAGCAATTGCGCCTTTTGCAATCGCAATCTTTTCGATCAATGAATATGCGAGTGCTAATTCACTGAACTTGAAATTGTTTATCCCGATCATTGCATTTGCGTCCTTGATTGTGCCCGCACTTTACCTGATGGCTATTTTTCGGGGATGGCGGTCGTTGGGTAGATATCTATTCCAATTGCGGATCGTCGAAGAGCACGGCCTGGCACCTCGCCGAGAGCAGTTGGTGCCTCGCGAGGTATTGCGGAACGCGTTCGCGTGGTTTTTTCCTCTGAGCTCGTACGTATCACTACAGTCCGAGCTGCTGGCGGAAGGGATCACGTTCTTTTTAGTGTTGTTTATCGTCATCAACTCGATGACGTTGTTTATGTACAAAGGCCGTCGGGCACTGCATGACATATTATGCCATTCTCAAGTCGCACTTGCAGTCAATAGGGAATGATGCATACTTCAAGCACGTACCACCGGAACTCGCATCGCTCTGCCCTCTGATCGGACCATATGCAATCGCTTCAGGTTTCTCTCGGCCCACGAAGTTACCCCATCTACATCGGAACTCCTGAGGGGCATCCTTTTTCGTCAGCCTTTCGCGATGCCATTCCGAAAAGCTCGAAGATCATCGTGGTCCATGATGCATCGGTGAAAGAGTTCGCGGAGGGGATTGCTCGATCGCTAGCTACTCCTCACAGTGAGGTTCCCCTGGTAGCGGTCGAGAGTGGAGAGACCAGCAAGAGCATCGAACAACTCGAACGACTATGGAAGTCAATGTTGGCACTCAAGGCTGATCGGCAGTCGGTGTTGGTTGCGGTCGGGGGTGGGGTGATCGGGGATCTCGTAGGATTTCTCGCATCGACATGGAGTCGAGGGGTACGATTCGTTCAGGTACCAACAACGCTGCTAGCGATGGTGGACAGTAGCGTAGGGGGAAAAACGGGAATCAATCTCCCGGAAGCCAAGAATGTGATCGGCGCATTTTGGCAGCCGAATTTGGTTTGGATCGATGTTTCGAGCTTGAACTCTTTGCCGGACCGAGAGTACCGAAGCGGTTTGGCAGAGGTGGTTAAGTACGGTGTGATTTTAGACGAAGCTTTTTTTGAGCGGCTCGAAGAACGATCCGCCGCCATCTTGGACCGCGATGCCGAGGTCGTCACCGAGATTGTCCGGCGTTCCTGCGAACTCAAGGCCCATGTGGTGGCAGAGGACGAGTACGAAACCAAGGGCTTGCGAGCGATCCTCAACTATGGGCACACATTTGGGCACGCGATCGAAGCTTTGGCTGAGTATGGAACGTATCTTCATGGGGAAGCCATCTCGATTGGAATGACAATGGCTGGCAAGCTGGCATTGGCACTCGGTCGATGGACAGAACGGGATCTCGAGCGTCAGACCACGCTCTTTACCCGGTTTGGATTACCTACGCAGATCGCATCGTCGATTGCCGCAAGGTTTAGTCATGCCGCCATGCTGGATGCCATGCTGCTGGACAAAAAGACTTCGCACGGGCGTCTTCACTTTATCTTGCCAACGCGAATTGGTCATGTCGAAACGGTAGTTGATGCACCTTTAGATGCGATCCAAGATGCGATCGATGCCTGCATTAGCTGAAAATCGATCGGATCGGTTCGCCTGTCGAGATCGGTAACGGGCGCCCTTGAGTGTCGGCCACTTCGGCGTGAGGATCGATCCCCAGCGCCCAGTAAAGTGTTGCTGCGATATCCTCGGGGCCGACAGGGTCGCGCGCGGGGAATGCACCTTTTGGGTCGCTCAGCCCGTGGATAGCCCCACCTCGAACTCCGCCACCCGCCATCATGACGGTGTAGCAATCAGGCCAGTGCCCACGCCCCTTTCCATCGCGATCGCCGATGTTAGGGCTCCGCCCAAACTCACCCATCCACAGGACGAGCGTATCGTCGAGCAAGCCCCGCGATTCGAGATCCGAGATCAACGTAGGCACGGTTTGATCGGTCGCAGGCAACAGTCGTTCGCGAAGGTCTTTGAAGTTTTCTTGATGCGTATCCCAGCCCTCGCTCCCCTTGCCCCCGATGCCTTGAGAGAAGTACACCGTAACGCATCTTGCACCCGCCTCGACGAGCCTGCGCGCGAGCAAGCAAGACTGACCGTAGGTCGTTCGGCCGTAGGCATCGCGCAGCGAGGTTTCTTCACGGCTCAGATCAATCGCATCGCGCAAGCTGGTTGAGGAAAGGATCTGCAGCGCTTGTTCCTGGAGCGAGTCCAGTCCTCGGGCGTCCGCAGACTTTTCGATCAAGTTTGCCTCGCGGTCGATCCATTGCACCAAGTCGCGACGTCGCTCGAGGCGAGAAAGATCTACGTTCGAGGGAAGCTGCAATTCGGGGAGTGCGAAATCGGAGGAGTTCGGGTCAGCTTGGAAAAAGTATGGATCGCACTGCTTCCCCAGAAAGCTCGCGTGTTGTCCTGGCGAGACGGCGCCATCTCGCAAGACGTGTGGGTAGGCGATAAAGGAAGGAACTCCGTTGAACCCCTTGAGGAATTTTGCGATCGAAGAACCATAAGCGGGATAAAGTTCCAATGTGTCCCGAAGGCGAATGTCATCCGTGGGTGGTCGCTTCCCAGTGAGCGAGTAATAGCACGCCGGATTATGGTTCTTCATGTCGTGATGCACCGAGCGAATCTGCGCCCAGCGATCCAACTGGGCTCCCCACCGAGGCAGGTACTCACAGACCGGCGAACCGGGAACAGCCGACGAGATGCATTGAAACTCACCACGAATGCCATCGGGGGCATTGGGTTTCATGTCGAATGTATCGATATGACTTGGGCCTCCATACTGATGGAGAAAGATAACGCTTTTTGCTCGCGGTTTGTCTCGGCGAAGCTCATTATTCGAACCGTCGTTGGCAGCGGCGTTACCCGCGACTGGCGAGACCGCGACAGCCTCACTCCAGGGATTTTGGAGAATACCGGCCAATCCGAATGCGCTCACTCGGAGGGCACTGCGACGGGACATCATCATTCGTCCAAACTCATTGCATCCGTGGTTCATCGGTTAACCTTTATTGGGTGTTGGCAAAAAGGATTAGCGGAGCATGACAAACTCTTTGCTGTTGAGCAATGCCCACAGCAAGTCCTCCAAGGCACGGCGCTTTTGGTAGAGCGGAGCGGTCAAATTCTGGGTGATCGCAAGGGCAGCGTCTTCGATGGACTGGGGTTTATCCGACGCGGAATCAAGCAACTGGATAGCCCTTTCCATTTCTCGCGGAGAGGGTGGACGACAGAGGGTTGCCAAAAACAAATCTTCGACAAGAGCCGGGTTGCTACGTTCGGATCGGATCAAGGCATCGATACGGTTCTTCGCATCGGTCAGCTTTTCGCGAACTTCTTTTCCATTGACCAAGGCCAATGACTGACCAAGCGAGACTTGGCTCGAGCGCTCGCATTCACAGACCAGCAATCGGTCAGGTTTTCCAAAGGTGTTTAGAAAACCGCGTTTCTTAGGCACACCTGGCATTCGAATCGCCCGAGTATTGCGAACTCCTTCGGCTGATTCGCTCGGCCACTCCGATGGAACCCCCGTGGCATCAGCGATCGCATCGAGAAGGACTTCAGCCGACAACCGATGGATTGGGTAGGAGGCGAAATAGATCGATGGATCCAGCGAACTTCTACGATCGCTATTCCCATCGGAGCTGCGAGCGAATGTGTCACTGGTCAGGATCAAGCGGGAAAGTGACTTCAAGGAATGATTCGACTGTTTGAGTTGTTCCGCGAGGAAGGCGAGCAGCTCCGGATTGCTTGGCGGGTTGGAATCGCGAAAATCGTCGGGGGGATCAACGATGCCCTGGCTAAAATACTGAGACCATATTCGATTCGCGATGTTTCTGTCGAACTGGTGGTTCTCGTGCGTCATCCATTGCGCGAAGTCGGCCAGGACGGTCGACGCGGGAGTTGGTGAGTTCTTTAACGCAGAATCTGTGGGTGCAAGATCCGTGGGGGTTGGTGCTGCTGGCTCGGTATCTACGGGAGGAGGAACCGAGGTGGTCGCGAGAGTGACCACGCTGCGTGTCGAGGCCAGCGGTTGCGGCGAAACCTTGCGAGATCGCCCCGGGTGCTGAATCTCGGGAGGGCGTTCGAGCAATGAGATGATTTCATCACCGGTGATGATGTGTTTGTCTAATTCATCCTTCGGCTTGTTATCGATTTGCTTGCGATCGATGGTGGTGAAGTACGCAGCAACGCCGTAGTAGTCGTCTTGTTTCCAGACATCGAATGGGTGGTTGTGGCATTTCGCACATTGCATGCGAACGCCGAGGAAGACTTGGGTCGAGGACTCGGCGGCAACAAACGGGTCGCGGTGCGTTCGGTGAAAGGAAGCGGGCGGGTTATCGTAGGTACTACCGATACTGGAAAGGAGTTCCGCCACCCATTCGCGAATTGGTCGATCGCTTGCGGACTGCGACCTAAGCCAGTCGTGCAACAGTGCAGTCCCCTTGGGGCTCATTACTTTCTCTTCGTTTCGGATCAGGTCGCTCCAACGCATGGCCCACATGAAGTCGAAATCGGGATCAGCGAGAAGTCGATCCACCCAATGGCTCACTTTGTTGTGATCGGGATCATGGGCGAACGCTTTGGATTCATCGTCCGTCGGGAGACGACCCACCGTGACGAGGAATAGCCTTCTAACCAGAGTCCAATCATCGGCTCTGGGTTGCGGAGTGATTCGTAGCTGATCGCATTGCCTACCGACGATC
Source organism: Pirellula sp. (assembly GCA_046318275.1). Lineage (GTDB taxonomy): Bacteria > Planctomycetota > Planctomycetia > Pirellulales > Pirellulaceae > JBKCUI01. The sequence continues at coordinate 40,595 of JBKCUW010000118.1, read as the reverse complement.
GCATCAATTGGGTTCATCGCGAGGGTCGGCATATCCACGGAGGATGCCTTTGATCCATCATCTTGCTTCGCAGTCGCTTTCGAATCCTCGAGAAAGACGATGCGTGCAGCGGTTCTACCGGACAGGTAAGTGACTCCCAAACTCACATCGATACTGCTTGAGGCGGTCACATAGCCGTACTCATCCACAGAGATCCCGGTAGGCGTGCTAGGCTCAATTCGCGACCAGCGTGTAACATCGCGCACGGAGCCATCTTGAAATCGGGCAAGCACAGCAATTTGTGCGTTGCGATGGTTGCCAGACACCAAGATTTGTGGGGGAACCACTTCGATCGAAATCAGTTCTGGGGATTTGGAGTCGGGTGCTCCATCCGCGATCCACGTCCGCAGAATCTCGAATTCGGGGGATGCGTCTCGAAATCGAGCACCACCCTGGTGTGCCAATTGGGAGGTTGCTTTTCGGAGCAAGAGACTTTGATCTGGCTCCCACGAGTCGATGCGACGCTGTCCGTATTCACGCGTGAGCCGATAATAGTCAAAAGTCGGATCATCGCCGCGCAAGCTCAACCGAAATCCACCCTTGCCATGGAGGTTTCCATGGCAAGTTCCTTGATTGCAGCCTGAGCGGGTCAATACCGACATCACTTCGCGAGAAAATGTGGAGGGCGTATCGGCTTGTGAGATGATCGTAGCGTTGGTCTCGAGATTGCGATATCGAATAGTAAGGGTGGTGGTACCCGGCTGGACAGCACTGACGTTCGGTGCATCTAGACGTGCGATCGTCGTATCATGAACCTCGATCGTCACTTCGTCGGAACGGGTGATATCGTCGATGGTTCCATCGGCATTGCAGTATTGGATCGAAAACAGAGCCGGATATCGGGGTGAAGCAACGAGCTCGCTTGGAAGGATTCGCAGGCTCGGCACGGGCTGCGACGAATCAGCTGGGTCGGCGTGCGCATTGATTCCTAGTAACCAGACCAGGCTCACGCCGATCCAGCCTAAGCGTGCCACACCGAGCTTATTGAGATCGCGCAGGAACGATCGAAGTGCAGGCTGTGTTGCCATCGGGAATCGATGTTTGGGCAGGGATGAAAGGGGCAGGATGGAGAGGAGCCAGCGTCAGCCGCTGAGCACTTGATTGTAGCCGAAACCGGATTCGATCGCAGTGAAGATCCCCGAACGGATGCGAATTTAGCAATGTGCTCACTGAACGATGCCAATTGGACGAACGATGCCAATTGGACGAACGAGGCCAATCGGGGGAAAGAGCAACTCGGGCGAACAAGGCTAATCGGACGATCGAGGTGCCGGCGGCTTGGCGAACGGTTACAATGCGACGCCCATGGTCGGTCAAAATCTTTGAAAGCTTCCCATGTTTCAAGGTGACCCGGCAAGTACCCCAAGGGACCGGCATGGAATCCACTGTACGAGCCTCGGGGATCGATTTTGAGGAGTGTTCCATGATCGGACTTTCACGTTTCTTCCGCACCTTGAATGTTGATAGGATTCTATGAGTCGTCAGGATCGCTTTGCAGACGCCCCTATTTCTCAACTGATCGGATTCCAGGTGGATCCGGCGACCGACGAGGATCGGCAACTCGGATTGGCTGTTGTCCATCTGGATGTCGATGAGAGACTTCACAATCCCATGGGTCGGGTCCATGGCGGAGTGCTAGCGGCGTTGGCGGATGCAGCTATGGGGATCGCGTTTGGTCGAATGCTTGACGACAGTCAAGACTTCTCCACGATCGATTTGCAGATTCAGTACATGCGTCCTGTGCGAACTCATCGATTGACAGCCAAAGCGCATGTGCGTCAGCGCGGACTTCGTGTCGGTTTCGTCGAATGCGAGATCACCGACACGAGGGGTCGATCGATCGCGTTTTCGACCTGCAGTTGCACAAGCGTCACCTAGCGTTCTGGAATCTTGCTCTCTGACATGCAGTTGCCGATAGCGCACTCGTGCTCCGTAAAACTTTGCTCTTTATCGAATCGAGAGGCTAGAACTAAAATCCAAACGGATTCAGAAGTGTCGCGAAGTCGACTCGGATGGCAATGGAATTCGAGGGTGGATCGCAATGCCCGAGCGAGTCAATCCATTGCGACGAAAACGAGTATGAGCACCGCGATGCTGAGCGCGAGCACAACACGCCGGAATAGAGCGATGCACACGTCGGGGTACGCAACCACAGTTCATAACAGTTCTGAGTCGGACTGTGGCGGCTTGCCATCGTGGAGCGATCGTTCCTGGGTAGAGACCGAGTCCGATTTTTTAAGGTTCGTATTCGTGCGTTTCAAGCGATGATGCTTTTCGGGGCGAGTGTGCACCCCCCATTGAAGCGGTTCGTCTTGTTCATAGCGTTTCCCCAGGGTCAATGCCGTCATGGCTTTGGCCAATTCAAAGCCGAGGTAGAACGCATGGGATGCATCCACGTTCCGAGATTGCGGCATGGTAAGGAGTTCGTCCATCATGAGGAATGGATCGGTACCGCGGATGTGGACTCCGGCACTAAAGAGATGGATTAGCTCGCCGTCGATGGCGATGCGGTAGTTATTATCTTTGACGGCAGCTGCGGTTGCTGCGAGAGTGGCTGACGAGGGATGAATTGCCGATGGATCGCGAAGGATGATCAGCCGTTCCTCGAGGTGCTTTGGTGGGATGCGATGTCGAACTGCGTAGGAGACAAGCCGCCGGGCAAGATCGCACTCCTTCACCGAGGATTGAGCCCAGGAGATAACTTGGGTGGTCAACACGCTATGGATTTGCTGCTCCTCGCAGAAGCCCAGGAGGAGCGTGTTGATGGCAGCTGAGTCGCTATCGGTAAGCTCCGTGATATTGCCAATCCCCATCATGATGGGTGCTTCTGGAAAAAGCTCACGGGTCTGAAGGTATCGGCCCAGGGAGGTCGAGAATCCGCACCCGATGGGTTCGAGGATCGGATCGAGCCGGAAAGGAACATTACGGGAGAGCAAAAACTCTGCCGTCGAAACCAGACTCCCCGGAAAATCGCTTGGGTCATCAGGAACGACGACGACTTCTGCACCCCAATCCGAGGCAGCCTCTCGATTTTTACTGTTGACCGAGAGGACGAGCGTTGCACCAGCGCGGCACGCCGTTGCAGCTTCCCAAGGATCAAACGTGTCGATCGAAACGGCGATGCCTTTATCGACGAGGGTCGATACTGCATCGGCGACATTTGCCCAACGCACTCCCGGTTCGCAACCTAGATCGATGCGATTAGCCCCTTCACGAATGAGTCGCAACGATTCCGAAAGCAGATCTTCACGAGCGAGGCGTGGCGCGTAGTTGATTTCGGCGATGATCTCGATGGAATATTTCCCATAATCCTCGCCGCGAAATCGCTTCTTACCAAAGAGAACAGGCAGATCACGGACATCTTTTGGGCCACACTCCACCGGTACAGGAATCGCACCCCGTATCTGATCGAGGTGTGGGGTTAAGTAGCCAGGCAGCAATACCTTGGTAGCCGAGGGGGGGATCTTCAAGTGGCGCATGAGCCAAGTGGGTGTCATCAATGCAGCTACGGTGATGGGAAGAACATCGATGGTATAGTCGAAACCGCGACTGGCAGAAAGTTGCGATACGATTTCACGCACCGCAGGTTCAGCAAGTTTACCGGTGACGAAGTGGATCGATTCTCGAGGAGTTTGAGTCATATCATGGCACCGTGAACCGGAAAATAATTTGATCAAGAAGATCCGCTAGGAGTTCCGCTTCCCTCTTGACCGGCACTGCACTTTACTAGAACATGATCACGGCGAGAAGCACTATGAGATGGACGCTTGGATGCGTCGATTTCGTGGCCGGTGTTTCTCGCTTTTTTTTTGCACTGGTCGGAAACATCGTAGCGATCGAGAGCACAGAGATGCGTCAACGGTTCGATCGCGAGGTTCGGTATGATTGAAATCCTTGTCGATGACCCTTGGTTCCTCGTAATCAACAAGCCTGTCGATCTGTTAACCCAGGCGATTGCAGGAATTCCCAATGTGCAGTCGCGACTGATTGAGCAATTAACGCCAACCATGCCGAGCACTCCCTTTATCGGGATTCCACATCGACTCGATCGCATGACCAGCGGCGTTGTGGTCGTGGCTAGAAATCAACGATCCCTAAGTCTTTTGTGCGCGCAGTTCGCCAGTCGTAAAGTTACCAAGGACTACCTAGCGTGGGTCCAAGGTGACATCGCATCGGAGGGGGAGTGGATCGATTGGATGCGAAAAATTCCGGATGTTGCGCAGGCGGAACTTGTTTCGCGTGACGTCGACGGAGCACGCGAAGCTCGTCTGTCGTATCGTAAATTGGCGATGACTCCGAAGGAACCATCGCACATTCCGCGTACGACCGAGCAAAAATCATCCGCGCCCGTCAGCTTGGTATGCATCCGGTTGGAAACGGGGCGTATGCATCAGATACGGCTTCAGTTTTCGAGTCGGGGCTATCCCATTTTGGGAGACAGGCAATATGGCAGTTCCCATTCGTGGGGAGACCCAAGCCGAGAAACTCGCGAACCACCGATCGCTCTCCACGCGGCCCGACTTCAGTTTTTCCATCCTAAGACGGGAGAAAAAATGACTGTCCATGCGCCCCCACCCTCGGAGTATCCATGGTGCATTACCGACGAAATTAGATCCAAATACCTTGAAACCTAGGAGTAAAAGCCCCTAGCTGCTGGCGATTTCGCGGTCAGCGAGAGCTTGCGAGCCCCTTCTCCATCCTTGGCTTGGCATGCCAAGTGCTGTAAATTGATGCAATCGAGGTGAGGGGTGCAAATTTGGCACGGTCACGTGCCATGGGTGTTCTCGCTGGAGAACTGACGGAACCTGATTCCCTTCATTACCAAAAGTCCACTGGGTAATCTTTAGAGACTAAATACGTCGAATTACTGACGACGAGGAGCATTGAAGAATGGGGCAAGCTGCTGAATTTACTGACGCCGGATTTGAATCGGATGTGTTGAACTCAAGTTCACCGGTTCTGGTCGACTTTTGGGCTACTTGGTGTGGTCCATGCCGACAAATCGCTCCATTGATCGATGAACTCGCGGTCCAGTACCAAGGTTCTGTGAAAATTGGCAAAGTCAACGTCGACGAAAATCCAGAACTGTCGATGAAGTACGGGATCAATGCCATCCCAACGCTTCTGCTCTTCAAGAATGGTCAGATCGTAGAGCGATTCCAAGGCGTTCCGCCTCGCACCAAGCTCGAAGCCGCATTGAATGACGCAGCTGCCTAGTCAAGCTTGTCTCGATTTGAGAAGCTGCACCTTAGCGAAATCGCTTTTTCGAGAGCTTGTCCAACGACAAGCTCTTTTTTTATGGCTTCGCCCTTTTGGCGGACGGGAACCGGATGATCCCACCAGCTTCAAAACCAGCCTAAGGTTACAGCCCGAGTGGAAATTGGTGAACGGAAATTGATTGACGGAAATTGATTGACGGAAATTGATTGCCAACGCGTGCTCCTATTACTTCGGTGGCCCCCCTTTCTGCGGGGTGCGTTTATCGGTGCAACAAGGTCGACGTTGAAGAAGCGATGATCGAGAAGTCGAATTGCGCGTGGAAGGGTTTAGCTGGGAATTGGCTCAATCGGAGCTCAGTGAAAGGGTCCTCAAGGGGAATTTGGTCCGCGAGCGACAATCTATCAGTGCGCGCTCGCTCGGACGTGGGGCGATCTATGGCTAGGAAGCCTTGAGTGTTGCCAAGTGCCAGAAACCGCGGTTGCACTTGGTCGGTGAAACCAAGTTGCATGAAAAATTCGGATTGGCACGAAATTTGTAGTTTGATCCAAAACCGCGTTTCAAGCGTAAGCCAAACTGGCACTCACTGGGTTTATCTCGGATGCGTTTATTCGGACGAGTCACTCCCAATGAGACATTCTCCTCTGAATTTTTGCTAAGAGGAGTTGGCTTGGGTAGAACGCGGTCGGAGGTTTGAACCAACTCCGTGGGTACCGAACTTCAGGAAAGAATTGGAGTGAAGAACTATGCACAAACCATTATCAAGTTGGAAATTATTCATCCTTGCGGTAGCGATCGCTGGTCCTATCGGCTATTGGATGTTTTCACGTTCGGGGATTTCCCCGTCTCAGGCTTATGCGGTCCAATTGGCCGAATCGAATCAAGCTCGCGCGCAGCTTGATCCGACGTTGGTGGCGCATGCGGAGCAACTATCGAAAGTATTTCGAGAAGTTGCGAAGTCGGTAAAGCCATCGGTGGTAAGCATCAAGTCCTTGGTCGATCGTCCATCGAGTCCGCGTGGTGGGGTTCGAGGATTGCCTCCGGGGATCGAGTTGCCACCGGGATTTGAGCAATTTTTGGGTGACGGCTTTGGAGCGCCCCAGGAAGAACTCGGCGAGCCGATGCCTGGGGGCAAAGTCCAGGCTGGATTGGGGTCTGGGGTGATCGTCCGCCCGGACGGTTATATCCTGACCAACAACCATGTTGTCGAGGGAGCAGCGGAGCTTGAGGTATACCTCAGCGATGACACCAAGTACGTGGCCAAGGTCATAGGCACAGACCCACGTACCGATCTAGCGGTGCTCAAGATCGACGCGACCGGTTTGGTTTCTACCCCGATTGGTGATTCCTCCAAGGCGGAGGTTGGGGATTGGGTTATTGCGATTGGTAGTCCTTTTGGGCTCGCACAAACAGTGACTGCTGGGATTGTTAGTGCAACGAACCGAACCGATCAAGGCATCACCGCCTACGACAATTTCATTCAAACCGATGCTGCGATCAATCCGGGAAATAGCGGTGGTCCACTTTTGAACCTACGTGGGGAAATTATCGGAATCAACACTGCGATCGCATCGCGCGGCGGTGGATACAACGGGGTTTGCTTTGCAGTCCCGAGCAACACTGCATCGCGTGTGCTTTCCGATTTGATATCGAGCGGTCGTGTATCGCGAGGTTTTGTCGGGATTCGACCGGCTACTGTGACCTCGGCTGTTGCAGAACAGTTATCGCTGCCATCCAACCAAAAAGGGGCTTTAGTGGAGCAAGTCACTCGCGGGATGCCTGCCGATAAAGCGGGAGTACGCGTAGGAGATGTGATCATCGATATCGATGGTACACCTATCACCTCAGATTCAGGCATGCGCCGTGCAATCGGTGAAACCAAACCAGGTACTACCGTAAAAATAGGACTGCTGCGGGGCGGAAAAAATATCGTCTTGCCGGTAACCGTAGAGGCCCTGGATGAGAAAGCGCTGGCAGCGAGTGAGCAACAATCCAAGCAGAGCATGCAAAAACTAGGGGTAGCTGTCGACTCGGTCCCTCGTGAACTGGCACGCAAACTTGGCTTGGACGATGGCGAAGGTGTGGTTGTCCTGGGTGTCGCGCGGCGAGGTCGATTTGCCGGCTTGAAAATTGGCGATGTGATCGTTTCAGTGAATGGCACGAGCGTCAGCACTGCGGAAGATTTTGTCAATGCAGTGAACTCGGTCCGAGAAGGACAACCGCTGAAACTGGTCGTGAAGAACGAGGAAAGCGATCAAATGATCACGATCCGCTAACAGCTTGCTATGTTCCCGCAAGGGGAATGCAAACTGAATCGAAGATGTGTTGCATCCAGAGCAAGAAAAAGGAAGAGAGGGGCGAGAGAAATCTCAGCCCCTCTCTTTGATTCGGCAGGTGTTTGAGCGGCTAGCATTGTTTTATGTCGGGCTCGCAACGCCCTACTCGTGCTCGGTGAGACAGTACTCGTGCTCGGTGAGACAGTACTCGCGCTCGGTGAGACAGTACTCGCGCTCGTCATCGAAAGCAGCTTGTGATCGTATGTTTGGATCCAAGCCCTATCTAATTCTCCATGCAAGGAAGCAACTCTACACCCTGAGTACGAGCATGCGTACTCATCCGACTCGCGATCGTATTGGCTACGATTTTTCCCGAATAGCTCTTTTTTACTTACCCTTCTTTTTACTGCCGCACACTTTTTACTCTCATGGTGCGAACGAGCCGATCTGTAGCTGAAATAGGAATGGAACATCCGGGTATAGATCGTCACTCGGATCCGAATCCCCTGGAGTGACTTAGGCTGGGGATAGCCCTATCAGCGATGGTTTATGGGCGATGAATTAACGGCGATACGTATCGAGACGACTTCGACCTTCATCATTGAGCATTTCATAATGAGGTTCTCGATGATCATAGTCGACGATTTTCCATTGCCCTTGATGCTTCTCGAGGGTGACTCGAACCCATCGAGGCACGGTGCCTTGTTGGCCCAATCGCTCACCTTCCACAACGGCGTTCATCCGGACGGATACCGATGAAGGATTGCGAGCGGGGGTAAAATCAAATGCATGGAAGGATTTAATACGGACCGTTTTGAAACGAATCGTGGGCAATTGAGCCTGTAGGTCGAGAACCATCTGGGTAGCGTCAGGGTGAATGCGAGCCGTCACCTTCGCGACCTCGTTGCGTTGAAGTTCGGCGGCGGTATCGAGGAGATACTGACGGACTGCTTCGCGGTCGGTGACCACAAACACGTTGAGAGCGACGAGTGCGACAGTTGCTAGAAGCAGTCCAATCGCGCTCCGCAGGGCGATAGGGTTTCCTGTCTGAAGCCATCCATACGCCGTCAGAATCGTCACAACCAGCCCCAACCCACCTAGATACAACGGAGACTCAAAGAGAAACTCGTACATGATGATTTTTTACTCCGTATTTCTCGTCCGACCGCATCGGGGCTTAAATCGCAACCTAGGGTTTTCGGAAGGTTCCAAAGGGGAGCCTGGCAACCCGATTCATTCCGGTCGGACAAACGTCCATTTTATTGAACTGCCATGTTGGAAACAATTCGTCGATATTGGATTGGCTTGCTTGTGTTGGTGCTCGTCACCTTGCACGCCAGTATCGTTGGGATTATCCGATACCAGGCTTCGATGGCCAAAACCGACGTTTCCTGTGAGGTTTCCTTGGGAAGCTTTTTGGCCTATCGCGCCAAAGGGGAACGCCCGGTCGAGATGGATTTGCATGCGATTGTTCCCGTAAATCACCGGATGAAGAGCCGGCAATTGATCGAGTTGAATCAGGCGCAGGTTAGACAGGCACTCGAAGAGCATTTGCGACAGATCGATGGCCGCCTGCTGATCGATCCCTATTTGACGGATTTGCGATCGCAATTGCTGGAGATTTTGACACAAACGTTGGGAGCATCGTCGATCGAGGATGTGGTCGTCACGAAAATGCATCAGTCGTTCAATAGCGCTAATCTTGAGTTCCTCTCGGACACTTCTCGTCCGGAACCTCGGAAACTGGTCGCAACATTAAGGTCGCAGCAGGAGAATGCGGAGGGTGAATCAGGCGATGCGGATTCCCATGAGGGGGATGAAGCTCATGCGGCGGACGGGGAGCACGGCACGGATGGCGATCACGCGGCAACCGACTCGCACGGCACGAGCAGCGCAAAATCCCACTCTGCCCCGGCAAAGAGCGACAGCAAAAAAGCCGCCGCCAAAGGGCACGATACCGGCAAATCATCTGGACACGGCAAACCAGCGGCCAAGCACTAACGCGTTGGGCCACAACAACGTTCTATCCCGTGCCGATTATTCCAGATTTAGGGGCTCAACGCGAATGGGTTGAGATCTTTGCATCCGGAACTCGATAGAAACGGATGACTCCAACAGCTACGGGTGTTTTCGTAGCATATCTTATCCATTGAGGGATAGTGCCTGGGGTCTTTTGACGGCATGGATGCTCTTTACCACGAGTCGCCTGGATCGATGGCTGCACTCGTCAACTCCATATTTTTGAGCATCCGATAATGCGTACCAAGTCTCTCGTTTTGCTGATTGTTGCTTTGGGGTGCGGTGTTGTCGCTTCGGTGGCCGTCAGTCAGGTCATGTTGGAGCAAAAACCGGGGGAGGCACTTCCTACAGTGGGAGTGATGGTGACATCCAAAGATGTCTCGCCGATGACCAAACTTTCAGCAGAAATGTTCAGCATCGAGCAATGGCCAGTCGACCGTGCTCCGCTGGGTGCTCTTAACGATCCTAAACAAATTGAAGGCAAATACGCCAAGCAACGCCTCTATCGCGGAGAACCTATCCTCGAGGCAAAACTCTCACTACGAGGTAAGGATCTGGTAGTTCCCGAAGGCTATCGTATCTTCGATTTGCCGGTGCATGACAGCAATGGGGGAAGTGGTTACCTCGGCCCAGGCGATCGGGTAGATGTGATCGGTTTCTTCGAAAAGGGAACTCGGTTCCCGATTTCTAAGAGCGTTCGGGTGATGCAAAATGTTGAGATTGCCATGGTCGACGGTGTTGCCTTCCGAGACCCTGAGGCATCGCCAAAGAAAGCAAATACCGTACAACTCCTGGTTCAAGAACGGCAGTATGAGGCTCTCGATACAGCGTCCAATCTCGGCAAATTAAAACTTTCCCTTCGAGCTCCGGACGCAGACCCTACTGTCATTCCCGTTCCGGACAACGGAGATAATTTCCTGACTTGGTTGAAGGATAACGAAGAGAAAGAAAAGCCAGCACCGGCTCCATCGGTTGTGGACGCGGTCCAGCCGATCGAAACGCTTCCTGTCGCCAAGGCCCGGAATGAGATGGTGGTCGTATCACCGAAGGATGTAGCGGTCTACCGATGGGTGGAAGGCCGAAGATTACCTATAAAGATCGAAACGTCGGGTCTGGATGAAGAGGGCGTTCAAGGTTACACCGGCACCCCGGCGAATAACGGATGGTCGAACGGTCCGTCGAACGCTGGGCAACAACCATCACCCTTTGCGGCCAATCCAGCGATTTCTAACCCGCAGACGCCCGTAGATCCCGCGGCAATGCAACAGCCTTCGTTGATTTGGGACCCCACTACGGGGACTTGGCAATCTGGGGGATTTAAGCCCGTCTACCCCGTAGGCAAGTAAAGGTTGCCTATTGAAACGGTCGATCGACCTTTGTGGGGTGTGCACATCCTGAGTTTTCTCAGGGTGCCACTCAGAGAATTGCCAGCATCAGGGACGATGTGGTGGTTTTCGGCCTGAAGCATTCTCGAACCGTTGAAGTGGCGGAGCCACAGCGATCGGTAGGGAATAAATCAGTGACAATTTCGGTTCAAATCCAGTGGATCACAGGGAAGTGAAACAGTAATGGCATCCAGCATACGTCTGAACATTTTCAGGGTGTCATGGATTATCCGTTGGATATGGCACTCGCGTCGGGCGATAGCTGCGGCGATGCTTGTAACAGCAACGTTGTTGCAGAGCAGCTATGGCCAGACCAACATTTCTCCAGTATCTGTCGGTAAAAAACTCATTTCGCAAAAAAATGAGAAGCTTCAGATGATCGTTAGCACGTCGCAGAATGTGACGTTGGAGAAGACGATCGACGTGGCCGTCATTTCAAATGATGCAATTATCCAGGTGCAGCCGCTGAGCCAAAATGAGGTACTCCTTTCCGCTTTGGCGACTGGGGTTACGCAAGTCGATTTGAAAACCCCTGAAAACGAAACCTATTCGATTGAGATAGTCGTAACCGGGGACGCTCGTGAGTTGCAAACCATTCTCGCGCAGCAGTTTCCGATGGCGACGCTCAATGTGCTTCCGATCCAACAAGCAGTGATTATTTCCGGTCAAGTAACTGCGGACGAGCATGTTGAGCAGGTCGTTCAAATCGCTGAGCAATACTATCCAACCGTGATCAACCGGGTTGAAGTCATCGGCGTGCACACCATCATGCTGCAAACTCAGGTGATGGAAGTCTCGCGAACGAAACTTCGGAATCTAGGAATCGACTGGCAAGCGAACTTTGGAAATGACTTCCTAGTGCAGTCGACCAGTGGCTTGATCGGACGAGGCTCCACCACGGGAGCACTCGTCAACGCAAGTAACGAGACGGTCAAATTCGGTATCGTTGGAGGAGATGATAGCTTCTTCGGATTGATACGAGCGCTTAAGCAAAACAACTTGGCAAAAGTTCTTGCGGATCCAACCGTCGTTGCGATCGATGGCCGTCCTGCGAGCTTCAACTCCGGTGGTGAGTTTCCGATTCTCGTGCCGGCCGGTTTGGGGCAGGTTGCCGTCGAGTTCCGCGAATTCGGAACGCGATTGGACTTCGTCGCCAAAGTACGAGGCGATGGAAGAATCTGGCTGGAAGTTCGTCCCACGATCAGCGAAGTCGATCCGGGTCGAAGCGTCGTTCTGCAAGGAACGAGCATCCCGGGACTTCGAAGCCGGTTCGTCGAAACCGCAGTGGAACTCAACGCAGGCGAAACGCTTGCACTGGCTGGATTATTGCAAATGCGTTCCGAGTCGGAAACAGTCGGACTTCCTTGGCTCTCCGATATCCCATACCTCGGCGCTTTCTTCCGAAGCAACCGAGAAGTCCAGAACGAAGTTGAATTACTGATTTTGGTCACACCAAACTTCGCGGGTGCGATGCAACCACACGAAGTTCCACCTGGTGGACCCGGATTCAACAGCGGTTCACCTCTTGATAAAGAGTTGTACCTCAACGGCTACATCGAAGTGCCCGCAGTCCAAGGTAACGAATACTGCCCACCGGACACGACAGGAACGATGGTTCCTCAAGGTGTACCGATGGAGAATCCGGTCCCATATGGGGGCCAATTCCAGAACGCAGTACCCAACGGAGGCCTTCCGATGACGAACAACCCTGGCTTCACATTGCCTGCAACGACAGCGTCGCCTCAGGCGTTCCCTAAACGCGGCGTGGAACCGCCGCTTGCACCTGTCAGGAGTTCAACAGTTCCTCGCACCGGTCAAGGCGCGATTCGACGGTAGTTTGATAGGCAAGCGGTAACGAAGGCCTGTCCTTCATCGATGTTTCATTAGTTGTCCATTATATTTCAATTGGTTGGATGGTTCCATGAGCAATGTTCTCCGTGTGGCTATCGTTGATCCCAATGATCAAACTCGCGAGAGTTTAAAGGCGACATTGCTCGGAATGGATGTCGTTTGGTTGGATGCCGAGTGCTCACGCTACGAGTTCTTCTCGGACGTTATTGACCAGTCCAAACCTGATGCGGCAATTATTTCGTTGGATGGGAGTCCAGAGCGGGCTATCGCCTTGATGGAACGGTTGCGGGCGACCTCGCCCGATTGCCATTTGCTGGCGATCTCCAAAAGTACCGATGGTCAGTTGATCCTGAAAGCGATTCGGGGGGGGGCGAAGGAGTTCCTGACTCATCCCGTGGAGGTTGAGGAACTTTACGGCGCGCTGGAGCGATTGCTGCAGTCCAAATACTCCGGCGCGGACGGCAGAACCCGGGGATGCAAGATGATCGCGATCGCAGGGGCGACCGGAGGTGTTGGCTGCACCTCCATCGCTGTCAATATCGGTTGCAATATTGCGAAGCGACCCGAGAACGCCGTTGCACTCGTGGATCTCGATTTAGCACTTGGGGATGCCGACGTATTCCTGGACTCGATTCCTGACTACAGTCTCGTAGACGTCACCGAAAATGTATCGCGATTAGACTTTCAATTGCTCCGAAAGTCGTTGACCAAGCACTCGTCGGGTTTGTATCTTCTGCCCAGACCAGTGCAACTGCAAGACCTTGATCTCATCACACCAGAAAGCCTCAGAAAAGTATTCGGTCTGCTGCGAGCGTCGTTTTCCCACGTGGTGATCGATTTGTCGAAGTCATTCAGCCAAGTCGACTTGACGGCTCTAGAACTCTGCAATGAGTTTGTGCTCATGGTGCAACTCGATTTGCCTTGCCTGCGAAATATGGTGCGACTCCTGATGAGTCTGCAGCAGATGGACAATATCCGCGACAAAATCAAAGTGGTTGTCAATCGCGTCGGCTTGGAAAGTGGACAAATCAGCCTGAAGAAAGCCAAAGAGACAATTGGACGCGAGGTGTTTTTCCAGATTCCAAACGACTACCGCACGATGGTGGAAATGAGGAACAATGGGCAGCCTTTGATCGAACAAGCCCCCAAGGCTCTCATTACCCAAGCTGTTTCGCAGCTTACAGATTTGTTGGTCGGTGCTGCGGAAGCCCCAGAATCCGAGGAAGGCAAAACGGTAGTCGACAAGTCCGCCACGAGCAATTGGCTGAATTTCTGGCCCGGGAAAAACGCAAAGGCCAAAGCGAAATAGCTCGTAGAGTTCGGATGCGGCATAATCGTTAAACCTCTCAAGTCCGCGTTAGACGCTATTTTCTTTATCGAATACAGATCGCTATTCACGTATCTACGTTGACTCAGGGTGTATATCTCTACACAGTCTCAAGCGAGTCAATTCCGTAGGCTTTTGGATAGCGACTTAGGGCAAGAATGGACACCCGTCTACACGAGCCGATTACAACCGAGGCAAAGGTTTCTGTCAAAGTTCCAGAACCGCAACACGATCTAGCGGATTCGCTGTCGATTACCAACTCGATCGGGCATATTGCATTTCTCCAGCGAATCGATTCCACCGAGGAGTTGGTTCAAAAAGGACTAAATGCCTCGCTAGCAGAGCCGCCTCCTGCACCATTACTTACCGTGGTAATACCGGTTTATAACGAAGTACACACGGTCGCGAGAGTCATTGATTCGGTGCTAGCACTTCCGGTGGAAAAGCAAGTGGTGATTGTTGACGACGGAAGTTCCGACGGCACGCAACAAGTCCTCCAACGCTACCGCAATCGCATCGGCGTGGAAGTCCTCATCCATGATCAGAATCAAGGCAAGGGAGCGGCACTGCAAAACGGATTTCGACTGGCTAAAGGCGACATCGTGATCGTCCAGGATGCCGACCTCGAATACGACCCCCGAGATATCCTCAAGGTGATTCAGCCCATCGTCGACGGCAAATCCAATGTCGTCTACGGGTCGCGGTACATGCAAGGCCATATCCAAGATCCCTCATGGATGCATCGGGTTGGCAATTGGATTCTCACCACGCTCAGCAATCAAATGACCCGCAGTCGCCTGACAGATATGGAAACGTGTTACAAGGCGATCCGACGCGAGATTCTTCAGTCGATCCAAATCGAGCAGCGTCGTTTCGGATTTGAACCGGAGATCACGGCAAAACTAGCGAAGCGAGGCATCGCAATCATCGAAGTCCCAATCAGCTACAAGAGCCGCGGCTGGGACGAAGGAAAAAAGATTGGCGTCAAGGATCTCTTCAGCACGCTATGGTGCATCGTTCGGTACCGCTTCGGAGCGTAACCGAACACACTCCAAACTTCGGATAGGAACTTCGGATCGACTCCAGACCTGCTTCGAATGGCACGACCAGCGATTCGGCACTGCGACTACGAACTCAACGAGAACAACACATCGCCTGTTTCCACGGCAGCAACTTAAAAGTTACTTCGGAATGGAAACGGCAAAAGCTGCGAAGATCGTGTTATGAGCGGGATCGAAGTCGTTGTCGAAGCAGACAATCAAAAGGCGTTGTCCGTTTGGCAAGGTTGGTCCCCATGCCAGTCCTTCGGGTTTCTCCGGCGCTTTTTCACCCGACATGCCGTACTCTGGATTGAGCAGATCGATCAGGAGTTGCTTTTTGATAGGTCGAATAGCGTCTCCAAGTCCGTCCTTAAGGCTATCTACTTGAGAGACATCGGACGCATCAGCGATATCGGCTAAGAAGATTTTCTTGATCTTTGCGTCCAAACCAAATTTACTGTCCCGTTCGATGACCAAATAACGTTGATTGTCGATCGCCAGAACTTCGCTGACTCCAGTGGATTCGTCATCTAACGGATACACCCACTCCGCGGATTCTCCATTGTCTAGGTTGTAGGAAAACCAGCGCGTAATCAGGCCTAGGCATTTATTGTTTTCAATGCGTCCGTCTTGCACCAAAGGGCCTTGCATTGCCGCAACGAGACGGGATTGATCAGGAGTGACCGCGATCCCTTCTAAACCTCGGTTGGTGAAGGTCCCAACGGTCATCGGGGTCGAGCGGCGTTCGCTTAACGCGTACCTTGATGGCAAGGCGACACTTTTCATCATACGTCCGGAACGATCGAAGATATCGATGTTTGGACCATATTCATCGCTGATGACGACCCTTTCACTCCCCAGGCATCGGATCCCCTCGGGGTCGTAACTCGGACATCGTGAGGGAGAGGTCCAATTCTTCAATTTCTCCAAGCTACCTGTCATCTGGACGCCATTAAGATCGGACAGCAGATGGGAGTCTAGCAATTCAAAGCGAATGGAACCAGATTCAGGCCGAACTTCCAATTCAATGTCATGATATCGGCATGGGAACGATGCAGCGCCGTCACCCGCCCCGCGATCTGAAAGGACCACGTAACGGTTCTTTGCACCTCTAGAGTCAATGGCTGAGAGTCCACCGAATGCATTGATAGGGGTGTTTGTCTCTAGGTTCCCACTCAACCCGCTTCTATCTACTGATGTGCCTGGGATTTCAACTTTGCCAACAAGAGCTACTTGGCCACATGCGACCGATCCAACCGACAAGCAAACAATGCTGGATAACGACAATGTTGCCAACAGCGACGACGTCCTCAGTGCGGTATTGCAACAACGCTGGATCTTTTTATTCCTCATAAAACATTATCCTTAATGACTCGGAAACATTACTTGAATCAAATCATGGAACGCATTTGCAGACACGACAGCGGTCTCAAAGCGGTCGCCTTGAACGCGAATGCAGTGGAGAACTCGTGGATGGCCATTAAAAAAGGGAGACAGTATTTCTGGACTGTCTCCCTTCACTGAACATTGCGGCGGATTAGCCCACCCGATCGCTTTCAAACCGTTGCTTAGTCGGCAAGCGAAGAGATATCGCCGAAATCTCGAGTGCACAACGCGACAAACGCTGGACCGGAAATGCTTTGAGCAACAAATTGCACGGAGCCATCTCCCATGACGAAGTGTGCACCGCTACCGTGGAAGGAGTAAAACTCCGAATCATTGGTGCAGTTCATGAAACACTGCCCCACAATGGTCGTCGCGCCGCTGCTACTGGTCGAGTTTTGCAGCCCGCTCGCATTGGCACCATCCACGCTAAAGCCACCGTTGATGTCTGCCCACCCCCAGCCGTCCGCAGTGAATCGTGTTCCAAATGCAATATTACCAACCCGAGGGTTATTGACGTTCTTCCCGCTTACGAACATCGAAGGGCGCCCCGCCCCCTCACCGATAACAATGGTATTTGAAAGTCCGTCGACAATCGCTGCGAGCTTCACTCCCTCGGGACCACGGCCCATGCCACCCATCACTTCACGCATGCCAATGCTGGGCAAGCCAGCTGCTACAAATGCGGCGTTCCGTACAGCATTGACGGAACCGTAGTCGGAATACCCCCAAATCGGCGTGTCGGTACGCGTGTTGTTAGTAACAGCTGCATACAAGTTCGAGGCAGGTAGAAGTCGAGGGGACACTGCCGAAGGACAGATCATGATCGGAATTTGAGTCGTAGTGACAACATCATTCGAAATGTCATACCAAGGACGGCTGAAGTTATATCGCGTAAAGCTTGGACCTTGTTCGATCATTGGCAGGATCATCGCTGGCCAAGATTGTTGGAAAATTGGATTAGTCAATGTGATCCGGCTTGGCGGGAGTCGCTTGTAAGCGCTCTCATAGTTGTGCAGGGCGAGCCCAAGCTGGCGAGCGTTGCTGCTGCAGCTCATGCGACGAGCGGCTTCACGAGCAGCTTGGACCGCTGGCAACAGAAGTCCGACCAAGATACCGATGATGGCGATAACAACCAACAATTCAACAAGCGTAAATCCGCTACGAACGTTCTGAGAACCTGTGCGCTTCATTGGAAACGAGTCCTGTAAAGATGTTGCTAGCGAGTTTCCAACCATCGTGGATGGATGCTCGATGACGACCACGTGATACGTCCCGACTTTGCTCCTCGCTCGATGTGAGAAGTGTAGGGAGGGGCCTTCGCTAGCTAATGAAGCGATAGTTAAGAGTTTATGAAGGTTCTGTTAAGGCGCCCGGGTTTTGTTAGAAACGGGAGTGGATTTCAAGAAACATTGGTTTTAATTTCTTCACAATCTCGCTCGAGGCCATGGGATTGCTCTCGCAAGATTAGAGATTTCGATGTGCTACACCTGTGTATTCATCGATGCCCGTGGATTCTCACGGACGTCGTTGCAGAAGAGCTGCGAAGAATCGAACCAACAAGATCGGTTCGGAATAAGCGGTTCGGAATAAGCGGTTCGAAAGAAGGGGCCGAGGTAGCCCTCGGAAAGAACGAAGATGTGCTTTCCCAGCCGAGGGGCTTGGGGGGTCGCAACCCCGGCCCATGTTTTTCAATACGCCGAGGGAGCATCGAGATTCATGGCGTACTGCACTAGCGGTCGACGTAGACTTGAGTGCTTTCTTCCTTGATCACAGGAACAGCCCGCAGTTTACTTCGGATCGAAGCGCGGAGGACTTGGGTACCTTCTCTCGCGTGCCGGACACTTATCTTGACAGTGAGTTGATCCTTCGAGGGAAGCGACGCAAGCGAGGCGAAGACGACGCTTCGCCCATTGGTTTGATACTTCAATGGCGAACTGACCTGTTCCAGCGAAGTTCCATCTGGCAGTTCGACCATCAACTGAACGTCGGTATCCGGTCGCGTCCCGATATTGGTGACTTGAACGGTGTAAGTCGTGACGCCTTGTGTTTCGATAGGGTCGTTGTCGTCGTCGATATTGAAGGTCAGTTCGCTTTGACCTTCTACTTGAACTTCGCGTTCGGCTGGCGAAGCCCGTACGCCTTCACCTTCGGTTGTCAGCAAGAGAGAGAATCGTCCTTCCTCAACAGGAAGTAGGGTAAGCTCGGTCTTTACTTTGGTACCAGCAGCAAGTTCCGCAAGGTTCCACGCCACAGCATGTTGGTCTGGGATGTAGGTTCCTTCGTTGTTGGCGCTGATGAAATTCATTCCGCGAGGCAAACGCGTCACAATATACAGGTCGCGACATACCGCAGTACCAACATTCTCGATCACAGCCTCGTACGGAGCAGGCCGCTCGAGATAACGAATGCGAGGCCCAACCAACTGCAATTGCAGTTTCGGTGCCTTGACCTCGATAGGAAGAGAGGATTCGCTGGTAGCGGCGTTTTCAGAGGTAGCGCGGATCATATTCGATGCTTTTCCAGCTTCCAACGCAGTCAGTTCGATTTCAAATCGAAGCGATTCCCCTGGCGCTAAGTCGCCGACCGGCATCCCGAGTTTGGTCGCACCCGTTGCATGCCGAAACAAACCAGGGACATCTTCTTCAAGCTTAACTCCCTTCGCAGTTCCTGTGCCCACATTGGCGACATCGATAAGAACAGTAATCGATCCCCCACCGAGCAATTCCGAGGGGGCTGTTTGCTTCACCGATAATCGAGGCTGTGTACTCATGGTTCTTACCGATGCCTGTGCCGCGAATTTGACACTTGCAACCGAACCGAGTTCTCCTTCGGTCTCTGGAACCAACTCCATGCTGATGCTGGCTTCCTGTCCTGCAGCCAATTCGCCAAGATTCCATTGGAGTCCATCGGACCCAGTCCGTTCGGCTTCCGGCGACGTTCGCACCAGTTTGGCCCCCTTCGGAATCGCATCGATTACTTGAACATCAAAGGCTGTTGAATTACCGACATTGCGAACGATGGCATGAAACGTAGCCGGCACACCAACTTGGACTTCCGCGGGTGCCTTTTTGTGTATTTCCAAGCTTGGATTCTGAGATCCATCGAATTGACGAGCACCGGGGGCTCCACTGCTCAACGACCAACCTCCATTGCGTCGGGAATCGTTTGTCTTGATGCCCCCAATGGATGCGGAATTCGCGTTGGCTTCTGGAAAACCAGATGCGGGAAAACTGGTTGGTGGGAAATTAGCCGGAGGAAAATTATTGGCCGTTGGTGGAGCTGCGATAGGAAGCGTTCCCGGTGAAGGCATGCCGGTCGCATTCGTGGAAATGCCTCGGTTTGCAGCGGGCGTATTTGTATCAGCAGATGTTGGACCAGCCAGCGACGCTAAGTCGGGGAGAGACGTCGATGGCCCCCCATTGTTCAGTGTCGGGTTGGATGAAGATGCTGGAAACGAGGGCAAGGTTGGCGCCGAGGATGGCAAGGCAGAGGGGATGGGGGTATCCAGTGATGGCAAAGCAGCAGATGGTAACGCCGCCGCTGTTCCACTGCTCTCGGGCAGTGGCAACGTTCCATTGGTTACGGGCAAGGGCGATCCAAGGGTCGCGGTAGGACGAGTTCGAGAACTTTCATTGCTCTCCGATTCGCGATCGTTCTGAGCAATCCCAGGCACGCTTGTAACGGCCGTTGGGTATGCACCCGACGTTGAGCCAGCGGAGCCTGGAGGTGCCGATGGCATAGGCGCCAACACCGATGGTGCCGAGAGGCCGACGAGGTTCGAAGATTCGGTGGTCGGACTGCCGGAAGGAAGCACCGAAGGTGCAACCCGTGTGTCCGAGGTGCTTATCGGTTTAATGTTCGGCTTGGAACTGGGTTTTACGCCAGCTTTCACCATAGGCTTTGGGTTCGATGTGCTATTTGGAGAATCGAGATCGCTACTTAGCACTTGTGAGCTGGGAGTAGACTCGTTCGCGGTCGAACGCCGGCTTATGATACGCGACGCATCGAATCGCGGTGGTTCCGAGGTGTTGGCTGGGCTATCGAACGTCAATGGGACCGCTGGTCCGTTGTACGATGCGAGCACCGCGGAGTTGGACTCAGATTCGTCTGTTGTGGCACGTTCGAAGTATTGAGGGTTCTTTCGATGTAGCGGGTTGGGCTCTGAAAAGTTGTCTTGCGACGCGTCTCCTAGATCCGTTGTGCCCATCGCAGTCATCGCAACCGAAATGGGTGCCACCGATTGTTTTGCGTAGTCCGGCTCTTCTTCGTGTGAAACAGAGTGATTCACCCTGGCATCTCGCTGCGCGACTGCCATTGCTAAAACGAATAGCAAACCTGCGAAGAGAGTGGCTGCGGCGACGAATGCGTATCGCGACATTTCCTAATTACCCTCGCCTTGGACCGAAAAAGTGACACCAAGTGCGGTTGATATCAAATTCTCCTTGGGCGTTGATAGACCAAAAAATACGCCTTCGAGAACCCTTGATTGATTCCCGTACCACGGGGCAGGCCACCTTCTGAAGCCTCGCAACCATAAAATGGAGCGGAGCAAACGCTAGCGTAAATCAATCAAGAGGATGGGAATCAGGACTTCCCACCGAAACACAACCGCCTAAGGCTACTAAACAGCCCAACGATTCGCTCCGATGAGCGAAATACTAGAGTGCTAATCCTAGAGTGCTTGTGATCCCGAAATCAAAAGACAGACTCAAAAGCGTCAATTCAAACAGAGCCGGGAATCGGCTTGCGAGTTCCACTAGTGCAACCGTCGTGAGAAATCGACGGCAACTTCATTGGAGACTTCCAAGCCCCTCGTTGCAGACCTCACTGTTTCCTGGGCTAACTGCTTCATGAAGAAACTCGCGACTTCACCGCGAAGCGTTACCCGTTCGCCGGACTGCATCACATCGATCTTGTGCAGTTCCACAAACGGGCTGTCTGTCAACAGTTTCCTAGCTTGGGAAACGATGTCCTGAAAACCAGAATCGATCATGACTGAACTCCTTGTTACTGTCATTGAACGTCACTGTCGCTGAACGTCACTGTCGCTGAACGTCGCTGTCGCTGAACGTCGCTGACTCGTTGCGTCCTATCCCTCCGGGAATATCTCACCTCATGTAACCCAAGCTGGTTATATCCGAGGTGAGTCGCAGTATGCCGCTTCGAGTGCTAGGCGGATTGTGGGGAACCGCCGTTGCGTCGCTCCGTATCTGTAAAACTTATGGTTCGCCTAGCTGGTTGTCAAGGAACCATCCGGAAGCGAGTCAGCAGCGAGTCCTTCGAGAGTTGGAATCGATACAACCGATGCAATCCGCAAAGTGACATGGTTCCTTCCTGGCCTATTCGGGGCAACTTCCATGCTAGCAATCCCAGGGGGTAGTTTGAGTCCTAGATTAAACGGATTGATGATCCGTCTGGCTCGACTTCAGTTTGGCTGGACCTTTTTGCTCATACCACGATCGAGAAGTCCTCATCGCCAATGCGGTTCCGCGATTGCGAGAGGGTGTCCACGGAGCGACTCCAAGATGAGAGCGTGTGGGAGAGTAAAAACAGGGTATCCTCGCGGCCTGTGAACTGCGACCGGAGTGAGTATGCAAGCACTTTTGCAATTTGATGTGGAAACACTCTGCTTAGCTGCAGAGGTGGCCGCGGTATTGCTAATTGCGGCGATCGCGTGGACTCCTCAGAGCGCAAAGCAGACCGAATCTTCCAATCTATCCGACTCGCATTGGGATTGGGAACCGTTCCAACGCGTTTTTGAAAAGGCGGTTATCGGGATTGGGCGGGGCATTTGCTGTTCCCCGCAAGCGGGAATGGAATCCACCCTGAAAGAGCTTTATCAAGACGTGCCCGATCCGTGGAAAGACCGGCTAACCGGGATGATCAACGCCCAAGGGATGGATCGCTTATTGCAGTTGTGGGGCGACCGGGTGGATGCGGAGTCGACACCGAGCACCATCACGATGTTTGCTGTCCAGTCGTACGAGCAATTGATGTTTCGTCGAGGTGCGATGGTGACAGAGCAAGCCATCCGCCATCTGGGTTCCTTCCTTCTAGAACAGCTTTCGGGCCGAGCAATACTGAGTCGATACCAACCGAATCGTTTTCTGATTTTGCAGTTTGGCTCTGATACGGAAGCAATTTTGCGAGAGCTTAATGACGCCATTCAAAAAGTGAACTCGCCCGATTTCTTCATGATCAAAGACGAGTCTGTACCGCTGATGTGCATGTCGCGGACTCTCCCATTGAACGAAGGATCGGCTGCACCTGATAACTTGGTCCTGCAATTGGATGAAACCATCAGCTCCATTTCCGGCATCGCACAAAACATCGGTGCAGAAATGGTAACCGCGGCTCCATTAAGCGAACCGAAGAACGTTAAACCCAAATCGGGAACGTCTATCGAGGATATTCCTACTGCATCGCTCCCCCCCTCGAACAGCACCGAATCCGAGGCGCTTTCCTCGAGTCCTTCGGGGAGCGTCGAAACAGAGGTGGACAATAAGTCCGCAGTGGCGACCAAACCGCCATCGGATGTTGATGCTGATAAGTCTGCACGTCCGACCGTCGTTTCAGGCGAAGACGGATCGGAAACAGGACGCAACAGCAACGTATTCGCAGAGGTTAATGAACTGGATGAACTCGTCGGCTCCGGTGTCAAAACGGTTGTCGATGATGTTTCCGAAAAACCTGGACGTTCACGACGCAATAACGAACCATCCGAAGCCGATCCGGCATCTGGTGCGTCGAGGAAGTCTTCTGCGCATAACGAAGACGAAGGCATCGATGAAGAACCACTGAACGAAGTCACCGAGGAAGATTTCTCGACGTTGTTCGACTCGCTGCAAACTCCAAACGGTGGTTCGAAGGCTGTCGGATTTGAGTTTTCTGGGAGCGAAGACATCGGCACCGAAGCATCCCCAGAGGAAATGATTCGACAGTCCCGTGCCTTGGCCCAAAAAACAGGAATGGCTGGCGCGATCCCGATGGCATCGAGCTACACCGACGATATCGAAGAGGCAACCACCAAGGAAGACATCCGGACTCTATTCGCCACTGTGCGTGCCGCCACGCACGGCGAGTTTGCAAAAGACCCATCCGTCAAAGCGATTTCAAAAGACAACGTCGACGGGCTATGCGATGTCGCCACATCCGATGCGATCGAGGCATTTGAACGCGGGTTGCAGGAGCCGGAAGAAGAGCTTTCAACCGATCCGAACACCGATGCTATCGGCCAGTCCCAGGAGATGCAGCCCGACCCGGAAACCGCATCGCGGAGCAGGCTAGCGCACGAGTCGGACTCGACGGAATCAGGGTTGAGAAAAGGGGGCGGCAACGGTGCTACGCCCAGCGTTGATGAGGCGACTCCGGCTTCCAAACCCAAAGAACCGTCGGTGGAATCCCTCGATGGGGATCACTTGGTTTCCCCAGAGGAAATCGCCAAGCTGTTTGCCGCGATGAGAAAATAAGGTCGATTTTCCTGGTGTTTCGGGCGTTTCCAGCGGCGGAAAGTTGACACCCCCCTTTCATCTGTCGTAATCTGGATAGAAGCCGTTTCCAACGTCCGCTTTTCCTCGTTCGCCACGGAGCTCTCTGGATATGTCTTCCAAGCACCCGCTTCACTCAATCGCCAATTTCCGGTCCAGGTTGACCTTCGCGATTTTGCTCGGAACCGTGTTCGCGCCTTCGGCATTGGGCCAGGAGGCAGCACCCGCTGCCGCTGCTCCCCAATATAAAGTCAAACCGATCGATCCAGCATTGTGCAATGACAAGCGGACCAAGGAGAAGGGGGATTTGCTGACCCCAGAAAAATTCGATGCGGGAGCGTTGGATAGCTACTACCGAGAATGCCTCTTCGTTCGACTGACTCAACTCGATGCAGAATCGATGAATCGAGCTCGAAGCGAGTTAATGTCGGATATAGAGACGGTGGAGAGAAAACTGAAGGGTTCTCAAGAGTCCCTCTCTGAGTTCAATCGTGTTCTGGTTCGCAATCTCAAAGAAGTGATCGCAAAAGACCAAGACGGAAAATCGTATCATCCATCAGCGCGAATCATTGCCGCTATCGCTGCCGCACGTATCAACAAACAAGCTGCCACCAGCCAGTCTGGCGGATTGGCGGATCCTGAAGGAACGAAAATCCTAGTCGCTTTGCTCACCCCCTCCGAAAACGACGGAATAATTGCTACGTCGTTGAGTCATCTGCCTCGGCATTGGCAATGGCCGGGTATGGACGAAGCAACACTAGAGAGTGCAAGGGTCAAGTTTGTCGCCAATGCCCAAGCATTCCTCGCGGCGCAGAAGCCCGCTGCTCGCGGTCCAGAAGAGGATTCGTACCTGAAAGAGTTGATGATCGAGAACCTTACCATCATCGCGAACAGCAATGGAGAATCGGCAAAACAGGCATTGCCCGTGTTGCTGTCTTTGGTGCTGCCCGCGATCAAAGATGGAAAGACCGAATCCGAATGGCTTGTTGAAAAAGCGATGTGGAGCCTTGGGCAATTGAATTTGGAAAAGCAAGCTCTCGAGGGGGTTACCACCGCAGAAAAGGGAGCGGTGCAATTTGTACAAGCAAGTCTCGAGTCATGGAACAAACGCTGCAACCAAACATCGTCGAGTTCCCCAGGTGGCTACATGGGCTTGGGCGGTAAATCTGGTGGTCCTGGTGGACGTGGCGGTGGACCTCCTGGACTAGGTGGGCCTGGAGGTGGCGGTTTGATCGGTGGTGATGACGGCGGTGGTCCTCCTGGTGCTGCAGGTGCAGGAGCGAAGCCAAAAAATCCGTTTGAGGATCAACCCAAAGAAGTACGGAACGCCCGGCGAATTTTGCAACAGCGATTGGAGCGAATCCACGTTGGTCTCAATGGCTTCGGCAAGAAATCCACTGCAAACTCGACGCGCGGTTTGATGAATCTCCTCCCCGAAACGGAAAAGGGAAAAATCCAAGAAGTCTTGAACAAGATCGAGGCTCTCCAAGAATCATTGAACAGCGACAAAAACACAGGCTTGAGCGAATTGGTTGCCTCCACGCGCCGACCGATCTACGATCTTCAACAAGCCCTCTCGGTCATTGTAAAAGACGACACGAGTGGACTTCTGGAGCCACCTCCACCGGAAACCACGGAAGGGGAATCGACAGAAGGAGACGGTTTCGGCAGTCCGTAACTTAGGGACCGCGAACCGGAACTTTGATGGCGAACTCCAATCCTTCCTTGGGTCGCGATACGGTGGATGACTCCAATCTCCACGTGTTGCATTCCAAAGATCCGGAAAAGACAGAGATTCGCCATGATGGGCTTCTCTCGGTATCGAGCATCACTCATATCGAGCCCGCGAGCGCGGAAGAGTCGTCGCCCCTCCCTGCATCCCCAGGCAATACTCCATCACCCGACTCGGTAGATTCCCTGGTTGGTCAAAACCTAGACCACTATCGCATTGAGTCCTTGGTCGGGGTCGGTGGCATGGGAGCCGTGTTTCGCGGCCGGGACCAACGCCTCGACCGGATCGTCGCTATCAAGGTCGTCCCGATCTCTAATCGGCGCGCGGACGCCATGCGGCGATTTCGCATGGAAGCCCAAAGCGCCGCCAAACTCGATCACCCGAACATCGCTCGCGTCTACTACGTCGGGGAAACCGAGCGATGGAGCTACATCGTCTTCGAGTTTATTGAGGGCACCAACCTTCGGCAGCTTGTGCTTGAGCATGGATTGTTGACCGTAGATGATGCGACCCATTTTATCTGTCAAGTCGCCGAAGCACTGCAGCACGCACACGACCGTGGCGTCGTGCACCGAGACATCAAACCATCGAACATCTTGATCGGAACCGATGGCAAAGCCAAGCTTGTGGATATGGGCTTGGCGAGGACGACCGAACTTGATCGCTCCACGGGTGATCTGACAGCGAGCGGCGTTACTCTCGGAACCTTTGATTACATCTCTCCAGAGCAAGCCCACGATCCTCGCGATGCTGATGTCCGAAGCGATATTTATTCGCTTGGATGCACACTCTACTTCCTCCTGACAGGACAACCGCCGTTTCCCGATGGAACCGCATTGCAAAAGCTCCTCATGCATGGAACGAAGATGCCCGAGGATCCGCGATTCTTTCGCAACGACCTTAGCGATTCCCTGATCGAGATCTTGCGGAAGATGATGGCGAAGAAGCCCAAGGACCGCTACCAAACGCCGAACGATTTGGTCAATGATCTGCGGACGCTCGCGGTGATCGACTCGTTATCTTGGAGTCAGGATTTCAATGACGAAGTCCTCGCGTCGAGCCAATCCAAGCGCCCATGGTGGGAATCAGCGATGCCTTCATTGGTCAGTTTGCTACTGATCGCACTGAGCACCATGTGGCTCTACAACGCGAATCAACTCAGCGCGATCTTTTCGATTCCTCAGGTAGAGTTCGTCGATCCGTCCCCGGATTCCAATCTCGAAATTGCGTCGGTGGCCAGTTCATCGAACTTGGCCAGTGACAATACCGACTCGGCTGATGCGAAACTGCGAAGCAACGCAGAACCTCGAAATCGCCCCGGTAACGAGGGGAATGAATCCAGCGGACGGTCAGCGAGCGATCCCTCCGACGAAAGCAATCCCGCTGGCGAATCAACACTCGATAAAACGGTTGTGGTAGGCAAGCCCGGAACTATCTACGGAATCGACATGGACGATTCGTATCTTTCCGCAACGTCTCTCGATGAAGCGCTCAGCCTAGTTATCACTGATGATTCGATCGGGCGAGTGGTCGTTGCCGAACCCGTCCTATCGGTAGGCAAGCCCATCGATTTAGCCGGTTTGCGAAGAAGCAGAGAACTTCGTATTGAGGCAGCACCTGGGGGACGAGCCAGGATCGTTTTCGATGAGTCTTCGATCAAATCTTCGAACGAAAATGAAAACGAATGGTTCGGCTTGCATGGAGGAAGGGTTTCGTTCCATCGCATGGATTTCGTTTGGAATGCATCGATGCTCGATTCGAGACCTCAATCGATGTTCGGTTCAGGCTCAGGATCGCAGCTTGATTGGAACGAATGCACGATCACCGTACAGCATCAAGGCAGCATGCCACTTCCATCGATCGTGCGAAACACCGGATCGAAATCGACCGTCGATCTATCCGCTAACGCAACCGTGGGATCGGTTACCACGTCCAGAGATTCGGTCGCGGCTCGAGACACACTCGCCAGCGCATCATCCCTCTCCATGAATCGATGCGCGATCCGTGGCCAGTGCGATTGGTGCCATACGGACTCAACCGAACGTATGGACGTCGCGATCGATCAATCATGGATTTCGATCAGCGGATCAATGCTTCTCGCCGACGGGGTGAAAACCCTGAATCGATCGCCCAAGCTTCGCATGGAGTTAGACCATGTCTCGTGCATCACATTGAGTCCATTCGTGCGTATCAGGATGTCAACCATGAACGCGTACCCCATCGCGTTCGTTCGTGTTGCCAAGGAATCGGTTTTTGCAGGAGCAAGCACATTGGTGGAATGGGATGCATCCAACTGCACCGATTGGGGATTCGCAGCACAAGCCAAACGCATTGAGGATCTGGGGCGTTGGATCGATTTGCGTGGACTCGACAATTCCTACGATGTCCCATCGATTTCTCGCTTAGTTCAAGTCATCATGTCGATGTCGAGCGAAGAAGTCTCCATCGATAGCGATTCGAACCTACTGATGAACGAACGAGGGATGGAGTTGTTATCCACGTGGCAAACCGGGAGCCGCGTCGATGGGTCGAAAATGCACTTGCAATCACCCAAACTCCGTCCAGGGAGTTATGTTGGCGTGCAACCAGGAAGCGATCCTGACAAGCTCCCACCACTTCCAAACGCCCTGTAAGACACAGTCGCAAGATACGGCTCCGGAACTCGTGCGTCCCCACGGGACATAGTCGGAGCCTCCTCCGGGAACGATGTCCTCAGTATTCCGAGGTAATTCTTGCTTTCGGGCGCCTACAACGCCAATTGCCACCGCCCAGTCGACACAGATCGAACTATGTATTAGGATCGAGCGTTGGTTTTTTGGTCCATGGGTCTTAGGCGGGAGATATTTGCTATGACCGGTGTTCTTATCGGTTTACTCGTTGTATTCGGGTTCGTCATCCTGTTTTTCCTGTACTTGATCGGGCTCTACAACAAACTCGTGGCCCTCAAGAATCGCTTCCAGAACGCTTTCGCACAAATCGATGTTCAACTGAAGCGCCGGTATGACTTGATTCCCAATCTCGTCGAAACCGCAAAAGGCTATATGGGCCATGAAAAGGAGACGCTCGAGGCTGTGATCAAGGCTCGAAACACAGCCATGGCTGCAGGCCAACAAGCGGCCGCAAACCCAGGTGATCCCAACGCAATCAAAAGCCTATCCACCGCTGAAGTCGCCCTGGCGGGTTCGCTGAACAGGTTTATCGGATTGGCCGAAGCATACCCAGACCTGAAAGCTAACCAAAACATGTTGGCTCTCCAAGAGGAACTCACCAGCACGGAAAACAAGATTTCGTATGCTCGCCAAGCATTCAACGATGCGGTTATGCACTACAACACCGCCTGCGAAAGCTTCCCCAACAACTTAGTTGCCGGATTTGGCAATTTCCAACGAGCAAGCTTGTGGGAGCTTACCGCACCCGAAGAGCGAGAGCCGGTCAAGGTGAAGTTCTAGGCCAATCCGAGCTTGAACATACCTTGATTTTGGACGCACAGGTGCATCGAAGCTGGGACGAGGTCGGTCGTGGATTTTTTCGCTCATCAAGATCGCGCAAAACGAAACACGCTTTGGCTGGTGATTTACTTTGCGGCCACGGTTGTCACAATCGTGGCGTTGGTCTACTTCGTCATCATGGCCGTCTTGGTCGCATCGACCCAAAACAGCGGTCAACCGATCGATCTCTTTAGCTGGCATCCGCAAATTTTCATCGCGGTGGTTGGAAGCGTTCTGGCAATCATCTTGTCCGGAAGCTTGTACAAAATGTGGGAATTTGGGTCCGATGGGAACAAGGTTGCGGTCCAACTCGGCGGGATCAAAATCCAGCCCAATACTCGAAACCTCGATGAACGCATTTTGCTGAATGTCGTCGAAGAGATGGCTCTGGCGTCCGGCACCCCTGTTCCCCCAGTGTATTTGCTGCCACTTGAGACGGGTATCAATGCATTTGCAGCAGGTACGACTCCGCAGAATGCAGTCATCGGCGTCACTCGCGGATGCGTCGAAACCATGACTCGCGATGAACTTCAAGGGGTGATCGCCCATGAGTTCAGCCATATCTTGAACGGGGATATGAAGTTGAACTTGAGGCTGATTGGGATGCTTCACGGGATCCTTCTCATTGCAATGATTGGCTACGTCCTGTTTCGAATGGCGATGGAAATCCCCGTTAGATCGTCCAGCAACGACGAGGACGATGCGAAAGGTATTTTCGCGATTGTCGCGGGGTTATTCGCGACCGGCGCGGCCCTCGTCGGGATCGGGTATGCGGGGGTTTTCTTTGCAAGTCTGATCCAGGCAGCGGTTTCGAGGCAACGCGAATTTCTCGCGGATGCGTCGGCCGTGCAATTCACGCGCAATCCATCAGGAATTTCCGGTGCATTGAAAAGGATCGGCGGCTGGAAGCAGAAATCGGTAATGAAGGCGGTCTATGCCAAGGAAGCGAGCCATATGTTTTTTGGCCAAGGAATCGCGACTCAGTGGTTCCGCACCCACCCCCCTCTCGAACAGCGCATCCGTCGCATCGACCCTAGTTTTAAGGGGACGTTCCCAAGCACCGAGATCATTGAACACTCGGAGAAGGACATTGTTGACCCTCGCACGTTAGGCTTCGCTCGTTCGGGGGCATCTTCCGCGCATCAAGCGGCTCTCGCTGGGGTAGAGCATTTCGAAGAGCGCCCGGTTGATGCGGTGCTTTATGTCGGCAAGCCCGAAGAAGAGCACCTGCAACAAGCGTCGCGGCTCCTTGAGGAGATCGATACGGATTTGGTATCCGAAGTCCATGATCCTTATGGCGCCGTAACCATCGTGTGCTCGCTGCTACTCGCACCAGAGAGCGATCCCGTGCGCCACGAGCAACTCAAGATCATCGCGCGGTATAACAATGCGGCTTTAGCAAAGAGCGTCGAGCAATTGCTTCCTAAGACCGATGCGCTCCAACCCGAGCAGAGACTGCCTCTAGCGTGCATGGCACTTCCCGCACTCGATCAACTTTCAGACCCACAGTTCGGCACACTGCGGACCACCGCACGAGCGTTGATTGATGCCGATAGTCGATGGACAATCTTCGAGTACGCAATTCAACGATTTATTACGAAGAGACTTTTGGTTCGATCCAGCGGAACATCGCGAAACGGACGAGCAGGAACCAGCGGTAGTGCAACCAGTGCGTCCAGCGATCCCAAACGCATCGATGCTGCCTTTACCGTCGTTTTATCGACACTCGCCCATCTAGGCGGAAACAATCATGCCGATGCTGCGTTCGACTGTGGCTGGAACGCTTGGGGAAAGAAAACGGATCGCGCTGCAATCCTTACGCGAGATACTTGTACCCTGAAACTGCTCGATTCAGCACTCGACACGCTCGCGACAGTGTCCGGAGATGCCAAGCGATCGATGCTCAATGCATTCTCTGAGTGCATTGCGTACGATCGCCGTACGACGATCAACGAGATTGAGTTGCTTCGCGTGATTTCCGATGCAATGGGGTGTCCAATGCCACCCGTACTGGACTTGGCACCTTAACGAATTAGGTCCCCCTCAATTACTGGGCTAATCGGGTTGACCAATGCAGAACGTATAGACCGCTGTACTACCGACCTACGCGCGATGGCCTTCCTTTTGCCAACGAGATCATGGCGACGCCAACGATGATGGTGAGAGAAGCGATCAGTATCCTGGGCCCAATCGACTCGTCGAGCATCCACCAACCGAGGAATACAGCAACCATCGGATTCACGTATCCATAGGTGGATACCAAGGTTGGCGATGTGTGTTTCATCAACCAGACGAACGATGTGTAGCCGACCAGAGAACCAGCGATCACCAGGTAGCCCCAGGACCACCAAGATGCGGGACTGATCTGCGACCAATGAAACGACACCAGCTCACCAGCCAGCCAGCTCACACCGAGCATCCAAGCAGCTCCGAACAGCATTTGA
The DNA here is from genome assembly GCA_046318275.1 of Pirellula sp. Lineage (GTDB taxonomy): Bacteria > Planctomycetota > Planctomycetia > Pirellulales > Pirellulaceae > JBKCUI01. The sequence goes on along the minus strand of JBKCUW010000118.1, from coordinate 8,904 downwards.
AAGGCTGCACCGGTAAACGGTTCGGCAGGGTTTGTTGAGTAGCGGATGTACATTGAACCAATCGTCCAATTCACACAAGCCATCACCAATGCAGCGACCCTCATCGGATCCAGCGCATTTTCGTCATGAATCCATTCTCCAGGGCCGACCAAAATAACGAGCCCCGCAAATCCGACGATCAGCCCTAGGAGGGTCCATCCATTGGGTCGTGAGCCTTTCGGCGTAGTACTCGTGCTGATTGGCGTAGTACTTGTGTTGATTGGCGGAGTACTTGTGTTGATTGGCGGAGTGGTCGCTCGTAGTTCATCATCGCTGGCGTGTTCAAGATGCATTGAATGATGGGGATCGGAAACCATCGCCCCAGCCCGCTTGGATTGGAAAGCCGCAATGATCCACTCAGCGAGAACGAAGAATACCGGGTTCAAAGAGATAACAAGGGTAGCCATCCCCGAGGGAATCTTTTCTTCGGCCCACGATACAAGACCGTTTCCGCCGAGGAGCATAAAGAATCCACCGATGGAGTTGTCGACGAGTTGCTTGCGCGTGACGCGAATCCCATTCCTGAACCAAAGAAAAAGGAGCAAGATCACGCCGGCAACTGCAAAGCGAGCGCTCCCCATAAGGAATGGTGGAAAGGTCTCAACGCCGACGCGTATTGCCAAGTACGTAGAGCCCCAGACTATGTACAAGGTCAGTAGAGCTGCGAGGACAGGGAGCCAGCCGGGCTTTTTTGATGCATTCATTCCGTAGGGCTCAAGACGAATAGGGCCACTGGTTGCGAGTCCAGAGACCTCCGTCCACGTAAAGAGTCTGCCCCGTAACGAACGAAGCGTTTGGCGAACACAGGTAGGCCACGCAGCGAGCCACATCCTCGGCGGTTCCGCAACGACGCAGTGGTGTGATTCCCCCCCAAGTCTTCGCGTACTCAGGATTCTCACTGCGCGTTCGCTCATTTTCGATGGCCCCGGGGGCCACGCAGTTTACCCGTATCCCCAGTGGTCCCAATTCCGTTGCAGCGCACTTGGTCAACATCTCGATACCACCCTTGCTCGCGCAATAATCCGCCAATTTCGGAAATGGGATGTGATTGGCCCCGGAGCCGATATTCACGATCGATCCCCGACCAGCGGTGGCCATCTGACGCCCCGCACTTTGAATACAAAGGAAAGTCCCCTTCAAGTTGGTCCGGATTGTGCGGTCGAAATCCGCCTCCGCCAAATCCAAAAGGGCTGCCCAAGTCTGAACGCCGGCATTATTGACAAGCACCGACAAGCTTCCGACGGCTTGCGAAACCTGCTCGAACATCGCATCCACCTCGGCGCTTGAACCGACGTCCGCATCGATCGCAATCCCCTGCCGGCCTTGCCGCCGAACCATCCCGAGAGTCTTCTCGGCACCCTCCGGGTCCCGGAAATGGTTCACCACCACGTGGTACCCCTCGCCCGCGAGGTGGGAGGATATCGTTTGTCCTATTCCCGAACTGGCTCCGGTGACGAGAGCCCAGCCCTGTTCTTGGTCTAATTTCATTGAAAACGTTGCGAAAGTTGCTGAAAGGTGTTTGTTGGGGAGAATCGAATTGCGATATACTGGAAGACTGGACGCCGGAAAATTCGATGCATTTTTCCGATATCCTCAACGTCCCCCATCCATGCTTTCTTGTCCTAGTCATCCGGAGTCAGTCCATGGGCCAACCCATGCGGGATTTTACCGATTTGTTGCTAACTCGGGGAACGGTATCCCTGGAACAGCTCAATGAAGCCAAATCGATTGCCAAAAAGGATGATAAGCAGGTAGGAAACGTTTTGGTTTCGCTGGGGTACGCCACAGGTGAAGAAGTCACCCAGGCCTTGGCAGAGTTCCACCGCTTCGAATACGTCGATCTTACCACGATCCGAATTCCAGACAGCGTCATCCAGTTGGTCCCCGAGTCGGTTGCCCGGGAAAATAAAATTATCCCTGTAAGCGACGAAAACGACACCATCAAGGTCCTCGTTTCCGATCCGTTCGACATCGAAACCATCGAAAAACTGAGGTTCATCCTCAACCGAAAGGTCGACACCGCCCTCGCTCCCCAAGAACATATCCAGGAAGCGATCAACCGGTACTACGGTCAAGTCGAAGGGGAGTCGGCGGACTCCATGCTCCAGGAATTTACCGATACCCAGATCGACTTCACCGAGACCGAAGAAGACAAGATGGGGAGCGACGAGGGAGGGGACGACGACTCCGCCCCAGTCGTAAAATTAGTGCACCTGATGATCCAGGAAGCGGTCCAGCTCCGGGCATCCGATATCCACGTTGAGCCTTTCGAAGACCGCGTTCGAATCCGATACCGCATCGACGGTGTGCTCGTCGAACGGGACAGCCCACCCCGCCGACTCCTTGGCGCCATCCTCTCCCGGATCAAAATTCTCGCCCGGATGGACATCGCCGAGCGTCGCCGCCCCCAAGACGGTCGTATCAAAATTACGGTCGGGGAAAAAGAACTCGACCTTCGGGTCTCCGTAATCCCAACCAACCACGGCCAGTCCTGCGTCATGCGGTTGCTCGACAAGGACAACATTCGCGTGGGGGTCAAGCAGCTCGGCTTGGGTGAACGGGACTTCAAGCTTTTCACGAGCCTTATTAAACGGCCTAATGGTATCTTCTTGGTTACTGGCCCGACTGGATCCGGCAAAACGACGACCTTGTATGCGGCTTTGAACGCTCTCAATCGCCCAGACCGCAAAATCATTACCGCCGAAGACCCCGTCGAATACTACCTGCCCGGGATCAACCAAGTCGAAGTTCGGCACAACATCGGACTCGACTTTGCCCGGATCATCCGAGCGATGTTGCGACAAGCACCCAATATCATCCTCGTGGGGGAAATGCGGGATACCGAGACCGCCCAGATGGGTATCCAAGCCTCACTGACTGGACACTTGGTATTCAGTACACTGCACACGAACGATGCGCCCAGTGCTGTGACACGAATGTGCGATATGGGGGTTCCCTCCTACATGGTGGCCAGCTCGGTGATCGCGGTCCTAGCCCAGCGTCTGGTTCGAAAAATTTGCACCCGATGCAAGTACTCGTTGAACCTGAGCGATGCGGTTTTGGAAGAAGCGGGCATTCCCCAGTCGGTGGTGCCTTTCGCGAAGTTCGCCAAAGGCAAAGGCTGTCCGTACTGCCAGAAGAAGGGGTACCGAGGTCGGATCGGGATCTACGAACTGATGCTGATCAACGGCCGAATCCGGGAGATGATGTTCGCCAGCAAATCGTCCGCGGAATTACGGAGCGAGGCGATCCGAGGCGGCATGACAACCTTGTTCTGCGACGGATTAAGAAAAGTGATTAACGGGATTTCGACGATGGATGAGGTTTACAAGTCCGCGAAGAAGACCGAGCAAGAGTACATCGCAATCCAGAAGGTCGTCGACGAAGTCCTTTCGGGTTCAGCTGCCCCCCAAGCAAAGGCATAGCCCCTTAGCCCCCCAGTTAGCCGCAAGGCGCTAGCCGGGGATAATCATTCCGCCACGCAAAACCCGCCGCCATCACGCCCCCCAGGGCGCAGCCCCCCTCCGTTAGCCGCAAGGCGTTAGCCGGGGATAATCATTCAGCCACGGTGCCCCCGCCCCCAACGCATCCGCGTGCGCGGATCATCCGCATCCGGGGGTTAATTTGCCGCGAAAATAAATGATTGTCGGCGTCGTTTTTTGGGGCCGCGCATTCAGTCCCGGCGAGGCTAGAGTACAATCAATCTGCGAGAAGAATATCTGCTGGTCGCTACGTTCGGAACCAGCATCCCGTGGCCCAGCATTTCATCGTCCTGAATCTCAGTCCCGAAATAGATCCCTAAATGGCAACAGTTCTCATCGACAAGCTGCTACAGGCAGCGGTTAAGCAAGGGGCCAGCGACATCCACATCGTCGTCGGCCAACCCCCGGTTTTCCGACTGCACGGACGGATGCGAAAGCTTGAGACTAAGGTTCTCGAACCGGATGATACGGTTCAGCTGATGAAGAGTATCGCTCCGGAGCGTTGCCAACGCGAACTTCAGGAAGTCGGTAGCGCCGACTTCGGGTTCGCATTCGGTACGCTGGCTCGATTCCGAGTTTCCATTTTCAAGCAGCGCGGAAACATCTCGATGGTTCTGCGGCAGATCCCCAATGACAAACTCACCCCGGAGCAATTGGGGCTTCCCGAGTCGGTGGTCAAGATGGTTCTGCGGCCTCGCGGTTTGGTCCTCGTGACCGGACCAACTGGGTCTGGAAAAAGTACAACCCTCGCGAGCTTGATCGACTTCCTTAACATCAATCACGACCACCACATTATCACGATCGAGGACCCGATCGAGTTCTATCACGAGCACAAGAAATCGACGATCAACCAGCGCGAGGTCGGTGTTGACGTTCCTAGCTTCTCCGAAGCGATCCGACGCGCTCTGCGTCAGGACCCGGACTGTATCCTCGTCGGTGAAATGCGGGACTTGGAAACGATCTCGGCGGCGATCAGCGCTGCTGAGACGGGTCACATCGTGTTCGGAACGTTGCACACCAACAGCGCTCAAGGCACCGTGAACCGTTTGATCGATGCATTCCCTGGGAACCTTCAAGATCAAATCCGAACGCAGCTTTCAACGAGCTTGCTCGGGGTCGTTGCCCAGACGCTTGTCCCCCGAATCGGAGGTGGACGCTGTGCGGCTTACGAAGTCCTCGTGGTGACACCCGGTATCGCTAACCTTATCCGAGAAAATAAAACGTTCCGAATCGGATCAGCGATTCAAACCGGTGCCAAGTTCGGCATGCAGTTGATGGATGACTCGCTGTACAACCTGTGGCGCGAAGGGAAAGTCACCGTCGAGGATATCCTTGCCAAAGCTCACCGACCGGACGATCTGGCAAAGCGTATTGTCAACGCGAGACGCGGCATCGAAGACGAAGAGCAGGGCGAAGAAGATTTCGACCACGGAAGCTGACATCTGTATCGCTTGGGCCCATCGCGCCGTTCGCTTGAATGGCGTCAATCGTCACCGCAAACTCCATCTTCCCTTCCGATCAAAACACCTTTTCAACCAAAGTTTTCTAGCACCCGAGGCGCAGATCCCCAATGGCAGCACGTAAAATCGGTCAGATCTTTGTTGACATGGGTTTTATCACCGACGATCAATTGCAGCTATTGATCGAGGAGCAGCAGCAACAACCGGGGATTCTGTTCGGAAAATTGGCCGAGGATATGGCCCTCATCACCGACGAGCAATTGGCGCAAGCGCTCGGCGAACAGATGAACATGAAGGTGGTTTCGCTCGGCGATACGCCTATTCCCAAGGAACTGCTTGAACGTCTCACCGAAACGATGGCGCAACTCTACCGCGTCATTCCGGTGCGATTCGATGGTCACAAGCTGACCGTGGCGACATGCGACCCCCAGAACTTGACCATCCAAGACGAACTCAGGACGTTCTTGGGACTCGACATCGAGATGGTGGTGGCGACCGAGCGAGAGATCAAGGCTTCGATCGACCGTTTTTATTCTTCGGAAAGCTTGAGCGTTGAAAAAATCGTCGCGGAACTTGCCGCGGATGAAGAACTCTTCGCGGCAGCCAGCAAGCTGGAAGGGGACAAGTTTGACCTCGACGGCGCAGAGGCATTGGCGGATAGCGCGCCGGTTCGGAAACTACTGAACCTAGTTCTACTTCTCGCGATCAAGGATCACGCGAGCGACATTCACTTTGAACCGTTTGAGGATGAGTTCCGGATTCGGATCAAAGCGGAAGGGGTTCTCTATGAGATGGTTCCCCCGCCCCGTCACTTGGCGTTCGCGATCACGACGCGGATCAAAGTTATGGCAAACCTTGACATCGCCGAGCGACGATTGCCTCAAGACGGACGGATTGAGTTGATGGTCGGTGGTCACCCTGTCGACCTTCGCGTCAGCGTCTTGCCAACCATGTTCGGCGAGAGCGTTGTTATGCGGATCCTCGACCGAACGGTGGTCAATTTGTCCCTCACCAAGGTCGGGATGGACGACAAGACCATGAACGACTTCAGAACCATCATGAAGCGGCCCAACGGGATCGTTTTGGTGACCGGTCCGACCGGGTCGGGAAAAACCACGACCCTCTACTCCGCATTGTCGGAGTTGAATGAAATCCATGACAAACTGATCACGACCGAGGATCCGGTAGAATACGATATCGACGGGATCGTTCAGATCCAGATCGACCACGATATCGGCGTTACATTTGCTTCCTGTTTGCGAGCTATCCTGCGGCAGGATCCCGACGTCATCCTGGTGGGAGAGATCCGGGATTTGGAGACCGCTGAGATCGCCGTCCAAGCGTCCTTGACCGGGCACTTGGTCTTCAGCACTTTGCACACCAACGACGCCCCCAGCACCATCACACGGATGAAGGATATGGGGATCCCCACGTTCTTGATCACCGCGACCGTCGAGGCGATCCTGGCCCAACGGCTCGTGCGGCGCATCTGCTCGAAATGCCGCGAGGAAGTCGAGCCACCGTTGGAGCTCCTCCAAGAACTCGGGGTGGATGAAGAAAAGAGCAAAAGCTCCAAGTTCTACCGAGGCAAGGGCTGCGACAACTGCAACAACACCGGCTACAAGGGTCGGATCGGTTTGTTCGAACTCATGGTCATGAACGATGACCTCCGAGACATGATCATCCGAAATGTCACCACCGACGAACTGCGGGACAAAGCGGTTCACTACGGGATGATTACCCTTCGCGAGTACGGAACCCAATTCGTTTTCCAAGGCCTGACAACGGCAGAGGAAGTGGTGCGCGAGACCGTCCACGACGGCTAAAGATCCCAGCAATCCGCCCCCGTCAGCGGCTACGCGCTAGCGGCCGGTTCCAAGCAGCACACCATAGCTCAGCACACCATAGCACTCCCCAGACCAACTAAAAATCAACAGGTTTTTGAAAAAACACCTTAAAAATGGACCGATCGCCCCAGTCCGCAAACAATGTCAGGTAGTCGCCCGCTCCCTTTTGAAACAAGCACCAGGATTTAAGCTGCCGTTTCTGGACGGTACTAGGTCCACTTTTCCATACCAAACTTTTCCAATGGCGTTTCGCACGGGACCTTCTGGTCGCGGACGGAGCGATGACCGGCTCGAACTCCGCAGCAGAGACTGTGGCGGGGAACATGGCGGTTTGAGAATTATGTCAGGACGCTTTTACAGCGAGTAATCGAGGGCTACACCATGCCAATGTTTCAATTCGAGGCGATGGACCGAACGGGCCAGGAGATCAAGGACGTCATCGAGGCGCCAAGCGAAGAGGATGCACAGAATACCATCCGCCAGATGGGCTACTTCGTTACCAAGCTTTCGCTGAAAAAGGGAGCGACGAAGACAACCACGGCGGGTGGCAAGAAGAAACGCCCGTTCGCCATGGGTGGTGCAAAGACCAAGCATATTTGCACCTTCACCCGACAGCTATCGATCCTCCAAGACGCCGGCCTTCCTATTTTGCGATCCCTCCGGATCCTTGAGAACAATATCAAGGGTGGGAGCAAGCTCAAGAACGCGTTGATGGATATCTGCGACGAGATCGAAACCGGGTCGACCCTCTCGGAGTCGATGTCGAAATGTCCCAAGGTATTCAGCCGTTTGTATGTGAACATGATCAAAGCGGGTGAGGCCGGTGGTGCACTCGAAACGATTCTGCAGCGCCTTGCAGAGTTCTTGGAGCGGGCTGAATCCCTGAAGCGAAAAGTCAAAGGGGCGATGATCTACCCGGTTGCGGTGGTTCTCGTCGCAGTCGGTATTTTGGCGGGGATTATGTACGCCATCGTTCCTACGTTTAAGAAAATGTTCGAGGAGTTCGAACTGACATTGCCGGCGCCGACGGTCCTCCTCATCGCGATGAGCGACTACGTCGTCAATTACTTCTGGCTGATGTTCTTGTTGCCCGTCGTGATTTGGCTGATTGGAAAATTGATTCGCAAGTTCAAGCACGGGCGGATGGGATATGACATGTACATCATCAAGGTACCGGTCTTCGGCAACTTGGTGGAAAAGAACATTCTGGCGCGTACGACGCGAACGCTGGGTACGTTGGTGACATCGGGTGTTCCGATTTTGGAAGCCCTCAACATCACGCGTGAGACCTCGGGCAACGCGATGTTTGAAAGGATTTTCTCCAAGGTCAGCGAAGCGATCCGCGAAGGGGAAACGATTGCCAAGCCCATGAAGGAGAACTCCTACTTGGGCTTCCATCCGATGGCGTTGTTCTATTGGGTGTGGATGGGGATGTTTCCTGGGATCATGATGCTTTCGGTTGCTTTGACGGCGGGACGAGGAGCTGGCAAGAAATCGGACGGTGGGGTCAGCAAGCAGAACGCAGGCGGATCGACACAGTTGCTCTACATGAGTCTCGGAGCGATTGGGATTGGTGCATTCATTTGTGCCGCGATGTATTTGCTGAAGACTCGGTCTCGCGTGATCGACGACCTTGTGGTGAACATGATCGACGTCGGTGAAGAGACGGGGGAACTCGACACGATGCTCTACAAGATTGCCGACAACTACGACGAAGAAGTCAGCGTCATGACCGAAGGTTTGACGAAGCTGATCGAACCGTTGCTCATCGTGTTCCTCGGGGTTGCGGTCGGCTTCATCGTCGTCTCCTTGTTCATGCCCCTGATCTCCTTGATCACTAGCTTGAGCAAGTAATCCAACATTACAACTAACCGATCAGCCGTCGGGCGTTAGCCCCGGCTGACACCGAACACCTTTTCACCTGAACAATCGTTATCGCGAGGGCAATCGCATGACTCGGCCAATGCTTCAATACTTCGGGACAGGAAAACGGACGTTCCGTCAAGGGTTCACTCTTGTCGAGCTCCTGATTGTGATTGCGATTTTGGGGATCTTAGTGGGGCTCCTTTCCTGGGG
>JBKCUW010000117.1:0-12858 GCA_046318275.1 Pirellula sp. | reverse complement strand
GAACTATGACGAGATTGACGCAAATCAGGATTTCATGCGGCACGGAGCGAGCGAGGACGTGATCGAATCCCCTCGCATTGCCGTCGAGGACGAGGAAGTCCCACATGTCTTGGATGAGAATCACGCTGGCATTGGCGATGCACTGGGAGATGAATCGCCAAATCAAGCACCCAGCAACTATGAGGACTTGAGTGAACTGCAGGTCCAGAATGGCGCCTCAGCGGTGAGTTCGTCGTTAAGCGACAATGATGGGTATGCGGCATCCAACGACGATTCAAATGCGGAAGAAGAGTCCATCGAAGAGTACATGCAGAGATTGCTGCAGCGCGTGCGATCAGGTCCGAACAGTTCGCCCGTCTCCATCGCCGCGAATAATCGAAAATCGTCGTTGCCATCGATTCCGAAGCGGGTTACCGAGTTGCCTAAGCAATCCGATGATAATTCGCTCTCCGGCATCAGCCCTTCAGGTTTGGAGGTGACCCCTGCGTCCGCTCCTTTAAGCCGGCCATTTACTAGTCTGCCATCAAGGGCTGCCAATCGTGCCCCTGAGGCCAAGGCGGATTTGGATGCGCTGCGCGAATTAGCGAATTCCAATGCCCGGCGCGCCATCAAGCGTAGCGACAAACGCCGCAATAGTACCGATTTGTTAGTGAATGTAGCGGTCTGCGCATTTTCTCTCGCGTGCGGCTTGGCCCTGCTCGTGATGAACGGGTTCCGTATCAATGTAACCTTTGTCGGGATGACGTCTGCGTTCATCGTCTCGATTCTGTGGGGGTTCGATTCCGTCCGGACCTACCTAATGATCCTTCGGGAGCAAAGGGATGGGATACCCACGGGGAATGACACTAGCGAATGATCGCGCGGTCGTTGCTATCGGCAGCGACAGGAACGGGCGAAGCAATCGCAATCGGTATCAGGTTAGTTGGTTCTGAAACGTTCTAGAACACTCTCGCGGTGGGCGGTTAAGCCTTCGCGATTTGCCAACTCGGTGATGTGAGGTTCTATCTCTTTCAGTGCATCACGACTGAACTCAACTTCGCTATAGGAACGCAAGAAGTGGTTTGATGAAAGGCCCGATGCCCACCTAGCGGTTGCGCCGGTCGGTAGCACGTGCGATGGACCTGCTGCGTAATCGCCCAATGCGACCGGGGAATAATGCCCCTTGAAGATGGCTCCAGCGTTGTAGATCTTTTCCGCAAAACGGTCCGGGGACTCGACGGAAATCTGAAGATGCTCGGGTGCTAGCTGATTCGATAGTTCGATTAAGTGGTCTTCATCCGAGCATAGGATACTCGCTCCGAATTCGACCAAAGAAGCCCTCGCTAAGTCAGCCCTTTCAAGATGACGCAGTTGCCTCTCCGTTTCGAAATCGATTTGGTTGAGCATCTTCTCGGATGTTGAGATGACGATACTCGAACCCGGTGAATGTTCAGCTTGAGCGAGCAAGTCGGAAGCAGCAAATGGGGCTTTGGTAGATTCGTCCGCAATGACCAAAACCTCGCTCGGGCCCGCGATGGAATCGATATCCACGGTTCCGTAAACGTGGCGTTTCGCTAGGGCCACGAACAAGTTTCCCGGACCAACAATTTTGTCGACAGGAGGGATTTCTGGAATTCCATACGCGAGTGACGCGATTCCTTGAGCCCCGCCTACGGCGTAGATCTCTCGAATCCCGAGTTCAAAACAGGTTGCCAGTACATCGGCATTGTAAGCCCCAAACTTGGTGGGCGGAGCAATGATCACAATTTCAGGCACACCTGCGCACTGCGCAGGAACTGCGGTCATAAGCACCGTCGATGGATAGGCTGCTGCGCCGCCCGGAACGCATATGCCAATCCGTTGAAGCGGAGTGTATCGATGCTTTAGCACCGTACCCTGTTCGTCCGTTACAACGACGTCCGAGTGCAAGATCGCGGACTGGAATCGCTCGATGTTCGCTCGGATAGCTCGTATCGAAGAAAGAAATGCATGAGAAGCTTGCGCGTGCGCTCGTTCGAGAGCCTCAAGCGGTACTCGCAGGTTAGCTGCCGATGTGTTCGGGTCATCAAGCACACAAGCGTATTTTAACACGGCGTCCGTTTTGTTCCGCCGGACGTCTTCGCATATTCTCTCAACAACCTGCTGAGGGGTTAATTCCTCGCCGAAAAGTTGTTGCGTTAGTTGCCGTCCCCGTTCCGATACGACCGAGCCATCCGGACTCAACTTTCGTCGCAGTTCGGACAACCGCGTTTGAAAGTCGGCGGAATTTGCCGCGATGCGGTTTAGCATGTTCAATCCTAGAGGGCAGTACTAACCGAGGTTTGCGAGTTGCTCAGCCGTGAAATTCACGTTGGTGGCCACAGATTGAACGTCGTCGTGGTCCTCGAGTTTCTCCAAAAGTTTCATCACGGAAACCGCCGTTTCTGAATCCACTTCGACGGTTAGGTTCGGTACTCTCGTTACTTGTTTGGATTCGATGGCGATTCCCTGCGCTTCGATAACCTCAACCAGTGCTGTGTATGCATCCGTGGGGCAAGAGATCTCAAATGTACCCTCACCCTCGGTGACATCCTCTGCTCCGTTTTCAAGTGCAATTTCCATGAGCTTTTCAAGATCCACAGCGGATTGCTTAATCGAGATCAACCCTTTGCGCTCGAACAAGTATGCAACGCAGTTGGTAGATCCTAGATTCCCTCCGTGGTTATCAAAGAGCTTTCGAATTTCTGGAGCAGTTCGGTTGCGGTTATCGGTCATGATATCGCATAGGACCGCGACGCCACCTGGACCGTATCCTTCGTAGAGAATTTCTTCGACATCACCACCGTCCAGTTCGCCTGTACCCTTCTTGATTGCCCGATCAATGTTGTCCTTGGGCAAGGATACTGCTTTCGCATCAAGTATTGCCGTTCGAAGGCGAATATTGGCGCTCGGATCCCCTCCCCCCAACTTTGCAGCGACGATGATCGCTTTGGATAGTTTGCTCCAGAGCTTACTGCGCTTGCTATCTACAAGCGCTTTGCGGTGTTTGATGTTGGCCCACTGGGAATGTCCAGCCATGGATTAGTTCTCCGGACTCGAAAATTCAACGATGAGAATGGACGAGGTTGTTGTTACTTGGGTTTCTTTTTGGTGATACTAGCTCCGACCGAAGGTTTCGCGACCCCTTTAGCGGGTGCATTGCCTTTCTTCGTAGGAGCTTTTGCATCGTGCTTAGGCTTGCTTGCTGGCTTGTCGTTGCTCGACTTCGACGGACTCTTGGACTTTGTATCGGGTTTTGAGGAAATCTTCGTTGGCTTTGGGCTAGCGTCCTTTTTGCCTGAATCTTTCTTCGTGACTTCTTTCTTTTGGTTATCTTTCTTCGCAGCAGGTTTATCCGCGGTCGGCTTCGAAGGTGATTCCTTTTTGCCTGGTTTAGTTTCAGTCGGTTTTGTAGCGGACGGCTTACTCGGTGCGAGTGGAGCGGGCTTTTTCGCTCCAGCGGACTTAGCGGCCTCCGTCGCGGTTGTTTTGACTTCGGGCTTTTTAGATTCTTGTGGCTTCGAATCACCCTTCTTACCGTCTCCACTTTGCCCTGCCGTTACCTCAGCCTTGGGAAGGCCGGTCGGTTTGGCTGGAGAAGGAGCGGCAGTTTTCTTAGTTGCAGGCGCTACAGGCGTAGGTGGCTTCTTTTCTTTTTGCTTGTACGACACGCCGAGGTCTTTGAGCACAGCCGTGCTTAATGCTCCCTTGGGGTGCAGGTGCATCTCGAGTGCTAATTGGTGCAACAGCGATGCAAACTCAGTTCCCTTGTTCTTTGGAATCGCTCGTTCGACTCCCGGTAGTGTTCGTTTCTCGGCTTCGGCGGTGGTGATAATCTCGCATTGCACTAAGGCTTCCAGGGTAAGGTTGCCTGCGGGAATCGAATGGCCACCTAAGGCATGCTGTGATACGTAGGATAATATGAAGGGGGTCATCCCCTTCCATGCCTCAAGATCCGCGATCGATTTACCCAAATTCGCCTTCTTCATGTCGTCGATGTCGTATTGGTATCGCGACTCAAAGAGCGACTGCAAGCACTGCTTAATCCGTGTTGCAGCTTGTGCCGGGAACAAAAGGCCTTGCAATGCCTCCCCCAACTCTGCAATCGTCGTTACTCGGACTTCGTTCCAGTCAAAGTAGGCTTGTTGCAGTTTCGCGAACGCCTCATCGGCCTGCTCGTGCTTTGCATCTTCCAAGCAGCATGCGTAGATCAAATGTTCTAAAACGGATCGCTCGGGAGTTTCCGTAACCGGCTTGAAGTGCTTTTTTAGCGACTTGTGGAGATTCTCGTATTTGGTTGCTCGATTGCCAGCAGTCATGGATTCACACTCGAAGAGATGGTTTGGCGGGACTTGTTCGTTGCTTGATCGTTCATCAACCAGTTGCAAGGATGGAAATGGGATAGTGAGCGAAGTGGAAGTCGTGCCGTTTAACGATCGCTACTCGGGTTCGGTCTCAGGTCGACTTTATCGCTGGTGTTATCCAATTCGGTGTCATGGGCTGTATCCAACACTTCGTCTCGATCGGTTTCGACATGCCCCTCGGCATTGTCTGGGATCTCGTCGGACGTTGATGTCGGTGACGGCGACGATGCAGCGCGTTCACGAGCTATCTGTTCGAGAATCTGCTGAACTGCGACCGATTTTTTCACCCCTTCGTCGGTCACGAACGTCAACCGTGGTGTATATCGCGTATCGATACGCTCGGCGATTCGGGTTTGGAGAAAACCCGACGCGTTTTGCAATCCTTTCAGCGTGGTCTTTTGTTGGCTGTCGTTACCCATGATGCTGACAAGCACTTTAGCTTCCCGCATGTCTGGGGCCACCTCCACGCCGAGAACGGTGACGTTCTTCACGCGTGGGTCACGAAGCTCTGTAAGGATCGCCATGGAAACAACCTCTCGGATTGCTTCCGCTGCTTTTAGAAGTCGTCGGGCGCTCATGATCTCGAAGAATCCAACGTTCTAGCTACTTCTTCGATCTTATACGCTTCCAACACATCATCGACCTTGACATCGTTGAAGCCGGCTAGTTTGATGCCGCACTCCATGCCACGGTTCACTTCCTTGACGTCGTCCTTGATCCGTTTCAAGGTGTCTAAGATGTAGTCGCCGATGCGACGACCTTCGCGGTTGACGCGAACGCGACAACCCCTCTCAATGGTCCCTTGAGCGACATAGCAACCAGCGATGGTTCCCACCTTGGATACGGTGAAGACTTGCTTGACCAACGCTCGTCCCAATTCGACAACCTTTTCTTCTGGTTTCAATCGACCTTCGATCATCGCGCGGATGTCGTTCGCCAAGTTGTAGATGATGTCGTAACGACGCACTTCTACGTTCCGTACATCGGCGAGGGCTCTGGCTGCTTCATCTGGAATCACATTGAAGCCGACAATAACAGCTTGAGACGCGCTTGCGAGGGTGACGTCCGCAACGGTAATACCACCTACCGATTTCTGAAGGATTCGGATGTCGACCTCTGGGTGATCGAGCTTGGTGAGTTCCTTCTCGATCGCTTCGAGTGAACCGCGGGCATCTGCACGGATGATAAGGTTGAGAACAACTTTCTCTTCCTTAACCCCGAGTTTCCCGGACTGAACAAGTTCCTGGAATGTCTCGAACGAGACTTTGGGGGATGTCCCGGCCAGCGACTGGGTTCGCGTGAGCGACTCCCGAGCGGCGGCAACTTGGCGAGCTTGTGCGATGTCATCGATGACATAGAACTTCTCACCTGCCTCGGGTGGTCGTTCCAGGCCGGTGATGTTCACAGGCATGGATGGGCCAGCTTCGGTCAATTGTTTGGTTCGCTTAAGGGTGTCGTAAAGGGCTTTGATTCTACCGAAGGTGTTTCCGCAAACGACGATGTCGCCGACTCGCAACGTCCCCGATTGCACCATTACCTTCGCAATAACCCCGCGGTCCGATGACTGCTCGCTTTCCAAACAGACACCCGTTGCCGCTCTCTTAGGGTTAGCTCGGTAATCGTGAAGTTCCGCGACCGTGAGAACCGTATCCAAAAGCTCGTCCATGCCTTGACCGGTGATCGCACTGGTGGAGACGACTTCGACATCGCCCCCCCAAGCGCTAGGCGTCAACCCGTGCTCCGTCATTTGGGTCATAATCCGGGTGATGTCAGCACCGGGCAAGTCACACTTGTTGGCTGCGACCACGATCGGTACACCCGCTGCTTTCGCGTGGGAGATCGCTTCCTCGGTTTGCGGCATGATGCCGTCATCAGCAGCGACGACCAAAATTGCGATGTCGGTGACGTTAGCACCGCGGGCTCGCATTTCTGTGAACGCCTCGTGACCGGGAGTATCCACAAACGAGACAGCCCGACCATCCTTTTTGACTTGGTACGCCCGAATATGTTGGGTGATACCACCCGCTTCGCCCGCGACAATCTTCGTCCCGATCAAATAATCGAGCAATGACGTCTTTCCGTGGTCAACGTGACCGAGGAACGTCACGATAGGTGGCCGTGGAACCAAGTCTTCCGGCTTGTCCTCAAACGAATCGATCTTGGCGATAATGCTGGTTTCCAGCGTTTCGGCTTGCTTCAACTCCAAATCGATCCCGAGATCGACCGCTATCAGTTCGGCTTGTTCCTGGGTCAGGGAAGCGTTGATGTTCACCATCGTTCCCATCATCATCAGAGAACGGAGAACACGAGCAGCAGGTACCCCAGCTGCCTCCGAGAAGCTCCGGACCGTGCAAGGGAACGTCAGTACAACACGTTCTTTCTTCCCTTGGGCCAGTTGCTGCTTCTTCTTTGGGCGGAGCCCAGCCAACCGGCGTTCTTCTTCTTCCTCGACGGTGGCTAAGTCCCTCGTCGTATGAATGCGGCTCGCATTGCGAAGAGTGCTACGCTCATTTCGAGACGACTCAAGACTGGCAAGGCCTTTCTTGCGAACGGGTTCATCAACCTCGTCCGTAGGCTTCTTGTGCTTCTGGTTAAGCTTGTTTTCTGCAGCTTGTTTGAACTCCGTAAGACCAGCGTGCTGCGTTTGGCTTGGAGCGGTCGCGCGACCGCTTCCCGTACCGGTCTTGGCACCCGGTGCCGCAGGCTTTTCGTTGGACTTATTCATCCCCTGCTGAACACCCTTTAGCACATCAGGTGTCAGCTTAACGATCGGCTTCATCGCCGTAGGCTCTTGCGCTTTGGGCGCCGGGGACGGACCCGCGGACTTGGGGATTTTCGCAAGGTTGATATTGATCACAGGGTCTCGCGATTTGCGAGCCTTGACGGCATCACCCGTTGGCTTCGACAGATCCGCTGGCTTCCCTCGCCCGATCACCCGCATCTTTCCAGATACGTCTGCGGGAGAGTAAAAGCCTTCGCGTCCGGAGGGCTCACTGACTCGACTCGCAGGTGGTGCGACATCGTCGGAAATTTTTTCCACTTCGTCCACCGTTTCCGCCGACGGTGCGGCGGGCTCCACAACAGCGGTCGCGGCGATGCCCTCCGATGGATCGCTGTCCACCGCATCTGGCACAGACTCCGCTACTACCATTTGAGCAACTTGCGCCACGGCAGCGATGCTCTCGTTTGCAGCGGGATCGGCGGTCGGTGCGCCGCCCGTCATCCGCGAGCGTATCGCCGAGATGTCGCGCTTTGGTGCAGCGACCTTGGCGCCTAAATCGCGAATCGGCGCGTCTTTCGTGACATCGCGTGTCGGCTTCGGAGCTTCTTTGGCAGGAGCAGCAGCGGGTGCCGCCTTTTCTTCAAGATGCTTCTTGATGCGAGCTATCTCGTCCTCTTCAAGGCTCGCAAGTGCGCTCCCCTTTCCTTGGATTCCGATGCGCGCACATAGATCGACCAGCTCCTTGCTGTCCAATCCCAAATCTTTTGCAAGCGAATAAATTCGAATTGCCACTGAGCAATTATCCCCGGGCCTTGGCCCTCGATTACATGAGGCGAGATACCGATACCAACTCGGTCATCTTCGCTCGCCTTTTTTCGTTCTGTTGTCTTATTTCATGGAACGCCTCTTCGCGAATCCAGCAAAGCACGCGGAATGCTCCCAAGTTATCCTTGGTGGCACATCGGTTGTGTGGTACCAGAGTCAGCTGATGAACACGCCTAGCACTGACAAAGCGCGAAAGCGTTTTCCGAATGACTTCTATCTTAGCGTATCGGGGCAATCTCGTCAGGTGTTCCAAGCCCCGGAACGGGATACTTTTCCGGACCAACCTCAATTTTGTTGAGGTTCTGCCCCATCCCCTTTGTTCTCCAGCTCTTCGGTCGCTCGACGCTCTTTTTCCAATTTCTCTTGGGCTTTTCGGGCGTCTTCTTCGGCCTCCTGTTCGGCCGCCTTTTCCTCCGCCTGCTCGACGATCGAATTGACTTGATCCTCGGTGTATCCGCCCATTTCTATCAACGCTTCAGGCTCGATCACGGAAAGGTCATCGAACGACAAGTAGCCTTGCTCGACCAATTGCTGAGCGACTTCTTCTGTCATTCCTTCGATCTGCATGAAGGCCTCCATGGCTCGTTCGATTTGACGCTCGAGTTCCGGAGCTGTCATGATTTCAATATCCCAGCTGCACAATTTGCTCGCCAGACGGACATTTTGGCCATAACGGCCGATCGCTTGTGATAAATGCTCTTCGTTTACCAAGGCGATCGCTCGACCGATCATATCGCACAACAGAACCTGCTCGACTTCGGCGGGTTGCAATGCATTGGGGATCAACACCATCGGATCGTCGCTCCAACGGACGATATCAATCCTCTCGCCCGCCAACTCGCTCGTGACGTTCTTGATTCGATTTCCTCGCATCCCAACACACGCCCCGACACAGTCAACCCGCTGGTCGGAACTGCTAACCGCAACCTTGCTCCGATACCCTGGTTCTCGGCTGATTGCGTTGATGCGGATCACGCCTTCCGCAATTTCCGGGATCTCTTGTTCAAATAATCGCTGAACCAGCGTCGTCTTGGTCCGGGACAAGATAATCTTGACCCGATTACCGGCCGCCTTTACCTCGTAAATGACAGCGCGGACCCGCGACCCATTGTGATAACTCTCACCTGGAATCTGCTCGCTTTTGGGAAGGATCGCTTCAACATTCCCAAGCTGAACAATGGTCAAGCCTTTTTCGGTGCGCTGAACAATCCCAGTCACCAGTTGGCCCACTTGGCCGTGGAACTCGTCGAGCCTAGCATCGCGCTCGGCTTCCTTGAGCTTTTGGATGATCACTTGCTTGGCCGTTTGCGCCCCGATCCGACCGATCTCGTCCTGACTCAGGTTCCGCCCGTCCACCGTCGCATTGATCGTGCCGACCCCGCGGACAATATGAATGTCCACTTCAGCCTCTTCCCCAAACTGCCTTTTCGCAGCCGTGACCAATGCAGACTCTATCGCCTGAATCACGAGTTCAGGGTCAATCTGCTTTTCGCGATGCATAGAATCTACAATTCTAAGCAATTCTTGAGGATTCATGCGGTTTTAGTTAATTTGATTGAATAGGGGATTGTCGCTCGGGACAGGGGCAGATCGGCTCGACACCCAGTCGTCGGAGAGTCGGCCAAAGCTATCGAGCCGCATCGAAAATGTCAACCGGCGATCGGCCTTGCAAGGACCCGAACCGGGCAATCTCCCCGATTTTTATCCAGGATGGAAGGCCTGGAACGAACCACCCCAAAGAATAAGGTTCCTCGGGTGGGGATTTTGACGACCGTGCCGATCGCGACACGGGCCAGTTTGAAGCCTATGGTGACATGGGTCAGCTGGGCCCTTGTTCCTTGAATTGCTGCCATGCGAGATACCGCCAGCTTCGTCGCTGCGGGTATCGACTGCACACGAACCCGTAAACCTTCACTTTATCAAGCATTCTAGAACTAGAACCAGAACTACTCACCCACTCTATCCACTCCATCCACGAGTCGTCCTCATGTTGCATCCACAGGGCGGTTATCCATTTAGGGATCCGGCGAATCCACCGCGAAGGCAATGCGGAACCATGGCGGTCTTTGAACGATTGTCGGAAACGGAGCCAAACTTCCGAGAAAACATCGCATCCCTCGAACGCCAAACCCGCGATTTTGTAAATACACGCTGCATGGCTCGCGAAGCGCGATTGCTGTTCAAAATTCCTATCGTCGTCCACTGTGTCTACAGCCAATCGTCGGAACGGATCTCCGTCGCACAAGTCAAAAGCCAGATCAAAGTCCTCAATCAAGACTTCCGTTTTAAAAACCCTAACCGTACGGATATACCAAAAGCATGGAAATCGTTGGCTGCTGACGCTGGGATCGAGTTTTACCTCTCACCGGTAGATCCGTTAGGCAATGCGTCCTCCGGGGTGACGTACACGAAAACCGATCGGTCCTCCTTCGGAACCGGCGATTCGGTCAAGCGATCGGACACCGGAGGCATTGAGCCGTGGGACACCAAGCGATTCCTCAATCTTTGGGTCGCTCCTTTGGACGGTGGTTTGCTCGGGTATGCGCAATTTCCTGGCGGTCCCGAAGAGACGGATGGTGTGGTCATCGCAACGTCGGCCTTCGGAACCCGCGGTACGGCACAGCAGCCCTTCGACCTCGGGCGAACCACGACGCACGAAATCGGTCATTACCTCAACCTTTATCATATTTGGGGGGACACCAACGATTGCTCGGGTACCGACTACTGTTGCGACACCCCCTCCCAGCAATTGCCAAACTATGGCCGACCGACGTACCCGAAAGTCTCATGCAACAATGGTCCACACGGCGACATGTTTATGAACTTCATGGATTACTGCGATGATGAAGTCATGTGCATGTTCACGGAAGCCCAAGCCGCACGTATGATCGCGGCCCTCACAGGACCACGTGCAGGACTCGATCCGAACCCAAAGCCTATGCCGTGACGGAAACGCTGTCGCCCAAATCATTCTCCCGTTTTCGGAACAACATGCATGCATCCTCAATCGATTCCAACAGGAACATGGACTCACTCCCACGAGGAAGACCGCGATGGAATCACGGTATTCCGCCCCGCTTCCTTCTCATTCCCTCGATCCCGAGGACGCATGTCATTCAGCCTTGAACCCAACGGAAAAGGTACCTTTCAACCGATCGGTGCCGACGACCGTCACCGAGCCCAGTCCGCCCAATGGGAGCTAAAATTCGGACGCATTTCGGATACACCGGCAAGCCCAGCACCGGCTTCTCCCGATGCTTTGCAACCTCAATCATCCAACGACACGTTTCTGATTTTGACCGTGAACGATCGCCCTGTCATCCAAGGTCATATCTTAAAATCGGCATCGGATCTGCTCTGGCTTCGGCTGTCTTCCTGATGAATCATCGACGTTTCGATGACCCTCGCTGCTCACGACAACTCACGACTCAAGACCCGTCCGTACAAATCTCGGATTGCTTGCGTCATATTCTGATGACGAAATCGCTCTGTAAACCTGGCTCGACCTGTTTGACCGAAACTCTCTCGCATCTCCGAGTCCCTTGCAAGCGTTGCGATGGAACTCGCTAGCTCTGTCACGCTTTTTGGTTCCAATAAGAATCCTGTCTCACCGTGGATGACAACTTCTCTCGCACCATCGACGTCATAGCTGATAACAGGTCGACCTGCGATGAGTGCCTGTGGAATCGCCCTCGCTAGCCCTTCTCGCAACGAAGTATGAACCAACGCATCCATCGCGCCTACCATTGCAGGGATGCGATCCGGTGAAACGAGCCCAGTGAAAACAAAATGTTGCTGCAAGCCCATCGACGCAATCGATCTCTCCAATTCGCTGCGCAGGATTCCGTCACCGACCAACAAGAATCGGATGTTGGGATTCGTTTGGATCGCCTCGTGCGCCGCTGAGAGTAAATATTCATGTCCCTTCAAATGAAACAACCTGGCTATTTTGCCGAAAACAACGTGCTCTGAGGAAAAGCCGAGTTCCCTCCGGGTGGCATCGCGCAACGTAGCAGCGTGGAGAAACGGCTCGACATCCATTCCACTGTAAATCGTTGTAAATTTGGATCGAGGTGCCACCTTTGCTTGGACCATCAGATCTGTCATCGCATCGGCGACACTGATCAAATGATGGCATCGCTTCGCAGCCCATCTCTCGCACCTTTGGAAGAAATAGCGAGAAACGAAGTTCTGGTAAGGATGAAATGGTGCTCCATGAACGGTATGCACCACGCATGGCACTCGTTCCCTCCATGCCGCCGCGCGCCCAAGGAGTCCCGCTTTGGCACTGTGTGTATGCACGACATCCGGCTTGATTCGTCGAATCCTGGATCTCAGGTCTCTGTACGCTTTTTGGTCTCGAAGCGGGTCGATCGCCCGGATCAACGAGGGGATCTCGATGATCTCGAATCCTTCGCTATTGTCCCCTTGCGTCTTACTTTGCTCCAACAAGCTCCCCTCGGCCCCGCGACTCGGGCCGGTGATCAAGATGACTTCATCGCGATGCAACTGCGCTAAATCCAGACAATTAAAGCGAGTGTTCTCCTGGGCGCCGCCTACGATCATTCGAGTGATGATGTGGAGGACTCGCATGGTGCTTACCAAATTGGTTCCAAAAGTTTGAGCATCGCGGAAAAACGCAAGGCAACCGGTCTGACGTTCAAGGCGTGGTGCAATGATAACCCCGAAAGGATAACCGAACGAGCGACTTTTGCATGCACCCTCGCATTCTACTCAACCTCCAAGGGGATGAAATCGACACCGATAACCGCAGCGAAAAATGCAACTGCATGATGAACGGAAGGCGTTGCCGCTGCGACGGCAAAACGACTAGCTCGATGAGCACGAGCGTCACTAGGAAAACGTACGCCCCGTCCGAACGACAACGTGGAACGTCGCTCTGCCGTCTTCGCATCAAAAGTCGCGTGACCAATGCAAAGGTCAAGTGCC
>JBKCUW010000116.1:0-5254 GCA_046318275.1 Pirellula sp. | reverse complement strand
CTGGTCTATGAGCTTTCGCTATCAATCGCTTTCGGGGTGGCTCGACCGTTCGGCTGTTGCGCGTGCTGGGTTCTGGCCAGTATTGCTCAGGCCCGTGTTGTTCTGGCCCGTATTGTTCTGGCCTAAATAGAAATAGTGTGTGGCCCGCAAAGCTGCGTTCTACCACGTTGCCGCGGATCGAGTTCTGCGAGCGTCGTCCGTTGGATTCTTCGCAAGTTTTCGTGGACTTTTCGAGTAGTTTTCGGCAGCGAAAGGGTTTGTTCCTCGCGATCGATTGCGGTAGGACTAGGGGGGAGCCATAATTAGGTGCGTGTTCGATTTGGTATATAAGGTCGATTCGGGCACTTCGCGACCATGCGATCCCGCCAACGTGTTTTGTTTCCCGCCTGACGACGTCGTCTTCCTGCTCGGTGGTCAGACGTTTCCGCTGAGAAGAGATTACTCAACTTCATGGATCGTTTACTTTTTAGTCTGTATCGCAAGTTTGCGGCTATTGCGGTAGCGGTATTCCTGGTTTCAACCTTGGCACTTCGATCGACGGGAACCGAGCCGATCGACTTTAACCGCGATATCCGTCCGATTCTGGCGGAGAATTGCTTCTACTGCCACGGTCAGGACGGCAATAAACGCCAAGCGGGCTTGCGGCTGGACCTGCGCGAGGAAGCGATCACTGCAGGGGCCATCCAGCCCCACGATTTAGCGGGGAGTGAATTGATCGCGCGTGTCGACTCCACGGACCCGGAATTGGTGATGCCACCTCCCACGTCCAATCGTCGCGTCAATGATGCTCAGAAAGCATTGTTGAAACGCTGGATCGAGAGCGGTGCGGATTACGCGAAACATTGGGCATTCGAGCCCCCCCAGAAACCAACGCTACCTGTCGCTCTTGCCTCGGACTGGACAATCACCCCGATCGATGCGTTCGTCGCGGAGGGACATCACCGACAATCGCTGAAAGCATCGCCTGCCGCAGACCGCGCCACCATAATCAAACGGCTGTATTCGGATTTGGTGGGACTACCGCCCGAACCGGAGGATGTCGATCGTTTTGTCAGGAACGAGGATCCACTGGCTTACGAGCAACTCGTCGACCGACTTCTTGCAGAACCGGCCTATGGACAGAGAATGGCGTTGCCTTGGTTGGATGCTGCTCGTTATGCCGACAGCAATGGATTCCAGCAGGACGGCGACACATGGCAGTGGCTTTGGAGAGACTGGGTGGTTCGGGCTCTCAACGCTAATTTGCCGTTCGATCAATTCACGACATGGCAATTAGCGGGCGACCTCATGCCCGATGCAACTACGGATCAGAAGATCGCCAGTGGATTCAATCGAAACCACTTGCTCAATGGCGAAGGTGGAGCGATTGCCGAAGAGCAACGGTTCGTCATTTTATTCGATCGCATCGACACCACCGCCACGACATGGCTAGGCTTAACGATGGCATGCGCGCAATGCCACGATCACAAGTACGACCCGATCACGATGGTTGACTATTACTCGCTGATGGATGCCTTCAATCGGGTACCAGAGAGCGGAGTGCCGCAGTACTTCTCGAGTCGCATTCGAGTCGCGGCCCCTTTCATCGAACTCCCGTCCGAAGAGAATCTTCGACGGATCCGTGAATTCGAACAACGAATCGATGCGTTGCAGAAAGAGTCTCAACCGTTGCTCGATGCGGCGTTCCATGGATGGCGGCTGAGCGTTACCGGGGCAACATCCGGTTTGCCTGAAACCATTGCCGGGATCTTGAACAAACCCGACGCGGAACGCAGCGAAGAGGAAAAGAAGAATATTGAATCCCTCCTTCGCAAACACTTCGATGAGAAGTTGGTCGGGGGACTCCAGAGCAAATTAGCCCCGCTCGGACAGCTTCAGGGAGTCCGCAACGAATTATCGAACTATCGAAACGATCAAATGCCCCGCGCAATGATCATGAGCGACTCACAGCCACGCGAAACGCACGTTCTAGAGCGAGGGGAGTACCTCAAGCCGAGAGACAAAGTAACTTTCAATACGCCGGGCTTTCTACCCCCGCTCCCCGCCGAGGCTCCTCGCAATCGGCTGGGCTTGGCGCAATGGCTCGTCTCACCCGAACATCCGCTGACGGCTCGCGTTCAAGTCAACCGCATCTGGCAGCACTTCTTCGGGCTGGGCATCATCAAGACCGCGGAGGATTTCGGCGTCCAGAGCGAGTACCCAAACCATGGAGCACTCCTCGATTACTTGGCGGTCGATTATCGAGAATCCGGTTGGGACACCAAACGCATGCATCGCCAGATCCTTACGAGCGCTACGTATCGGCAGTCGAGTCGCGTGCTTCCTGAGGCAAAACAAATCGATCCAGAGAACCGATGGTTTGCTCGAGCGAGCCGCTTTCGGATGCCGTCGATGGTGCTTCGCGATTGGGCGTTAGCAGCGGCCTCGATGCTCAATCAACGCATCGGAGGTGCACCGGTCTACCCCTACCAACCCGAAGGAATCTGGGACTCCTTGGCCATTACGAAAGAACGGGACTTCACCTATCCCAAATCCCAAGGTGCCGATTTGTACCGCCAAAGCCTCTATACATTCTGGCGGCGAACCGTGGGGCCCGCAAACATGTTCGATGCCTCCAACCGTCAATCGTGCAGAGTCCGATCCTCACAGACGAGTACCCCGCTGCATGCATTGACCACGCTCAACGATCCGACTTGGGTCGAAGCGGCACGAGGTTTGGCCCAGAACAGTTTGCGCAGTTCGCAAAACATCGACGAGCAGTTGCAATTTGCAACCCGCCGCATCCTAGCCAGAACTCTCAAGGGTGATGAAATGGATATCCTGCGCCGCGCGTATCAAAAACAACTTGCGTTTTATCAAACAGACGCTGATGCAGCGACAAAGCTGCTCTCCGTCGGGACGGCGCCGAGGGACATGACCCTCGATAGCACGGCTCTCGCCGCGATGTGCAACGTATGCTTGACATTGATGAATCTAGACGAAGCCCTTTGCAGAGAATAAACCCGGCAATGCTCAACGATTTTTTGTCGCAAAATGAAGCCCGCGTAACGCGGCGTTCCTTGTTCGGGTCCACCGCAAGCGGCGTTGGCTTAGCGGCGCTCGCGCATTTGATGGGAAAAGATACAACTTCCCACGCGGCGGAGCGATCTGGCAGAGAAGCCGGATTGCCGGGGCTTCCCCACCACAAACCCACCGCTAAAAGGGTCGTCGTGCTCTGGCAGGGAGGCGGGCCGTCGCACGTCGACCTATTCGATGAAAAACCGGTCATGGTTGAACAGGCCATGAAGGACATACCGGAGTCAGTGCGAGGTTCAACGCGTTTATCGACGATGTCCAGTGGCTACGCCAAGTGGCCCTGCTTGCCCGCCATCAAGCCTTTTCAGAGCTATGGCCAATGCGGAATGCGACTGAGCAGCATGCTTCCGAACGTCGGGAGTATCGCCGACGATATTACTTTGATTCGATCGATGTACACAGAAGCAGTGAACCATGCCCCAGGGGTCACCTTCTTCCTGACGGGCGCTCAAGTCCCTGGTCGCCCGAGTTTGGGGGCGTGGCTATCGTATGGACTAGGAAGCGAGACGGACAATCTACCTACGTTCGTGGTGATGACCTCAAGCGACAAAGCCAAAACGTGCGGGCAATTGTTCTTTGACTATTACTGGGGCAGTGGCTTTTTGCCCAGTCGCTACCAAGGGGTCCGGTTTCGAAATACCGGGGACCCAGTCCCTTACCTCGCCAACCCCAACGGCGTTTCCCGAGAATCGCGCCGCGCGATGCTCGACGATCTAGCCACCCTCAACGCGATGCACCTCGCCGACTACGGCGATCCGGAAATCGACACTCGAATCGCGCAGTACGAAATGTCCTACCGCATGCAAACCAGTGTTCCCGAGTTGCTTGACTTTTCGGACGAATCCGCATCAACCATCGAACGCTATGGCCCCGACGCCTTGAACAAAGGAACATTCGCGAACAATTGCTTAATCGCCCGAAGATTGCTGGAACGGGATGTGCGATTTATCCAGTTGATGCATGCTGGCTGGGACCAGCACGGAAACCTACATACGCAACTCGAAGAGCAGTGCAAAGACACCGAAGGCCCAGCCGCAGCGCTCGTCAAAGATCTCAAGGAGCGAGGCATGCTCGATGATACACTCGTCATCTGGGCATGCGAGTTCGGCCGGACGCCTTTCGGACAAGGTGACCCGAACAAACCAACAGGACGAGACCACTTCGGTCGCGCGTTTTCTTGGTGGATGGCAGGTGGCGGTGTCAAGGGGGGGCATGTCGTCGGCTCCACCGACGATTTCGCTTGGAACATCACCAATGCACCCGTGCATGTGCACGACATCCAAGCCACCATTCTCCATCTATGCGGTATCGATCACGAACGTCTCACGTTCCGATACCAAGGCCGCCAGTATCGATTGACCGACGTGCACGGGAACGTCGTACGAGATACCCTCAAGGCGTAACCGCCAATCTGGCAACAGCGTAAGATCAGACGGCAGCCTAACGTCCGTTGCATTCATAAGCAGACGGAAAATTTTCTTTTTTGTCCTCGACCAAGATTCCACCCCATTAGGCTATCTTTTTTCGTTGGATTTCTACCCGACTGCCACAAAATCGACCTCTCGAAACCACTCCTCGAAAAAACCGATACAACCCGCCTGTTTGCTATATCGGTGTTAATCCTATAATTCCGAAGCTTGCGTTGGAGCCCAAAGGAAAGATCGACCGAAATTCGCAACCCGTAATTCGAGCGAACCCTAGCCTGCCGACCGTATGCAAAGCTTGGACACGACACGTGCAAACTTTTCGAACGTAGTCTCCGACTGTTGCCTTGAAGAAATTTTGACAGTCCTGCTACCGGAACGCGTTTTGCTGTATATATGCTCCATGCTGTGCGGTCGGACGATAATCAGGTCCACCGGGAACGCCGTTTTTCCGGCCCTGGGATTGATTTGGCCCGACGCAGCGAACTGGACTGTGCCCGTTTTGGCGTTGAACGCACTGTGCGTTTCCAACGCTGAACTTGAAAGGAAGGATTGAGATGTACGAACGATTTACTGACCGCGCTCGCAAAGTCATGCAGTTGGCTAACCAAGAGGCTCAGCGGTTCAACCACGAATACATTGGTACCGAGCACATCCTTCTGGGACTCGTCAAGGAAGGAAGCGGTGTCGCCGCCAACGTTCTCAAGAATCTCGATATCGATTTGCGAAAAATCCGTCTCGAAGTGGAAAAGCTC
>JBKCUW010000115.1:0-2887 GCA_046318275.1 Pirellula sp. | reverse complement strand
GGTTATGAGGCGACTCTGACGACTCACTGGACGACTCACCAGGTACCAAGGCAGCGCACTAGGGTTGTTGATTTATCGGGGGCAGCACCTGCAAGCATGCACGTGCATGGACGCGCAGGAAAGCCAAAGCAATTGGCCAGAAATGCGAAAAACCCTAGGAAAACCAGGGTTTTGCAGCGGAGAGGACAGGAACCGAACAACCCGCAAATCCCCTGGGAAAATCGAAGTTTCAAAACGAGGCGGCGCAAAATCCGACGCGCGCCGCAAAACATGTTGTGCGCTGGCAGCGCGCGCGACAGCGCACCAGCAAAACCAACGTTCTAACCAGCTTGCCGATTTATAGGGTCACGACTCTTAGCCCGTTCCGAATTTATAGGGTCATCGATTCTCGTTTACAGGGTCATTTATAGGGTCACATCCAAAACCCCTGAGAAAATATAGGGTCATGGATTTGGTTTATAGGGTCAAGCTCGCTTGATTCTCCTCGGGAAGCTGCAAATGGTTTGGAAACAAAACGGTGTTAATGTCAATGCCTGACTCGTGGGAGTACTCTGTAATGAACAAATTTGCCAACTCGATGAGTGCTTTTCTTGTCTCCTCCATAACTTTTCCGGTGTACATCTTCTCATGAAATCCGGCGGCACTAGCTGGGTTTTGAAGCAAATAGATTTCCGAAGCTTGAAGCCTTGTATTCGCCACAATGGACCTGCTCATCCAACCATGTAAGAGATTCCAAAGTTTCTCGTCTTTCTTTGATGAAAAGACGCCTGTGGCAATTACCGAGTTCAGAACTGAGTTATAGAATCGCGGGAAGATTATCACCTTTTTTTCCTTTGTTTTGCTGAGTGAATCTACATCATTTAGCACTCCAAGATTCATATACAGCTCGTGACCTAGTGAACGAAGTAATCGATATCGCTGCTCTCGTTCACCTAACCAACGGTCTATTATAAGCCCCGTGATCGCGGCAAGCAGTGAAAGCATCGTGATAAAAGGCTCATACTCATGTGTTTTGACCAACCAAGCCAACGATGTTATCAAAGCACAAGCGAGCAGCAGTGTTGTGATCGGCACGATGAAACTTTGGACTCTGCTACCAAACGGAAATTTGATTGAAAGATGTTGCATGTTTCTATTTCAAAGAATTTTTTTGAGGCTAAACAATTGAAAGAGAGAAAACGATTTCGTTAAACAGAAATTCAGTTTACCAAGATTTTACCATTACACTTGCACGTGGGAAAAACCATTGGTTTGCAATCAAAAACGAACCAAACAATTCATCGCATGCAAAATTCCAAGGTAGCCAACTCGGAGGATTGTTGGCTCCTTTGAATCCCCTACATCCGAATCGCATTTGCAGGGATCTTGAACTCGACTTCACCTTCGCCACCTAGGCATGCGAGGTCGATGGACAAAATCAGAAACTGAGTCTTGGGTGGTGGCACGGAAAAAAACTCGATGTGACTCGCTGACTTCCCCGGCTCGATGTCGTCACTCGAAGTCAATGCACCCTTTGGCTTAGATCCGATTCCGTAGCTAACGCCCCGGATCACATTATCGACATCATCTCGCAGCTTGAAGTGAGACCCCAAAAACGGATTGTCTTCTTTGAAGCGAAGAATCCGGCGATCATCCGTGTTCCAGAAATCAAACGACAAAATCAGCACCGGATCCTTACCTTTGGCATCTTTGCCCATGAGGTCTTTCAGCTCGGGAGCTTCGATACGAGCGTCCTTGAGTGCGATAGTGAATCCCTTCTCTTGCAGACTTTCACCCAGATTGAATTGGCGTGGTTTCTCGATCGGAGGAGGAGCTTCCGTTGACGACGCTTTCCCGGAAGTAGTTCCTGACTTAGAGCCGCCGGACTTACTGGCTCCGAAAGGTCCATTTCCAAGACCTTTGGAGAACGCCTCTGCCGCATTGGCAAACGTCGACCGAATCTCATACTTCACGTGTTCACGACCGATGAAGTAACCCGCGATCAATGTGAGGACTGCCGGTGCTGCCATGATTGCCCATTTAGGAATCGTGATTGATTTGGGTGTTGCCGGCTTCGGTGCGACTGGCTTAGCCTTCGGAATAGCAGGTGGACTGATGCTTTCAGTGAATTTGGGTGATGGTACTGCTGGTTCATTGATCGGATCGGGGAAGCCAGCAAACTCCGGTTGCGATTCAGGAAATTTGATCGTGAACGATTGCTGGCACTTCGCGCACTTGGCACGCTTTCCTTCGTTCTCTCTCGCAACGTTAAATGACGTGCCGCAATTAGGACATGAGATAGATTCTTTCATTCTACAACTCCACGGGGTGAAAACTGAACAGAAGTAATAACGGTAAATAATGACTTGGTTTGTGAGGCACAGACTAACTGCTCACCAACTGATACGTTCCGGTTTTGTTGGGACCGATGAACTCGATCTTTCCGGCCAATCGGAGGGTTTCGAGCTCGCGTTTGACGGTCTTGAGGCTGCACCCCAAGTGGGTCGCGATGCAGGTGGAGCGAAGCTTCCCGCCATCGCCCAGCAATTCCAAGATCCGCTGACGGCGACTCGCTGGCGTGTCCTCGATCTCAGTCGGATCGGAGTCGGCTTTCCTGGCGTCCCGAGTCGTGATCCACTCGGCGAATCGGTACCCCCTTCCACCACTGGAAATGACATCTTGCCTCCCGCAGACAATCCCAAGCTCCGACTTGAGTAGGTCGACCACCGAGTCTCGAAACGCGCGAATCGAACAAGTGATCGAGTTTTGCCCAGATACAATGCCAAGCTCGTTTACCAATTCCGGACCGCTCTTGGCGATCCAAGTGCCAGTTTGACTCTTGACGTTTAGAGCTTCGAGGATCCGTGTCGTTTGCTTGGACCTGGAATAGTAAAAGATGGTTTGCCCA
>JBKCUW010000114.1:0-23455 GCA_046318275.1 Pirellula sp. | reverse complement strand
CGGTGTTTGCGGGGAACTCAATCCTGCCGATGAAGTTGCTAGCGGGGGTAGAGTTTGCGCAGGGCGTGCAGCGGGGCGTGCCGCTGTCGCAGGAATTTGATTCTGCGACAGGCCTTTCACGACATCCGCAAGGGCTTGGAGGTCGACCAGCGAGCAGATCTGAACGAGAGCCACTTCCAGAAGAATGCGACTCTGTACGCTGTGTTTCATTCGAACGATGGTTTCATCGAGCAATTGCATCGCGGAAAGCAAGGTCATGGTTCCCCAGTTTTTACCAGCGTCTCGAAGTTGATCGACACTGTTGGGGTTCGCGGTTCGCATCAGTTCGGCGGGACCACCGATCGACACAGCCATCATGTCTCGCAAGTAGCCGAGCAATTGTTCCGCAAGTTGGCCCGGATCCACCCCGGCGCTGACGGCTTGATCCAATTCAACCAACGCAGCACTGGGGTTGCGGTCGATCATGCACGATGCGAAGGAAGCCAGTCGGGTTTCATCGGCTGTGCCCAGCATCGCATGAACGTCCTCGACGGTAATGCGTGAACCACCGAAACTGAGGAGTTGCTCGAGCAAGGACTGGCTATCTCGCATCGATCCCGCGGCCCGGCGGGCGATCAATCGCAATGCCGCATCGTCCGCTTGTGTCCCCTCGGTGTCGCAGATAAATCGCAATCGGCCGAGGATCTGATCGGTGTGAACCGGAGGGAAATCGAAACGCTGGCAACGCGACAGCACCGTGATTGGAATCTTCTCTGGATCCGTGGTGCAGAAGATGAACTTCACATGCCCGGGTGGTTCCTCGAGCGTCTTGAGCAGAGCGTTGAACGCTTGGGTGGTAAGCATGTGGACTTCGTCGATGATGTAGATCTTGTACTTGGATCGCGTCGGACGAATCGATGCGTTGGCTCGGAGTTGGCGTATCTCATCGATCCCGCGATTGCTGGCTCCGTCGATCTCGATAACGTCCATGTCGTCACCGGAATCAATAGCCAACGCGATCTCGGAACCAGGATCGAAGTTTCCGGTTCCGTCTTCGGAGGCGTTCAGGGCTTTTGCAAAGATCCGAGCGGTGCTCGTCTTTCCCACTCCCCGTGCGCCGGTGAACAGATAAGCATGCCCGATCCGGTGGGTTTCAATCGCTCGCAGGAGGGCGTGAGCAACGGTGTCTTGGCCGACCAACTCAGCGAACGTCTTAGGACGGTAACGCCGCGCAACGACGGTGTACTTCTCATCACCCGTTTCGCCATTACTTTCGTGATTGTGTTCGTTCACCGTCAAACTCGGTCGTTGGTTGGATCGTTGATGTCTTCTCAGGTCGGGTGGATCGGCTCCCCATTCGGACGTGCCAACCCTCGATGAGCAGTCATTGGAAGAATGAGCAGACACTAGAGTTCGAAGCCCTATCCCTCGGCGGATCTATTGTTGCCGAGAATCCGTGCAACGTACAGGTCGCGAACGTCCGAACTGCTCAGGCGAAGGGAACTTTCGTGCGCCGCCGAAAAAAACGAAGGCTGATTTTGGTTACAATTTCGGAGGTGCTGTGTTGGAACGCCCATTTTTATGGCTTCCTATGACGTTTTGCACGCTGATGTTTCGTTTGCTTTACTCCGTTCGCCTTTGATGTGGCATTCAGGTTTCGCATGAATTTTGCAACAGGTTTTGTTTGGCTTGTACCCCCTATTCGGCCTCCCCGAACGCACAAAAAAACACAGGGGATCGATCCGATGCGAAAGAGATGGCCGCACGCCCTCAGCGGTATCTTGGCATGCGCGAGTGTCTGGTTTGCCGGAAACGCCATGGCTCAGCAGGCGAACCCGAAGGTGGTCGCGGCGACTCGAACCGTTTCTACGGAGTCGTTAGCGTCGCCAGACGCTGCTCCGATGAATGCCTTGATCATCGACGGCCAAAACAATCATGGGGTTTGGCCGAAAACAACGATGATGATCAAGAAGTATCTGGAGGACACAGGGCTATACCGAGTCGATATCGCACGGACCAAGTACACCTGGCAAGGAGCCGAGTGGTTTGAAAAATATCCTCTCAACGATGGGATCGCTCACGAAGCGTTAGGCGAACCCAAACCCGACCCAAATTTTAATCCGGAGTTTTCCAAGTACAGCGTGGTGATCTCGAACCTCGGCTACGGCGCGGCACCTTGGCCCGAGGCGACTCGGAAGGATTTCGAAAAGTACGTTGCAGGAGGTGGCGGATTCGTTGTACTGCATGCCGCGGATAATTCCTTCGGAGATTGGTCCGAGTTCAACAAGATGATCGGCTTGGGAGGCTGGGGAGGCCGGAACGAAAAATCAGGGCCTTACGTCTATCTCAATCAAGACGAGAAAGAAGTTCGCGACAATTCTCCCGGGAATGGTGGTAGCCATGGTTCTCAGCATGAGTTTCCGATCATCGTTCGTGATGCCGAGCACCCGATCACTAAAGGCTTGCCCAAAATGTGGCTGCACGCACAAGACGAACTGTACGATCGATTGCGAGGTCCTGCGGTTAACATGAAGGTATTGGCGACGGCGTTCGCAGCCCAAGACAAGGGTGGAACAGGGCGGCATGAACCGATGATCATGACCATCGACTACGGAAAAGGTCGAGTCTTCCACACGCCGATGGGGCATGGGGACTACTCCATGGAGTGCGTCGGTTTCATTACGGTGCTGCTGCGAGGTACGGAATGGGCAGCAACCGGCGCAGTTGTGCACGATCAGATCCCTAAGGATTTTCCAACTGCCGACAAGTCATCGAAGCGGCCTTTTTGAGTGAGCTAAGCTATGAACTGTATTCTTCGCAAATTCGAGATTCTGTCGAAGGCTTCTTGGGCTTCACCGCTCCGTGCGCGGCATGTTGCCGGCGATTTGTTTTTTGGTGCGTTGTTGATAGGGGTGTTGCTGAACGCTGTTCTTAGTTCTGCGGCAGAACCCGTTCCTAACAGCAGCCGAACAATGTCCAGTGACATTGTGGTCTATGGCGG
This sequence comes from Pirellula sp., assembly GCA_046318275.1. Classification (GTDB taxonomy): domain Bacteria; phylum Planctomycetota; class Planctomycetia; order Pirellulales; family Pirellulaceae; genus JBKCUI01. The sequence goes on along the minus strand of JBKCUW010000114.1, from coordinate 20,475 downwards.
AACAAGCGGTGGGGTTGTCGCCGCAGTGAAAGCGTCGCGAATGGGCAAGTCGGTGCTTCTGATCGAGCCGACGAAGTTTCTCGGTGGATTGACCACGGGTGGATTAGGTGCCACAGATATCGGGAACAAACGAGCTATCGGAGGTATTTCTCGCGAGTTCTATCGCCGCATTTACTCGTACTACCAGCAGCCGGAGCGTTGGATTCATGAAACCCGCGAGGCGTACTTCAAAGGCCGCACAGTCAACTCTCAAAATGAAGATTCGATGTGGACGTTCGAACCCCACGTCGCTAGCCGAGTCTTTCAGGATATGGTCGAACAAGCGAACGTAACTGTTCTTTACGAGGAGCGATTGGATCGCGCGAATGGAGTGGACAAAGATGGGCTTGCAATCCAGAGCATAACGATGGAGAGTGGGCTTCGGATTGTTGGCAAGGTCTTCATCGATGCATCGTACGAAGGGGATCTCATGGCGGGTGCCCGCGTCAGCTATCACGTTGGACGAGAAGCCAACGCGCTTTACGGAGAGACAATCAATGGATTGCAGGTTGCGAAAACGATCCACCACCAATTCGTCAAGCAAGTCGATCCGTTTCGTATACCGGGGGATCGTTCCAGCGGATTGCTCCCGAATATCGCTATGGGCCCTGGTGGTCAAGACGGCGACGGCGATCATCGAATTCAAGCATATAACTTTCGCATGTGTACGACCGATGTTCCCGAGAACAAAGTAGATTGGCCGAAACCAGAAGGCTATGACGAGCAGCAGTACGAACTGCTCCTCAGAAATTTTGAAGCTGGAGATTCACGCGTACCCTGGGCGCCGATCTGGATGCCCAATCGAAAGACAGACGTGAACAACAACTTTGCGTTCAGCACCGATTACATCGGAAAAAACTATGACTATCCCGAAGCGAATTATCAACGACGCGCGGAAATCGTGGCCGATCACGTGCGATACCAACAAGGGTTAATGTGGACGCTCGCCAATCATCCCCGTGTTCCAGCGAAAATCCGGGATGTGTTCCAAAAAAATGGGTTGGCGAAAGATGAGTTTGTCGACAACAACCATTGGCCCCGACAACTGTACGTCCGAGAAGCCAGGCGGATGGTGTCAGACTACGTGATGAGCGAAAAGAATTGCAAGAGGGTAGAGATCGTAAAGGATAGTGTAGGCATGGGAGCTTACAACATGGACAGCCACAACACACAGCGCTTTGTCACGCCTGAGGGTTTTGCTCGAAACGAGGGGGATGTGCAGATACCTACCAAGCCGTATCCGATTTCTCGCCGGAGTATTTGTCCCAAGAACGACGAGTGTTCCAATTTGCTCGTTCCGGTATGCATGTCCGCCAGTCACATAGCCTATGGAAGCATTCGCATGGAACCAGTCTTCATGGTCCTTGGGGAAAGCGCATCTGCGATCGCTTCGCTCGCTATCGATCAGAAACAAACGGTCCAGTCGGTGCCCTATGAGGATTTGAAAAAGGTTCTGGTCGAGTCCAAGCAGGTATTAGATTTTGAGTAGCGAATAGTTGAGGTTGTGAACGTGGGCCAATTCACCCGGATCCATAGTTCCTCCCCCAGTCTTATAGTCTTGGCTGGCTATTTCTTTTTGGCTTTCTCCTCCTTCGCTTTTTGCAGTTTGCTGTTCTCCTTAAATCCCTTTTCGAATTTTCCGATCTTGGGCCGGATGTTGATTTCGCAGTAGGCTTGGTCCGGATGCTTTTCAAAATAGTCTTGGTGATAGTCCTCGGCGGGATAGAATTTTTTTAGGGGCGATACTTCTGTCGCGATTTTTCCGCGGAAGACTCGCTTCTTCTTGAGTTCCTCCATCACGCGAAGAACGGAAGCTTTCTGATTATCATCGGTGGTGAATATGACCGAGCGGTACCTAGTCCCATGATCGGGACCTTGTTCATTCACCAACGTCGGATCATGCGACTTAAAAAATATCGACAGGAGTTCTTCGTAGCTGACGATATTTGGGTCGTATTGGATCTGGCAAACTTCCGCATGCCCCGTTTGGTCGGTGGACACTTGCTCGTAGCTGGGATTGGGATTTTGTCCACCGGAGTATCCTGAAACTACGGCCTCTACGCCCCATACACGCTCGAAGACCGCTTCGATGCACCAAAAGCATCCGCCACCAAAGACAGCGAATTGAGGGCTTGGTAGGTTGGATGGGTTCTTTGCGGACTTAGTGAGGCTCGTTCCTTGCTCGTCTTTGTTATTTTGCGAAGCACTCGTCGAGTCTGTTTTCTCAGAGTCGGAAGGTTTGTCGGCATCGGTGCTCTTAGCAGACGCTCCCGCGCGTTCCAAAATCACCCGGCCGCTGGTTGGTGGCTTGGTGTCTTGGGCAATTGCGATGGATGTTTCAACCAATTGCGAGGAGCAGAGCAACCCGGTTGTCATGAGAACGCTCTGAAGCAACTTTAGGGTATTCCTCCGTTTCATCGTTTCCTCATCAATTCTCTTCTCTGATGGTGCTTGTATTGCAATTCGAAGAAACCCAACCATGCGGTGACGCCGGCGTAAGACCATTATACGTGGAAGCCTCAAGAAGGGTGCCTAACAGCATATCGAAATGATAAGGCAAGTTCAAAACCGCGAGCCCCAATAATCCGAGTTCAGAACCGATACGCGAACTTCGCTCCCCGGAACCAACCCTAGTCAAGCGCGTAACGAGGTGGCAACTGGATGCTTGTCTCTCTCGTCCGAGACTCAACCTGGTCTTCAAGCGAGGGAGCGAGTGCTCATGCCTTTGCGACATTTTGCGATCAGATTCGTAGAACTCATGCTATCGCATGGAGTTTTTAGGGCTCACACGGAGGCACGAAGGCACAGAGAAAAGCATGGGGATAAAACCCAAAAGAATCTACCGGTGGCATACACAAAAATCTCCGTGCCTTGGTGCCTCTGTGAGAGACTCCATCCGGTAGAAAAGTTAGGGGACGAGGATCCTGGCCAGCGAGTTTCCCAATTTTTGCGAAGCATTGCACGCTGTTTTTAGGGCTCACACGGAGGCGCGAAGGCACCGAGAAAAGCCCAGTGGGGAACCGAATGTCCGCGGGGGACGCGGTCACCGATTAGAACGAGAGGGCGATGAGCCACGAATGAATGGCAAGTCATCGATTGTCGGAAAGTATTAGTTGCGAGTTTCTCTGTGAATAAAGGATTCCCAGGAATTACTCGCGAAGCGGTCAATGGCGGGATTGGCACCGCTATCTCGAAATCTCGCTGAAATGCTCGTGCATAAGCTACCGAAGCTTGCCCCCCAATCGGGTACCTTGCTACGGTTGTCCGAAAAGTTTTACTGATGCAGGACGGGTGGCATGGACAGCGCAACCTTGACCTATTGCTAGGATTCAACGATACTTTCAGTTGGAAATGACGGCTTTTTTAAGCCGGTTCGACGGTCACCTACGAGTGGATCTCCTTGAAGAAGTGCGCAGCGTTTCGCAGTCGCTCAGCTTTGAGGCACCAAGATCCAGGGGCTAGTTCGATACCGCGTTGAACGCTTCGTCAATTCTTCCCTCCCCACCCCACCTGCCAACCACCCCACCTCCAAAAGTTCGCGGAGCGAACCTTTCTGCTTTCAAAGGATAGATCCCCATGATTTCCAATCCCAATGGAATGCAACCGTTGCTGGATTCGGTCAAGCTTCGCGAACTGGCGGATTGCTTGAACGGAGGGTCGACGATTGAGCAACTGGCAGAACGCTGGAGTTTTAACAACACGCAAGAGTTGCTCGCGACGAGTGCCCGATCGATGAAACTCGATTGGCTTGAATCGGACGAGTTGGAGTTATCGGGCGATTCCCTCGAGGGATTCCCGGCGAAACTCATACACCGACATACGGTTTTCCCGATCGAGCGAGGGGATGGCTGGCTGCGATTGGCTGTGAGTAACCCGTTCGACTTTGCCGCCATCGACTCGGTTGCGTCGGCGCTCGAGGTCGAGGTTCGTCCCGTGATGGCAACCTCGGAGACGATCCAGCGATTGATCAAACGGCACCTTGGTGTCGGTTCGGAAACCATCGATGGATTGATCGCTTTGCAGCGGCAACAAGGTGGCGATGTTGAAATGCTGGAGGGGATCGACCCGGATAGCCTTGAGGATGCGGAAGAAGCCCAGCAGGCCTCGGTCGTTCGGTTGGTCAACGAGATTCTCAGCGAAGCCATCGAGGCTCGGGCGAGCGACATCCACATCGAATCCCAAGAGTCGGGCTTAAAAATCCGTCACCGCATCGACGGGGTTCTGCAACGGCAGCCGACCCCATCTGAGATGAACCAGTTCCGTGCTGCGATCATCAGCCGCCTGAAGATCATGGCAAAAATGAACATCGCTGAAAAACGAGTTCCTCAAGACGGTCGGATTAAGCTCCGCGTCGCGGGACGAGAAATCGATGTTCGTGTCTCCGTAATCCCGATGCTTCACGGTGAGAGCGTGGTGATGCGGGTTCTCGATAAATCGAATCTCAAGTTTTCATTGAAGGGGATCGGCATGCCGGATGCCGTGTACGACAAGTTCCAAAAGCTGATCCGGCTTCCCCACGGAATTGTCTTGGTCACGGGCCCCACCGGATCGGGTAAAACGACGACCTTGTACAGCGCGCTGAGCGAAATCAAGTCGGAAGACATCAAAATCGTTACTACCGAAGATCCGATCGAGTACCAGTTGGAGGGGATCAATCAGATCCAAGTCCACTCCAAGGTCGGTCTTACCTTTGCAGCCTGCCTTCGAGCCATCCTGCGTCACGACCCCGATGTGATTCTGGTGGGTGAAATTCGGGATCTCGAGACAGCGGAAAATGCCACCCAAGCGTCACTCACGGGGCACATGGTATTCAGTACGCTGCACACCAACGATTCCGCCGGTGCTTTCATGCGTCTAGGGGACATGGGGGTCGAGCCCTTTTTGGTGGCGAGCACTGTCGAAGGAGTTATGGCCCAACGTCTAGTCCGCGTTCTGTGCGAAGAATGCAAAGAACCATATCACCCGACGCAAGAAGAGCTTCCTGACGACTTTCCATTGGAAGCGAGAACGGATCCCGAGTTGATCCTTTATCGTCCCGTGGGGTGTGAGTGCTGTCGACGCACAGGATACCGTGGGCGGATGGGGATCTATGAATTGCTCGTTACCAACGACGAGATTCGTCATTTGATCACCCAAGCCGGCACGTCGGACGTCATCAAGCAGGCAGCGATACGCAACGGGATGGAAACGCTCCGAATGGACGGATGGAACAAAGCACTCCGGGGCATCACAACGGTGGATGAGGTACTGCGTGTCACGAAAGCAGACTAACACTTCGGAACCCGGCGACAAAGTGTTCATGAGAACCAGCGATATGGCCCTGCGATTCATAAGCCAGAGCGAGCGATCATGACCGACTTTGCCTACACCGCAAAATCGCTCACAGGCGAACGGCGCTCCGGCGTCATCGCTGCTTCGAGTCGCGCAGAAGCGATGCAGAAGCTTCGCGCGCAGTCGATGTTCCCGATGACCTTGGTCGATCCCCACGAGTCCCAACCGGCGTGGACGAAGATTTCACTTCCTGTCCGGATCACGAAAGAGCAAACCGCCGACCTATGCGCTCAATTAGCCGACTTGCTGACCAACGGCGTGCCGATGCTCGAGTCGCTCAAGATCCTCTCCGATGCCACGGAAAACCCTCGCCTCAGTGAAGCATGCCTTCGGATTCACGAATCGGTCTCGCAAGGGGATAGCCTCGACTCGGCGATGGCAAAAGAACCCGGTATCTTTTCCGAACTCACCTTGAGCATGATTCGAGCGGGACAGGAAGGTGCTTTTCTGGAAGAAGCCCTTCAGCGAACGGCAAATTTTCTCCGCAAGCAAGATGAAATGCGGAGCAAGATCATCGGGGCACTTACCTACCCCATCATCCTGGGCGTCGCTGGAACCGCGATCGTCGCGGCGATGGTCGTGTTTCTCGTTCCAAAATTCCAACCGTTCTTCGATCGTTTGGAACAGACCGGATCGGGGTTGCCGCTCATCACCGTCATCCTGCTCGGCGCCAGCCACACGCTTATGAATTATGGGCTGTTTGTGATCCTCGGGATCGCAGGACTTGCGGTAGCCTTAACTCGATGGATGAAATCCGCGTCCGGCCGTCGAATCGTCGATCAAGTGAAATTAAAGACCCCCATCGCTGGAGCCATCTTCCACGATGCAGCTGTTTCCCGAGCGTGCCGGGTGCTGGGTACGATGCTCAAAAACGGAGTACCCTTGCTCCGCTCCCTGCGCATCAGCAGCGAGTCCACCGGAAATATCCTCCTGGCGGAAGCGATGATGAAATCCGCCGAGAACGTCACTGCCGGCGACTCCCTCTCGAAACCACTTGCCGCGAGCGGACTGATTCCGCCTCAGGTCATGGCCATGATCCGCGTCGCAGAAGAATCCAATACCTTGGACGAAGTCCTCGTCAAAATCGCCGATCGGATCGATGGACGTATCGAACGCAAACTGGAAGTTATGGTTCGCATGATCGAGCCCATGATGTTGGTCTTTATCGGCGGCATGGTCCTCTTTGTCATCGTCGGCGTGTTGCTGCCGGTTTTCGATATGAACTCCGCCGTAGGCTAGTCCCAAACGAATCCAAACATCTACTTTTAAATAGGATCTGGTACCCATGAAACGCAATTCGAATTCGATTCGCCGCAGCGGCCTCACCCTTCTGGAACTGATGATCGTTTTGATCATTCTGGTTGGATTGATCGCTATGGTCGGGCCTAGACTTTTGGGTACCCAAAAGAAAGCCGATATCAGGACAGCCCAGGCGCAGATTGGCAATTTGGCGTCCGCCTTGAAGATGTATGCCGTCGATATGAAATCCTTCCCATTGACCGAAGAAGGTCTCGAAGTGCTTGTTACCGCGCCCGAGGATGAAGCACTCGCCAAGAATTGGGATGGCCCATACATCGAGGGTGGCAAACTGCCGAAGGATCCATGGGGCGGAGATTTCCAATACGAGTATGAAGTCGACGAATCCTCGGAAGGAAAATCGGGAAGCAGTTCTGATTTCCCTCGCATCTTTTCACACGGTCCAGATCGTCAGCCAGGAACAGCCGATGACATCAGCAACCAAGCCGGTTCCGAGGAAGGTTCCGATGAGACTGGTTCAAGCAAAAAGAAACGCTAGCCGAGACAACCCTACGCGCGTTGTCCGCGTGTGACATCAGACGACCAGGAGATCCGAAATGAAAATGAGCCACCATCGCTTCCACCGAAGGAACTGCTCCTCCATCGGATTTGTTCGGCCATCGACGCACGGTTCTCGGCGGGCCTTTTCTCTTTTGGAGATGATGATCGTTCTGGTGGTCATGGTTGGGATTCTCGCAATCGCGTGGCCGAATCTGCAAAAACCTTTGCGTCGAGCTGGGTTGAGTCAAGCGACCCAGAAGTTGCGTGAGGCAATCGACGAAAGTCGGTACCAAGCGATGACAACCGGCACTCCGGTCTTTATCCAACTTCGGCAAGGGGAAAGCGAAGTTCGTTCCGGAGGGCTCGACGCGTTCGCGACCGATGAATCAGACCTGACCGCATCGGGAAGTAACTTCGGGGAATCCACTTCGGTCGAGTCTCCTAGTCCTATATCCACCGATTCCCTATCGCCGAGCGTTGGGAATGCAATGACGCAAACCCCCGCGGTTGCACCCAAGGTATGGCATTTGCCTGAGAACATCGTCATCACCGATGTGACGTGGGACGATGCTCCGAGCAGCGAGGGGGAATCCATGGGAGTGGACGATGCAACCGCAGCATCGGGAGCATCACGCAATACGAGTAGTGGGTATGGGCAGTTCGCAACTTCGGAAAACAGTGTCGCAGAGGTCGACGCGGCCGAAGGCAGCTTTGATATGCTGGACGGAGCGGAGCATGAATGGTGGCTGCCTCTCACCTCACTGGGCCAAAGTCGCGACGTTGAAATCACCTTGTGGGACAAAACCTCGCACGAAAGCATGAAGGTTTCTTTCTCTTCGGCGACAGGTGAGTTGGAGATCCATCGATGATCGCGCGGGATTCGAAGTCCCGCGGAGCGTTCTCGTTGTTGGAGGTGATGATAGCGACGGCGATTCTGGCCGGCAGCGCTATGGTACTCCTATCTCTGATAGGCCTCGGTGCTCGCTACGGAAATCGAGCCGAGGTACGCATCGCCGCTCTCGTACAGGCCCAGTCAATCCTCGATGAATCGATCGCCCGAATCACTGCTGGAGATACGAACGCCAAGTATAGCGGTGAACTTGTTGGCCCAACGCCCCGGTCCTATCAGATTTCTGTTGAGCCAGTTACTGCCGAGGAGGAGTCGAAAGACTGGAACGATTCCGAGCCTCCGCAGCTCGCAGAGTCGGCCCCACTTCCCGGCCCAACGCCCCAGAGAACTACTTCGTTAGTACGTGTTACCGTAAAGCTGTTCAATGGTGCTACCGGCAATGTGGGAGGGACAAATAGTAGCGATCCCATAATCTCATTGACTCGCTGGATTCGAATCCAAACACCAGTAACCAATGACCCGAATGGAATGGTGTCGCCTGCAAACGCCGGTTCGCGAGGCTTCCCATGAATCGAACCGAGATCGACCGACTGCCAACCCATTCATCGCAACACCAATCCTCACGGTTGAAACGCAAGTCGTCGGATTTTTCCTGCCGATCGGTGCGGGCTTATAGCGTTTTGGAATTGATGATCGCGCTGAGTTTGATGAGCGCCCTGCTCCTTCTCGGCTGGTCCTTAATGGCGTCACTCCAAGACGCCGAGCAGCGAAGTTGGAAGCTCACCCAGCGTGTGCGGGTCCTTCGCACTACAAGAGCTTGGCTCGCCGATGACATGGATCATTTGGTGCGAACCTCGACGTCCGCCTCCCCCGCTGTGGGCACTGGATCGTCGCTCGGCGGAGGGGTATCAGGCCCTCAGTTGAACTTTCAAGGTGACGCAACGGGATTTATCGCTACGATCGCTCCATCGTTGGATCCCATTCGCTTCTTCGATCGCTTGGTCTCCTCTCCCGAACAATCCATCGGGACCAGTGCCACCGCCGAGCGCAGCGTTTCCCTGTTCGCGTCCGAAGGCGAGTTGGCGGTGCAGGAAGCGAGGGAGTCGCTTTGGCCCGAAGAAGGCATCGATGTCGAATACCGTTTGGAACCAATTCGTGCCTCCAGCGAACGCTCACAAAACGCTCTCGTTGAGGCGAAGGATATCCAATACGAATTGGTGAGGCGTGAATGGTTAACATCGCAGTCGCTCTCGCGAGTGGCTCGCACACCGAGCAGTAGTAGTTCATTGCTCTCGCCAACTGGCTCTCCATCGGCGGGAGGGCCGATGTCTGAACAGACCCTTTCCTCCGCGGATCTCTATCGAGGTACATCAGACACTGAGGAGGAGTTCATTCCACCCCTGAAAGAGACTCGTTTGTACGGAATGGTCCAAGCTGAGTTCCAGTATTTCGATGGTAATTCCTGGAGTTCCGAATGGAGCAGCGGGCAACGTGGTGGTGTTCCACTCGCGATCGCAATCACTTTTGATTTCCCAAACCGAGCCGATTTTAAAGCGCCCGAAAAAACGCGTCCCTCCGACTCCGAATCGGATGAGTCGCTGGACAAGACCTTTGACGGGGAACTCTCCGATGCAGCCGAACCCATGCGAACGAGTGTTTTAAATCCTGACGATACGAGCCCATTGAGTTCGATGAATGAACGATTGATGGATTCCTCGGAGCGGGAGTACGTGATCATCATCGAGACAGGCAATCGGATGCCGCCGCCACCCAAGCCACAAAGCGTGGGAGGCTTTTCGCCGTGATCAAACCCAGGAAACAACTATCGCCACATGTTCGCTTCCCTCAAGCTCGCACCGCAGCTCCCGCAAAGCGTGGTATTACCTTGCTGGTGATCGTTGTCTTGGTAATGCTCATCGCCCTTGCGGCCTATCGTTACACATTCGTGATGGAAAGCGAATACCGACTAACGCGGCTTCAAGAAGAGCTCGTCCAAGCTCGACTGTCCGCTTTGAGTGGGATCGAGTACGCAGCGTATCAATTGGAGCAGCCCCTTTCGCGTCGATCGAAGAACAAGTTGCCCAGCAATCGGGAACGTGTTTATCGTCGCATCACCGATCCCGAGGAAGAATCTACGAGCGATACCAACCCTATGGCCGCGAATTCGGCGACCACTGGCTCGCGCAGCGCGGCATGGCGCTTCGGCCTAATCTCTGCGCTTTCCGAGGAGGGAGCGCAAGGGGACTCGACGTCTGCCGGATCGTTATCCCCTGTCAGTGCAAGCAGCAGTCTGGGTGAGAGCGAATCGATTGCTTGGCAGTGGGGGCTAGAGAACGAGTCTGCAAAACTATCGATCCCGACCTTGCTGCAATGGGAGCGAACCCGTCCAGGTCACTTCCGAACCGTACTTCTTTCGTTGCCTGGTATGGATGAGGAAACCGCGGACGCGTGGCTCAGCGAACTAGGTGTGCGTCGAGTTGGTGGGACGGCATCCATGAACAGCCCGCAAGCATTCGGCAACGACACTAATGCGATGCAGTCTAATTCACCGCAATCCAGTGCATTGCAGAGCGAACAGAAATCATCGCTCGACCGGATGCGTTCCCTGTGGTTCGGCGGCGATCTCAACCAAAACTATCGGCTCGATCCCATCGAAGTTCAATTGATGGACCGTTTATCGCGTTCTGAGCGAGGCGGAGCTCCATCAACGAGACCTGCACCCAATTCTGAGTCTCGCTGGAGACCACTTCAACGCTACCTAACATGGACCCAAGGCGAACGGAATGAACGGCGCGATGGCAGTCCGCGAATCTATTTAAACCAGCCGAACTTGCAGCAGTTGCATCAGCAATTAACCACGATCATGCCGATCGATCTTGCCAATTTCGTCATTGCGTACCGACAATTCGGTCCGAGTGTCAACAATTCCCAACCCGCGAACAATCCGTTGTCTCGACCAAACTCGGGACAACCCAACTCTGGTGCGCCGGCTAATAGTGCACGATCTGTTGGTGCACCGACATCAGGTGCGGCTTCTTCAGCGGCGCAGAATGCAGGGGGCGGATCGAATACAAACCCCGGGAATGCCGCTGCTTCGAGAAGTGCCTCGTCCTCAACCTCCTCTTCTGAGATGCGTTTAGGGGATTCTACGAAGAGCAAGAATGCGAGTTCCCAGGGACCGCCACCTGCGGATATCCCCATATCCGCCAGCGAATTTGTTCCTGATTGGAATACACCTGCTCGGTTTCCTCTGCAGAGTCCGTTGGACCTGTTCGCAGTTACCGTGGACATTCCATCGACGGCGGGATCATCGACGGCTGGAACATCGACGGCTGGAACATCGCAGAGCAATAGCTCAGCGAGCGGGGCGCCATCGGCTGGAAAATCGGCAAGGTCCCCAAAGAAGGTGATGAAGAGCCCTTTTTCGAGTGACAGCGGCGAGGTTCGAAATTACCTTGGAAAGTGGTTGGCGGAAACAACCATTGTCGAAGCACCAGTTCGAGAAGGCCGAGTCGACATCACCGATGCCCCTGTTGAAGTATTGATGGGTGTCCCCGGAATCGATGCTCAATTGGCCCAGCGTATCGTCCAGCAACGGCGCGGTTTGGCAGCGACACCGGAAGCGTTGGAATCGATCGCGTGGTTGCTCCAAACCGGTGTTGTCGACATCCAAAAATTCCGAGAGATTGAACCGTTTTTGACCCATCGTAGCGATGTTTATTCGGTTCAATCGATCGGTTTTCGAGAGAATGCCTCCACCCGGTCTCCATCCCCCGTGTATCGATGTACCGTAACCATCGATGCTCGCCAAATCCCCGCCTCGTTACGGAACCCTAAAATATGGCACCCGTGGGACCGTGGCTTTTCGTCGGAGTCCCTCATGGATGCATCCAAATGAAGCTGCTTGATACTCTAAAACATTTTCGAAGTCCACGTTCGCTCACAAAACCGAGCGGCGGACGCGTCGCGTTCATGCATTGGGATCGCGATTCGGTCAACTATTTCGTCCTCACTCCAGGATCGAAGCGAATCCAATCCAAGGATTTCGGTGCCATTGCATACACCGCACCCGACACTCCCTTCGTCGCACTCGCCAACCACTTTTCGACCAACGGTATCCATGCGTCTCGATTGGTCGTACTGCTGTCACGCCCGGAATTGGACCTGATCAGTCTCAATCTTCCTCCCTCAGAAAGCTCCGAGATAGCGGCGTTGGTCGCTTCTGAAGTGGAGCAGCAATTGGGGGAAACTCCGGAACCTCCGATCATTGACTACTACGTGACGAACGCGTCCAAGGAAGGAATCAAATTAGCTGGAACGAAAGCTGATGGGGCCAAAGAACCCAGCTCTCAGGAAATCGAGAACGCAAGTGTTCAAGTCCTCGCGTTCGCGCTCAGCCAAAAGGAGCTCGACTCCATCCAGACGCAATGCTCCGAAGCCGGATTCAAACTTCAAGCGGTCGGATCCAGGCACCTGGGGCCCTTAAGCCTGCTTCGACAACAAAACCTGCCAGACGATACGCTCGATGTATTGATTCATCTGTATCCAGGTGAGACCGAATTGACGATTTGCCGAGGGGTGGAACCTCTCCTTCTGCGTTCGATTCGCAATAGCACTGATGACGCTGATCGAGTTGCCGAACAAATATGGTTGGAGACCCAGCGTTGCTTGACCCTGTTGCCACAACCGATAGCAGAGCTTCCGAAGAGTTGGTTTCTCTTCGCGACCGGAGAGTTTGCGTCGGCGGTGACGGCAGCGCTCGAAGCCCATGAAGAGATCGACGTAACGCCGCTCGATCCTTTCGCAGCATGGGATGTACAACGGGATGAAAGCGATACCTCCGCGAGCACCCGTATCACGTCCGCAGCAAACTCGGGTGCCGCGATCGATTTCGTCGGACAACGCCTCCCGGTGAATTTGCTGGATCCGAAACGACCTCCGGCTCCGCAGAGTCTGCTTCGGCGGTGGGGGGGCTGGGGTGTGCTCGCCGCATCCGCAGCTTCGATCGGAGGTTATTTGCTCCTCAGCGACATTTGGCAACTTCAATCCGAAGCAGAAGGACTTGAAACCGAACTGCGCGACGCGACCAAATTGACGTCGAAGTACCTTGAGAAATCGGATCAAGTCCAAGCGGTCGAAGGATGGTTGTCCGATCAAGTCGACTGGCTCACGGAACTTACCGAACTTTCGACGCGATTACCGGAGGGCTCAAACGCGTCTGTACGACGGCTGACCGCCAGTTCCAGCAGCAATGGTGCGTCGATCGATATCTCCGTCCAAGCGAACACGCAGGAGACAATCTCGGAACTCGAGAACCGAATCCGAGGTGCCAAGTATTCTGCGGTTAGCAAACAGATCAGTCAGAATGCCAACTCAGCGGAATACCCATGGCAATTTGATACCCATATCACCTTTGATCTCGATCCACCTCGCCCGAAGTTGTTTGGGCCATCGACGCCCTCGCCGAGCGATCGAAAAACCGCCAGTCCTGACGGGATCGATGAACCCGAATCAACGGCAAAAGAAAAAAGTGGAGGTAATCCGCAATCTGCGGAGTTAGTAGAGCCCACCCCCGCGCGTACCCCCGAGGCTCCATCGCCTGCTGATGACCCGCAATCTACCGCTTCCGCGGAAGTGTCTTCTTCGTCCGCCTCCGGTTCAACGGAGGTGGATCGATGACACCTCGAATGAAGTGGTTGTTGTTGGCATGTGCCGCAGTATTTGGCCTTTACGGAATCGATGCGGTCTATCGAAGCTGGATCGAGGAACCACGGGCTGAGTTGACTCAAAAAATAGATACGTTGAGTGAGGACATCAACGAAGCCAAACAGCAGCAAATGCAGTCGCAAAAGATCGGTCGACGCCTCGCCGAATACTCCGCAAGAGCATTGCCGAGCGATCCAATGCTGGCGAGATCCTCCTATCAGGAATGGTTACTGGATCTGGTGGATCGAAATAAATTCCTTGCGACATCGGTCGATGCGTCCCAGCCAGTACCGTTGGAAATCCGCTCCCGCACGAAAAAGGGAAAACGAGTTCGGGTTGGCCATCGGATCGATTATTCGTTGCGAGGCCAAGCGTCCTTGGCAAAGTTTGCTGATTTCATGGATCAATTCCGCAAAGCGGGTCATTTGCACAAGATCCGCTCCATGACGCTGAATCCTATCGGAAACGAGGGGCGACTGGACATCAACCTCTCGATCCAAGTCCTCAGCATGGAATCTTCGACGAACGAATCGAATTTAGGGGATTGGAGCATGTTGCCGGACGCGCAATTAGCTCTCAAGCCACCCGCGCCGCTCGTCCGAAGAAACCCATTCGCTCGAGGGTTTGCCAAGGCGCTCAACGACGTGGAGCTTAGGGCCATTACGACCAACCGGGACGGGATCACGGAAGCTTGGTTCGCAGCCGATGCACGTGGTACCATTAAGAAGGTGCCGGCGGGAAGCAGCCTGCCCCTGGCGTTGCACGATATCTCGGTCGTTGAGATCTTAAGTGACAGAGTGCTGGTCAATGTGAACGAGGATCCTCATTGGATCCGTATGGGTGAGTCGATCGGCGAAGCGGTCGCAACAAAATCGCAAACTACGGAGGGAGACGAATAATGAGTTCCTCGTTCCATCGCAATTATTCAATCCGGTTTCGTTACCTCGGGTGGAACCCCGTTCTTCTGTTGGCTGCCATCGTTGCATTGGACCAATGGTCGAGTACTGCCTCGGCCCAGCTTATCGGCAACCGAACTGTCGGCAACGCGCCCGGAAACATCCAACAAGCGGCTCCCGGCGGCAGGATAGGTGCGGGTTCGTTCACGGGCCCCTCTGCCAACAGCGGTCCCATTGGACCAGGCGGAATAAGCCTCGGGACAACCCAAGGAGGTATCCAAAAGACAGGGCGATTTGTCCGCGGCAATCGAGCAAAGGGGGAATTTGTCGGCTCCAATCGAACCGAACTGGACGGATTCGTCGGTGCGGGGCAAGCTCTCGGCATCGGTCGAGTGGCGAGCGCCGTCGAGAACCTCAAGGTGGAAACAAAAGCCGCGCGCATCAATCGCCCGCTGCCACCTCAACCCAAAGCAGGGATGTATTATCCCCGGCTTTCCGTCGACCATTCGTCCCGTATCTCGCCGGAATCGATCCGAACGATTCCTCTTCATGGCGAACTGCAAGCTCGACTTACTAAGATCGCAGGCGCGGAGGCTCGTGTTCAACTCAATGGAAGAACCGCCATCATCGATGCAGCTTCAGTGCCCGCTGAATCGCTGGAATTGATTTCAACCTTGTTGAGCTTTGAACCTGGGATCGATCAAGTCGAAGTGGCGCCGCCGACGGAAGCCAATAACGGTTCTGAATTCGAAGCGATCCCTGCGCCCGATAGGATGCCTTAGCGATCGTTCGGGCGTTTTTGACCTGCGCTGAGGCAATTCCCTGCACCCGGTCAATACGATTCATCGTGTTTTGGAACAGTCACCATCACTGCCAAGCTTGTTGGCAATTTGCTACGGTATGCAGGGCCCAGCTTGCAACTAACCTATGCCAATACTGTCCTGGGTTGACTTGCGGTGGCGTCCTGTAAAACATGAAGCATGAGTTCGATGCTTCTCGCCAAATCCGCTTTGGGAAGTCCCGGCATATCGCGACCTGCTTCGACGATTTGATCCAGCGTCAACGGGAAGTGCGCGAACCCAATCGGACAGGACTTGCCGCGAGTCGAATGCCAGTGATGCGATAAGTACAGAATCGCATTGCACAAATAAGTCCCAGCATGGTACGAAATGCTTGCTGGGATTCCGCTTGCGTTCAGCTCAGAGCTCATCTTTTCATAAGGACACTGCGAGCGATATCCGATCGGGGCACCCTCGATGATCGGACCGAACATCTCACCCGGTCGATGGGTTAATCCCGCAACGTTGATTGCGATCGTCTCCAAGCGGATCGCGCAGCTTCCGGGTGCTTGACCCATATGAAGGATCGCATCAAAGCCCATCTCCAAGTCCTTGGCCATGCGTTCTGAAAGCTTATCCAGATTCACCGGATATCGTCGGGTAACCACACCGTTTGGTACTCCGCGCGAACGGAGGAGCTCGGTCAGCGCTTCCCAACTCGAATTGCTGCTCCAATGGTCATACGGTTCGAAGGCGGTCAGCAGAATCTTCAAGGGCTATCCCCCGGGGATTGAATAGGTGGGAGCACCCGTGATCGAAGGGGCTCCGAGTGGAATCTGTTGCAACCTCCCTGCCGCAAGGGACCTGGGCCACTGAGCAATGAGCGAACCAGACCCAACTATAGTACTTAATTTCTCAAGGGCGAATTGTCGCCAATCCAAGGTTTTCTACGTCACGGAACGACTGCGGCTCAGTCCACCACTTGCGAATCCGCTAGAATTCCGGCATTCGATGGGATAAAGTGGAGTTTGAAGGGATCCCCGCTGGCGGAGGTCCCACCTCGATCTACCCGCCTTGACCATAGGATTGCTCTGGATGGACCATCTTTCTTCCTCCCCGCTGACTCACTGGATAACCCATCGTTTCCTGGGCATTCTCGCAGCATCCCTCGCCCTGTTCGCCACCCTCGAACCCGCCCTTATTAGCACTGCTTCTGGCCAAGACCTCTTTCCGGACAAAGCGTTGGAAGCCGCAGTCCGCCGCGAAGTCTTTGAAAAGCGTTACAACGCAGAACCGATCACTGCAGACGATGTCAAAAACATTTCGCAGGTCGTCGGCAAAGGCAAGGGGATCAAAAGCCTCGAAGGCTTGCAGCACTGCAAAGCCCTGATGAAGCTCGACCTCGAGAATAATGAAGTCGCCGATCTCAACCCGATCCGTGAGCTGAAATTGCTCCAGTCGATCGACCTAGCCAACAACAAAATCCAATCGTTGGAGCCCCTCACCGGACTCGTCGCTGTCCAGTACTTGCATATCGCTAACAACGGTATCGAGGATATCGCGCCGCTGACCGGCATGGTCAAACTGCAATCTCTGTATGCGGCCGGCAACAAATTCAAAAAACTCGAACCGATATTGCCTCTCAAGAAACTGTGGACTCTCGATGTCGCAGGTAGCCCAATCGAAGACATAAATACGATCGCCGAATTGAAAGGCTTGCAAACGGTAAACCTGAAGGGGTGCAATGCCAAGTCCTTGGAGTTCACTAAATCGCTACGCGAACTCCGACTGCTCATCCTCAACGAAAACCCGAACGTCGATTTGACAGCACTCGCGGATGCCTGCGAAGCAGACGCTCAATCAGAACGTCGATTCGCTCCCTTCTTGAGGCTTTACCTGGACGAAGCCATCCTCAAGGATGAGAGCAAGAGTGCAGTCGTTGGACGATTGCGCACCGTTGGCGTTCGACTCAATCCACCGGTTCGATAAACTCTTGGAAGTGACGATGGCGGGGCCCGCGCCACTTGACTATCGCCGCCTTCCACTCGAAGAATAAGACCACAGAAAATGGAGATGCTCTGGAGTCGCCCAGATCGAAGGCCTGTGTTCAGGCCAGGAGCCAGGAGAACTTGGGTGTTTTCGCGATCTCAAGAAAGGTCTTGATGAACTTGGTACCAACAGATAGCCGAATGCCTCGAATGCCATCGTTGTCCTGCATCATAACATTATGCAGCAGGGCTTCGTTCTGCTTTGCGGCCATTGCGATTAGCATATGCTGGCATCAGGCGGGGATTGCACAAACCACAGGCAACCTAGCCCCGGCGTTTCGACCTCGAACCGATGCAATGGCTGTCCGAGATGCGGACAGGCTGCGCGAAGAGTTGAAGCGGTCTCGCGATTCTCGCGGACCGATCAATCCATTGGGGGATTACGTGAAGCCTCGCTCGGGCGGAACCTCAACTGGCGCGAGTTCATCCAAGGAAAAGTCCAAAGCGCTCAGCGACGATGATGAAGCGAGCCAAGTTCCATCGCTGGGAGCTGAAGCACAATCCAGGCTCAAAGCAAACCCGCCTCAGGTTAGCTCGAGGGATCTATCGGTCATTCAATTGCTGCCTCCATCGAAGATTCGGGATGCCAATGGCATTCCCATGTCGAACGCGATAGTCGATGACGGATTTCGCCCAGTAAACGGAAACTCCGGGACGAGTAGTTCCCTCTCGACATCGCCGAGCGTGAGAACCATCATTTCGGGGCCCGTTGTACCGGCAACCTGGGAGGTGCCAATCAATGCGTACTCTATCCCGTCCTCGATGTCCCCGAACGAAATTCGGTCGTACCAAATCGACTCGGAAGCGATGACCCCACCTACGCTTGGAGGACTCCCGTCTAGCCCAGCATCACCCACCTACAATCCTGCCCCCACTTACTCAGCGCCAACGTATTCGCCATCTCCGTCGGCTGGTACGCTGAATAGTGGCATTACCAATCCGGTGCTTCCCCCATCGACGAACATCCCCTCAACTCCGACCACGATCTATGGTGGCGTGCCTTCTGCCTCGGTGGGTGCCGCCCCATACGCAGGTGCTCCAACCCCCTCGGTCGTACCAGGTGCGATGCTCCCCTCGGCTCCACCGGGGGCGATTCCAGCCCCCACAATGCCGAGTACTGCCGCGCCGGTCACCGTGATGCCGGCTCCCCCAACGTATTTTGTACCCGGACCGCAAGGCCTAGTTCCAGGCGCGATGCCCTCGATGAACCCTGGCGGGACCTATGCGCCAAATACAATGCCGTCCTATTCGAAATCGGGCACCTTTGTGAACAGCGCCCCATTCGTCAGTAAAGCCCCTGAAGCAATCGATGCTCGTTGGATGGTTTCTCCAGCGGTCTACAGTCAAGCCTACGGTACCAATGTGAACTGCGCGCCGGCAAGTGCAACCGGGATGCCGGGTTCAACAGTGCCTGGCATGGGAACTGGGGCTATGGGACCGGGCATCTATGGAGCACCTTCTGGCATGGTGCCCAACTCAGCGATGCCTACCGGGGTCTTTCCCGGTTCCGCGGTAGCGCCGACGATGAGTCCCACTCCCATCGCAACGACATCACCCTTCACCTACGCGCCTCCTGCAGCCATACCACCGCAGACTATATACGCCTCGGCGAACGGAGGTTACACCCCGATCGTCGGATTTGGTCAAGGAACCAACGCGCAGCTTGGCCGAGGCTTGTACGGCCAACCGACAGCCTACGTCGATGGCCAACCGGTTCGCAATTTTCTACGGTATGTTTTCCCATAGTGAGCACTCGCCGTACGTATCTGGACCACGCTGCCACGTCATGGCCTAAACCCGCACAAGCGGTACAGGCCTGTGTCGATTACCAAACGCAGTTGGGTGTCGCGGCTGGCCGTGGTGCTTATCGAAGCAGCGAACGCGCCGACCAGATCGTGGGAGAGGTTCGCTCTGCAATCGCAGGCTTGCTCGGCGAAAAGAATCCGACGACGATCTCGTTCACATCCAACGGCACCATGGCATTGCACCTGGCCATTCATGGGTTCCTCCATGAGCTCGATCTTCGCAACACCCATGTCGTGACCACCTCGACGGAACATAACAGCGTGTTGCGATCTCTCGCTTCGCTGGAGAAACAGCGAGGATTGCGATGGACCGCGGTTCCATGCGACCGCGGGGGCAACATCGACATCCGTGCGCTTCGCGATGCGGTTGAGCCCTCCACGCGACTCATCATCGTCAATCATGCATCCAACGTAACGGGTGCTGTCCAAGACCTCGTCGCCATTTCGGAAATCTCTCGCCAAGCCGGTGCGAGCCTGTTGGTCGACGCGGCTCAAAGCCTCGGGTTGATCGACATCGACGTCCACAATCCGCACATCGATATGCTCGCTGCTCCCGGCCACAAAGGGCTCGGGGGAATGCTCGGAACCGGTGTTCTTTACGTCCGTTCGGAACTCAGCCCAAAACTCCGTTCACCGTGGATCGGAGGAACGGGGCATCACAGCGATCGCCTTGTCGACGAATTCCCGTGGTCGGAATCCGCAGAGTCCGGAAACCTCAACATCCCGGCGATTGCATCTCTCGGTGAAGGCGTACGATGGCTGAGAGGAAATCATGACGCAGAAAGGCTGCGACTCTGGACAGACCGTTTGATCGACGCTGTCGAGCGTGAGAAGCGGCTTCGATGGATTGGAAGCAAAGAGTCGCGAGAAGCACTGAGCCGCCTGCAACGGGTGCCCGTGATCAGTTTCACGCATGTCGATTTAAGTTGCCACGAAATGGCGATGCTGCTCGACACCACCCTCGGCATCGAGGCCCGCTCAGGGTTTCATTGCGCGGCGATGATCCATCGATATCTCGGTACCGAACTCGGCGGAACGCTGCGAATGAGTCTCGGTCACACTTCCACCGACGCGGACGTCGATGCCGCAATCGAAGGGATCAGGCTCCTAGGGAGTTGCTGATCGGAAGAAATCATTACTACAAAAACACAGTTCATCGGATCATCAGCAAACCGAGTACCATCAATACACTTGCTCCATCGCAGTCACTCATGAGACCGCAAT
>JBKCUW010000113.1:0-6919 GCA_046318275.1 Pirellula sp. | reverse complement strand
CGCCAGGGGCACGACGATCGATTCTGGTACGTCCTGTTGGACCGATACGAGTTCTGGGTCCAGCTTGGCTTTGCGTACGCTGTCTCGCGACAGTTCTAGCGCCTCGGCGACCAAGACCGCCAAACGCTCGGGCAATCGCTCAGTGGGGACCGGTCGCGTAAAAGTGACCATGTCTTCGACTGACGACTCGAGCAATTGAAGGTCGTTACGGACTCGGACTCCATACCGTTTGGCCTGGCTCCCTGCGTCGGCGATCACGTCCTCGATCAGCGAATAGCAGTTGACCTGTAGGTGGGTCATGATGCTTCGCAGATCATGGACGAACGATGCGACGAGCATCTCGGTATACCGTTCAGCCATCGATTGGGAACTGAATCGAATGAGCATCCCGGAGCCAAAGGTCGAGCACCACGAAGGTCGCAGGATTCGCAGTTGCCCGATCTTTCCCGATCTTTCCGGAGCTGCGACCGATCCTCGACGAAGCCTTCGAGATCTTTGGAGACAAGAGCGACTATGTGGTCGCGGCTCCCCAGTACCGCGCTGCAGCCAACACGGCGATGGGTTGGAAGAACGCCAACCTACGCACCGAAATGACGCGACTCTTGCGCCGAGCCGGCGTCTCGGGTTGGCCACGATTGTTCCATTCGATGCGGGCCAGCCGGCAGACCGAGCTTCAACGCGAGTTCCTACTGCACGTCGACTGTAGCTGGTTGGGTAATTCACCACGGATCGCCCAGCAGAGTTACTTGCTGGTTACTGAGGATGATTTCGCCAAGGCGGCGGGGGCCAAGAAGGTGATGGTGTGAGTGGCTAGTCGAGTGGGGAGGGTGCGAGGCAGGAAGTAAAACCGATATCTGTCGCGCTTAATACCGTGGTCACACGCTGTGTAGGCTTCAATTCCATCTGGTTGTGTTCGCGAATTCGACAAAAGCGAGTACGAATATCACTGCAAAGGTTATAAACAGGGCGAGGATGGCTAAGAGTGCAAGACTTTGATCAAGGGTCCATTTCGAGTTATTCGAATCCCGAACTTTTGTTCGAATGAAGTAAGTCAATGATAGGATCCAACCGAGGAACGAGCCGAATTCCGTAACTCCCATAATGAACCAAAGTATCGTGCGTGGCAATCCTGGGGTGTAGAATCTTGCGTTCGAGATCGGTGAAGAAGATTCTCCAAGAAAGAATGCGATTCAGAATCCGATGACGCATCCGTAGAAGACGGAAATAGCAGTCCAGCCGAAGAATAGTCGTCGATTGTCGGAATCGGGACTTTGAGTTTGCATAATTCCGAAAATCGCATGTTTCAGCAGGTAAATCTTACGACTATCTAGATGACATAACGTCAGTGTTCACCGCGTCGGGACGGCGGACTATCAATTCCAAAAACGACCGCAAGCCCGACTGCGGTGGAACACATTGTTATCTGCTGTGAAGGGGAAATCGGTACGTTCTGATTTCGCCGTTCTGCCCGAAACCAGCTTCCACGGCATTTACGGATTGTGGCAATTCGTCATGAATTCGATATCGATATAAAAACGTCTTTGACTCGTCGACGGGTTTGGGTAAACCATCAAATTCCGGGAGCCTCTGCCGGTTGTATTCGTAAAATGCCCCGCTGGTTTTCGGGAGGCCATTGCTGGCACTCTGATAAAGTTCACTGTCACTGCTGAAGAATCGAAATGGCGATTTAATCGATCGTTGACCGGGCTTTTCGTTCCGATTTTCTACCATGAAGAGAAACGACGTTACGATTTGATTTCCATCGGGGGATCGAGAAACCGATTCTTCGATAAGTGTAACGACGATTCCATCGTGCTCGACGAAAGGGAATGTACCCGATTCGGCGGCCGTGACACCATTATTCTGTTGTGAATTGATCTCCGCCAAAAGTGGCAAGACGATCGAAAGACTCGACAGCAACAAAATGAATAGAACGATTCGCATGGTGGTTTTGCTTTTAAGTGTTTTGAGCAGATAACTATTTTAAACCAGCGGCATGGCACGATGCCATGTCCGCTGCGTTGGAAAGTTCATCGGCTTCCATCCACCCTATGGTTTGATGACGGAACTTCAGGTTCTCGCTTCGGCATTCGCACGACTCTTCGGCCTGAATCCATTTGGCGGCGACGCAGTTCCTCACCGATACGATGAACGTCGTCTCCCTGCTTGGCGGCAAGTTGATGTCGAATCTCACGAATTTCCTGGGTGATTGGGTTATTTGTCATCGGTCAGCCCCATTAGTTCATCTGGTGTACAAATCGTTGTTGGTTCAAACCCCGCGTTTCTGCAGACGCTCTCGATTCGCTTGCGAAGGGTCGCGTTTGCAATGTGCTTGAAGTTCCAGTTTAAGAGGTATTTTACCCCGTTGGTCGCTGCAATGGAAATGTGAAAAGCATCTCGCGGTTCTGTTTCTGGAATCGCTTTTGCAGCAATCAACGCGGCTGCCAACAAGTCCGTCTCCAAGGTCGCATCCAACAAAAGCAGGGACTGGATTACGTTGAGCCTTTACCCGGCAGCTGATGCGGCACCTGCTCCGCACTCAACGATAACCAGCTGTGAAATGAATAAATCGTACTGACCGGCGCATTGTGTCCACCACTGACGGGTCAATTGCTGCCGCGAGGCGACAATCGGATCTGTCAGCAGCCTACCCGTGAGATGGCCTACGATGGTTGTTTCAAGGTATAGCGTTTCCATGGATATATCGTAGCTTTACCGGTCACGGATGGCTACGACGACGATCCATAAACGGATCCAGTTTGCGCGGCAATTCATGCACGATGCGGTCGACTGGAAGATTATCGACGAGAACCCGTTCTGCAAAGTAAAAACGCAGAAGAGTTCGGTGAAGGTCAACGAGTTTGTGCCACGCGAAGTCGTCGACAAGCTGATGAAGAAGGCCAATCCGGTCTGGCAAGTGATCTTGGGGCTGAGTCGCTACGGTGGGCTTCGCACACCCTCGGAAACATTGTCGCTGCGATGGGACGATATCGATTGGGAGCTGAACCGAATGAGCATCCCGGAGCCAAAGGTCGAGCACCACGAAGGTCGTGGGATTCGTAGCTGCCCGATTTTTCCCGAGCTGCGTCCGATCCTCGACGAAGCGTTCGAGATCTTTGGAGACAAGAGCGAATATGTGGTCGCGGCTCCCCAGTACCGCGCTGCAGCCAACACGGCGATGGGCTGGAAGAATGCCAACATACGCAGCGAGATGACGCGCCTCCTGCGCCGCGCCGGCGTCTCGGGTTGGCAACGATTGTTCCACTCGATGCGTGCCAGCCGGCAAACAGAACTTCAGCGTGAGTTCCCACTGCACGTGGTTTGCTCTTGGCTTGGAAACTCACCGCGCATCGCTCAGCAGAGTTATCTGCTGGTGACTGAAGATGATTTTGCCAGGGCGGCCGGGGAAGCAACTAAGGCGTGCGATGTACTCCAACGGCACACTTTGACATGATCCATGAGCTGATCTTGTCTATCTCCGATGCCAATTCCTTTGGGCCTCGGATCCTGAGCATGGAATGTTCATCGTCAATCGAATCAACGGTTACCACGACGTCTTTCGTCATCTTTTCAATCGCAATGGGCAGGTATCGGTCCAGCAATTCAGCCTGAAGCGCACCACAAAGTGCACTCGATTCTGAATCCTCGATTGCCCCAGAAACTCTGTTTGGCGCGGGCGCTACTCCCCGAGCTACAGCGCTCAGTATGCGTTCCTCCAAAGAATCTAGCAGGTTTTCAGGTACATGAATCGAAAGATTGTTTCCAACAAACTCCCAGGAAATGCCGCTAATCAGGTGAAGTCCCCGCTCGATTTCCTCTGTATGATCATCCTTGTCTAGAACGAAAATGATCTGCATAACCCAACTACTAAACCATCCCGAGGAAATTAAGGCCTGCTCTCGTACATGCAACGCGTTGTCGCCAGTATAGCAAACAAGTAATCACTTTGCATTACTCGCCAAGGAACATGCCATCCGGTACGAGGATGAATTCGTCTGAGACATCCGGCGAGAAGGCCGGAATGAAGCCGAGCAGGCAACCACGTGTGCCGGTCGATAAGTCAGCAATGACACGGATGTGGCGTTTGGTGCGATCGTCCCAGAGAATGTTCATTTCAATTGTGTAGGGCGTGCCATCGGGTGCCGCACCTTCAATTACGTCGAGACCGTGGTTCGGCGATTCGATTTGTGCGGCGAGCTCATGGTGTGGCATGTTACGATACGACGCGAGATGCTCTTTCAAGATCGCAGCTAATGTATCTCGGTCTGCAGTCATGTAATTTCCATCGACGAACTTGTTTTTAACCTGATCCGCCTAAACCCTGTAGACCGAACCAAGTACAGTCTATCACGCAAGCTAGCCATGACCCGAGATTCAATGATATCCGGATGTGCGAGCCGATCAATCAATGGATTGAGTGGTAGTCACCGTTCCTGGGTTGCAGGTGGTCACACAGATAGTTCGAATCCTACCGCCTCCACCGGCGTGGATCGGGGCCAGACAGGCACATTCAAAACCCCAGCTTTTTGACGACTTTCGCGACTCGAAAAACGACTCGATTTGGGGTGCGCGACGCGAAATGCAACGCCGCAGGCGCCATGCACCGAGTTGCATGGGCGCTACAGACGGCCAAAGGAACTTCGCCGAAATGCGAAAAACCCTGGGAAAACCAGGGTTTTTTAGCGGAGAGGACAGGAACCGAACAACCCGCAAATTCCCTGGGAAAATCGAAGTTTAAAAACGAGGCGGCGCAAAATCCGACGCGCGCCGCAAAACATCTTGTGCGATGGCAGCGCGCGCGACGGCGCACCAGCAAAACCATCGTTCTAACCAACGACCCGATTTATAGGGTCACGACTCTCAGCCTGTTCCAAATTTATAGGGTCACAGTTTCTCGTTTACAGGGTCATTTATAGGGTCACATCCAAAACCCCTGAGAAAATATAGGGTCATGGTTTTGGTTTATAGGGTCACGGGGCTGGTTGCCTTTGGTACCCTTCCTATCGCCTACGCATCGTTCTTTGGGTTGGCGATGACATTTTCGAACAGATTGGGGATCGCAATCCGTGTTGGACGTTCGAGCTCACAGTGTTGTAGCCAATAGTCGAAATCCCGTTTGATGACACGATAAGTTGAAGTTGCATAATTCAGAATGTCCCAAAGGCTTGCGTTGAATGCGCTCGCGACTCTGGGAATACCTTGCTGCTCGATGAACTCATGAAGTTTTTGATCGTCTCCATAATCAGATTCGGAGTGAAGTAGCCTCGCACCATACATGTACATCTCAATTATTTTCTTTCTTGAGTGCGGTCCACCAAAAGGAATCGGTGGGGATTCGATCATTTCCTCAAAAGAGATCAGCTGGTCATGGATCCAGTCGTTCCTTGCTGGATCGTTACAAATGCTCACGAACTGTTCACAAGCCTTTCGAAACAATCTATCCTTTTTCGAATGTAGTTGCCGGAAGAAAGGAAGTACGGACTGGGTCTCGCGAACATTCGGAAAGATCGATTCAAGAAGTGTTGTTGATTCCTGCGATGGGATTTCCGTCTGGTCACGTATTGCTTGCACTTCGATTGTGAGCTTCGGAGTGCATTTGATCCAATCACTTGCATGAATTAATTCGACGACTTCCAGGAACTGCGCAATCGTATTCGCTGATTCTTTGGACCATGATTTTGGGTTTGGCACGGCTGGGGGAAGCCGTAATACACTATCCGGCTCACCTGCGATGATTGGATACTCGCATCCTGTCATGTTCTGGATGATCTGATGCATGGATATTTCGTTTCCTTTTTCGTCCTCCATGTATTCGCGATTAAGGTTTACTGTTACATATCGTCTTGGTTCGGAATCGTTGTCATCAAGCTTCCGTTCATTGAAGAATGACCGGAATCTCAACATTCTCTCGTCCGGTTGCGTCGTATTACGACTGATGGACATGACAGTGCTTGTGAGATTGGACGGATTTGGAAGAGGAGTGTCACGGTCACGGAGAATCTCTAAACATTCGCGAACCTGTTCCTCATTCAGAGCGTTCCATTCGAGAACCAAGGTTCGGTTTTTCAAAGGAAAAGGTGAAGGGGAGTTGCTGTCGAATACAGGGATCACCCAGATCACGGTAGGTAGTGGCGTTGTCATTTGTTCGGTTTACCTTTCAGGCATCATTGGATTCGTTGATGTACTGCCGCATATCAAATTAGCGGAAGTAGCTTGGATTCGCATTTCTAAATTCGAGCGACTTACTGCTGAATCGCATTTGCAGGGATCTTGTACTCGACTTCCCCCTCGCCACCAAGGCATTCGAGGTCGATTGTCAGGATCAAGAACTGTGTCTTGGGTGGTGGTACGGAAAAAAACTCGATGTGACTCGCTGACTTCCCCGGCTCGATGTCGTCACTCGAGGTCAATGCACCCTTTGGCTTAGATCCGATTCCGTAGCTAACTCCCCGGATCACATTATCGACATCATCTCGCAGCTTGAAGTGAGACCCCAAAAACGGATTGTCTTCTTTGAAGCGAAGAATCCGGCGATCATCTGTGTTCCAGAAATCAAACGACAAGATGAGCACCGGATCTTTACCCTTTGCGTCTTTGCCCATGATGTCTTTCAATACCGGTGCTTCGATCCGGGCATCCTTGAGCGCGATGGTGAATCCCTTCTCTTGCACGCTTTCACCCAGATTGAATTGGCGTGGTTTCTCGATCGGAGGAGGAGCTTCCGTTGACGACGCTTTCCCGGAAGAAGTTCCTGACTGAGAGCCACCGGACTTCTTACTTCCCAACGGTCCATTTCCAAGACCTTTGGAGAACGCCTCTGCCGCGTTGGCAAACGTCGATCGAATCTCATACTTGACGTGTTGACGACCAATGTAGTTAGCCGCGATCGATGCTGTGGGTTGTTGTGGTGTGTGGGGGG
>JBKCUW010000112.1:0-7812 GCA_046318275.1 Pirellula sp. | reverse complement strand
TGCCACTTGCTTACACGCGTGGCTCTGATTGGATTCGCAAGCGAATAGGTTCGCGCCGTTGCGGAGCGACTCTTTCAGAGCCCTAAGCGTTAGCGCCGGGCGGAGGCGCGTTGGAATCGCAAGTACGGATGTTTCGATCATGACTAGCATCGGGGGATATCGGGTTTCTACGTACAGTTGCCACTTGCTTACACGCGTGGCTCTGATTGGATTCGCAAGCGAATACGGTCACACAGTCGCGGAGCGACGCCATCAGAGCCCTAAGCGTTAGCGCCGGGCGGAGGCGCGTTGGAATCGCTAGTACGGATGTTTCGATCATAACTAGCATCGGGGGATATCGGGTTTCGACGTCCAGGTGCCACTTGCTTACACGCGTGGTTCTGATTGGATTCGCAAGCGAATTCATTCGTCTCGTCGCGGAGCGACTCCATCAGAGCCCTAAGCGTTAGCGCCGGGCGGAGACGCGTTGGAATCGCTAGTGCGAATGTTTCGATCATAACTAGCACCGGGGGAAATCGTCTTTCGACGTCCAGTTGCCACTTGCTCACACGCGTGGCTCAATCGAATTGTTCTGTTTGCGACGGGTTGCAACCACCTATCAAGAATACTGTTGTGAAAAAAAGCCCGCGGAATCATCCGCGGGCTTAATCTCAAAAGGTCCACTCTCATTCCGTGTCGCTAAGACTCAACGGCTATTTTCCGGAACCTTGTTTTGCAAAATCGACGCCAATGGCATTCGTGCGAATCCGGCAGAGATTGCTGTTGGCAGTGATGAACAAACTAGAACCATCTTCACCAAAACAGCAGTTGCTCGTGCGGTCTCCAGTGTAAATTCGCCCTAGCAAGACTCCTTGGCTGTTGAACACGTAAATTCCCCCGGGACCACTTGCCCAAACATTTCCATTGGTATCGACGGAAAGACCGTCGGGCAAACCAGGATGCTTTCCGACTTGGTCAGTCGCATCGTAGAAAAGCTTGCCAGGGCCCACGGTACCATCGTCCTTGACCGGGAAAGCCATCCAAATAGCCTTTTTCGGATCGCTTTGCGCAACGTAAAGCGTTTTCTCGTCTGGAGAGAAGCCGATCCCGTTCGGGCGGGCAAGCTCCGTGGTGATCAGGGTGAGTTCGCCGGTTGCCTTCGAAATTCGGTAGACGCCAAAGTGATCGAGTTCCCGTCGCGGATCGTTCTCGCGCATGGGGAGACCGTAGGGTGGATCGGTGAAATAGATGTCACCATTGGACTTAAGGACACCATCGTTCGGGCTATTGAGACGCTTGCCCTTATAGTTGTCAGCCAACGTTCGTTTGCCACCATTAGGTGTCAAGACACTGACACGGCGATCCCCATGCTCGCACATGACAAGGTTTCCACTGGAGTCCTTGAGCAGTCCGTTAGCACCCGGTTCGAGACCGTAGTATGTCACCCCGGTGTACCCGGAGGGTTGCATGAAAAGCGAAATGCCATGGCCGGTGGACCAACTGAAAATCGAATTTCTAGGAATGTCCGTGAAAAGAAGGTAGCCGTTTTTGGCGTCCCCCATCCACAAGGGACCTTCGCTCCAGGTGAAGCCGTCCGCCAAGATCTCGATCTTAGCGTCCGCCCCAACCAACTTATCGAACTCGGGCTTGAACCTTTCGATCGAGCCCAACGTTCTTGGGGGTTGCGGTACACCGGATGTTTGTGCTTGCAGAGAACCAGCCATACTCAAAGTAATCAAAAAACAAAGGAAGGTAAAAATGGATCGCATGACGAATCGTCCATAAAGAGAGGGTGGGAACAATCGATGTCGCATCGAAGGCCAGCGTGCTGGCAGGAAATGGGTGGACGCTCAGTCCACAGTTCACTTGGTTGAACGGACGAATAGTCTAGCGGATGGACGGTGCGGGTTGAAACCACTCGGAGCCAGAAACCAACCCAGCGATGCACTTTTCAGTAAAAACGAGGGTCGCTTTCCAAACAAGCACCTTTCGTATCCAATGACTTGGAGCAAAATCTGGAAAGGCCCCGAACTGCGGCCTTCATCGTTCGCTGTTGCTACTAGGCAAGGGAGATAAGAATGGGCCGGAAGCACCCGACCGGGATGTATTGGACCGAAGATCCCGAGCATGAAGATGTTATTCGGTTGGAGCTGAAGACACGCAAGGGACGGTTGTTTGCGAACTGTTGGGAACAAGGCCCGTTTTTCGAAGAGAATTGGGGCTTTACCCCTTGTTTCGAACTCACAGACAGCGATAGCACCGACGGTCGCAAATCCTACTTTGCCGCGTGGGAGTCCGATGAATACTCCATCCACTGCTTAATCGTGGTTCGAGGTTCCAGAATGCGTGTTCAATGGATAGGGCTATTCCCAGATGGACTCGGTTTTAAAGAGACCCTCAGGTATCGAAAGTGGGATCCGATCGCTGCAGAGGACCCGAGATACGATCCATTGCGAAATTTTCAATGCATGTGGGATGGATCACAACCCGGATGGCGGCTGTGCACGTGCGACGAACCGGTCTACTTCGCTGAATTTGTGTTTGCTGAAGAAGGCCCCACGGATGAGCAAATCAGTGTGATTGCAGACTACCTCGCGGAGATTGGCGTTGAGAGCGACGGTGATGTGCATCAGGAACTGGAAGGCATGGACGGCTACGTGATCTACAAAACATTTCGAGCCGAAGAACTTGAAGAATTGCGAAAATTCACTGCAGCCCATCGGATCAGCTTAAATGCAATTGAATTACCCGCGGGTGAATTAGCCATCGTGAATCCCGACGGCAAGGATATTTGGTCGATATGGTTGCTCTCCGCGACCTTGGTCATGAAACTAAACAACCGGATGCTCGAGGAAGGCATTCCCGTTGTCCAACGAAAGTTCCTCGATCAAAACACCCCCTGATTATCAGAAACGCAATAGGCTCGACCACGCTCCGACCGGGAGCGATTGCAACAGTACTTCCCTGATCTCGCCTTCCAATATCGAAACATGGTAATTCGATGAGCCACGACCCGAACAATCCCGTTGTACTCTGCGATTTTCTCACCGATCTCGAAGCAACCCTCGTCATCGAGCAACTCGAAGAGGTAGGCATCCAAGCGATTCGCTCCGGCGCGGCGGGAGATGCGACGTGGTCCGGCGCCGCGAACTACACCCAGGTCGTAGTGCGCGAAAGGGACCTGGAACGCGCTAAAAAAATATTGGAAGACACCTCCGAAGCTCGCTAAAATCATCCATGAATTTGCAATGCCTTTCCGAAAACTCCAACTCTGAGTACTCGGCAAATCCAAGGTACTCGGCAAATCCAAGGTTCGATGGCCCCAGTCGAAAGCCATTGGTGGAAAGCAATTGGTGGAAAGCATGGATCGCGGTGCAGCATGAATGATCGTGATAGGAACCCTACCGAGCCGTCTCCTCTAGGCTCGCTCCCTGGAAACACCGCCGAGCAGCGTATTAAAGCCTGCCATTGCTGCGGATTGATCCAATCTGTCGCAGCTGCAAAGGAAGTCGCTATATCCGTTTGCCCCCGATGTGGTGCTGTGGTCGATCGTTGCGTGGATAAAGGATCCAGCCGACAACGGACAGCTGCAGCCGCGTTCGGGGCGATCCTTCTCTTTCCCGCTGCCATCGTGCTTCCCATCTTAGAAATTGAAAAACTCGGGCATCATTACACGAGTAGCATTCTCGGGGGAATTATCGAGTTGTATCGCGAAGGCAGCTTTGTCATCGCAACGATCATCTTGCTGTTCTCGATTGTGCTTCCGATCGCTAAGTTGCTGACGCTGCTAGAACTATGTTGGTTCCGTTGGCTAGAGCATCATCATCGCTCCTGGGCCTATCGAGTCATCGAATTTTCTGGCCGCTGGAGCATGATGGATGTGATGCTCCTGGCTTTCCTGGTCATGCTGATCAAACTTTCGGGTATGGTCGAGTTTCATATCGGACCCGCCGCGATCGCGTTTGCTGGCTGCGTGATCATGAGCATGATCGCTTCGATGAGTTTCGACCCCCATTCGATTTGGGAAGAAGACCTCGCATAATTCGGGATTATTTCCACAACTTGGAACTCCCGCTTCGACACGCTTATCGCCGACATGGCTTCCGGCGAGGAAGCACAATTTGCCCATTTTGCCGTGCGAAAAACAGAGCGAACCCAGCAAAAAGTGTTTGATTTTTCGCCATTAATCGGTCGGCTATCGGTAGCATTTTCGAGGTTCTCCAGCCAAAATACGAGACGGTGTCCCTCCTGTTTTTGTAAGAGAACGATTCGATGAAACTTAAAGTTTGTAGTCTTGCCCTCCTCGTCGCATTCCAGTTTCAGTCCATGACTCGGGCGAACGAACCCTCCTTGGGAGATGTTCTGCAGTCCTGTCCCAAGCCTGCAAACGCCATCCTCCATGGCGATGTGAATGCCATTCGTAAGCTTTCAATGGGTACGCCCCTTGAATTTGATATGCCTGCAGGGGTGGATCGAGTCAAGATTGCCGCTGAACTCAACTTTTCAACGCTGCAACCGAGCTGGGAAATTGGCTATGCGGCACTGAAAGCAGCTCCTAGCGCCGACGCTATCGCCAAGCGAATGGGTGGCTATGTGGACAACGTCAATAATCGTCCTGTGATTTGGACACCGAACCAAATGTACTTGGTCCCGCTCCAGAACGAAGTTTTGTCCATCGTACGACCAGCCGATCGCAAATTCTTGGGCCAGTGGCTAAAGAAAGACCGCAGCCCCAGCGTCAGCGATTACCTAAAGCGCGCTGCCGGCGCCCAACTCGCTGACGTAGCAGCGATGATTGCAGTGGATCTCGAAGATCTAATCTCGGCTGAAATCCTCGAACAAAATTTGGCGGGCTTGAAGTCTATCGCTGGTAAAGACGTCAAGAAGATCGCACGATCGATCGCCGGGATGCACGGAGTAACCCTGTCCGTCAACAAAGGTAGCCTGTCGGACACCGTGATCACTCTCGAGTTCAAAGAAGCCCCGACGGAACTGACACCGATCGCCAAGGCCTTTTTCAACGAAGTCTTCGAACGCCGAGGTTCGGCCATCGGCGACTTCTCGAAATGGAACCAAACCGCGAGCTCGGACGGAAAGATCCTGAAGTTCACTGGGGAAATCACTCACGAAGCACTCGACGATTTGCTTGGACTCTTCACCATCCATCGCCACACCAACGGCAATAATGCAGCTGCCGGCGATACGGCAGACGCTACCAAACCCGCTCCGACGCAAGAGTCAAGCGCTAGCGTGATTGCCGAAAACTCCAAGGAATACTTCAAAAAGGTCGTACAGGTCGTCCATCGCGTGCGGGACTACTCCGCAAGCAATACCGGTGAGCGCGCTCAATGGAATGCCAACATGGCAAACCGTATCGACGAAATGCCAACCCTGAACATCGATACCGACTTGGTTCAGTTCGCGTCCGAAGTAGCCAAGTCGCTCCGAACCAACAGCGCTTCGATGCAATTGACCAACATCGCTTCGGGAGCCCAAGCTGTCGCGAACGATGCAGGGTCAGGTGGAGATACCTCCGCAGTATTCAGTGGTACCAACGTGCAAAACCTCGGATACGGATACGCATCGTTTGGCTACGGTGGCAACGGCAACTACGCCGACCCAAATTCCCCTATGAAGTATTATCAAGTTGCCCAGGCGAAGGGAAATGCTTCGTTCAAGCAAATGATGGCACAGATGGAACAAGCGATCTCGGACATGCGTCGCACAATGACCAATAAGTACAAGATCCAGTTCTAAGGAAACTTGATTCGGCGCAGAACTTAGCGGCTGCCCGAGCCATCGAATTCAATCAAAAAACCCCAGTGGCTACACAAAGTGCCACTGGGGTTTTTTATTGTTGTGCGCAAGTCCATTGTGTCGGCCTGCCAGCGTTTGAATTGGCGGTCATCAAATGTCCAAACAAATCCAGCAGTACTAGTGCGGCTGACTCAGCAAGTCATCATAGGCCCCAGGAGGGCGAGACGGAACTTCCTGACGGTAGATCACGGAAGAAGGAACCCGAAACTTACCATCAAGCGATTCGCTTGCCCGACTTCCATGTTCAAATCGCGACGCGTCCCCCAAAGGTACTCCGTACCAGCAAAGGTATATTTGCTTGGTTGCCAGATCAGATTCACAGCGAGGTACTGGAGTCGATTGATACTATCGGCCGCTTGCCCAGCCGCATTGTCAACTTCCCCTTCGCTAAAGGTCAAATTCGAAGACCATCGATCGTTCCACTGATGCGTTAACCCGGAATACCATGCGATAGAGGGTAGGATTTTTCCAGAGTCCGCATCGACCCGTGCAAAATCGGGAAGGTCGCGATAACTGCCGATCCCTTGCCCCCACAGGATTCCACCGTAGAGCCGCGTTTGTTTCGTGATGTCGAAGAAACCAGTCCCGTTGAGCCCGCCGGCCGGCCCGAGGATCACCTCTTGATCGTTTGGTTGGAATCCCAGTCGCCGGCCTAATGCTGCGATCTGAAATTGCCCGCGTTCTACCGAATATCGAAGTCTTACAATCCCATCCGGAAAAGGAGTTCTCGCCGTTCCAAAGGTGTTCAGTTCGTCGTCTGCGGTGACCAACGCGTTTTCTACAGATGCCCCAAAGGCCCAACGTCCATCCATCCATTTCCGAGTGTATCGCACCTGAGCTTGACGCCGACCTACGCTCGCAACGTCCCCCACCGAATCAAGCGTATTCGGCAGTGCAGCCCGGTGGGTAAATGTCGTCCACGTTTGGCCAATAATGAAATTTCCATACTCACCATATGCATGACGCAAACGCAGTGTCTCGCCGACGCCAAAAAAATCTCCCTCGACCAGCATTCGCAAGGGCTCACCCGAATCCGAAATCCAACGCGCATCCATATTCAATCGCGACTGCCTCGCATGAAAACGTGAGTTGGTACGGGGGGGGGCACCGATTGGGATCGTGGCAGGATTGAACGAGTCGGTGGAATCGATCGGGTTAAAATCGCGATTCAAATCCGCCTTGACATAGCCACCAATCTTCATGGCCCATCGATCGTTCCTTATGAACAAGCCGCTCTGGAAATCCTTCGGAAACTCATTGAAATTAAGACCTGTACTAAGTGCATCCGTTTCCGAAAACGCGTTCCCGGAAATCGCCGACGAAATCCCACCCAAGTCCGAGGAAAGCCCCGAACCGAAGGAATTAAGGGAATCCCCAAAAGTCGCTGACAACGATTGGTTTGTGGTGCTATCCCCAACACCCGATGACGATGCACGTTTGGATACACCATCCAACCCGTCAGTATTAGGAGAGTCCCCACCGACGTATGCATCTTTGGCTGCGGGACGCTGAGAACCATCGACCGCTAACCCCTTCTGCGACTCCTGTTCCGGCTCCCGACCTTTCGGTGCACTTTGATCGATTCCAAGGCGTTCGCTAACCGTTGCGATATCCGATGGCGGATTCGACCGCGGATTCGACGGCGGATCAGCAGCCAACGACGTCAATGGCCGAAGAGTAGAGCTACTGCTCGGCAGCTGCGCACACGCCAAAGATGCCATCGACGACAGGAGGCACCCCACGAAGAAGCAATGGAATTCGGTTTTCGCGATCCAATGAAAACCCACTTGCCCCCCACGCCTTGCTAGCACAGTCAGTTGGTAAACTCTGAGGTTTATACCGTTGGTATCGATGCTTTCGTTCAGAGCACTTGAGCGAATTCAAACTGCGAGGCGGATTGACTCAAGATTTGCGGAGCCGAGTGCGTGGAAATACCCAAAACCAGATCGCTAGCATTCGCCGGTTGAGGCAACTTCTCGGACTCGCTGATCGCAGTCGATATCCCCCGATGCTAGT
>JBKCUW010000111.1:0-7122 GCA_046318275.1 Pirellula sp. | reverse complement strand
GTCCCAAGGGCTCACATGAGAATTACGTAGAGAATCCCCTGCAAAAACAACTGCAAACCGCTATCGCAGGATTGTGGTTCGATCAAAGAAATCCCCGTGGTTTTAACTCTTTTTGGCGAGGAAGCCGTTTCTATAAAATTTCTTGACAGATCAAAACGTTCTACGTAGTGACAGTTGCCCGAGTTGGGGCACGAACTGCAACCGAGAACTTTGGAGGAAGAGTGGGTCCTACCGATGAAGAAATTTTTTGTTTTGGAAAGCTGCTGCGACAACGCAGAGGATCGAGGCCGTTTACCGCGATCAGAGAGGGTTGTAGTCGGCATCCGTGCGGATCCGAGACGACAGATAATCGAGGTTCTACGACTGACGCCGGTACCAAAAGTTCGGAAGTTTGGATGTCCTGTTTACCTACATGCGATAGCGTCTGCTCAGCTCGACAATATTGACAGGGGAGGTGACCAGTGTCTCCTAAGATCGGGGTTTTAAACGACGTCTGCGAATTTCGTAAAGGTACCTTTTATATTCTTCTTCTTATCGTAACGGTAGGATGTAGCTCAAACGTTGCGGAAGGATTTCAGGAATCGAAGCCAAATCGAAACAAGACTATTACTTTGGGGTTCGTCGACTCAAGTAAGGATAATGTCTACTACGTTCCAATTGAGCAGGGCGTCTTCGATGCCATACGGAATTCCTCGATCGAATCCTCGTGCGCATGCGTGACCGTTGAGCCCTTATTGATAGAGGAGGCACGCGTTGCTGTAGTAAGTGTTCATTCATTATCGGACATTGAAACTGTTCAGCCTTTATCCGTCGAAATATGCGATTCATCAAAACGACAATTACTTCGTATAGAGTTCATCTATCTTCCTAAAAGCAAAGGATCTGTGGAATGAAAAACCATATTTTGAATGCATTCTTCTTGACCTCGACTGGCTTTGCTATTGCTGGCGTTTTCCTGATTTGGTCAGGAAGCGGGTTTGACGGAAGGCCAATCGTAGGAGGGGATCCAATAATTGCTGCGCCTCTGATGTTATGCCTCGAAGATCCAATGTGCAGTACAAGAGTTTGTTCAAGCTTTCCCATGGCAGAATGCGATGCGAACTACGAGACCGTTAAGCTACCCGAAGCTACTGTAAATACGAATTGTGTCTTCTATGAAAACGCAGAAACGGCATGCAACTGGGATGCTGCTGTGGCTGGAAGTGCTTGTGCCACAATATCATATCGCTGTGAAAAGCTCGAGATTACTCCAAATCATTTCATTTGTACATCCGTGGCAATCACTCCAGCCGTCCACACAGCACGAGCATGCTGGGACGCACCGTTCCCGTGGTAACTTCATTATTTAGTTGAGCGTTTTTGTACCGAGCAATTGGGTTAACTTATTGCCTAAGGATTATTCGAATGCAATCATCAATGACATGTGGCGGTCGAATTGGATTGATCTTAATTGCGTGCGTCGCAAACATGATTGATGGTCGATTTGCGTTTGGGTTTCAGACGGATGCAAATGCAATTGAGAAAGTTAGGCAGGCGATGAACAGAATAGCCTCAATCGCCAATATTAGTCTCGAGGGCAGGTATTCTTCCAAGGTCCAAAAACTTGAAAAATTGCGGTTTGAGCGTCTTGGGTCGCGTTGGTGCCTTGAGGGCGACGTGAAATCAGCGCAAAGGAATTCAATAAGCGAAACGCACATGAATCAGCTTCAGCGCATAAGGGAACTACTTGGAAGTGATTTACAAGGGACGATTTTTTTCGATGGTCAGTTTACATACGAATACCAACCTGCCTCTCTTCGTGTCGAAATTTCCAATTTTGATCTTGGCTCAGAACGGGAATACATACGACCATTTGATCCTGTATTTTGGTTAACACCTTTTCCTGGACTCCCGCTACCTTCAGTGCTTACAAATGAGAATTTTTCAAAGAGCGTAGAGGGCTTTTGCTCCATCCACCTAAAGTTGCAACCGTCTGTCGAAGGAATTCGTACTGCGTACAAAGATCTGATCATCAAGTTCGATGAGGCGCAAGGGTGGAACTGGACCGAGATTGAAATGACAGGAGGGGCAGTTGGGCAATACAAGCAAATTCGAGAGTGGAAGTTGCATGACAGACATTGGTATGGTTTTCGTGGATCGACCGAAAGAGAGCATGAAACGATCGAGACTTGGGAGGTAATTGACATTACATTTGATCCTCGAAAGGTCGTCTCCGCATTCAAGTTCGAAGAGTCGGCATTTCCTATAGGGATTGAGATTAAGGACGCATTGCCAGGGGAAGCTAAGCCAAAGCGATTTGTAGGAGGCGCTGAAGGGGAACGTCAAAATAGGCTTTTGAGAGCGGCTGAGTCATTGGGGCGCGCAATTAAGGCAAAGGACGAATGAGCGTATGCGTATTGCTCGAGATATACATGTTTCGCTCGTACTCGAATTTATGACTTTAATCATGTTCAATCATTACCCGAGCCGCGCGGAAGAGAATGATCCGTTATGTGGTGCGGAGTGTTTGTACGTGATTCATGTGTCGATCGCAAAAGCAAGTATGCCCTTCGCGTCTTTTTTAAGGAAGATGCCAGCGCATGGGGGAGATGGTTTTTCCTTAGACCAACTAAGGACATTTTCGAATGAATCCGGAGTGAATGCTGAGTTTGCCTCGCTAAATGAGATTTTGAACACGGGCTTGAGAAAAGGACAGCTTGCGATAATCCATAAAAAACCAAACCATTTTCAAATCCTTTTGGCGATTTCAGCCTTTTCCGCAGACATACGTGATTCGAATGGCTCGTCGGCGCAGATTCCCTTGCAGGAGTTTCTCCGAACATACACTTCGACTTGTCTAGTAATTGGAGATGTTAAGACCGGAAGTGTTGTCCGGAGCAATGCGATTTGGGGATGGGCTTGCATTATTTTGGCGATATCCTCAGCATTATACATCGTCTATCGCTTTAGTCGACGATCTGGATTCTGGGTTGTTGTCGTCCTGTGCCTCACGACTACCGGATGTGGAACTAATCGATCGCCTCGGTTTTCGTGTGATTGTACCAGCAGGGAGTTGGGATTGCTTTATCCTGATGTGAAGCAAGAGACGCAATTTGCAATAAGAAATACTGGAAACGCTACACTGGTCATTTCAGATATTTCTACAAGTTGTGGTTGCGCAAAGGTGCGATTGAGTCAGAGGCGAATAGAACCAGGCAAAGAGGCGATTATGTTTTTGGAAATCCGCGCATCTAAAACAGGTCCAAGATCTGCTTTTGTCAAGATGAACACAAATGATCCGTTGAACCCCATTTCATCGTTTTCAGCTGAATGGACAATAGGAGAGCAGGTAGGATTTTCGATACCTCGTATTCTCGCATCTCTCAGCCAGAAAGTGCACGAGATAAATATTGAATTCTATGTTATACCCAAGTGGCGTAAAGACTGGAAGTATCTATTTGAATCGAAGAGCAAGGATTTGCCGTTCACTGTCGAAGCAACTCAAGGTGACAAGACTCATACATTTGTAGCTAAGTTGGTTCATTTAGAACCAGGTGTTTTCGAGGGTGTCCTCAAGATAGTTGATGCCGACTTTATGGTACTGACGGAACTACCGTGGACTATTAACGTTATTCCAAGCCTTCGAGTTTATCCGGATATACTCGAAATCAACATGAATCGCGATGCACCACGAAATGTTTCGCTGGTAGTGGAGGCGCGGGAGCGGTCTTCCGTTCGCGTAGAAGGCGAGGACGGTAATAGCCTTGAATACGTCTCAGAGGAAATACGACCCGGCGTTTTCGATGTTTCGCTAACTTTGACAGACAGCTTTATAGATAGTCGTATTCGCGTATTTGCAGAGGGCCAATTTGTTGATGTGAAAGTTGTCTGGTTAAGAAGCGAT
This sequence comes from Pirellula sp., assembly GCA_046318275.1. Classification (GTDB taxonomy): domain Bacteria; phylum Planctomycetota; class Planctomycetia; order Pirellulales; family Pirellulaceae; genus JBKCUI01. The sequence goes on along the minus strand of JBKCUW010000111.1, from coordinate 3,239 downwards.
GTCACTGACGAATAGCGAAAATGCAATGTCTCCAAAGGATTCCCAACGTTTAGCGTTTACATTAACGGAACTATTCGTAACACTCTCCATCCTTGCGATTATAATGGGAATCTTACTGCCAGCCTTGCAGTATGTACGCGAAATTTCAAGAAAAGTGCACTGCGAAAACAATCTGCATCAAGTTGGGATTGCGTTGGCAAACTTTGCCGCGCGCACAAACCGATTTCCTGAGGACGCGAAGCTGTTTCGAGGTCCTCAATCAAGGTTTTCACATCCGGTTTATGGGGGGCCGTTTGCGCAGCTTGCTTTCGATCTCGAGGTACGATATTCGATTGTTCAAGAAACAGTTGTTTACAACAACGTTTTATCTGGAACCCCCGCAGTTTTGCAATGCCCTAGTGGGCCTCCTGGCCTCAGCTATCGTTGGAATTTCGGATTGGTCCACCAAGGCGCTAGAGATGCGTCTGGTCGAGCGACAAAAGACGATTTTAAGGGGATTATTCGTCGGGTACCATTGTCTCTTTCTGCAGTTACGGACGGACTAAGCAACACAACAGCATTTTCAGAACATCCACCGGGAAACGAGTTAAAGTCGATCAACACCTCATTTGTATCTAGCGTCGATGCCTTTCAAATAGAACGGTTTGATTCGATATGCGAGTCGCTCCATCTTAATCCAAGATATCTTGTTCCTTCGACACAAGGTAATTGGGCGTCTCCTAATCGCACGGATATTATGTATGTGCATGAACGCTCTCCGAATTCTGCTCTCTGGGATTGCTTTTTGGTGTCGTCGTTAGAACATTGCTTCAAGATCACGATTACGGCGAGGAGTTTACATGATAGTATTGTTCATGCTGCAATGCTTGATGGAAGTATTCGACCAATAAGTAGTCAGATCGAACCTCGACTTTGGTCTGCTCTTGGAGGTATCAATGATTCGGAGTCGTTTATAATTGATTAAGCTTTAGACGTCCCGCTTTGCGTCATAACAGTGCTCCACATCACAACATTCAGCACTTTTGTGTCCGCGAACTCGGCACTAGGAGCGAAACTTATCATGGCGGCGCGCTCACAGGGGTATGTGAGGCTCAAACGTGGTTTGGATGAATGACTTACTCCTCCTTCGATGCTCGGTTTCTTCTCGATCATGCTGTGAAAATGGTCGTTTTGCGGCTAGTGCGCGGACGTTGAGACAGTTGTCCTTGTGAATCGAATCTGTATATGACTAGGTCTCCAATCTCCTATCCTGTCTCGATTGGTTTGTTATCGATCTGCACAAGGCAATCTGTGGGTACACACTTGGAGCAAACTACTGCGCGGTTCGCTGCTCGCGTCCCAAGGGCTCACGTGTGAATTACGTAGAGAATCCCTGCAAAAACAGCTGCAAACCGCTAGCGCAGGATTATGGATCGATCAATTAAATCCCTGTGGTTTTAGCTCTTTTTGGCGGGGAAGCTGTTTCTGTAAAATTTTTTGACAGATCAAAACGTTCTACGTAGTGACAGTTGCCGGAGTTGGGTCACGAACTGCAACCGAGAACTTTGGAGAAAGGCCTGAACCTCAATGGGAATGTGGATGCACTCGTTACTAGTGGAACGATCCAGCGTATCCTGGCCCAAGTCGACGTTGTATTCTCGAACAGCATGATCGAATCGTGGTGGAGAATGCTAAAGCACTGGTGGTTGTACTTGAACACACTTGAATCGATCGACGATGTGCGCAAGCAAACGACGTTCTACGTCGACCAACACAACCGAGTCATTCCACATTCGGCGTTCAAGGGCCAGACGCCTAATGAAATGTACTTCGGTAAAGGGAATGACATTCCAAACCAACTCAACGATGCTCGCGCAGTGGCAAGAGAAGCACGAATGACCGCAAACCGAGCAGTAACATGTACCAAGTGTGCGAAGCCAGAAGCGCTCGTGCGGATCGAGAACAAACCAATCGAGACCGGATAGGAGGGCCAGCGGCGCGCCCGAAACCGACTTGCTTCGAATGACAACTGTCTCCACGTCCGCGCACGGTCCGAAAAAGGGCTGTTTTCACAGTCCGTTCGCAAGGGAATCGAGCATCATTTGACGAGAAAATCAGCCATCCAAGCATAGACTCTCGCTCGTTGCTGCCTTCGAGGCGAGTGGCTGGATAAGCGGCGCTGATAGCGCCGAGTTCTCGTGCGCAAAAGTGCAGAATGTTATGACGTGGAGCACGGCATTTGTGATGCGAAGATTTCGCAAAATCAAGAAATCTACAATGCAGATCAGCTAGCAAACCTGCTTGCCCACGTTGTGATCGACGCCCTTACTTCTTCCCCGCGTAAGAGTTTTTGCACAGGGCGGCCCTACGGTTTCGATTCGTCATTTCGCAAGCATCTGTAAACAGCAGCAGAACCCAAGTACGCTGCGTTACACAAAACCCCAAACAAGATAATGGTCAATAAAGCGAGTATGCTTTTTTCTGATAGCAACAAAAGAAATTCCTGAATCCAACATCGATGATTCCGAGGAAAAAATGTCACCACTAGTAATACCGCGACGCCAATGCATCCTCCGAAAGCAAAAGCCCCCGGGACAATAATCTTCAAGGATTTTTTGGCCTCTGTCGAGGGCCATCTTGGCTCATACGGATTTGTTTTCATTTTCGCCACAACATTCAAGATGAAGTCGCTATCTGGGAAGTTGAGGCGGACCTCCATTCCTCTCCGCAGTACACCTAGCTTGCTCTCTATCAAGATCAATTTGGTCGTTGACAACTAATGAGTCTATTGAGTTTTGACATTCCGAAACTGAGCCACACTTGCTCATTTGCACTAACTTTGTACAAAGTCCCAAACGGTCGCGCAATAACTCCATTTTCGAACGATAATATGCCTCAAATTCGCCGCATCCCGTCGACGAAAAACCACATGCTTGTTTTTCGGCATGGATGCATTCGTGCAACAAGGTCATTAAAGTATTGATTGATCCTTGGCAGGAACCGCAATCCACATCATTTGGTCCTAGCTTAAGAAAGCGCACACGGCAAATAGAGTGACATACCGTCAATGGAGATGCGGCAAAATCATGAATCAAAATTGGTGCAGTGAGGGAGCAATAGCCAGGCCGCATTAAGCCTTTGAGATCAGAAAGGCAGGTCGCTTGCGCTGCGTTAGGAGCGTGTGTTCCTGCATATAGGAAATCCCGAACTGCTAGGCAGCCTCCTTTGGCTGCTCCGGCCACAAGTGCACATGCACCAAC
>JBKCUW010000110.1:0-36993 GCA_046318275.1 Pirellula sp. | reverse complement strand
TCTTCAAGGTGATCCATCACATGGTGCAAGCCCCGCTCAGTATGCGTGTTTACTTGGTGTGTTTCCGCCAATACTGATGCACTGGTTGAGTGTCTCTCCAGACGGGAAGCTTTTCATCAAGGGCCTGCGCGATCTCAGCCGCGGTCCTGACTGTGTGGTCAACGGATGTAGGCTTGCCCTGATACAATCGTTGGCCGTTCGGGGTGTAGCTTAGCCTGGTAGAGCGCTGCGTTCGGGACGCAGAGGTCGCTGGTTCGAATCCAGTCACCCCGATTTTTTGGCCGTTAGGCCAAAAAATAGAGAGTAGATGGGAGAAAGTAGAGAGTAGAAAAACCCTCGAAGCGTTGCTGATACGATCCGTCGAGGGGCGGTAAAACCACTAACCTTCTTTCTCCCATCAACTCGGTCCACTCTCTACTTTCTACTCTCTCGGCTGTTCGGCGGATCTGGTTACGCTAGCTAGGATGATCCTTTAACTCGAAACGAAACTAGAGTTGCAGGAGAGAATCGATGGCCTCGTCAAACGCCGACGAATGGTACTTAAAGATCGCGGAGCAAGTGTACGGGCCGGTAAGAACGATTCGATTCACCAAGCGGCGGGATGGATCAATGATTTGTCAGTGCAACCGACCGTCGCTTGGGTGCAATCGTTGGTTCTGGCTCTTCTCCGTGCTCGTGCTCAGTCCGACAGGACGGTGCTCGTGCTCGTAATCGCCTGATTGATTGTACGCGCTCGGTGATTCCGAGACACCATCGAATTTCATCGCCATCCGAGTTAACATCGCGACGATCCGCACCAATCTTGATTTGAGTTCTTGTTCCGTTTCTCGGCTCAAGCCACCGGAAACAACCAGCACGTCTTGGATCGTAGCGCACTCTAAAGCTGAACCACGAGCAATATCCAGAAATCTCGCTCGATCTTCGAGGCTTCGTTTTCCGTTGCCCTCGGCAATGTTGAGCATAATGGATTGGGCTGCTCGCAACCACTGATCGCGGGCATGGCGATGAAGTCCCTCCAACGACCGCGATGTATCAAATGCTTTGGCGACGTACTCGATCGAAAGGCGATAGACGCCAAGCCGATCATGATCGAAGAAGTGGTCTGTCATGATTGCCTCGATTCGATTCGATTCGATTCGATTCGATTCGATTCGATTCGATTCGATTCGATTCGATTACGAGCACGAGCACGAGCACCGTTTCACTGAGCATGAGCACGATGTTGTTAATCCATGCCAGAACGCGATGATAGCAAACGCCCCAACTATTTCTTGACCTAATCTGTCGGATATGCCCCACCAACGAGCCATCGATGCACAGGCCATAACGCGTGGAAACGCGTGATCATGCAAATTGCACTGCGGCCAAATTGCACTGTGGCCATGTTGCACTGTGGCCATGTTGCTCTGCGGCCTTCTCGAAAACGGCGATTCGATTTGAAAATCGTGAATCTGCGTTCCCCCGACGCTTAATCTTTGGTATACAACCACTCCCATCGTTACGTTGGGGAACAATCCCAAAAAGAAGGTTAGGTAAAGTTCGCAAATTTTGCGTGCAAATGCATGCCTGTAGGGTAGATTTCCTTCGAAATTCTCGAAGAATCTAAGGTGGTGAGCCAAGGAAGCGTCTCTGAAACTCGCATTTACCGTCTCAAGTCTTTTGGTCCGTCCGGAGTTCGGCCATGGATTTTCGATTCAAAGTCAACGATTGGGTTGTTTGCACACGAGAAAAACACAGCCTATCGCCTGGACCTAGGGCTAAAAACATCAGCCCATCTCCTCATGGCGAGATGTACTCGTATGAAGTTGACAAGTACTGGATCGTTCGCGAAATCACGGACGACACTTTGGTACTAGAAACCCGAACGGGAAAAAAACACGAATTGCCTAAATCGGATCGCCGTCTGCGGCACCCGACATGGTGGGAGCGTTTTTTCTACGCGGACCGATTTCCCAGCAGAAACCCAACTCCGCCGGCCGGAGATAGCCCTCCCCCCCACTCGTTTGGTTCTTCTGGATCCGGTAACAACTCGGTTTCTTCGAACAACGCGGTTTCATCGAACACCTCGGTTTCTTCGAACACCTCAGTGGCAAGTCGAACCGCATAGCGAATTGAGGCCCATCGATAGGATCTCTCAAAACTCTGTTTTTTCTCCCCAGCCCCCGCAAAATCGTCGCGATCGCAACGGCAACGCCCACCCGCGATTCCGATGGGAACAAAGCCGAAAGGGGGCCAGTCAGCCCTTGACGATTTCACCACAAAGCACGTATCCTTATGCCCTTACGAGTTGACCCTGGGGATCCTCCGGAGCGAGGTGCTGTGGCTGGCTCGAAGGAATGACGATCGCCGGCATAGCTTCAATTGGCAGAGCACCGCATTCGTAATGCGGGGGTTGTGGGTTCGACTCCCACTGCCGGCTTTGGTTTTACCCAGTAAACACGAGGTATAGAGCGTATGGTTATGGCTGCAGGGATCGATATCCGAGAGATTGTTCTTTCCAACCAGACGTTTGGTCCGCAAGACATCGACCGGATCACGCGAGCCATTGAAGAGGATCTGACCCAAGTCGCTCTCTTGCGCGATGCGGTTGGAGAACTGCAACAATCCCAAAACCTCTCCCCCGCCACCATGACTCGACTCGGGGTTTGCCAGTATTTGCTCGGCAAATTCAGGGACGCGGATGCCACCCTTCGCCAAGGTGACGGTGGTGCGCTGGCTCAGTATTACCTCGGCAAAGTCTGCTTCCAACTCGAAGAGTACGACAGAGCCTTGGGATATTACGACGCAGCCGAAAAGGCCGGATACACCGCTGAGTGGTGTCAGTTGTCCCGAGCTGAAATCTACCGATACATCGGCCGCAAAGAAGAGGCTCTCAAGATCCTTGATAATATCTTCGGTCCGGTAGAACAGCATCCTGAGTATCCCTACCAACGCGCTGCGACGCTTGCCGCTATCGGTGGGAACCTCCCAGAGGTGATCGCCCTCTACCAGCGAGCGTTGCAAAACAACCCACGCCACGCAGGCGCATTGTTCGGACTCGCCGTCGAGTACGATCGAATGGGGAGCGACCAACACGCGTTTGAACTCTATCAGCGAGGTGCCGGCCTGATTCCGTCGCACACCGGGACCTTGATCAACCTCGGCCTGATGTACGAAGATCGCAACGACTTCGCCCGCGCCCAAGCATGCTATCGCCGAGTGCTCGAAACATCGCCCGACCATCAAATCGCCAACCTTTATCTTAAAGATGCCGCAGCTGGCGGTAATGTTCTTTACGATGAAGACTCGCAGAAGAAGAACGAGCGATTGGCGCAACTGCTCAACGTTCCTGTCACAGATTTTGAACTGTCGGTTCGGTCGCGAAACTGCCTCCAAAAGATGGGTATACGAACGCTTGGCGATCTGACCCGCGTCTCCGAACAAACCTTGCTCTCCAGCAAAAACTTCGGCGAAACATCCCTTGTTGAAATCAAGGAAATGCTAACCGCCCGAGGACTGGGACTCGGTCAGTTCGCCCATGAAAAACGAGAAGCAGATCCACCGCTCGACGTCAGCGGCATGACTCCCGACCAGCAAATGTTGCTCGATCGACCCATCTCCGAATTGAACCTATCGGTTCGTGCACGCAAGTGTATGGTTCGATTGCAGCTCAATACGATCGGCGAGTTGATTCGTAAGACAGGTGACGATTTGCTCGAATGCAAGAACTTCGGCGTGACAAGCCTCACCGAGGTTCGAGAAAAACTGACCGGTCTCAACCTCAAATTGAGAGGCGACTGATCTCTGCCGAAAGAGTGGTCAGCTCCAAAGCCCAGCCTCCAATGCTATGAAGCGATTGCATTCATAGCACCTTCCAGCCTAAGGCGCCAGCCAAGGGCTCATTCTTTGCCTCGCTTCAGCGAAGGGTCAGCCGGAGCGAAACGGTTGCTACCGCGCCATTGCCCAATATTTCGGCTATTTCCCGAACTACCCGCAAGCTACTGTTTCGGGACCAAAAATTCCAGGTGATGCCCGCAGTGAACTAGCTGCAGTCGAACCAGCTCTTCCCTGGACATGGTCCCAAAAACAGGAGAAGGGTAGATAGCATTTTTGGCAACCGACAATCGCTCTAGACTCTTCGCCAATCGGTCGATTGCCTCTTCCGGATTCCCACCAGCCTTGTAAACGGTTTCCGGCATCGTCGGCATTCCTTTCCCCATCACCCCTGTGGCGAGTATCTTTTTCAGAGCAGATTTCCCCACAGTCAACCTCATGAGCGGAAACATCCAAGAGATAAACCAAGGAGGCTTAGGGAAGCCATCGAAGGGAAAACTCATCCAGTCCGCGAGATGGTTACACGTTTGCACCAAATCCCATGAGCCTGTTTGAGTATACCCCTGGTCCCGCAATCGAAAGACTTCAGGCATGACCTGGCTCAAATCGCTAAAGCGAAGACTTCGATTTTCCATATTCTGCCTAGATGAGTGAGAGATGGCCGGCCGCAACCTCGCCGATTATATCGCTATCTCTTGCGAATCGACACATCCCCTCTCCATGGCCCTCGCTGCACCTTTGGGACGAAAACTCTCGCGAACTGCAGCCCAGCCCCAATTGCCCAACCCGTAGGTTTCAAAGTTCGGGTACCACAGAAAATATGTGCTTCGGCAGAAAACACTGACAGTTCGCTACCCAACCTCCATAGGTTGATTTCGATACGGTGATATCCGACATTCGTCGATGGACTGAAATTGAACGCGCGCCGTGAATCGAGTACACTCTCACGCTTCGGTCGGGAGATTTTTAAGCGAACGGGTGTGATTCGATGGGTCTAATGCGATTTCGAGTTCCGAACGCGACGGAGTACGACCCACAGATTTGGAGCACTGCATTCATATCCGGGTTAGAAGGAATCCCGTGGGCCTGCCGCAACCGTCTTGTCGATGATTGCTTGACCATCGAACGCACGGTCAACGAATCCGGCAAACTTTCGATCGTTTGGCCGACGGAAGATTACGGTCCGATCGTGTTGACGACCGGTTCGCTTCGGTGTGTCGATCAACCTTATTGGCTTCAACTCGAACTAGCACGTGGAAGCCTGCATCGGGTCCGCGGCCGAGGGCTCGATTGGCAAAGAGTGGGGCTAAAACTACCGAACGCTTATTCGGAGATGATCGAAGAAGCGATGGACTTGTTCATCCGGGCTGCGACCAGCACAGACTCGCCCAAGGAAATGTGCGTGCTGGCCCAGCGTTCGATCGATAAATCCATCGGGGCTTCTCGTCCACTGACGCGCGCCTTCGTTTCGCAATCTCTACAGGCTCGACACCAACAAGAGAAACAGTTCAGCGCATTGCTCGGAGTCCGCGTCACTCCGGAACCAAAGTGGAAACCGGGAGCGGAACTGGCTTTGCCAGCCATGAATACGCTGAATGTCTCCATGGAACTTGGAGATATCGAAGCGACGCGATTCGACGAAGCAGTCGCGGTCATCGACGAGCAGATCGAATGGGCCCGCATCCACGGACTGAGAGTCTTCGGTGGCCCATTCCTAAACCTTCAGTCGCACGCGATCCCCAAATGGTTTTACCTGTTCAATGATTTCGATTCGCTCTATCGCACCGCTGTTGAGCATGCGACGAAGTTAGTCGATCGCTATCGTGGTCGGATTCATTTGTGGAATACCGCGTCGGGCCTAAATGCTCCGAACCCATTGGGACTGAACGATGAGCAAGTCCTCCAATTGGCGGTGGGCGTCATCCAAGCCGTCCGTCGCAGTGATCCAAAAACTCCCGTCATTTTGAGCATCGATGCCCCATGGGCGGAGTACCTCTCGGCAAAACCCGATGGAATCAGCCCCCTGCACTTTGCGGACGCACTCGTGCGAGCCGATCTCGGACTCTCCGGTCTAGGTTTGGAATTGAATCTGAACTTTTGGCCAACTGGATCCTTGCCAAGAGATCTTGTGGACATCTCCGACCTCGTCGATCACTGGAATATTCTGGGGCTGCCTTTGCTGATCACCGTAACGACCCCCTGCGGCGTGTCCAACGACGCACTCGCGATGGCCAAATGCAATGTTGTCTCCAGCTGGAAATACCAGCGATCTGGATCGCCTGACGAGACTCACGCAGAATCATCACTCCAATCAGAATCACAGAGCTCCGGACAGAGCTCACCGATGTCAGCGAATGGACTCGAAGTTGTTCGCATGCTACTCGCAAAAAACAACGTTCACGGAATCATCTGGAATCAGCTTTCCGACCGCGAGCCTCACGCGTTCCCCAATTCAGGACTGATCGACGCGAACGGTGTGCAGCGTTCCATGCTCGAAGGACTCGTCCAATTGCGGCGAATGCATATCCACTAGCTCCGGCTATCGCACATCCAAAATCTCACCGTGAATCCCACTGTGAATCTAACCGTGCTCGTACGCAGCGGCATTCTTTCGCAGATGCAATTATGGGACAGAGTCGCCTGTTCGCAGCGGTGCTCATGCTCGATAGATAACGTTGCTTGTCGTCAGTCAGCGCGGAACAGATCCATGGATCGAACGACGAAGTCATTTATCGCACTCTGCGAAATGCAACATGCGCGATACCGTTCCCACGGCGCATAAAAAAGCGTCCACAGGAAGCATGCCCTGTGAACGCTATGTCGAGACCAACTGCTGGTGACGTTGGACGAAATCAACGCACTAGCGGTTGAAATGCAAATTAGCGGTGATATCGACTTCGTCGTTGATCTTGCCTTTGCCGTAGGACATTCCCCACTTGGTGCGATCCAGTTTGAACTCGGCGGTCAGGACAATACCCGAATCGCTCAAACTGGTTTTGCACGGCACTTTGACCTCTGCGGTCTTATCGAGCATGGTCAATTTCCCGACCAGCGTGACGGCTTCTTCGCCGCTGACTTCGATCTTAGTGGTTTCAAAAGTGATCTTTGGATACTTGCGGACATCGAAGAAGTCTGGGTTCTTGAGATGCTCCGTCAGTTTCGCATCATCGGACCAAAGGCTCGTGGTATCGATTTCCAATTTCAAGGAACTCTTTTCCGGTGCATCCATATCCGCTTTAGCTTCGGTTTTGAATTCCTTAAAACCACCTTTATGGGAACCATCTGACTTCTTGCCGACGAAATCAATCTTCGACTTTTCTTTGTTCAAGGTCAGCGTTTGTGCGAACGAGGGGGCGACCAACCAGGAGAGAACAACCAAGAGGGAGAAATAACGAACAAACATCTTCAAAAACCCTTCATACCTCAAAAAGTTTGGATATCGCCTCATCAGGCGGTTATGCCGATTGTACCACTTGGGCAAGCTATTTGCCCGTCAAGAGCCCTTCATGTCCCAAAATTCATAAACCAGGATGGATGAGCCGGACACCAAAGCAAGGAATGCCATCGTTTCCGTGGTACAATGAACGAGATCATTGAATGGCCCATCGACGGGTCCGCAACGCCGTCCTCAGTCCTTCATTTTTATCGTTTATCGCGATCATGCTGGCGACTAACACCGAGGAAAGAGTCTCGGTCGTCATACCTGCTTATAACGAAGAAAACGCGTTGGCAAGCGTCATCGCGAGCATTCGATCATGCCTGGAAAAATCATCGATTGAGCATGAGATTGTGGTGGTCGTCGACGGCGCCACGGACCGCACCGAACAAGAAGCTCGAGCGGCGGCTGACAAAGTTCTCGTACACCCCCAAAACTGTGGGTATGGCCGGTCCCTCAAGACAGGAATCGCCGCCGCAAGCAACAATCGTATTGTGATCACTGATGCTGATGGAACCTACCCCATCGACCGCATCCCGGATTTGCTCAAACTGCTCGGTAGTTTTGATATGGTGGTTGGAGCTCGCAGTGGCAAGTTCTACCGAGGAGGGATCGTGAAGCGTATGGGACGCGTTGTGTTCCGCTACCTTTCCGAATATGCCACAGGCCAGCGAATTCCCGACATCAATTCAGGGTTGCGAGTGTTTAGGAAGAATCAAATCATGCCGTTCTTCCCCCTCATCAATTCAGGCTTTTCATTCACGACGACCTCCACCCTGTCCTACTTGCTCAATGATCTTTTGATCGCATACGTGCCGATCGAGTACCACAAACGGCACGGCACTTCGAAGGTTCATCACATTCGAGACTCGCTGCGGGCGCTTCAGATCATCATGGAAGCCATCCTGCGTTGCAATCCAATCAAGGCCTTTTTGTTGCTTGCCATGCCATTTGTTGCTTTTGCCTTCCTATCGCTGCCAATAGGGATGATGTTCAACTCGCACATCGTTAGTCTCGCCGGCTGGATTGCACTATGCACCTCCGGTGTTATCGTCGGCTTAGGCTTCCTCGCTGTGGCCTTGCAACCGACCAAGTCGGAACGATTTCCCGTGAATCGATTGGGCAGTGAATAAATGATCACCACGCGATCGAATCCTGGCCATCACAGCACGCCGAGTTCGTCGCCGCGCGGACAATCAACGATGAGCCCGGCTATGGCGAAGATGGAGGCGTACCCTGCCTACCTGCTCAACCAAGTCTCGGCAGCCTTGGGAAATCGCGTGTGGGAGATCGGGGTTGGCAATGGTCAGACAGCCCGCCACCTGCTTCGTCAAGGTCGCTTTGTGCTCGGAACGGATATTGACGAGGAATGCTTAAATTCTCTTCGCGTTAGCATGCTGCAAGAACCATCGGAACAGGCGCAGCGTTTATCGGTCGCCCATTGCAACCTTGAAGATCCGGGAACGATGGCATCCCTTCTCCCGTTCCGGGCGGATAGCGTCGTCTGCTTCAACGTCCTCGAGCACATTTCCGAGGATCGCCGTGCGTTGAGAGCAATCCATGATACCGTTGCCCCTAACGCGAGACTGGGAATCATCGTCCCTGCACACGAAAGGCTTTACGGTCGCATGGACCAAGAGGCGGGACACTACCGCCGCTACTCACGATCGTCTCTCCGGAATGCACTTCGCGACAGCGGTTGGCATGTAAACACATGCAGGTATATCAATGCCCTTGGAGCCGTAGGCTGGTGGTACCACAATCGCTGGCGACGCTCGGCTGGACTTAGGGACGAACAAGTGAACCAACAGATGCTCGCCGCAGATCGCTGGTTGCCAAAAATTGCATTCTGGACCGATCCCTGCTTTAGAAGGTGGTTCGGTCTCTCCGTTGTCGCCATCGCAACTGCCGGACCCCGTACCAACAGACAACAGACACCGCTGCTCGGCCAGCCGAGCCTCATTGCCAACTAACAGGAAGTCCTTCGAGCATGTGCGGTATTGCCGGAGCATTGGTCTTCGAAAAGGCGCTCCTTTCCAGGGAGAGCTACGCACAGTTGGAGGCGTCCTCGCTCCGTATGGTCGACGCGATCCTTCATCGTGGTCCCGACGATGGCGGCTTGATTGCTGCACCTCCCATCTGGATGGGGCATCGAAGGCTATCGATCCTGGACACATCCATCAATGGCCACCAACCCATGGGAGATTCGATGGGCCGTTACTGGATTTCCTATAACGGCGAAATCTACAACTACAAGGAACTGCGATCGGAACTGCAATCACTTGGCGCAACCTTCCGAACGGCGACCGACACCGAGGTTCTCCTGCACGGGTACGAACGCTGGGGAAAGTCTCTCCTCCATATGCTCGATGGCATGTTCGCGTTTGCGATTTGGGACCGCAAGGAGCAATCGCTCTGGTTGGCTAGAGACGGTGTTGGAATCAAGCCCCTTTTCTTCACACAGACTCCTGATGCGTTTCTTTTCGCTTCGGAAATCAAATCGTTGCTCGCCTGGGGTGTGACGCCCCAACCTGATCTCGATGCCTTGCACATGTTCCTGACCTTCGGTTACTCCGTAGCACCGAACACAGGCTTTGCTGGAATTCAGCAATTAAAGCCAGGGCACGAACTTACGGTCTCGTTGGACACACCCAGGCCCACGATCGCTCGTTGGTACCGGCTACCTTATCCCGAAGCGCCGACAAATTGGTCCCGTTCTGAATCCGCCGATCGATTGCAGAGCAGCCTAGATCGCTCCGTCAAGTCGCAGCTTCAGAGCGACGTTCCACTAGGTGCGTTCCTCAGCGGTGGACTCGACTCGTCAGCGATTGTGGCATGCATGCAGGTTCACCAAAGGAAGCCGATCCATACTTTTACCTGTTCGTTTTCCGAAGCCTCGTTCGACGAATCCCAGCCCGCCTACGCAGTCGCAAAATGCTTTGGGACCGATCACCACTCGCCGCTGTTAGCCGCCGACCAATTGGATTCGCTCCTTCGCGTCATCGATCATGCAGAGGATCCAATCGCCGACAATTCACTCCTCTCGGTATGGGCATTGTGCCAATCGACTTCGCCACACGTTACGGTGGCTTTAAGCGGTGATGGGGCTGACGAACTCCTGGCAGGCTACTCCACCTACCGTGCTACTTCACTCAGCAATTTTTTCTCGCGAATCCCAAGTCCCATTCGTCATCGGCTTCTAAAGCCACTTCTCCGTTCGATTCCCGCAACGGAGACCAAGTACTCGGCGTCCATGCTCGCCGAGCGATTCCTCATCGGCGCCGAGCGCGCATGGCCCAATAATCACTGCAGTTGGCGCACGATGATCGACGCAGAAATTTCAGTTCTAGTCCGTGTCTCGCGCTCGGAAGATTGGATCCAACAAGGGCTCGACGCCTACGCCGAACCCCTCCGGGATGCGCCGTACTGGCTATCCCCTCTCGAACAGATGCTTCATATGGACCTGTCTTTCCATCTTCCAAACGACATGCTGGTAAAGGTGGACCGAATGAGCATGGCGCATTCCCTCGAAGTCCGAGTCCCCTTCTTGAGCAATGAAGTGATTCAGACAGCGTTGGCAATCCCCCCTCAATGGAAGCTCCGTGGCCGAAGCGGAAAGTTGGTCCTGCGCGATGCGATGCGCCATCGTCTCCCATCCGGAATTCTTGCCAGGAAAAAGGCTGGGTTTGTCATTCCAATTGAATCGTGGTTGCGAGGAGCCTGGGGCGATCTGTTGCGACGTGTCGTGAATGCCGATTTTTGTCAGGAGTGTCAAATTCTTCACTGGCCAGGTGTTCGGTCGCTCCTCGAACAGCATCAGTCGGGAAAACGCAATCATGCGTATGCGTTATTCACGTTGCTCGTGTTCGCGCTTTGGTGGCGACGTTGGATCCAACCAAACAACCTCGCCATTCAATTCCCTTCTCGGACCTGCTCCAGGCCAATCTCCCCGACGCGCATCCATCGTCTCCCAGATTTCCACGAGGGGACCAATGGAAAATAGCTCCAAACATCAGGCCAGTCACACGGTAGCTCCCAAGCCACCTAGGGAAGCATGGCGCACCGATCGTTTGCACTCACTTGCGGCAATACTGATTGCCATCGCCTTTTCCGGTACTCTTTTGGCGGGGACTGGTCGATGGATTCCTATCACCGAACCCGACAGCGCCAGTTACATCGATTTCGATTGGAGCAGCCTAAAACAAATACTCTCTGGTATTCGAACTCCTCTCTATCCCGCCTTTGTGCAACTCGCAAGATCGACGATGGGTATCTCAGCCATCCCGTTCCTCCATTTTGCGATGATGATGCTCGCCGTTGTTTTGTTTTACACGGGACTCACTTCCATCGGCTTTCGCCCCTGGACCGCAGCCGCCTCTGCAGCACCACTTTGCTTCAGCCGTGGATTGTGGGATTTCGGAGCTCGCATTGGCTCCGATGCCTTGGGCATCGCTATGAGTATTGGCTGTGTAAGTTTCTTTCTCATGGCCATTTCGAAATACTCTCCTCGATGCTCGGCTACGCAACCTCCAACGCAAGGGCCTACTCAATCATCGCACCAACCGAAACTCGCCGAAAACAACATCATCCCTATTAGTGGATGGATTGGCCTTGGATGCTTGACCCTTGCGACCATCTTGGTCCGACCGGCATACCTTTTCCTGATCCCTCTTTGGCCCGTCCTGGCAATCACCCTCCTGCCATTTATCTGGGGTCGCACGTGGAAGGAGGCAATTCAAACAGCAATAAAAATGTCATTGATCTCGGTATTGCCGTTGCTGAGCTACTGTGCGCTCCGATGGACCGTGGTCCAAGAGTTCGGTCTCGTATCCTTCGCAGGCTACAATTTGATCGGAATCACTGGCCAATATGTCGACAGAAGCGACGTCGACGATCTACCCGAAGGATCGCGAGAACTCGCCCAGCGACTTATCGAATTCCGAGAGGAAG
Organism: Pirellula sp.; assembly: GCA_046318275.1. Classification (GTDB taxonomy): domain Bacteria; phylum Planctomycetota; class Planctomycetia; order Pirellulales; family Pirellulaceae; genus JBKCUI01. The sequence continues at coordinate 24,794 of JBKCUW010000110.1, read as the reverse complement.
CTGGTTATCATCCTTCACCGTATGATTACCGATCCATGGTGGATCTTTACAACAAAACCGCTTGGGAATTGGCTGCCCCCGCCTCAGAAACAATTTACGGAACCGATACCAAGCAATCGAACCAAGCTTTACAGCGGCTGGCCATGTCCAGTTTGTTCCTTCATCCCCGGGAATACATTTTTTGGTTTCGATCCAACGCCTGGAGCATGTTCCAACAACTTGTTCGAGGGGCAATCATGGACGTCGGTTCTCGAATTTCACTTTGCCTATTGGCACTTTGGGGGGGCATCATCGCGATACAACGCGTTTCCAACCCTAAACAATACGGCGCCCACAGAAACCAACCTCCTAATACCAACTCTTTCCGTATTGCATCGTTTGAGTTCGGAACACTGGTCTGGATCAGTGTCTTGTTCGCGGCGGCTAAAGGATTACTGGTGGTCTTGGTCGAACCAGCCCTTGGAAGGTATGTCGTTGCGGTAGGCTGCTTTTTTCCGGCTTGCATCGGGCTATTCGCCAGCCTTCTCGCAACACGAATCCAACAGTGCCCTAAGCGTTAGCGCCGGGCGGAGGTGCGCCGAGAACTGTGTTTGCCAGATGTATTGATAATCGCGTCGGGAAGTGGTTGATCATGGCTAGTGTCGGGGGATCCGGGTTCGAGCGTCCCGTTGCCACTTGCTTACACGCGTGGCTCTGATTTTATTCGCGAAGCGAATCCGTCAGAGCCCTAAGCGTTAGCGCCGGGCGGAGGTACGCCGTGACCTGTGTTTACCAGCTGTGTTGATGGTCGCGTCGAGAAGTTGTTGATCATGGCTAGCATCGGGGGATGCGGGTTCGAGCGTCCAGTTGCCACTTGCTTACACGCGTGGCTCTGATTTTCTTCGCGAAGCGAATCCGTCACAACCCTAAGCGTTAGCGCCGGGCGGTGGGTCACGCCACCCCGAACCAGGGATTGGATTCCCTTAATAGATTGCGAACTGGGCAATCCCGGGCTATCGAGCGCGAGCATTGGCGACTCCCGAGCGTTACAATGCGGGTATGGAAATCCAGCATCAAAACCTCACCGATTGCAACGTCTTCGTTCCGTTTCCGCGGCAGAATACCTGTCCGGCCATTGAAAAACGGATCCAACCATGGGAAACCTTCGCGATCTCTGTCTGCCGATCCATCGCGCAACTCGTTCTGATGATCGGAACGTTCTTAAGCGTCGCAGCGCGTTGCCCAGCTAACGAACTTGATGATGCTCGAAGCATGCTTCGATCGGGCAAGTACGCGGAACTGATCGAACTCGCAAAATCGCAGGTCGAAAAGCGGGTTTGGAACGAGGCGTGGCCGCGGCTGCTCATCGAAGGTTATTTAATCACTGGACGTACCGAAGACGCCAAGCAAGTTTACGAGTCGGCCCTCGAGCGATTCGGAGATAGCCTTCGGTTACGGTTATTGGGTGCCAAGGTACTACTCTGGTCCAACGAAGCAAAAAAGAGTGAGGACCAACTCAATGAAATTGAATCCATCATCCAGAGAACACCATGGCGGTTCAGCAACAGATCGGATCTTGTACCTCTCGGTGAATTTTTCTTGATGCGCGGCGAAGATCCGAAACAAGTTCTCAAAATCTGTTTTGATCAAGCTATCAAAGCGGATCCGAAAAATGTGGAGTCCTACATCGCCACGGCTCGGATGGCGCTCGACAAAAACGATGCGCAGGTCGCCGCCCAATCGCTCAAAAAGGCGATTGAGTTGGACCCGAACGATCCAGAAATCTTTTTTCTTGCCGCTCGTGCATGGAACAGCGACGAGGAAAAGGCAACGGAATATCTGAAGCGATCGATTGAGCTGAATCCCAAGTATATCCCCAGTATCCTCCTTGCAGCCGAATCTCGCATGAACGCCGAAGACTACGCGGCCGCCTTGGTTTTGCTGGATGAGATCGAGCAGGTCAACGCATCGTATCCTAAGATGTGGGCTCTGCGCGCCGCGATCGCCCACCTTCGCGGAGAATTTGAACTCGAAGGAAACGCGCGTCGCAAAGGGTTAGAATCCTGGAAGCTCAACCCGGAAGTGGATTACACGATCGGCAAGCACCTCTCCCTTCACTATCGTTTCGCCGAAGGCGTCGAGTACCAACGCCGCGCGCTCACGATGGACAGCAAGTACTCTCCCGCTCGCACACAACTCGCTCAAGACCTTTTGCGCAGCGGTGAGGACATCGCGGGTTGGGAAATGGTCGACGGTATTCGCCAAAGCGATCCCTACGACGTCTCGATTTTCAATCTCAAGCAACTTCAGTCCAAGCTCTCGCAATTCACAACCATCGAAGCAGATGGATTTGTTATCCGCATGGACAGGTCCGAGGCCGATGTGTACGGTCGCGATGTGGTGGAATTGCTTCAGAACGCCAGGCAGGTTTTGGTACCCAAGTACGGTGCGACCTTGCAAGAGCCAATCTTTGTTGAGATCTTCCCACGCCAACAGGAATTTGCGATTCGAACATTTGGCATGCCAGGAGGCCAAGGGTTTCTCGGCGTTTGCTTCGGTCGCCTTATCACCGCAAATTCCCCATCGGCCTTGCAAGTTGACTCAAACTGGAAATCCGTTCTTTGGCATGAATACTGCCACGTGGTGACACTTCAAAAAACAAAAAACAAAATGCCGCGTTGGCTCTCCGAAGGCATCTCTGTTTACGAAGAACGAAGTAGGGATGCGACCTGGGGTGAACGGCTGGACCCTATCTATCGGGAAATGCTGCTCAGCGACGATCTCGTCCCAATCTCAAAACTGAGTTCAGCATTCCAACAACCTAAATCCCCACTTCATTTGCAGTTTGCGTATTACGCATCGTCGCTGGCGGTTGAATTTTGGATTGAGAGGTGGGGCGTCGACGGTCTGCGTCGATTGCTTGAGGATCTCTCGGTTGGCATGAAAGCCGATGAAGCTCTCGCGAGGCTACCTGGATCCATCGCCTACCTAGACGCCGAGTTTCTCGAATTCGCCCGCAATCGGGCCAAATCCTTTGCAGCCAACGCGGATTTTTCGAAACCTACCACGGAGGAACTTCGAGACCTCGATGCGTGGATGGCTTCTCATCCGAACTCCTATTGGGGACTCAAACGCCGTTTGGATAAAGCCATCAATGAAAAGGCATGGAAGGATGCTGCCCGGGATGCTGAGTCGCTGGTATCCCTCTGGCCCGCGGACCATTCCGAAAACGGGGTCTATTCGCAGTTGGCCACGGCATATAGGAGCATGGATGATTCTGCAAAGGAGTACGAGGCCTTACGAAATCTCGAGAAATTCTCGCCAGCACCTCGAGACGGATTGCTACGATTGATCGAGATCGATTCAGAGCGCAACGAATGGGAATCCGTGGCGAAGTGGGTCGATCGAATGCAAGGCATCCAGCCGATGCGAAGCGATACCCAAGCTCCTCGAGCGCTCGCAGCGGAAAAGACACTCGACAATAATGTCGCGATCCGCGCCCTCGAAGCACTCGCAACCATGGATCCTGTCGACCCAGCGAATATCTACTATCGACTTGCGAGCGCCTTCCAACGGTCAGGGGACCTGCCCAAGGCCAAACGGTATTGCTTGATGGCCCTCGAAGAAGCCCCACGGTATAGCGAGGCTCTCGAATTGCTGCTGCAACTTCAGGCTGACCGAAACCAATAACCGCCCTCGGATCTTAGGTTTCCTACAACACCCTAGCCCAGAAGGCCTTGAGATACCCTGTCTCGGGACAATGCATCGCTACTGGGTGATCTGGAGCTGCGCCTCGCGACTCAAACACCTGAACCGTCCTTCCCGGAATCCGCTTGCCATTCTCATCGAACCCGCCGGATCTCGCGGCCGATTGAACGATTTGTTGAAATGCATCCGCACTGAGCAGTCCTGCGCAGGAACAAGTCAACAGCAACCCTCCTCGCTTCACCAACTGCAGTGCGAGTCGATTTAGGTCGAAGTGCTTGTGACTCCCCTCCTCCAGTTCGGCTCGGGAGCGAATCAGTTTTGGGGGATCTAGAACCACAATGTCAAATTGCTTCCGGTTGCGCAGCATATCCCGCATGTACGCAAACGCGTCTGCGTGCACGAACCGAACCTTCGCATGATTGATCGCGGCATTCTTTTTCGCCGTCGCCAAGGCTTCCTCGTCCAGGTCCACTCCCGTCACTTCGGTGGCTCCGCCGGCACTCGCCGCAGCCACCGAAAAACCACCCGTATAACAACAGAGGTCCAGGACGCTCTTTCCTTGCGAATGCTGCGCCAGCATCACTCGGTTATCCCGCTGATCGCAAAAGAAGCCTGTTTTGTGCCCGGTTCCGAAATGGATCCGATACTTCACGTTGTTTTCGGAAATGGTGGTGTAATCCGGTAGCCCCGGTGACGAAACCGAATCAACGATTGCCCCTTCCTGGCTCAAGAACTGTGGCGATGGCTGGATGCGGCGATGCCGTGTACCTAGCTTGCTCTCCAAACGGGCTAAAACCTGATTGGCTCGCTGGTACATGCCGAGACTGAACGCTTCGGCACTTAAGCAGTCTCCGTATCGATCGACGACGAGTCCCGGAAAGCCGTCCGCTTCACCATGGATAACACGGTAAGCATTGGTTGTATCAGGCAACTTCAAAGTATCGTGCCGCAAAGCGATAGCGCCATCGATCAAACCATCCCAAAACGCGTCGTCGGGCAACTGCGATTGCCACGAGTACAATCGGACCGCCACCTCCGCCTTTGGGTTGTAAATTCCATAGCCAAAAATCGTCGGAGCTTCGGGCGAAACACTGGGAGACGACCTCTCATCCCGTCTGGGAGGACGGCCTTCAACTGGGCGTCCGCCACTCTGCGGTCGCTCCGAACTCGGCTGCCGGTCCATGTTTCGAGTCGGCTCTGGTTCAACTCGGTAGACAGCAACCCAATCTCCAGCCCCGGGATTACCATCGATCGAGAGTAGCCGCTTGCGAAAAACATTCGGGTGCAACGTCGCGCGCTGCATCGTCACACTCGCCATCGGTCCGCTCGCATTTGGAATCAAGGATCGATTGCACGCTAACAACGCATCGTCAGCAGTGGTTCGAACTTCAGCGTTGGTTGGATGGTCCGATTGGGGACTAAATGCCATGAAAGCTCCTGCAAGAGTAGACGTGATGCCGCTTCAAAATCCGCCGCATCAACGAATGGGTGTCAGCAAGGCTTCATCGACGCTCCATAGTAATTCAGCAAGACGATCCCTACTATGGACATCCGACTGCATCCAAGCATTAAGAAGTGAATTCATCGCATCGACGATTGAAGGAGCTCTAGCCGAGATTTCGTTTTGCTGCCAACGGTCGTCCGGCATGGCATACAGTTCTACAGTTGCCTCAAGCCATCTATCGGGCTCCAGATTCGAAAAACGAGCCGACCAACTCGGCAACATCAACGCCGCCTCGGACTCCCCCCACGCAAAGGCACAGCGCTGGAACGGCAACCATTTCAAGCGATCCACTCCAGACCCGTGAATCATTCGTGAGAGCGTCCATCCGTCGCGCTCGATGTCACCGTCTCCCAACGGGCTGAGAGAATTTTCCCCATCACTTTCCTGACTGGCATCCTCGCTTTCCAGCCAGGTACTTCCTTCGATCCAATCTTCGAGCAAGCACCCGAGATGGTGCGGCTGCACGAATTGCGAGAAGCGAATGCTGAGTGGGAGCTGATCTCCAGGGCGAATGATCAAGGGACAGTGCAGACGCTCCGCGTACATAGCTCCGCTATGCATGGCTCCGTGGGAAATCTCTCCGTGGGAAATCTCTCCGTGGGGCGAATTTGCAACAGATCCATCGGGGCGAGCTTCCATCTCTGGAATCCCTACCATTCCGTGTTCCCCAAGCGGGTATCCCTGAACCCCGGCCAAAATCACCAACGCGCTCGCCTCGAATCCTAATTCTTGGATCGCGTCGGTAAGCAATCCCCAAACCTCATCCATCGCGATGGCTTGCCCACCAGCTCCGCATGCCCAGCCGAAGATCTCATCGGGATCGGTACTGTTATCGACGATTCGAACCGGTGGTTCGACATCGCTGGGAGGTTGCGGATCGCCTTCGTCGCACATCGCCAGTCTCAACTCATACGGAGCATCCCATGGCCCTCGGAGCCCGCGTGAATGAATCCATAACCACGCGTATTCCCCAAGCTTGGGAATCCATTGATTCAGCGCATCGGAAACCAACGAGGAAAAACGGGTCTCGACCGTGTATGCGATCTCCAGCAGGTGCACCTCACCATCGATGTAACGGAGCGCCGCTTCATAAACGCGCGGATCATCGGTTACGAATAACCCCGGTATCTTGAGCTTTCGTGGCGAGGCGTCCTCTCGTCCCTGCATACCTGCTCGTTCTCTGCGATGGAACCCACTCCACATCGACTCCAACACTTCGACAGGATCGAGTCCGTCCATCCAGAACTGGTCAGCGACCAGCGATTGAGACGCGAAGCGATCCAATGCTGGCGTAGGCGTTAGCGCGTTTCCGTAACAGCCAACAAGATTGGTTCCTAATCCTTCGACCGTAACCACAATCGCATTCGCGAAGCGGCCCATCGAATCGTCGCCCTCAAATCCATCGTCCTGATCGTTATTGCTGCCCACTCAATACTCGCAAACATTCCTTGAGAACTAAACAAAAAACGTCGACAGCGGAACCAGTCTCTCTAACGATCACTCGTTACTTTCGATTTCGTGACTATGGCTTCTCAATTCGAAACCAAGGTTCCAATTTGGAATCTTGGTACTTGAAAACCGTCTGGGAATGCGGGTCAACAACAGCCGGTTCATCGTTGACTAAGAATAGACCAACAGGGTTTTGAAGCGGTTCACCCGAAACCGCAACCACCGGCTTTTCATTCGGCTTGATCAACCACAATGCCTTTTTATAGCCGTCGGTGACCCACGCTTGCCCCTTGGAATCAACCACAACTTGATGTGGAAATTCGAAAAGGCGTTCCCCAACAATGACTTCTTGCTTGCCTTGAGCATCCAATCGCAACAATTGCTTCTCGTCTTGCGATACAACCCAAAGACGATCTTCGCTGTCCACAAACAACCCTCGAGGATTGACATTTGCGAAAACCTCCGGTTTGTCCGATGCAGACGATTGCTTCCAAACAACGCGGCGTTCAACGTCGGCGATGTAGAGCGTTCCGTTGCTCGCGTATGCCAGATCCATGGGAATCCCGATCAGCCCGGATACTGTCGGTACCATATTCCCATTCGCATCTCGGCGATAGATTTCACGCGTGGCGGGATCACCAACAGTCAGCTCACCTGTCGGAGACATGGCAATGCAGCGCGCTGCATTGAGAGGCTTGCGAAACTTTTTATCCCCCGCGATAGCCATTTCCAATTTCGAGTCAGCGTACTTCCAAACACCGGGGGCATTTCGATCGACGACCCATACCGCTCCCATGGAATCAACGACACCATCGAGAGGGTATACAGCGCTAGCGGGGCGAGTACCCGGTCCCGCCGATGTTGCAGCAGGTACCTTCGATTCTTGCGCGTAAAGCGCCGTCACATCACTTGGAACCAGAACCCAATCCCCGAGCATTCCTAATACAAGTGCCAGGACGACGGACCAATAACGACAATCGAAAAGTTTCATAGCGATAACAAAGGATGGCGGTGATATCCTGATCCAGGATCTTGAACGATTATCCGGGGTGCATTACCCCGTTCTTTGTATGGTAGCAGGATCTTCTCAAGGCGGATACCAAGATACGGAATCGCTTCTAGAATCGCCCTTACCGTACACCATCAAGAGACCGAACATCGCATAAACGAACATCGCATAAAGACGTGCCATTCGCGAACTTCTTCATGGGTACTTTCGGCGATCGTCGACAGGCACACAACTCAGGATGACCGCCGAATGCCACCATCAAACTCTGATCTCGACAGCGAAATTCCGAACCACTGTTCGGTTCGCCACCTATCGCTTCCCTTCAATTTCAAGGCTGACAATAAGGTGGCTCAAGGCTGACCATAAGGTGGCTCAGGGCGTAAAAAAAGGTGGCGTCTACCGACGCCACCTTGATGGATTTTTTAGACCAGTGTCGCGATTAGGGAGCAACCGCGGAAACCGTGTTGTTATTGTCGTCGTTGGTAGCAGCAGCGATGCCTACGCCGATAAGACCGCCCAAAGCTGCGAGGCCGAATAAACCGTTCCCACCCGCACCGATTCCGCCGCCACCTCCGCCACCGCCACCACCTTGATGGCCGCAACCGCACCCCATCATTGGAGCACAAGCGACTTCTTCGACGCACTCTTCAGCGACGACGATTTCCGCGGGAGCGTAGCAATTAGGATCTGCCAATTCGACGTTCAGCCGGCGGCACGCATGTCGCGAGCGGATACCAACGAGCATTGAGCCCTTGGAGTTGTTCAAGCCACCGACTGCTTTTTCGTCCTTGCTTTCAATCGCACAAAAACCGAGTGCAGCGATGCCTTGAGGGCCGGAAGCAACTAACCCATATGATCCAGGCTCAACACCTTCGAATCGGTAAGCCCCATTGCTAGCCGCTCGCGTCCGCATGACTTCACGGCCGTCGACCGTGAGGTACACAAGCGTTTGGCTGAGGTCGACGTTGGCATTTGCGCGGGAAAGCGTACCACTGATGCCGTTTTGTTCGTCGATGACGACTTCGCAGGAGTCTTGGAAAGCACGCTTGTCGCCAAGTGGATCGTTGGCGATACGAGCCCCTTCAAGCATCGTTGGAATGGTGTTGCTACGAATCAATTCGGCAATCCGCGGTGAAGCAGGAGCGATCGTTCGAACTTCGATTCGCTCTGGCAAATGTGCACCGGTCTCTGCATCGAGAACCGTCAGCGAATAGACAGCCAACTGCCCCTGGCCTTGCACAACGATCGAGTAAACTCCGGGCTTCCCTTTCTCGATCATGAAGTCACCGTCAACGTCGGTCTCATCCGTCGCGACAACTTGCCCTTCCCTCACCAAGGTAACCGTCATCTTGGATTGCTTGATGTGCTCTTCACCGACGATAGCAACAACCGAACCTCGAATCGCGCCGGATGAAGTGATCCGCACCCACTGGTTTTGGCTTAACTCGTTCCCCTGCGGTGACAGCGCTGATTGCGCCGCGACCAATTCAAAACCAACGGGCTTTAGCGATGAGGTGTCAACTAAAGAATCTTGAGCCCACGCCAATCCGGAGGAGAGGCTGACCATTAATGCCGTCAGGATTCGTGTTCGCATAGTGCAGTAAACTCGGTGCAAGCTGTTCATGATGCGCGTGGCCAACATCTGGCCAGACGTCCACGATTATAATCGGTAACGTTGTAAATACAAGCGTTTTAGGGGGGCTGGAGGGATTATCCGGCGATTGGGGTAAAAATCCTCACCCTCTGTAAAAGTATGCAGATTGACGGCAGTTTTAAGAGGCTTTCTAATCGCGGCCAAATCCGTTGCCGAGCGGCTGCGATAGGCTCCTGGTTCCGATTCTATCGCCCCCGGGCCCCCTCCATGATGGGGGGTGGCTCCCCATCCGTCGCCATTCATGATCTGCTATACCGGGAATCTGGAATGCTTGGACAACGGCCTTGAGGAAGCGTCTGGTATCATCGGTTCGCGAACTGACGACTAGGCCGGCCAAGTGGTGAAGGACAAGAACTCTGAAATCTTCAGAAGCGAAAAACTATGAAAAAGCCTCGGATTAGCGCCTTTCCCAAGTGCTACCTGGAAACCATCTCCTTCGAACGCAGCATGTCGGTTTTCGATTGGATCGAAATGGCGAAATGCCTTACGGCTGACGGGTTGGAAATGTACGAAGGCTTCCTGATCAACACTCAAGATGTGTACTTGGACAGCGTTCGCCGAGCTATTGAAGCGGCCGGATTCGTTATGCCGATGCTGTGCTGCTCCCCAGACTTTACCCACCCCGACCCAACGAAACGCCGCAGTGCCATCGAGTACCAGAAGTCCATGATTGCGGTCGCTGCTAGGCTAGGCGGGCCCGGCACCGTTTGTAGGGTTCTAAGTGGCCAGAGGTGGCCCGAGGTGAATCGGGAGGACGGGCTGAATTACGCGTCGTCAGCCATCATCGAATGCATCGAAACAGCTATCCAACACGACGTAATCCTGGGGCTTGAGAACCATTACAAGGACGGTTTTTGGCTCTATGCCGAGTTCGCTCAGAAACAAGACGTCTTCCTCGAACTGCTCGAGCGGATCCCGCGCACCCCTCATTTTGGGGTGCAATACGACCCAAGCAATGCCGTGGTTGCCGGCGATGACCCGGTAGAACTCCTCGAAAAAGTGATTGATCGAGTAGTCAGCATGCACGCAAGCGATCGCTACTTGGTTCCAGGCGCAACCCTTGACGAACTCAAAAACGCCGAAGGTAGCGCTGGATATTCCAAAATCCTCATGCACGGAGTCACCGGAAAGGGACTCAACGACTACGACGCGATCTTCAAACTCCTCCATGGGGTTGGATATTCGGGATGGATCAGCATTGAAGACGGCATGAACGGCATGGAAGAAATGGAGGAATCCCTGCAGTTTCTCCATCGAAAGGTCCAGCAGTACTACGATTAACGCCCTCCAACTCCCAGGGGTAATCATACCAAAACGCCGATATCCAATCGCCGGTATATATATGGTCGCTCCAAGGATGTGGCCGCTCTAAAGTCGCTGAAAGCCGAGCGATCTAGACCGTACACCTCATTGCTCGGTCTTATGCCGGCGGGTCCTCACCCCATAAGCCCAATCTGTCCTAGCCAAAAGCTGCATGCGTACTCGATCGATGCTGAGGTCGCATCACTCCCTTTCTTAACCTTCTACTAAGCTCCTAGGTCGTTCCTACTTCTTCGACTTTCTTTCGAATCTCGTAGGGGCCTGGAATCCGCGACTGAGCTGCTGGCCAAAAAACATTGGCATAGCCAGCAAAATCCGAATTTTCGGCCTGGCCCCCCACCCATGGGGCCTCGGGGTGCCTTGAGGGAACTACGCCCATAGCTCCGGTTTCGGGGCTGTCGAAGCTCCCGAACGGAAATTCTTAAAATTCCTGACAGTTATTTTGCCGAAAGAGCGCATTTTGCTTGCTGCTGGTCCTCGGGCTGTTAAATTGGGTAACTGTTCGGGATTGCATGCGATTCGGATGTCGCTGATTTCGTGCACACCACATCTAGATTGGCAGTCATGGTTTCCAGCAGGTTCCACATACTCTTTTTCGCGAGCGTCTGCGTCGTTGCAGTGCTGGGCTCGAGTTCTGACGCTGCTGTAATTTCGTCAACCGTGAACCAAGACGGTTACAAGACTTTTGCGGGTTCGGGTGCAGCATCGAAAGTGGGCACGTTTCAATTCGGACCCGCAGCCCCCTCCTACACCCAAGCGCGTCTGAGAACTTGGATTGAGCTTCCTGCCAACGCATTTGGACCAGCGGCACCCAAGTTGGTTCTGGCTGCGTACAACGCCTCGTTTCCTGAGTTCTCCCTCATCTTCGGCCCAACGGTAAGCACTTCCCTAAAAATCGAATCACAGGTCCCTCCAACGTTTGGTGTGGATGAACGACAAACGGGCTGGGTAAGCCTTACTCCGACCGAGGGCACAACTCTCGCCAGCATCATTGCAAATGACTCTCAAGGTCGTATCGATGCATGGCTGGTAAGTCCAACAATCCAGGATTTCGCCAACCCGGACTCGTTCGAGTATTGGTATTTTGATTCCAACTTCAACATCATTTTCGAGACGATTGTATTCACGGCAACTCTAGAATTGGAGGCGGTGCCAGAGCCTACTTCAGCAATCGCCGTGAGCGGTCTAACTTTCGGATTCCTTGCATTACGACGAGCAAGAGCCCGACGCCTTCTGCGGAGACAAATCCATGCTTAGGATGACAGCTTGTTTTCTAGTCGCTGCACTATCGCTTTCTGGAGTGTCTCGCGCTGATTATTACTTTGGAACTGCTGCAGCGCAGCAGACTGGAGTTGCGGAAACGAACACCGTCCGAGCTGTCTACCTTGGACGACTTAGTACGTTTACCGGATCGGGTTCCAACCCCAATATCGGAGCCGCCGCAAAATTCACGTCCATGTACGCGGGGGTAGCCATCCGCGGTGCGACAAACGTGGCACTCTATGGTGGACACGGCAATGTCAGCTTCGAGAACGCGCTCGCAAATGGGAAGATGTACGACACCGGTTTGCGATTCAGCAACTCCAACGGGACTTCCGTGCAATCGATTTTCCTTCCAGGCCTACCTCCTCCGTCCGGATCTACGGCACCGTTCGCTTTGACCGATGCGACTGGGATAGGAATGCGTGATACGCTTGCAACACAAGGCGGATTGGACTTCTGGCTGGTTGGAGACGCTGGCAGTTCATTCACTGCTCCATCGCAGATCACAGGGACCCAAGCAGCGAATTTCTTGGTTTATTTCAATGCGTCAGCCGTGCCTGAACCGTCATCGATTTTGCTGGGGCTTACAGCCGCAACCCTCGGTGCGTTGAAACTGCGACGGCGCAAGGTAGCTGCGAAGGCCGTCTCTTAGATCCGATTGCCTACGTCTGACATTGAGTGTTGCTCGCTGCATTCCCGTGAGCATTCTTAGCGGTTGCTTATGCACTAGATCGAGTGCCATTGCAACGAGTCCAAAGAACTCGCTCAACATCGCCTCTATGCACGCACTTCTGCCTCAGTGCCTTCGCCGAAACCATAAATCGCATTGGAGCTTTCCGCGGTTTTCAGGATTCCATGACAGGTCGTACGGTCACCATCGAAATCGCTGTCGAACTACTTCAAGTACGACAGCGTGAGAAGGGCATAGCCGGTGACCAAGTTCGGGTCACCTTCCATCCATCGCGCCTCAGGATTCGTCCACGAACCATCTTCTTTTTGCGTGGATTGCAATTGAACCAGAATGTCTTGCTTCCAAGCCTTCTTGCCTTGTTCGGTTTCAAAGACCGGCTCACCGATCATATCCAAGGCTTTCGCCATGGTGTGCAGATAATAATACAAACCCGCCGCTCCCATACCTGGATTCATCGAGACTGAGTAATTGCGTGATAGAAACTTCTGCGCTGCCTTGACGCGATAATCCTCTTTCGAAACCCCGGCGTAAATCATGCTTTTGAGACCCGCATAGGTCATCGATGCATACGATCGCAAGCCTCCCGTCGCCTCGTCCTTACCCGCCATCGAGTCCCCTCCTGCCGCAGGCGTGTAATAAAAGCCACCGTCATTGAGAAGCGGAGCAAAGGGGGTATCGTTGGCCGGTGACTCCAAGTTCTGGCATCGATTGACAAATGCGAGCGCTCTGGCGATCGCCGGATCATCCTCCGGCACCCCCGTCGAGCGAAGCGCGTCGATAAAGAAAGATGTGTTCGATAAATCAGGACGCGATTTGCTGCCGTACCCAGCCCCTCCGAAGGCCGGATCCTCAGGCTTGAGTCCCTCCCCTTCATCCCACTGGGCCGATTTCACAAACCGCTGGGCTCCCGCGATCATCTCATCGTACTTCCCATCCGCATTCGCTCGATCCAAAGCCATCATGGCTAAACAAGTCTCATAGTTTGCGTGCCGAGACCCCTTGGCATAGAGCCCTCCATCGTCTCGCCGCGTTGCAACAATGTATGCCAACCCCTTCGCGACCACCGGATCCGATTTTGGTACCCCTACCGATAAAGCAGATGCGACCACCAATCCCGTTACCCCTGGGCCTCCTTGACTACTAAATGACCCATCCTCGGCTTGGCTCTTTCGCAAAAAACCAACAGCCCGCTCGATCATCGCTTGGCGTTCCGCCGAGTTGACGGCAACCTTCTCTGGTTTTGCGGCCGCTGGCTCCTGCGCGGATACTTGAGCCAATCCCAACACCCATGAATCGTGCATTCCTGGCAATGGTGCGACGACGAGCATACCCATGATGCTCATTCGAACCCAAGAACGCCCGGACCACTTCAGACTGCAAACTGTTGCCCCAACGCCGGTTCGAATCGCCATGAAATCCACCTCAAAATGTGTGCGTACCTGCCCCCAACTAATTCCGAGAACCCTCAAAACGATAGGTAAAAATGGCTGACGAGAAAATCCCCTGCCGGTTAATTGTCCATGGATCGCTGATTTTTCTCCATCCTCACCGGCACAACGCCCTTGCAACCTGCCCCGCTACGGCGCGCCATGCTATCGATTTTTCTTATTTTAATTGACTGAGAAATACCCTGAACTAATCTTGAGTCGTAGACCGATACTTGTTAACAAGCCTGTCTCGCACCACGATCGGGACTTGGAACGTCCATCCTCACAGCGTTCCAGTCCAACAAACGGTCGTGCTGCATTTTTGTGAACCATCGATTCTGGCTAGGAATGGTGACAAAAGGCTCAAGCACGATTTTTGTACTTGAACCTTTCGTACTCGGGCCTTTGGCCTTAAGCAGGAAATGGAGCTTATGAGATAACGACCGACCGAAACTCGAGGAATCCACTCCACCGCGCTATCGCTGTTGCTACCGCGACCTCTCCTTGAACGGCGCAATCCTCGACGTAGCTCTCGGCCCTTTCCGAGTTCCACGACCCGCCTTTCCTTCGGCGTCGAACCATTGATTTGGATTTCGCTCGATTGGGATTTCTTGCGGAGGTTGTGATCATGGCGACCGTATCGAATATCGTTTTATGGATCGTATTGCTTTGCGGTGCGAGTGTTCCAAAGGGACATCGGATCATCGAAGAGCAGGTGGACATGATTGAATTGAACCACTTTTATGATCCAGTCGGTCGGCATGTCTACGACCAAGTCATCTTTTATCACGTTACGCCTGAGACAGGCAAGTTTCGCGTTCGCGCGTGGTGCTTGATCGAAGATCGCGAATCCCTTTCGCGCCGCCCCTTGAGAGATGCGCAAACCTCGACCGTGCGGGTTGAATGGTACGATGACAACCAAAAAATCTTGCGTCGCCTAAACAGCAAACTCTTTCGTGAAAGCTGGACTCAGGTAGACCCGGAACGCTCTGATAAAGTACAACTTGAGGAGAAGCTTCGCCTTTCGTTAGCCGATTGCCCATCGAAAGCCTTGCCATTGCACGGCATCGATCCACATAACGGCGGTGATCCCTATAACGGCGGCGATGCAATGTCCAATGCCGCACTTGCAGATCACCCTCGGGATCCAACTCCCACCGAAACTACTCCCTCGGTGGTATTGGCGATTGGCTTGCAGCGCTGAGGCTTCGCACAAAACGATGAAGCGAAATACTCTCGCCACCATCGGGCGAAGCGTCGCCTAACATCGCCCCCCCTAGCCCCTTCATTATCTCAAATCCCACAAATGATCCTGCAGCAACTAGCTCGGCAACAGCTTCGAGATCAAGCCGCCGAGTTAGGGTTCGAGGTGATTGGGTTTGTCTCAGCCCAACCAACCACGGAGTTTGAGCATCTTCGCTCTTGGGTCGAGCAAGGCTACGCGGGGTCGATGGAATACATCGCGTCGCGATTGGATGCTTACCGACATCCCGAAGGGGTCCTGCCTGGTTGTCGGTCGCTCGTGATGCTGGCGATCCCCTATGCGTCGCATCCGCGTACCATCCCTAGCAAAAGCTCTCGGATTGGCCTCGACGAAGCACAAACTCCCTCGGGTACTTATCGGGACCCGAAAACGAACGCTCTAAAAACAGACCCTGAAAATCGCTCGACGGGAACGATCGCATCGTATGCATCTGGCACTATCGATTATCACGATTGGATCCACGATCGCCTTCGCCCCCTGGTCGCATCCACCCAATCCATGTTTCCTGGGATGGCCGCACGTGGCGTCGTCGACACTGCTCCCTTGCTCGAACGGTACTTTGCCGCCCGAGCCAACTTAGGATGGATTGGAAAAAATACGCTGCTCCTCAACCGAAAATTAGGTAGTTACTTTTTCCTAGCAGCGGTACTTACGCAAGCGGAACTGGGATCTGAGGAATCAGCGACCGAAGGAGCCATCGAGGGCCATAACGACCACTGTGGCTCATGCACCGCATGCCTAGATGCTTGCCCTACCAACGCATTCGTGAAACCTCATGTCCTAGATGCAACACGATGCATCAGCTACTGGACCATCGAGCATCGTGGCACTATCCCTCAAGAAAAGCGGCAGGGAATCCAGGACTGGTTATTCGGCTGCGATGCGTGCCAAACCGTCTGCCCTTGGAATCGAAAACGTAGCGTTACCGTCCCCGAACCTTTGCGACCCTCGAATTGGTCTCAAAAAACAGATCCGGTATTCTGGCTAACTCTCTCGGACGAGGAGTTCCGCAAGCGATTCCGCCATACGCCCTTCTGGCGCAGGCGTTTGGTAGGTATGCAGCGAAACGCGATGATCGTCGCCGCCAACACACGCAACCAAGGTGCAACCCAAGCGATCTTGCCATTCCTAGACCACCCCGACCCGGTTCTCAACGAACTGGCCGATTGGACACTGAAACAGCTACAGCAAGCATGACCGCCCTATTTTCCATTTTCCATTTTCCATTTTCCATTTTCCATTTTCCATTCCTCCATTCCTCCTCAGCCGACAGGAATATTCAGGACATGGGTAACGGGTTTTGGTTCACGCGGAGGCTCGGGGACGCGGAGGGGTAAAGTCGAAAGCCATCGGCTAGCGTCTATCTCGACGCGAGAAACGTTCGGCCGCAGTCGATCAAACAACGTCCCTCAATCGCATTGCGCCCCACAAGAAGTGGAAATTGCATCTGCTTGCGACACGTTAAAGTCAGCTCAACTGGCCAGTGAAAACCGCCAAGTGAAAGCATCGTCTCCACCACGGGCCGGATGGTTAGGTGTCCGCTCGAGGATTGGATACGCTTCATTCCAAACAGACGAGACTCACAGATCAGGGGCGAATCAAGCAATCCAAACTCGGTTCCGATCTCAAACCGCACCCAATCCCAACCAGAGCGGCGAAAGTAGCGCAGGCTCTGGACATGCAAGGAAGAAATCGCAGCCCCCGAGTCCAACTTGCAAGCCACGCCTTCGAGCGAAAATTCCGGCAATGCTACTCGCTCTTGCCATCCGACAACCAAAAGATCGAGCCCCGAATCGATTTCGGACCTAGGCAAACTGACTGACGAAGTGGAACCAACTGCTCGTGAACGCATCAACAGATTCTCGTAGAACCAACAGTACTCGCGAAGCCCACCTCGAACACGAAGAGCCCCGCAGTCGCCCCCCGGTCGGTACATCTCAAGTGTCTGAACGTACCGAGGGTCCAGGGATGGCAGAATCAGCAGCCGCAGCGGCTGCCGCTTGTCCTAACCCTCGCAACAGTTCTATTGTAAACAGCCCCGAACTGTGACCATCCGAAAAAGCGACATTGTAGGCGTAATTTCCAACGGGCCTCATTTGAGCGATATCCAGCGGGACCGCTTCGGCGGCAGACAATATACTGAGGCTGCTCTTCGGCCGAGCGGCTTCCCCCTTTTTCTTCTCCTTACAGGTGGCGCAGGGACACGCTCCCCGCAATTTGCCAAACGGAATATCCTGGATCTGGCCATCGCTCCAAGTAATCCGCAAACAGCGAGAATCGGTCTTTTCCAACCCAACCGGATGGATATCCATGCATGCAATCTCTACGTTTGAACTTGAAGTGCCTATCGAAAAACCCGAGGCCGCATCAGCATTAGCCGCTCGGCGTTAGCCACGGTTTTCGAATGTGCTCAAAACTCTGCCGATCCCCCCAATGTTTTCCCTACAACACGGAACCGTCTCGGCATAGCACAACGGATATTGTACCGAATGGAGAAAATTCGTATCGTCCGAGGTCTTGAATTTTGCGCACCCGAGAAACCCCCTAGTATTGAGCTCCGTTTCGGTAGACCGGTCACGGATTTACCGTGTACTCCTCATGTTACTACTGTGGCCAGCCTCCATTATTGTCGCGCACTAAATGGAAGCTAAACTGGTTTTGATAGCGAAGCTCTCCAGGAGTGTTTTGCGGTAACAAACACAGGCTCGATCATGCAACTCCCCTACCAAAAGATCTTTGTTACCGGCCATCGGGGAATGGTCGGCTCAGCGTTTTGCCGTTTGTTGGCTCTCAAGCATCCACATGCCCAAGTTATCACAGCTCCGCGGGATCAACTGGATCTGACCAAGGAGAACGATGTTCGAGCATTTCTCGCCGTCAACCGGCCCGATGCTATCGTATTCGCGGCCTCCCGCGTCGGGGGTATCGTTGCAAACGCCACCTATCCGGTCGAGTTCCTCTCTGAAAACGTCCAGATGGCCATCGCAACAATCACTGCTGCATACGAAAACGGAGTAGAGCGGTTCCTCTACCTAGGCTCAACCTGCATTTACCCTCGTATGGCTCCGCAACCGATCCGCGAAGAGTACTTGTTGACATCGCCGCTTGAGGAAACCAACGAGGCCTATGCGCTCGCAAAAATTGTGGGACTGAAACTATGCCAATACTATCGCAAGCAATATGGAGCGTTATTCCATTCCGCAATGCCGACTAATTTGTACGGCTCAGGGGATAACTACCATCCCAACCACAGCCACGTTATACCGGGTTTAATTCGCAGATTTCACGAAGCCAAGACCAACAATGCGGACTCCATTTCCATATGGGGGACCGGCAAACCACGTCGCGAGTTCCTGTATGTTGACGACCTTGCGGATGCACTGTTGCATCTGCTCTCGATAGACAACCCGCCGGATTGGGTAAATGTCGGGTCCAGCACGGACATATCCATCCTGGAACTTGCAAACCTCGTCGCTCGAACCGTCGGGTACCGAGGACAGATTGTTACGGATCCCACCAAACCCGACGGGACCCCACGAAAGCTGACCGACACAACCTTGATGCAAGCAACCGGTTGGTCCCCAACCATCGAACTTGCAGAGGGACTAAAACTCGCCTACGAAGACTTTTTAACGCGACTCGCGACCGGCAACCTCCGTAGTCAATAAGGTATCGATTAGGTAGACTAGCCGAGCGTATTTCAAGACTGTCCTTACGAGAATCAATCACCAGCAATCCAACTCAACGCACGTTAGATTCCCCTTTTTCAAGAGACGGCAAGAGACCGAAGAAACAATGACTAAATCTGCTCTCATCACCGGCATCACCGGACAAGACGGTTCCTACCTGGCGGAACTGCTGCTTAATAAAGGCTACACCGTGCACGGCTTAGTGCGTCGCAGCAGCAGCTTCACTACCGGCAGAATCGATCACCTCTACAAAGACATCCATGAAAACCCGCGATTGCTTCTCCACTACGGCGACTTGACCGACGGTCAAGCGTTGACCAACCTCGTGCTTGAGCTCGAACCCGACGAAATTTACAACCTGGGAGCCCAGAGCCACGTTCGTGTTTCATTCGATCAACCGGTGTACACGTTGATGACCGACGGGGTTGGTGCCCTCAATGTCCTCGAAGCAGCCCGCATCCTCAATAAGCGTAAACAAACGCGTGTTTACCAAGCGAGCTCGTCCGAGATGTATGGGGCCGTCTTGGAAACGCCTCAAAGCGAAACCACTCCGTTCAATCCCCAAAGCCCCTACGCGTGCGCGAAAGTCTACGCCTTCTTCCAAACCGTCAACTACCGACGCAGCTACGGGCTGTTTGCCAGCAACGGCATCCTCTTCAACCACGAATCCCCTCGACGTGGCGAAACCTTCGTCACTCGAAAAATTACGCGGGCCGCGACTCGGATCAAACTCGGTTTGCAAAAGAAACTCTACCTAGGCAATCTCGACTCGAAACGGGACTGGGGATACGCGAAGGATTACGTCGAAGCGATGTGGTTGATGCTGCAACACAGCGAACCGGACGACTTCGTCATCGCTACCGGCGAAACATATTCCATCCGAGAATTCCTAGACATGGTATTCGGCGAACTCGACCTCGAATGGAGCAAGTTCGTGGAAATCGATCCAAGGTACTTCCGCCCGGCCGAAGTCGATTTGCTACTCGGCGATCCAAGTAAAGCAAAATCAAAACTTGGCTGGTCACCCGCAACAGACGCCCGTGAACTGGCTCGAATTATGGTCGAACACGACCTGGAACTGGCACAGCGAGAACTTCACAGCAGATCATTTACCGGTTGATCACGCCATCGAAGCTTATCCCATCGAACGAATTTGGATCCAGGAGCATCGCGTTCAATCCAATATGGATACATCAATCATTTTCAGGATTCGCAGATGCGTGCATTGATCACCGGAATAACCGGACAAGATGGATCCTATCTATCCGAACTGCTGCTCAGCAAAGGGTACGAGGTCCATGGCATCGTCCGACGCAGCAGTACACTGCACCGACCTCGTCTCGATCAGCAATACCGCGATGAGTCGGTCTATGGCAAACGCCTGTTTCTGCACTACTCCGATTTATCCGATGTCACATCGCTGCGTCGAATTATAACGCGGGTACAACCGACCGAGTTCTATCACCTCGCCGGGCAATCGCACGTAGGGATCAGCTTTGAAATCCCCGAAAGCACCTGTGAATTGACCGCCATCGGCACCTTGCGCATCCTCGAAATCCTTCGCGACCAACCCTCACCACCTCGCTTCGTGCACGCCAGTAGTCGCGAGATTTTTGGAACTCCGGCCGTCATTCCACAGAATGAATATACGCCGATGAATCCAAACTCTCCCTATGGAGCGGCCAAGGCATTTGCGACACAGATGGTAAAGATCTATCGGCAATCGCATGGCCTCTTTTTCTGCAATGCGATCTGCTTCAATCACGAGAGTCCCAGGCGCGCTGAAAACTTCGTTACCCGTAAAATCAGTTTGGCCGCCGCCAGGATCAAAATGGGTTTACAGCGGGAACTTCTCATGGGCTCCATCGATTCCGCCCGCGACTGGGGATATGCTGCGGAGTTCGTTGAGGCCATGTGGCGCATGCTCCAGCAAGATGAGCCCGATGACTATGTTCTAGCGACCGGTCGCTCTCATTCAGTTCGCGAGTTCATGCAACTCGCCTTCGAACATGTCGGCTTGGATTGGACCAAATACTACCAACTCGATTCCCGCTTCTCGCGACCAGCTGACCCGGAAAACCTTCTCGGTGACGCCACGCACGCCAAAGTCAAGCTAGGATGGGAGGCTCAAACGAGTCTCGCTGAACTCGCTGGAATCATGGTTGATCACGATCTCGCGATGCTCAAAAACACCGGAAGCGAGAACCAGCCATCGAACTGATCTGAAGCCGAATGCCAAAAGCTAACGCCCCAAGTTCGATGCTCTTGGAATCCAACCTGAAATCCGCTTTTGTGCGGTTGAAATCGACACCACAAGGCCTTTCGGGAACAGACGCGTCGAGCAGACTCACGGCATCGAGGTCTATAGCTTCACTCCAATATCGAGACAGCGACCTCCGTCTTTTGCTCCGGCAATTCAAAAGCCCTCTCGTGTTGCTATTGCTCGTCGCGATGTCTATCTCAGCGACCCTAGGGGACCGACTTGATGCCTTGATCGTGTTCGGCGTCATTGCAATGAGCACGCTGATGGGTTTTTGGCAGGAACGCCGCGCTGCCCATGCCTTGGCAGCCCTTCTCAAGGTAATTCAAACCCATAGCACCGTATTGCGAGACGGTATCCACGTCGAAGTCCCGTCCGACCAAATCGTCTATGGCGATGTCATCGTGCTCAATGCCGGCGACGCCATCCCCGGGGATGGACTAATCCTCGAAGCAAAAGACCTCTTCGTCGACGAATCGGTCCTGACTGGCGAAAGCTACCCCGCAGAGAAGGAGGCCTGCAAGGATACAGCAGAGAACGCTACCGAAGCGGTCAAATCCAATTTCGTCTATGAAGGAACCCACGTGATCAGTGGGATCGCGCGAGTCATTATCGCTAGAACGGGTTCCGCCACGGAGTTGGGGAAAATCAGCGAGCACTTGCAAGCGAAAATGCCTGAAACGAATTTTGAAACGGGCATGCGCCGCTTTGGTGAAATGCTGATGCAATTAACCCTGGTTTTGGTCATCAGCATTTTCGCAATCAACACATTTTTCCAACGCCCAGTCCTCGAGTCGTTCACATTCGCCTTGGCACTCGCGGTTGGCATCACACCAGAGTTATTGCCAGCCATCGTTAGCATCACACTCGCAAGCGGTGCCCAGCGCCTCGCCCAACAGCACGTCATCGTCCGACGATTGTCCTCGATCGAGAACCTCGGCAGCATGACGGTACTCTGCTCCGACAAGACTGGGACACTGACCGAAGGAGCGGTTCGTCTACACGCTTCGGTCGACTCGCAAAACCAACCTAGCCCAAAGGTCGCCCTCTACGCGGCGATCAACGCGACATGCCAAACTGGATTCACCAATCCAATTGATGAAACGCTTCGAAACCTCGGCGAAGATGTAAGTGGGTTCCTAAAGATCGACGAAGTCCCATATGATTTCATCCGCAAACGACTCAGCGTGGTGGTTTCTGACTCGGACCTGCGAGAATGGATGATCACGAAAGGAGCATTTGCGAACGTCATTGCCGTCTGTAATAGCGTGGAAACCATCAATGGCGTCGTGGCGATGGGCGATATACGCGCCGCACTCCAAGACAGCTTTATCCGATACAGCAATTAAGGATATCGGGTCCTGGGTATCGCAACCAAAGAAGTTACAGGCGACCCACTCATCACCAAAGACGACGAAAGCGACTTGACCTTCCTCGGATTTCTCCTCTTCGAGGATCCAGCGAAACTAGATGCTGCCGACGCGATCCAGAATCTGAAAAATCTCAGCGTCGGTTTCAAAGTCATTACAGGCGATAATCGCTTTGTCGCCAGGCGATTGGGAATCCAAATGGGATTGAAAACTCCCACACTCCTCGCGGGCGAAGAATTGCACAAACTCAGCGATGATGCTCTTGCTCGACGGGTTAGCTCCATCGACATCTTCGCTGAAACCGAACCGACACAAAAGGAGAGGATCCTTCTCGCCCTACGGCGATGTGGTCATGTGGTTGGCTACCTTGGAGATGGCATCAACGATGCCTCAGCACTCCACGCCGCAGATGTGGGGATCTCAGTCGACACCGCAGTCGATGTTGCCAAGGAAGCAGCGGATCTGGTCCTTCTCAAACACGACCTTAACGTGATCGCCGATGGAGTCCGAACCGGTAGAAATACATTCGCGAACTCGATGAAGTACATCTTCATCACCACCAGCGCCAATTTCGGAAATATGTTCAGCATGGCGGGGGCTTCCCTGTTCATGCCGTTCCTCCCTTTACTTCCTAAACAAATCCTACTCAATAATTTCCTATCGGATCTTCCCGCCTTAACGATTGCCACCGATGCAGTCGACCCCGAACAAGTCCTCTCCCCTCGGCAGTGGGACAACAAGACGATTCGTCGCTTCATGGTAACCTTTGGACTCGTGAGCTCCTTGTTCGATATCCTTACCTTCATCGCATTGCTAGTCTTCCTCAAAGCCAGCGAGGCTCAGTTTCAAACTGGGTGGTTTATCGAATCACTGCTGACAGAATTGCTAATCATTTTAGTGATTCGAACACGCCGATCGGTGTTTCGCTCGCGGCCGAGTCGCTTGCTCGCGTTGGCCATCATCGCAGTCACCGCAATTGCGATCCTGGTACCCTACACAGCGGTAGGCGCCTACTTTGCACTGACCCCGTTACCTTGGTGGTGGCTAGCAACCCTCATCGGAATTTCCTCCACCTACATCGCCACCAGCGAATTATTGAAAACAATTCTCTTCCCACCGCTATTCGCACGCAGGGGATCCCACGGATACACGGATAACTGACAATCGCGGAGCACTTCCTTAACTCCCCCGTTCATACTCCAAGAACGCCGACACATTCTCCATGGAATGGTGCCCCTTCCCCTGCTCGTGCTCGTGCTCGTGCTCGTGCTCCTGCTCCTGCTCCTGCTCCTGCTCCCGCTCCCGCTCCTGCTCCTGCTCCTGCTCCTGCTAATCGCTAATCGCTAATCGCTAATCATCAGAATCCAATAGCGATAAAATTCAAAATCATCTCCGAACTCGAAAGTACGCTATAGCATCCGATTACGATGACGAGCAGGAGCACCGTTTCACTGAGCACGAAGCAGCCAATTCAACAACGGAATACAATCCTTTTCGATCCTGAAAAAGAAAAAGGCCACCCGTCTTCTCGGGTGGCCTTTTCAGTTTGCTTAAAAACGATGGTGGTGTCGGTCTTTACGACTTGCGTCGGAACCGTGCAACGGCACCTAAACCAATGGCTACCCCAAGGAGAGAGAGGGTCGCAGGTTCCGGAACCGCCGAAGACGAGAATGCGGTCAACGTAAAGTTATCGATCGCTAAACCAGCATCATTACCGACGTCATTTGCGTCTGTCCAGCGAAAGAAGATCGACTCCCCTTGGGCGAGCGAGAGCCCCGTGATCGAAGCAGATCTCGAAACTTGGTTGGACGCAAGATTACCGTCAAGAGCACCATTGGTGGTAACTGGAGCAGGCCCCACCAAGTTAAGAGCTGCAACCGTGCTGAACTCAGTACTCGCCGCAGTCAAATACGATGAAGATGTAACTGCTGCAGATGTGAGTGACCAACCAGCCACGATCGTATTCTGATTCGAAGTCGACGATCTCCAGTTCTCTTGGGTAAATGCAATATCGATGGATGTAATCGCTGCACCTGTATTGTTTCTCAACTGAAACCCGAATCCCATAATGTTTGTACCGGATGCCAAGGCACCGAGTGCTCGGTCCGCTCCACCAGCGGCACCGTAGCTGTACAATCCACCTGAATTGCCAGCTCCATTGTCCGCAATCAGATTCGCCGATGTACCCGAGCCACCTACCCTCGCTC
>JBKCUW010000109.1:0-39185 GCA_046318275.1 Pirellula sp. | reverse complement strand
GTCCAGTCGCCACTTGCTTACACGCGTGGCTCTGATTGTCTTCGCGCTTTAGTGGGCGGGCGCTGATCCGGAACCACCGCCTGCAGCAGGGCGATCCGATGGTGGCTGGAACCCGAACAGCAGCAGCAGCATCGCGACGATCGCCAACCCAGTCGGTACTAGGAAAATACTGAAGTAATCGACAACCTGCTCGGCTCCTTGTCCCTTGGTGAAATAATCCTTCAGATAAATAAATCCAAAGTTTGCGATCACAAGACCAACGCCGAGAATCAACAAGTTAAAAAGGCCTTGTGCACTGGTCCGAATGTCCTTGGGGAATACCTCATCCACGAAGATATACAGCGTTGCAAAGAAGAACGCATAGCAGATGCCGTGGAGGACTTGGATGAAGATGATCAACGCTTGGTAGTCGGAATTCCCAAAGAAGGAGAAGGTTGCGAATCGGAGTGCGTGGCCTAGGATTCCGATGATCATCGTCCACTTCCAACCCAACTTTACCAAGACGGTGCCGAGGGCCACCATCGTGACGATTTCGGCGACTTGGCCGATGGTTGTAATCGCCATCGTGATGTTCTCGCTCAATCCTACGGCCTTGCTGAGAAAACCGTCGATCAAAACAAAGTAACCGTTGTGGATGATCGAATCGAGAAGGGTCACGATAAACAGGACTAAGACGAATGGATGCTTGAGTTGCTTGAAAGCCTTGATCCATGCCAAATTATCGACGGCGCCTTCGGCTTTTCGCGGAGGGGTGTGTGGCAAGGTCAAGCTGAATGCAGCTAGTGCCAACGATACGATCCCGGCGACGATGAAAATCCATCGCATTTCAGTCACGGTGGCTTGGGCGCCCAGCAAGAAAATGAAGGGCCACGAGATGATGATCCAGCCGATCGTTCCACCCATCCGAACGAACCCAAACTCCTTGGCAGGATTCTTGAGGTGAGCAAACGCGAGCGAATTGGTTACCGACAACGTCGGCACGTAGAATAGTCCATACACTAAAAAGCATAAAAAGAAGGGCCAGAACGTGGTGCAGTAGGCGGTAGCAAACAACGCGATACCGCCGATGAGGTGGCTGAACGCGAGGAACTTTTCTGCCGCGAAATTGCGATCGGCGAACTGATTGCTAAAAAAGATACCGACCAGCGAAGCGATCCCGAACATACTTCCTGCCAGGGATTGCTGCCAAGGTTCAAAGTTCAACCCGGAGGCACCCATGAAGGAAAAGACTTTGACTTGCCAAGCACCCCAAATGGCGATCTCGAGGATCATCATGATGAAGAGCTTGGTAATGGTGGCCGAATCGGTTTTCGTTGCTGTTACGTCAGTCGACATGGGTGGGTAGGTCCGTTAACGGTCGAGGGAAGGTGCGAATAGCTTAGAATTCGCGACGCCATAATCTCGTTGAGTCGAGGCGTGAAATCAAGTCCCCGTAGCGACCTGAAACAGGATTCCCGGTCTATAATCGACTGACACGACTCGTAATCAGGGAACTTACCTTGTCCAATCAAGAGAACTACAGCAGGGATGCTGGGCGTGGCGACACCAAAAACGGCGACGCGAAAAATGGTGAAGTCAAGCACGGTGAAGCCAAGCACGGTGATGCCAAGCACGAAATCGTCTCGAAGTACCGTTGTGCCCAGGGCTGTTTCGATGAACTCCAGGGGGCCGATGGATCTATTCGGCCTGGATATCGGAAACTGCTGGGGATGGACACTCCCCTCTCCGGGCCTGAAATCTATCTCCGTTGGCGGTCTGCCAAGCAAAATCTGCGAGATAACCCGCCAGCGTCGACCGGGCAATTGATCAAATCCGGGGTCCCTCAAGCGTGGGAATTGGACCCCATCCCATTTGTGATCTCGCCGAACGAATGGTCCGAGCTCGCCGATGGACTCAAGCAACGGATGCAGCTCATCGATTTGCTCCTACGCGATGTGTATGGTCCGCAACGATTGATCGCGACAGGTGTGCTTCCCGACGCATTGGTGCATGGGGCTCCGAGCTATCTCCGGCCGGCGCGGCACCCTAACGACCCGCCTCCACGAATGCTCTATTTGTATGCGGCGCAGATGGCCAAAGCCGCATCGGGGCAATGGTTGGTGATGGCAGACAGAACCCAGGGCCCTAGCGGTTGCGGCCACGCGGTCGAAAATCGGTTGGCGATGTCTCGGATCTTGTCCGAAGATTTTCGATCGATGCACGTAGAACGGTTGGCAGGCTTTTTTGCATCGCTGCGTCAATCGCTGCATGACGCTTCGCCGGTCAAGGAAAAGAATACCCGCACGGCATTGCTCTCTCCTGGTGTTCAGAGCCAAACCTACTTTGAGGATGCATACCTCGCGAGGTACCTGGGCTACACATTGACACAAACTGCCGACCTTACAGTACGTGGTGGTTGCGTTTATTTGAAGACATTGGGTGGCTTGTTACGGATCGATAGCATCCTGCGGCGTATGGCCGATACCAAATGCGATCCTTTGGAAATAGATCCGACCCTCGGGGAAGGAATCCCCGGACTGACGCTCTCATCGCGCCAAAACAAAGTCTTGCTCGCAAACGGTATCGGCACCGGATGGGCCGAAAGCCCCGCTGTCACCGCGATACTGCCACGGGTCTGTCGCGCGATTCTCGGCGAGCCGCTGAAACTCGAAAACTCGCCTATGTGGTGGTGCGGCGATCCGCAGAGTATGCAATATGTTATCGATAACTTGGACAGCTTAATCCTCCGAGATTCTTTTGTTCGGCATTCCGCAAATCAGATCGTCGGCTGCGAACTCAGCAGTCATGATCGAGAGAAATTGATCGCGAGCATTCGTCAGCAGCCATGGCTCTATGTTGCCATGCAACCACCCAACTACAGCCATGTCCCTACCTGGGTCCACAACCACATGGTGGCTTGGCCCGCGGCACTCCGATTCTTTGCATGCGCCAAGGGTGACCGAATCGATGTGATGCCGGGTGGCGTCGCACGCGTTGCCGATTCCCCAGCGAACCTGGACGAAAGCTTAGCCTCAGGACTGATGAGCAAAGATGTGTGGGTCCTCAGCAATGGCCCGGTCAAGCCGGTGACGCTGTTGTCATCGGGCAAGCAGTCGGTGGAGCTCAAGCGTTCCGCCATGGACTTGCCAAGCCGCGTGGCTGAGCATCTGTTCTGGCTAGGTCGTTTTGCGGAGCGTGCCGAGTTCATGACGCGTCATGCGCGATACTGTACCAATCAGCTCACGTCGGAGATTTCGTCGGATGTGCTCGCTGCCCACTGGCAAGTTGTCCGGTCCCTTGCCGAGAGTTCTGGGATGGAGGCGGAGCCACCGATGGATTCCTCGGAAACCGCCAACTCGATCATGCGAAGCGCCGTTCGCGATTTTCTTTTCGACCGCAACAAACCCGACGGGATTTCGGCGTCGATCTCAGGGCTTATTCGGAACGCAGAAACGATTCGGGATCGATTGAGTTTCGACTCATGGCAGATCATCAGCCGATTGGATTACTCCGTATTGATCCCATGGGCGAATCCCCGCGAAAAGATGGGAGACGCCATGCTGATCCTCAACCAGATCATTGGGCTGCTCTCTGCATTTTCGGGTCTCGCATCCGAAAGCATGACCCGCGGTCCGGGATGGCACTTCCTCGACTTGGGGCGGCGGATCGACCGAGCCCAGAACTTGCTCCGGCTGATTGAGCAATTATTGGTGCCTATCAATAAGAACTCGCGGCAGATGCTCGAGTCGATGCTGGATATTTGCGACAGTTCGATGACTTACCGCTACCGATACCTGATGAGCTATGAGATCGGTCCCGTTCTCGATTTGCTGGTTGTCGACCAATCCAATCCGCGCGGTTTAGCGTTCCAATTCATGCAGATCGTCTCCCATTTGGACTCGCTCAACGTAGGTGACAAAACCGAGCTCGTCAAACAACGCAAGCGGATGACCGACTGCAGGGCGTCGCTCCGCCTCTTCGACCCCGACGCTCTAGGGGATGAAGTCTCGATCGATGCAAATGGTCGTTCGGAACGAAAGTTGCTAAAGATCAAACTACTGGACTACATGACCCAGCTGAACGACTTGAGCGATTTCGTCTCTCGGCGATTTTTGACTCACACTGCACTGCATCAATTAGAAGATATGGTCAATCAGTAATGGTTCGGTTTTCTCGATATGTTGAGTATTGCTTGAGTACTCACGACCAACATTTTTCGCCGAAAAATATCGAGGCTAGCTTGGAGAAGTAAGTGCTCTGACGAGAAACAAGTACCATCCGCAGAGCGGACTGAGGTCGAGCGTTGGCATGAAATGGGTTGGTTGATAGATCAATGCTGCAGTCGTGATACTCCGGATTGTCGCCATACGATCACTTCTCCCGGAGACTCGTGCTCCAGTGCTGGAACGGCGAGCATCGCTTCGATACGAGCTCCTGCCGCGCTCTTCTGCGATGGATCGCTGACGTTGGATTCCTGTAGCACTTTCGTTTCGAGCGACAGCATGTCCAACTCGAGGATCGAATTGTTCTCCAAACCAACCAATAATCGCGATTCCTTGGAACTACTACAAACGACGATCGGTGCGCTACTCAATCGTGCAAACCTTACCAAGCGGCCTATGCTCGGTTCCCAAAGTCGTATCGTGCTATCCTCGCTCGCGGAGAGGAGTTGCCGTGCTGTGCTATCGCGAGGATTCGGTTTGCTCTGTAGCCAAGTTACCGAACCCGTATGGTTGTCTAGACTTCTTACCTCAGCACCATTGTTCCGATTCCATAGTCGGATCGTCTGGTCGATCCCAGCCGAGACTGCATGCTGGTCGTCCAAGCAGGCTACGGTCAGGATCGGTCCCGAGTGACCATCGAAAGTGTTGACGACGATTCCATCCAACGATCGAACGAGACCAAGTCCTTGCCACGATCCTTCGATCCAGCCCGATTGATCGGACAACCAACAAACCGATGTAACAACATCGCGAAAAGAGGCTTTGGTTCTCTCTGAAGAATCGCTGGAAGATGCTTTTAAAGAAATGTTCGTATGACGAGCCAGCAGCTTTTTGCTCGTCCAATCATAAAGTTCGACGCAGCCCATCTCGGACGGGTTGCCACCTGCAACCAAGAGATGCTTTGCATCCGCGGAGAATGCCAATTGGCAAATTTTTTGCATCTCGACCGAAATCTTCCAGACACGCTGCAGTGACCGCGGATCGAGGATTTCAATCTGTGCATCCGATGCCGCAACAATCTGCAGTCCTGCGGTATCCCATGCAACCGCGGTGATAGGTCGATGAGGCGGATCGATCGGTTTGGTAACCGCATCATCTGCCGTCGGCGATGGTCTTGCTCCGCACGTCGTGCTATTGGCAAAAATACCGTATGCGGTAACGAGCGAGATGTATAGTGCGATGCTGAGTCGAGAGTGAAAATGGTTCATAGAAGTTCGCGGATGGACTTTCCATGCTGATTGATCGGGATCGGTCGACCATCGGCGGTTTTTAAAAGCTGATCCGGGTCGATTCCCATACGGACGATCATTGTTCGAGCGAGATCTGCGGGTGTGACAGGTCGTTCGGCGGGGCTTTCGCCAACACGATCGCTTTGACCGAGCACGATGCCCGGCGGGAATCCACCACCGCACAGCATCACACTAAAAACTCGTGGCCAATGGTCTCGCCCACCGCGAGGATTCAGTTTGGGCGTTCTGCCAAATTCACCCATCGCGACGACCAGCGTTTGTTCTAGCAATCCTCGACGGTCCAAATCCTCGATCAACGCCGATGCCGCTTGGTCAAAGGTTGGGATCAAGCCTACTCCGACTTTGGCTCCCGAATATCCGTCGCGAAGCGCCAACGAAAGGTTTTCATGAGTATCCCATCCCGTTTGTACCACCGTGACAAAAGGTACGTTGCGCTCGACGAGACGGCGGGCGAGCAAGCAACTTTGACCAAACGTTTTATTGCCGTAGCGTTCGCGAACCGATGAGGGTTCCCGCTGCAGATCGAATGCCTCCTTCGCCGTCGGCGAGGAAACCATCTCCGTCGCCAAATCCATTGCGGTTCCATGAGAGACATCGCCGCGAGTATGGCCTTCGAGTTCCAACAAAAATTCCCGGCGTCGTTGAAATCGAACCGCATCGATTCCGGGATAAAAATCCAGATCGCGCACACGGAACGCGGATGAGACAGGATCTGCACCCGTAAAGGCTCCACCGGTAATAAATGGAGCCGCATTGGCTCCTAAAAATCCAGCCCCCATTCCGATCCGTTGCTCAGGAATACCAACATACGACGGTATTGCCAGGTCCCTGTTTTTTCGTTCCTGTGCGACGATGGAGCCGATGCTGGGGTACTCGAGCGATGGAGAAGGCTGGTAACCAGTCAGCATGTAGTTGTTCGCAAGACCATGTTCTCCGAGCGGACTGGTCATCGACCGAATGATCGTTAGTCGGTGGGCTAACGCGGACATTTGGCGTAGGTTCTCCGAAAAGTGAACGCCTGGAATCGAGGTTGCAATCGATCCAAAAGGACCGCGAACTTCGGAGGGAGCATCGGTCTTCGGATCCCACAATTCCAAGTGGCTCGGGCCTCCGTCTAGCCACAGCAGGATGCAGGACTTTGCAGTGGCCCTCGTACCGATGGACGCAAGGGTAGTGGATTGGGAAACCCAAGGGGCGAGCCCTAGCCCCCATGGCAACAAACCGCCGAGTCGAAGGAAACTTCGTCGGCTATCCCGTCGAGTCGCTTGCATCATCTCAATCGGTATTGGCATAGATGGGTTGGTCCTAGATGTCGTCGATCAGTGGTTGCTCTGGAATTCCGAAGTGCTCAGCATGCTCCAAATCCAATCTTGTACCCAAGCTTGCCTCGCTGCGCGTTGTTCTGGGCTGGCAGCAGGCATCGCCTTTTCCCAGTGTTCCAGTTCGCTGACCGTTGGCTCTCGGCTGAGTATCCTGAGGTAGGCCGTTTCGATGATTCTGCGCGCTGGAGCATCGGAAGCGAGCATTGGGTCAAAAAAAGTCTTTCCGGAAAGCAGCGGCGAATTGACAACATCACCGTTCATCCAATGCAACTGCGCTGATAATCCTGTCGCTGGTACTGTATCGCCACAGACGGTCCCGCGACTGCAACGACCGAGGATATCGAGCGTCGAATTGGGTTCGCTGGGATCGATCCATCGTACAGCCCGAGTCGCCCCTCCGGACTTAGCGTCTTGGATCCCGACCCCGAGCGCGTCATGGACTGCATCCAGCAGGACTTCGGGGGGCAACGATTTGCGCATGGCCACGGCAAAAAAGCTCGCGTCGATAGGAGATTCTGATGACTGACTCGTACGGCCGTAGGCATCGCTCAACGCGATTTGCATCAGCAAGGGACGCAATTGATACCCGGATTCCCGATACTCCTGCGCCAAGCGATGGAGAAGCTCTGGGTGTGAGGGGGGATTGGTCTCTCGGAAATCATCGGACGATTCGACGAGACCTCGGCCCATCATCGCACGCCATAAACGATTGGCCATGACCTTTGCCAACAGTGGATTGTCCTCCTGCGTCAGCCAATCAGCAAACTGCTCCACTCGGTCCTTGCGGTTTGGCTTCTCGACAGAAACCTTCTCGGAATTGGCAGTTTGTTCCATTCGTTCGTTGCCGGGGGCGTCGATGTACTTGAATCCAGGGATACGGGGGAGTGCCGGTTCGCGCGTGCGCAAATTGGTGACTTGACCTCGTCCGCTATGGCGTACGATACGGCCTCGTTCCGTACCCGCGAATATAGCTGCCAATCCGTGGTAATCGTCTTGGGTCCAGCGATCGAACGGATGATTGTGGCAGTTCGCGCACTGCATCCTAGTTCCCATAAATACATTGGCGACCAGTTCCGCGTGCGATCGAGGATCGTTGGTCAATCGAACGAAATTCGCAGGCCCTACTTGATGAGAGTCTCCATCGCTGGTCAACAGTTCCCGTACCATCTCGGGGAATGGGCGGTCGGCTGCAACCGATTCCCGAATCCAACGCGCGAATACCTCGGTGGCTACTCTGTCACTCGCGATGGAGCGAAGCCCCAAAAGGCGGGCCATGCGGTACGTCCAATAATCGATAAACGAATCGCTGGCGACTAATCGCAAAACCCATCGCCTGCGTTTTCCCTCTTCACGGTCGTTCTGAAAGTCCATCAACTCTTCTCGAGTCGGCAATCGCCCCGTCAAATCCAAGTTCACTCGCCGAAACCATTCCATCGAACTCGCTTCCGGTCCAGGCTTGATTCCGAGTCGTTCTAGCTGTTGATCGATTTCCACATCGATCCAATGGCTCGTGTTAGGACTTGTTGCAACCATTGGTTCCAGCGTCTTCGAATCCGTAAATGGCTTGAGCAAGACCACCGGTTCGACTCGATGCATGTACCGTGCGATCACGACATACCGACCGGGGCGAGTGAGTGTCGCCACTGAATCCGATGGATTCCACTTGATTTCGCTCGATGGATCTATAGTGAATAGTGTCTGTTGTGTCACGTCGCGCGCGGTTCCATCTGCGAATGACGCAATCACGGACATTCGAACGGATTTCTCGTTGATGGATTCTGAGTTCGTTGGTGGTGGAGCAATCTCATGTTGGTGGATAGTCACCGATTGCAGCGCCGATACGATCCCTCGAGGAGCGCCGCGCCCGATCCATTGCATCAGGAGTTGCGCCGTAGTGCTATCCGGTTCAAAGAGTTCGTTCCCGCCGTGGGCGATACCACCGGAAGGTTTTGCGATGAGCAAGCTCGATGCTGGATCAGAGGTTGCAATTCGCCGGCCGTGGTACTCATGCACGATCGATCGATAATCACGATCTGGATCGCTTCCAAAGAGAGACAACGCAAAATTTCCGCGGCCCACTGCCGCGCCATGGCACGCGCCCGAATTGCACCCATGCTTGGTGAGCAATGGAATGATGTCCGTATCGAAAGCCGGTTCGCGCGATCGCTCTGCCCGGGGATTCAATACCTTACTCTGTGGGTCATCTGCGAATCCATAAGGGTACCCGTCGAGCATTGCGATGGTGATGGTGCAGGCAACGATACGGGCTACGATACGGGAGGGCCACGGTAATCCGGGATGCATTATCAAGGTTTCCCGTTACTGTTTTCTTTGGTCGTTCCATATTTTTCTGCCCATAGCTTCAAGTAGCCTTGAGCACGTGGGGTTCCGTAGTTGGCCAAGTTTCCGCTGCCGACGATCGTCGATGCGATCCGGCCGATTTCGCGACGAATTTTCGGATCAGCGTCGATCTCTTTCTCGATCGCGATCGCTGCCTCGTCGACTTGTTCATCGCTCGCGCTGAGTTGGATCAACGGACGGACCATGGAGCGCAAGCGATCCATGTCTACGCCTGCGTTCTCATTTCCGGGTTGGCTGTTCGCGGCGCGTTGCATTTGTGGTTCGTCGGCCAGTAGTTGCTTGAGCTCAGGTTTGTCTCCACCGATCCGTTCGACAATCGCGGCTGCGATGTTGGGCAAGTCGACTTGGAGGCTGGGTTGGATCAAGGCAAAGTTGGCCGCTACGTTGCCGTTGTCAATGACTAGAACCGTCAGCTGTACGTTTCGATTCAATCCGTAGGCACCTGGTCCTTCGCGACCATCGAGGCTGACCCCCGTCGGTATGCCAGGCGTCAGTGCGTGTTGGATTCGTTTCAATGTAGCTTCGGCGGCCGACGCATCATCGCCGAGCAAAATGACGGACGTTGTCAGGCCATCGTTCTTTCGTGATGCAGCGTACTTCGTCACGTTGCGCGTCATCGATATTGATTGACGATTCACATCGTGTAGGAAAACTAATAACGCGGCTTTTCCGTCCGCTAGGGCAATCGGATCGATTTCCTCGGGCTCGTCCGCCCCCAACGTTTTTAGAAATCGAAAGTTCGGAGCGGCTTCACCGACTTGTGGACCTGAATAGACCTTGGGTTTTGGAGACGCCTCTTTCGAGACATCAGCTCCCTTGCCGTCGTAGCGTTTCTCGCCAGCAGTGATCTTCACCGGTAATTGGTTTTGCTTGGGTGGCATCGGGCAAAGGGTATGAGGAGAGAACGCACAAGGTGGATTGTAGGACTTGTTAAAGTCCAACGCGAAGGTGGCGCCATCTTCGGGTAATGGAGCGTTCAAGAATCGACCGGGACCATAGGTCGTCTCGCCGCTCGTCAGATCCTTGAAAATTAAAAACAATTCGGTCGGTGAATCGAGCATCGCGTCCAACCGGTACGACTTATCGTCGAGGGTGAACTCCACATAACCGACGACTTCTGCCACCATCGCGTCTCCGCGGATATTGACGATCGGCATCGATTTCGGCGATTCATACGCATGGTAGGTTGCGTCGACGCGGTACTTCGGATTCACGGGAAACCATTTCTTTCCGGAGAACCGGGCGATCGCATCGCTGCGAGCATCGCGAACACGAATCGCAAGACGGTTGGAACGCCGCACCAATTGCAGTCGGATGCGATCGTCGACTGTCACGATGTCCTCGCTATCCGATTCGGCCTTCGAGGAATCGATCCGCCATGTCGTTTTGGCTTGGTGCTCACCATTGACCCGGATCGATGACCCCTCCTCGGTGAGCAGGGACACTCGCCCGTTGTCGACACGGACAATCCCACGTGCAGACTCACCTAAATCCGTAGGCAACCGAATCGGATCGCTTGGTTGAATGCCTATCGACTGTTCTCCTGGTTCCAACCAAACATGCGCAGTGAGGGCCAACCAGCCATTGGGGGAGGCCAATTTCTTTTCGTTTTCAAACCGCCAGTCTTCGACCGATTGGATGTAATTCGCGTCGGGTTGCTTGGGTTCATCCCGCTTTTCCCCAGTGGCCTGTACGGCCATTCCGATGGCATGGAGCGGAATCACCACAATCGCAAAAACCAAGGCTGCTTTTTTGAGGAACGGCGCGAAACGGATTAGGGGGACAGGATTAATTTTTGTCATAAGCTGTTGTCTGCGTTTGGAATCTGTTTCCTGGATCATAGCGAAGCCATTCCTCCCTTTCCACGATTCGATGGGGGATTCCCACCCCTGCCTCCGTTTCTTTCTGCTCATCCTGCCGAGATTTCCCGAATCCGAGAGGCCTTTCGCTTTGCCGAAACCTCTCGATAATGCAGGCCTACGAGAAAGATCCAGTTGGCACCCTTAATCAGTTCTGAGAAGTAACGATGGCAAAGAAAAGTATTTCCGACGTCGATTGTCGCGGCAAAGTTGTCTTGATGCGAGTTGACTTTAATGTTCCCCAAGACGATTCAGGGGCCATTACCGATGATCGTCGGATCCGGATGGCCATTCCATCGATCGAGTCGGTTATCTCGCGCGGGGGCAAACTGGTCCTTATGAGCCACCTGGGTCGTCCCAAGGGCAAGGGGCCTGAGCCAGAGTTCACGCTGCGACCCACCGCCGTTCGTTTGGGTGAGTTGCTCGGTAAAGCGGTCCATTTCGCCGAGGACACCGTCGGGCCCGATGCCGAAGCCAAGGTGAAGGCATTGAAGGATGGCGAGGTGCTGGTCCTCGAGAATGTTCGCTTCAATCCTGGCGAGAAAGATGGCGAAGCGACTTATTCCAACAAACTCGCATCGTGGGCGGATATCTATTGCAACGATGCCTTTGGAACATGCCACCGCGCAGAAGCGTCGATGGTTGCAGTTCCTTTGGCGATGGGGAACAAACCCAAGGTGGTGGGGTTCCTGGTCGCCAAGGAGATCCAGTACCTCAGCGATACAATTTCAAAGCCACAACGCCCCTTCGTCGCCATCCTCGGGGGTGCCAAGGTCAGCGACAAAATCAAAGTCATCAAAAATCTCCTCACCGTTTGCGATTCGGTCCTCATCGGCGGAGCGATGGCTTATACATTCTCGCTAGCTCAAGGTGGCAAAACTGGAAAGAGCTTGGTGGAACCCGACAAAGTCGAGTTGGCCAAAGAGTTGATAGCCAGCGGTGGCAGCAAGCTTGTATTGCCTACAGATACGCATTGCGGTGATGCATTTAGTGCGAACTGCAACAAACAAGTCGTCGCGGCAGGTCAAATTCCTGACGGTTGGGAGGGACTCGATATCGGGCCGGAAACCGCCAAACGTTATGCGGAGATAGTGAAGAGTTCAAAGACGGTTGTTTGGAATGGACCGATGGGAGTCTTTGAGATGCCGCCGTTCGATGCTGGGACACAGGCGGTCGCTAAGGCTGTTGCGGATAGCGATGCGATCAGCATCATCGGTGGTGGCGACAGCGCCGCTGCGATTGAGCAACTCGGTTTCGCCGATCAAGTGACTCACGTCAGCACTGGCGGTGGCGCTAGTTTGTCGATGCTCGAAGGTGAGAAATTTAAGGCTGTCGAGATCCTCGACGAAGCATAGGCCGAACGATCCTCACGCCGGCGTTTCAGCGTCGATAACGATCCAGTGCCAGTTACCCTGACAAACCTCGATCCGATTGGAGCGAGGTTTTTTCTTGCCGCGAGAGGGTTGGTAAACCGCCGCACTCACCCAAGCTAGCCTCGA
Source organism: Pirellula sp. (assembly GCA_046318275.1). Taxonomy (GTDB): domain Bacteria; phylum Planctomycetota; class Planctomycetia; order Pirellulales; family Pirellulaceae; genus JBKCUI01. Next base: position 26,692 of record JBKCUW010000109.1, on the reverse strand, counting down.
CTTGGGCTGAGTTAACCCAAACGGTTCAAGAAGGCTTCAGCGGTCCGTTGGTGCTGTTGGAGTTTATCACCCATCCGATCCAGTTGGCCGGTCATGACACTCATGCGCGGATTGGAACTAAAAAAATCGCGGTGCTTGGCGATGAAATTCCAGTAGAGGGCGTCCCAGATCGGACACCAATCCCCCTTCTTGAAGTCGCTCATTTTCAATACATAGGCGGAGCCGCTAATGTAGGGTTTGGTGGTGATCATGCCTCCATCTGAATGCTGGCTCATGCCGTAGACGTTCGGGACCATCACCCAATCATAGGCGTCGACGAACATCTCCATGAACCATTGATAGATCGCATCTGGGGAAAATTCGCAAAGCAGCATAAAGTTTCCCAGCACCATCAATCGTTCGATGTGGTGGCAATAACCGTATTTCAAGACTCGTCGGATCGCGTGATCCACAGGATCGATTCCGGTCGTGCCATCGTAAAACGACCGTGGCAAAGGTCGATGGTGTTGCCAGTAATTTTTGGTGCGCTGCTGGACCCCATAGTGACGATACACCAAACGCATGTACTCGCGCCAACCGATGATTTGTCGCACGAAGCCTTCGAGCGAGTTCATGGATACCGACTCGTGTTCTTTCAAAGCGCAAGCGACGACGTCGCAAGGGTTGAGTAGGCCTATGTTGAGCATCGGGGTCAATACGGAGTGAAAAACAAAATCCGATTGACGACTGATGGCATCCTCATAATCGCCGAACGATGGCAATCGTTGTTCGATAAATCGTTCGAGATGACGTTGAGCTCCAAGTTCATCGTGGGGATACCAGAGGGGTTGCGATTCTCCAAGGGCGTTGGGAAAGTTCGCATCGACATAAGCGCGAGCTTCTTTCGCATATTCATCGGGGGCTGGGAAACCCAGTTCGGGAGGAATGATTTTGGCGGGTAGTTTGCGTCGGTTTTCGGTGTCGAAACTCCATTTCCCACCGACGGCCTTGCCATCCTCATCGAGGAGTATTCCAAGTCGCTTTCGCTGTTCGATATAGAAATGGGTGAAGAAGAGTTTTTGTTTGTTTTCAACAAATCGATCGATCTCGGCACGACTGGTAAGGAAGTGTGGGCTCTCAAGCATTTCGAGTTCGACCCCATTTTCAGAGCATCCGCGAACAAGCCGACGGCGCAGGTACTCGTCGTCAGGATCAATCGTTCGGCACACTCGAATCTTGTCTCGGCGTAGCTGTTTTGCGATATCGCCCGATCGGGTGAGCGATGTTGCTTCGACATAGGTGACTTTCCTACCGGCTCCACGCAAGCGGTCTGCGTAACTGCGCATCGATGCGCGATGGAGCATCAACTTCTGGCGATGAAATGGGTACTGAGTGAAAAAGAGGGGGTCTTCGATCACATAGACCCGATCGGCACCATCGATCCAGGTTGGCGTCGCCGGCTTCTTCTTTGTTGGGGCCGCTGGAATTGGGAACAATTGGTGTGGATAAACGAGTGCCGCGATCATTGGTCGGCCGCGTATCGCTGAAGGTATTGTTTAACTGAATACTTCGAACGTGTAGACTCGCTCGTCATGTACCGGATCTTGCCAAAGATAGGCCGTTCTGGTCCCCAGGCTCGATCGTAGCGGCCTAATACCCAGAAGATTCCGCTGTAGGAATTAGGGTCTCGCCCATCGAGTGCGTATTTGTTGTTGAGCTCGATCATGACGTCTAACGCCTCGCGCGGTGAACGGCTCCAATGAAGAATCTTCTTTCCCCATAGCATCCGGAGGTAGTTGTGGATGCGACCCTCGCGAACTAATTGTCGCTGCGCAGCATTCCAGAGTTCGTCGTGAGTGTTTGCTGCCTCGAATTGTTCAAGATCGTAAACTTGGGGTCTCGCATCACCCTCGTGATCGGATAACGTTTTTTGGGCCCATGACGGAAGAGACTCGTAACGATCATAATCCGGCTCGCGGCTGCACATGTTGAAACCGATTTCTCGCCAAGTCATCAGTTGGTCCATGAAGGCTTCGGCGTTGGGCTCCATATTCCAGAACCCGTCCATCTTGCCATTGGGCTTGCCAATTTTCTCGAGACTCCACTTTGGTACGGATCCAGAGATCGACTCAAATACTTCATGAGGGCTGATGTGCCCAAAATGGAGATAAGGGGATAATCCGCTCGAGCCTTGTTGCTCTGGTTCATTGCGGGCTTCCGCATACTCGCCGATTCGTCGTCCGGCAAAGCGATTCAACAAGTCGAGCCCGGCAACCCGACCACCTCGATCCTGCGTAGGCGCTACCGAGTGATCGATGGGTAGCGTTGCGAGATCGAGTTTTGCGAGTTGATTTGCCGAATCAAATTTCCAACTCTTGGAGATCTCTGCAGGGAGTTTCTCAAGTCGAGGCAGGGGTGGACCTCGAAAGGGATCCATGGCAGGGAATTGAGGAAACTCGGCCGCGACGACTTTCTGCATGTAACGGCGGTACGAGTGTGCCACGGTAAAGGTGCGATCAGCGACCCGCATCGGAAGGATACCGTTGCTGTCGACGAGTTCAACATACGCCGGCCACTTGCGAACCACCGACCCGTAAAGTGCGGGATGGAAAAAACAGGGGAAATCGTCGGTGATGGTGGCGCATGCATGCGTGGCTAGCGACCTGGCAAGACCATGTCCGTCGCCACGTTGGCGCTCGACGTATGCCAAATAAGTCAGGCCGTATTTTTCGGCTTGTTGGTGGTTGTCGATCATGCCGTCGATGATGAATCGATGCATACGATCGGATGCCCAACGGTACCCCATGCGTACAGCTTCGAGAATTACCAGCGGCCGTTGATGCTCGCGCGCCAAATCAATAGCGCGTTGCAGCGCGAAGTTGGAATTCAACCGGCGAAACGCTGTCATCCAATAGAGGATGTACTTGCCGTCCGGTCTCAGAGGAAACTGCGTCGCCGTTCGAATTCGAATTTCAGGGGTTTTCGGCAACGGTTGACTCAACGGGAATCGAGGAAAAGGATCTATAGGAAACGTCGGGCGGATGGTTTCGAAGATTCTACACAAGCGTCAACCCACTGCACAAAGTTGTAGGAAATTCCTGCAATTCAGGTGTTAGAGTCCGGTCGCGCGTCACAAAGAAGCTACTCGCGTATCAGCCGCCCCGTGAGCGACTTTGGCGCTAGCCGTCGGTGTCCCTCGCGATGGTGATCATCGTGGGTGTCTTATCGTCATTGAGTGTACTAACAGCATTACCACCGGCTATCGCCTTGCTGCCCACAACAGCCACGAAAAGCGCTGCGGCGAAGCCGTGCAAATGCGCTCCGTGAGCGACCATGGCGCTAGCCGTCGGTGTCCCTCGCGACGGTGATCATCGTGGGTGTCTTATCGTCATTGAGTGTACTAACAGCATCACCACCGGCTAGCACCTTGCTGCCCACAACAGCCAGGAAAAGCGCTGCGGCGAAGCCGTGCAAATCTGCCCCGTGAGTGACCATGGCGTTAGCCGTCGGTGTCTCTTACCGTAACAATCTTTTGGGATACTTCCCTACGGCGAAACAATTTCGATACCATCATTCATCGCGTCACCGGAGCCGATCTCGATCGACTGAATATCCTCAAACCGAGATTCTTGGAAATCATTGGTAATGATTTCATCAGCATATTCGCTCTCCATGGCAAATCCATCTTCATGTTCGACGATGATGCCCGCTGATTGCGTATCAGCCCCCAACGCGGGATCGCTGAAAATAGAGCCAATCCTACCGTTGCGCATGTCAGACCGAGGTGTGGTCGAAGAGTATCCTCCATAGTCGTAATCGAATGCGGTCGGGCAAAGGCTGCAACCAGGACTGATTCCCAGAATACAACTGACGATGAAGTACCTCGCAAAACGGATTCGCGTTCCGCCGAAATCACTCTTGGTCGTAGTCCAGGAGGAGCGTTTGGAGGTTGGTTGCATAACTACTTCCTTGAGGATGAATGCCGTCTTGGACATGCCCAGGTTGTCAAAAGCTTGCTGCAAGGCGAACGCAACGATGGGATGCCCCCTCAGCGCGCGCACTGCCCGACGGTAGAATTTTCGGTTGAGAGCGACCTCGCAATTTAGAGAAACTTTTCCGAAAGAGCAGAGTGCGATGAGCGAAACGATCTTTTCCAAAATCATCCGCAAAGAGATCCCTGCGAAGATCCTTTTTGAAGACGAGCTTTCGCTAGCATTCGCGGATATCCATCCACAGGCCCCAGTCCATTTTTTGGTAATTCCGAAGCGCCGGATCGTATCGTTGGATGAGGTGAGCGATCAAGACGCCGCGTTGCTGGGGCATCTCCAAGTGGTCATAGCGCGGGTAGCTAAGGAGCAGGGGCTGAGCAGTGCGGGATATCGCGTGGTGACGAACATTGGGAGTCACGGTGGGCAATCCGTCCCGCACATTCACTACCACGTTCTAGGTGGTCGCGCCATGGAATGGCCACCGGGCTGATGCCAACTGGCTGATACTGAGCGGTACGTAGCTGATGAAGGATGGCTAGCAAAAGCCAAAGGGCATTCCCGCAAGGGGAGTGCGCTGGCGTTGGATGTTAATCTGGGGTGACTTCTCCGCATGGGGCGTTTGTTAACGCCCGAAGCGCGTTGATCATGCCGTTGTACCGGAATAACCGATGCATACGTCGTTGTCGAAACTGGCGGTGGGACCCGCAATTCCCGCATGCTTTCGACGAACCGAGGTTGCATTGATTTCCCGAACGGAACCGGGCCCAGAATGAAATTTCGCTTTGTCACTGCAAGCCAGACTTTGCTGCGAGTCACATGCGCAGCATTGGGGCTAAGTCTTTCGATGGGAGTCCAATTGGCCCATGCCACGGACCCCTCGGCCCGCGTATCCCCGATCGTGCGCGCCATCCAGCGTGCAGAAGCAGCGGTCGTGAATATCCAAGGGAATAAGACCATCGCGAGCACATCCTCAAGCGGTGCGAGCTCCAAGCAGGAAGTCAATGGGATGGGCACCGGCGTCATCATCGATCGACGCGGGTACATCATTACCAACCTTCACGTGGTCGAAGACGTCACTCGGATCGAGGTCACCTTGGCAGATGGAAGCAATGCCATCGCTAAGCTTCTCAATTATGACCCTGATACCGATTTGGCACTCATTAAGATCCCAACCACGAAGGATTTACCCACCATCCAGTTCGGCACCAGTTCGGACCTGATGCGAGGCGAGACCGTTGTCGCCATCGGCAATCCGTTCGGTTATCAAAACACGGTGACTCAAGGGATCATCAGCGCCCTGCACCGAAACATCCCGGTCAATGGGACCCAGGAATACAAGAATCTAATACAGACAAATGCGGATATCAATCCAGGGAATTCTGGGGGCCCGCTCTTGAATCTCGATGGGGATGTTATCGGTATCAACGTTGCCGTTCGGGTTGGGGCCCAGGGGATCGGTTTTGCGATCCCGATTGATTCCGCGTTAGAGGTCATGGCGGATCTAGTAGCGGCATCGCATCGCGAGCCGGTAGCCCATGGTCTGGACGTAGCTCGCTCTTATGAAAACGGCGTTTCCAAACTGATGCTTCGTTCTGGGAAGGGCGATGAGACATCGAGTCGAAATGCTCGAATGTGCGATGTCATCGAGTCGGTGGCGGGGCATCCGGTAACCAATCGCTTGGAACTGGAGTTGGCGCTGCTCGATCACCGCAAGGGTGAAACGGTGGAATTGGCGATCGAACGCGGAAACCAGCGTGTTGTGGATACTGTAGCGCTGCGTGCTGCCGGGGCGGAGGTTACCGAGCAGAACGTGGGTAAGGTCGCGTGGGAGCAGATCGGTATTCGAGTGGTGCCTGTCCCAGCGTCGGCGGTGGCAGGAACCGGCGAAGACTACCCAGGGGGCCTGAAAATCACCGAAATCCGGGCGGGAAGCCCCGCTTCGAAGCAGCGTCTGATGCCGGGTGATGTCATCGTCGGAATCATGGAGTGGCAGACCGTGAACATGGACAACCTCCAGTGGGTCCTTTCCAATCCGAGCTTTCAGGGGGCTCCATCCGCGAAATACTACGTGGTCAGGAAACGCCAACAATCTGTCCAGCAGATGATGGTTGCCCTCTCGCCAGAAAGCTCGAAATTGCGATAATTCCTGCGATTCCGTGGCGCAGTCATGGTCGTGGACCCTCGGATGGTCGGTTTTCTAGGAAACATTTGACCAACTGAGGGTGGATCCCCCCAGAGTTCCAGTTGCCGAGATTTGGACTCCTGGCTACACTTCGCCTAACCGTTACGAATTGCCCCGTGGTGTAATTGGCAACACAAGGGATTTTGGTTCCTTTATTCTAGGTTCGAGTCCTAGCGGGGTAGCTTGATCAAGCAAACACGAGCCCGGTTTTCAGCCGGGCTCGTGCCATTTACGCACGCAACACACACCCTCCATAACACCCACCAGCAATGCCGCAGTCGCTGGACGTACGGAGAGAGGCTTGGGGCGGGTCGGTTGTTCCCAGGCAAGAATTTTTCTGCCTGCGAAAAACTTTTCACCGATACCGTTGCGAACTGCTGAGGCTTGATTCTGCTAGTGGTTACCAACGGCTAGTTTTTTCATCTTCGTACCCGCAATTGCAAGAACCGGCCACAGAGTGGCCATAGCGAGTGAGCCCCCGCCATGCCAGAAATCCACGCCTTTCGCGGCCTACGATATAACTTGGCCCAAGTCGGCTCGCTGTCCGAGTGCATCGCTCCGCCCTACGATGTCGTCGACGCCGACCTGCAAAACCAATTGTACGATCTTTCCCCATTCAATTTCCTTCGCTTGGAACTCAACCGCCGCGAGGATTCCGATGAGGATGAAAACGAAGTGTATCGCCGCGCCGCACGGATCTACCGTTCCTGGCGTCACGAGGGGATTCTGCAGATCGAGCCCGATCCAGCGATCTACGTCTACCATCAGATTTTTGATCTGAACGGAAAAACGGTCACACGCCGTGGCTTTATGGCCCGGGTCAAGCTCCAGCGATTCGGCGAGGGCAATATCTATCCTCACGAGCAAACCCACGCTAAAGCCAAAGATGACCGCCTGAGACTCACGCGTGCAACCCAAGCCAATCTCTCGCAGATTTTTGGCCTCTATCCCGATCCTGACAATTTCATCCAAGAGCTCTTAGAAAGTAAGGTTGTCGGCGTTCATGGTCTCGAAGCCACCGATCATCTCGGCGTGTTGCATCGCATGTGGCCGATTACCGACATCAAGACTATCCAAGAGGTGATGGCATTGATGGCTGATCGCGATATGTTTGTCGCCGATGGTCATCACCGCTATGAAACAGCGTGCAACTATCGCGATGAACTCAACGCCCAGTCGCCACTCCCGGTCGAGCATCCGGCGAACTTTGTCTTGACCATGCTCGTCAGCATGAGCGACCCAGGATTGGTCGTTCTACCAACCCATCGGTTGCTCCACGGGGTACCCGCATTTACCACGGCACAACTCCACGAAAAGCTTTCACCCTACTTCGACTGCGAGATTGTAGGAACCGGGCCGGAAAGCACCGGCATGGTTTGGGCTGAGATGGATCGGCTCGATGAGCAACTGATCATGGCGCTCTACTCGCGCGCATCCAACGAATGGACTCGAATCTCCGCAAAGCAAGAGGCCGCGGATCGGATGGCTCAAATCGCAGCTGACCATAGTCACGATTGGCAAGAGCTCGGCGTTGCGGTCCTTCATCGATTGGTTTTTGAAGACATCCTGGGGCTTAAAGATATGCCCAAACCCACCTATGTTCATCAAGTCAAAGATGTGATCGATGGCTTGAACGGCAAGCTCGAAGGGAATCTCGTCTACCCACTCGCCTCCCTCGTGATGCCAGCCACTCTCGAACATATTCGCAAGATCTCGCTTCACCAGGAGCGCATGCCTGCTAAGAGCACTTACTTCTTCCCCAAGCTCGTATCAGGCTTGGTGGTGCACCCGCTAGCGTGATATTGTTTTTGGCAAGTATGGCTCGGTTCCGGTTACAGGATCGAATCCGATTCGTCGTCAGGCATCACCAGTACCTCGCGCTGGATCAACTTGGCCAAACTTCGGATCGCGTTGCGGGATGTCTCCGAGAGCGAATCGCCCGCCTCGAATCGTATCGCTTCGATTCCCCAAAGAACCGTCTCGCGAGGAAGCAAACTGAGTTGTTGCCCGAGATGCAGTGCCCCCACGACGTCGAAGTCATGCGTTCCAGTCCATCGAAAACCAGTCAATTCCTCTTGAGGCCACTGCCATCGGTGGATGCGACCGGGTTGCTCCCCCCAGCACGCATCGCAGATATGCAGTTTCTCCGACATCTCCATGTGATCGAGCAATTCGATGGGATTGCGAGCCACCACCAATTGGCACGGTAGTATTCCGCTTTGACCTAACTCTTGAACCACGTGCCAACCGATCGAATCGTCTCCATGTGGAGTTCCGATACCGACGATCGTTATACGATATTGGTTCGTTTCCTCGTCGTTCATTCCGGTCTCAGTCCATCGCGCGCGATGTTTACTTTCAGGAAATGGGTTGAACAGCTAATGCACGGGTCATACGAACGGACGAGCCGTTCGCAATCGACCGCAATTTGTTGGTCTTGTTTGTCGGCAATCGTCGGCAGCAACTGTCGTAGATCGGATTCGATTTGGGACTGATTCTGGGACGTAGGTGGTACGATCTTTGCAAATTCGATTTTCCCAGCCTCATCGACTCGATACCGATGAAAGATCAATCCACGAGGGGCCTCCGTCACCGAAACTCCTTCTCCCGCCACCACACTTGGCATCGATTTGCGAGCCTCGCTGGGCCATACCCCCCGCCTCATGATTTTCAACGCCTCCTCAAAGGCAAAAACTACTTCGACGGCTCTCGCGAGGATACTGCGGTGGGGATTGCGGCAGGATGGATCGATCCCGATTTCGCCTGCGATGGTTTTCGCGTGGGGTGACAGTTGGTCGAAGTTGAGTTGGATTCGGGCGAGTGGTCCAACAAAGTAGGTCCCTCCCGTTGCGACCCGTCGCGATTGCAGTGCCGTCGAATGGGGAACCTGGACCTCGTGGAAATGCTCTTCGTAGGAGGATATTGGAATTTTGGTCCCATCGGAAACCTTTATCTCTCCCTCCTCGATGGCGTATTCCTCCGGATTCGAAAGTGCCACGAATTCATAGTTGGATTCGAAGGATGGAAACTCGAGTTTCGCAAGCCACCTCGCAGCTTCCGTCGCCCATGCGAGGCCTTGTTCAAACTCGGGTATCAGCGCATTCAGTTCTTCGCGGCGCGGCAATCGATAGAAACCGCCGATCGCTAAATTGACGGGATGGATGGAGCGTCCGCCGAGAATCTCCAACAACTGATTACCGAGTTTCTTGAGTTTCAATCCTCGTTTGACTTCGTCTGGGAACTCCTTTGCCAATTCCATCGCGCTGGAGCAACCGAAAAAATCCGGTGCGTGCAATAAATGGATATGCAGCACGTGGCTTTCAATCCATTCCGCGCAGTACACCAACCTTCTTAACCAACGTATTTCCTGAGAGACGCTCACTCCCTGGATCGATTCCAATGCTTGGACGGCAGTCATTTGATATGCGATCGGGCAAATTCCGCAGATCCGCGATGTGATGTCGGCCACATCTTCCATCGGGCGGCCCCTCAGGAATGCTTCGAAGAATCGGGGGGGTTCGTAAATCCTGAGATGCACCTCAGTGGGCTCGCTTCCATGAAAACGGATATCGAGCGCACCCTCTCCCTCGACCCGAGTCAAAATCGGGACTCGAATTACTCTGGGTTCGCCGTTCGATTGGGTCATTGGATGGAATTGCGGGTTTGAGTTATCTGCCACAGTCGAACGCTTTCTTGCTGGAACGAAGGTGCTGCTGCATTGAATCCTCGCAAAAGATTCACGGCGTCGCGTTCGGACATGCGAGGGAGCAATACGCCTTGTGAATGTCCTGCCATGTTTGGCTGTACCGTCGGCCCAAAGCATCCATAGCACCCGCGATTAAAAGCAGGGCAAATCGATCCGCACCCGGATTGTGTGATCGGTCCCAAGCACGGGATCCCTTGTGCAACCACGACACATACGGTGCCATTGCGTTTGCAAGGTTGACAAACACTTTCCGTCGATGTCCTCGGGCGATGACCCGCGATGAGTGAGGATAGCACCTCGAGCAATTGGCTCTTGTCGACGGGACACCCTCGCAATTCGAAATCGACTCGAACATGGGAAGCGATAGGGGTGGATGTAGCCAAAGAGTGGATGGTCTCCGGTGTTGCATACACGGCTCGGATAAATTCCTCGTGGTCTGCAAAATTCCGCAGTGCCTGGATCCCGCCCGAGGTTGCACAGGCACCGATCGTTACCAAACATCGGCATTCTTGTCGCAATCTCAGCAGTCGCAATCGGTCCTCCTCGGTCGTGATCGATCCCTCGACGATCGCGACATCATAGGGTCCAGCATCGAGTCGACTGCTCGCCTCCGCGAAATGAGCCAAGTCCACGGCGTCAGCAATCGCGAGTAACTCATCCTCAGCATCGAGCAATGTCAGTTGGCAACCATCGCACGAAGCAAACTTCATGATTGCAATTTTAGGTTTGGTTTTCATCACAGATCCCTCACTCGCATCTGGCTGAAAACCGAATCCCACCGGACGACAGGACCATCTTTGCAAAGGAAAAGCGAACCCCATTGGCAATGGCCGCATTGACCAAATCCGCATTGCATGTTCCGCTCCATGGATACCCAGATGGCGCTGGGGTCGAGCCCCAGACGGATTGCGCTTTGGGCACAATAGTGCATCATCACTTCCGGTCCACATACGAACATCGCGGTCCGATCAAACTGCATTCCTCGCAGTCGATCGATGAGTAGTGGTACCGTACCTACACTTCCATGCCATTCTTGGTCGGCTCGGTCCACCGTACGTTGGATCTCGATACCCGAAGATTCCCATGCGCGGATTTCCTCGGAGTAGAGCAGCATGCTCGGACTCCGCGCTCCGATCAACAAGCAGACACGACCGTATTGATTCCGCTCCCTTAGCAGTTGATAAACAACCGGTCGCAACGGGGCCAATCCCAGCCCACCAGCGACGAGGAATACATCGAAGCCGCGTCCTCGGTAGGAGTCCATGGGCCACGGGTTTCCGAAGGGGCCTCGAACACCTAGCGTATCTCCAACGCCTAAGTTCCGGATAGCCTCGGTGACTCTCCCGACGACCCGGATGGTGTGTAGGAAATCACCGGTGTCGGAATCCGGCGGGCCGCTGTGGCTGATCGCCACTTCGCCACAGCCCGGGACATAGAGCATATTGAACTGACCTGCTCGGAATCGATACGAACGAGCCAGCTTCGGATCTCGAAAACGGATACGGTATGTGGAGACGGACTCGATTTCGTCGAGGATCGAAACGATCTCCGCGGGATGCGATTGCCAGGCTGCCTGCGGCGGAGCGGGCGATTGCGAAAGTGCTATGGTCATGGCGTCTCCCCGCACAACGTTGCAACCTCCTTGGTGAGGTCGATTCCTACGGGGCACCAAGTGATGCAGCGGCCACACCCGACGCAGCCCGAAGTGTCGAATTGATCGATCCACGTTGCGAGCTTGTGCGTCAGCCACTGCCGGTAGCGCGATCGAATCGTATCCCGCACCGGGCCACCTGAAAGATGGCTGATATCGACATTGAAGCAGGAGTCCCATCGCCGTTGCCGTACTATCTCGTCGTCGGTCAATGCGTGAACTTCGTCGACGCTCGAACAAAAACATGTCGGGCAGACCATCGTGCAATTCGCGCACGATAAGCATCGCGATGCGATGTCGTTCCAATGGGGATTCTCAAGCTGCGATAGTAACCGATCGCGTATCCCGTCGGTATTCATGTGCTTGGTGATCTGATCAACAGCCTGACGACGCCTTATCCGTCCCCGATCGATTTCATCCTCTGTCGCAGATCGCAACGCGAGTGCTTCACTGATCGCGATACCTGCTTCGGAACCGACTTCGATCACGAATCCATCTGAAAGCTCGGTCATTGCAAGATCGAATCCGGAACGGCATTCAGGCCCCGTATTCATCGATGTGCAAAAACAAGTCGATGCGGCTTGAGTGCAATTCACAGCGATGATGAAAAGATGGTTTCGACGCGTTTGGTAGATGGGATCCACCGTTCCTGAAGTGAGAAAAACCTTGTCCTGGATCGCGATGGCCGCCAATTCGCAGGCTCGCACCCCGAGCAGCACTCGGCGTTTTACGGGCTCGACCATCGATTCCATCTGCCATCCATCGGTGGTCTTCTTCGATTTCATCAATGTCGTCCATGGAGGGAATAGGTACTTCTTCCACGAATGGGGACCAACGTTGTAGCCAAAGTACTCTCCCGCGTTTGGATTTTCGCCACTCCCTATTTTCTTTTCGATTCGGTATACCCCCGGCGATTGCACATCGGTCCAACCATGAGGCAACTCACTCGCAGATCGGATCGCATCGTAAACAATGGCACCTTGATCGACCCGTGGTCCAATCACTTCGTCAAACGAATTGTTGAGAAGTTCGATAAGTGTCGGGAGTTGATCTTTAGGGAGGAACCCGAGGGGCCACTCCTTCCTTTCAGGGGACAAATCGGTACCGTCGGAGCGTGAAAGGCTAGAGTTAGAGCCCATATTGATTGGCGTCATGCTGGTGCTTTCGAGGGAGTGCTGCGAGGCTCGCTATCATGACTATCCTTGTGATAAGCTGCGCGATCGATCGTTCTCACCATGCGGTGCAAAAAGATCCAGTAGCTGCAACCGGGTTGCCATCAAACGATGAGATAACCCGCCTGAAAGCATTCTCATGAACTGGTATCCCAACTCGTGATCTTTTTCCAGCAACGCCTTGAGCGAGGTGGCGTGCAACGAGAACAACTGGCAATCGGTTCGGCAGAGAGCGGAACAAGTCATGGTGCCATCGCCGAGGACAGAAGACCATGCTACAAAATCGCCGGGGCCTACGGTCAAGATGCGTTGATCGCCTCGCCCAGGGACCTTCATGATCAGATCCAGTTGGCCATGGAGCAACACGTAGGAGAAGTCGCTGTGTTCGCCTTCGCGGAAGAGGTATTCTCCTTCACTGCACTCGACCAGTTTGGCAACGTGACAGAGTTTGGTCCGTTGTTCAATGCTCAAGTAATCGCCGACGATGGTCTGTTGAAACTTGGTGTCCCATTCCTCCCACGGATCATGGCTCATGATTCTTCCTTTCGCGTGAAGCATTCCCATTGTACTGCAGATCGATGACCTGCAGTTCGGTCAGTTTTCGGGGGCGATCGCAAGATGGGAATAGGGGTCGGATGGTGAAAAACTAGATTTGCCGATCACAAAACGGGCATCAAGCACGATTATTTTATCTGAGCTGACGACCAATGGATTCAAATCGCACTCGAGGATTCGAGGCTGTTCTACGATCATGGCAGAGAATCGTGTGACGAGTTCCGCGACGGCTTCGACATCGGCAGGTTTACCGCCACGGTACCCTTGGAGCAATGGCCAGCATCTCAGGTTTTGAAGCATCCGAAGTGCGAGCGAGCGGTCGATTGGAGGTAATTCCAGCGAGCGGTCGCGATAGATTTCCGCGTGAATACCGCCGGTCCCCATCATGATCACGGAACCGAAAACGGGGTCCTGTTTCGCGCCGAGGATCAACTCGACACCGTGTAGCTCCGCGACCATGGGCTGGACAGTTACACCGAGAAGTTCGGCTTCGGGTCGCATGGTGCGGGCTTGCGAGATCATCCGTTCAAAGGATTTACGTACTTGATTGGCCGTAGCTAAATTCAACTCGACGCCACCTACGTCGGTTTTGTGGGTGATTTGCGGAGAAAGGATTTTCAAAACAACTGGATATCCTAGTTCATCGGCTGCCAGGATGGCTTCATCCACCGTTGGAGCGATCCGTATCGGGGTGGTTGGAATACCATAGCGGAGGAGCAGTTGTTTGGATTCCGGTTCGGTCAAAATGCGAGACAAAGGTCCCACTTCAGACGATGGATTTGTTGATGGTTCAGCCAATTTATCGATGTGCCGTTGGCGTTCCTCGCGAGTTCCCGGTAGTGGTATCGGAATGTTATCGATAACGGTCGTCAGAGATTCGCGTCTCTTGGAGTAGTCGATCAAGTGCATCAAACCGTGAATCGCTTGTTCGGGCGTTTCAAAGGTGGGAATATCGTTCTGCTGCAGGATCCGTCTTCCCTCGGCGATTTGTTCTCCTCCCATCAGCGATGCCAAAATGGCCTTGCCAGGGGGGATGGGAATTGCGGCGATCGCCCGTGCACTCTGGGTCGGATGCGTCATTGCTTGAGGAGTTAGCAATGCGAGAACTGTGTCGACGTTGGGGTCGGCGAGGGTCACTGTCACCGCCCTTGAAATACGTTCTGCGTCTGCGTCGCCGATGACATCGACCGGGTTGGCCCGGGACCAATTTGCAGGTAGGAATGCATCGAGTTGGTTAATGGTTTCTGCTGCTAATTCCGCGAGTCGACCGTTCTTCTCAAGCAATGTGTCGGTCGCCATCACGCCGGGGCCACCCGCGTTCGTCACGATGGCCAGCCGCGGACCAATTGGTTCAGGATGTAGGGTCAAAAGTTCTGCGCATTCGAAGAGAGATTGCAGGTCGAAGACTCGCACAATCCCTGCGCGCTTCATCGCCGCATCGTACACCGCGTCGACCCCAGCCATCGCTCCTGTATGGGAAGCGGCAGCCTTGGCGGATTGTGCGAATCTCCCCGCCTTGTAAGCGATCAAAGGTTTGCGGCTAGCGAATCTCTTCGCTGCAGCCATAAAGTACCGAGATTGCACCACCGATTCGATGTAGAGGATGGCTGACGTAGTTTCCGGATCATCCGCGAGATAGTCGAGGAGATCGGCAAATCCCACATCGAGTTGATTCCCGATGGAAATAAAATGTGAGAATCCAACTCCTTGGAGCAATGCCCAATCAAGGATCGCAGTGCAGAGAGCTCCCGATTGGGAAATGAATGCTACGCTTCCGGCAGCGGGCATCCCCAATGCAAAACTTGCGCTCAACCGGATCTTAGGCTCGACGATTCCGACACAGTTCGGGCCGATGATGCGAAGCGATGGGAACTTCGCTTTCTCCTCGAGGACCTTTGCTTCCAGCATCCGACCGGATTCGCCGAGCTCTCGGAATCCTGCGGTTAAAACGACGACCCCGCGGACCCCCAAATCACCGCACTCACGAATCAGCGATGGAACGGTTGCTGCCGGGGTGCAGATGACAACCAGATCGATCGGTTGGCCGATCTGAGTTAGCGAACCGTAGGCAGCGCATCCTTGTACGGTCGACGAGCGGCTGTTGACCGGATAGATCGGGCCCGCGAAGCCACTCGATGTCAGATTGCGAAAAACACTGTAACCGACTTTGCTGGGCGTATCGCTGGCCCCTACCACCGCAACACTACGCGGGGAAAGCATTGGCCCTAAGTCTGCTTCAGGCATCGGAGGCGCCTAAGCGATCCGGGTTACTGCTTGGACCCAACCAGGCTCTGCGAGCAACTCAGGAAAGTGCTTGCGACCAGATGTGATGTGAGAGGATTGACCATGCTTTTCCCAAGCTTCACGGCTGGCCCACTCCTCGATGAAAGTAAACTTGTTCGGATGATCGAGGTCGACGAATAGATCGTACCGAATGCAACCATCCTCATTGCGAGTCGGAATCACAAACCCTTCGAGCACTTGTCGCAACTCAGCCTCGCGGCCAGGTTTTGCGTGAAGGTGTGCGATAACATCTATCTTCATAAGAAAAATCTTTCAAACGTCATGCGTCCCCTCCCCGCCAAACCTTGGTGGCAAGGTTCTAAGGACGGGCGGGTTTCGGAAATTACTCACGCTGCATTCTCGGCTTGGGTAACGGAATGGGCAAGCGTTGATACAAAGCGTTACAAAAGACGTAAGTCTGTGCGACTTAGTCTTTTCTCTACGAAACTGCGGTATTTCTGCGTTCCCTCACTTGGTTAAGCAACTGAACGTGCCTGGTGCAGAACGGTACAGGCGTTCCATGAGGAGGGGGAATGGGAACCAGGGATCGTGAAATCCGTTCCAGCAAAAGATCCAGCCCCGTTTTTTGGGTGTTGCTAACCAATGTGACTGGGAGATGCGGTGGGATATTTGGCGCAGTCCGATCCGAAATGTCGGCTTTGGTCTGTACGACAATGGTTTTTGCGTCGCTGGCTTGTTCGAGGATTTCGGAATGCTCGCGGCACCAACCCTGCGCAGGGTCGACGAGGAGCAAGACGCGATCAGCACCCTGGATGGCTTGAACGGCTCGTTGAATCCCGGCGTGTTCGACTTGGTCGTTGGTTGGACGGATCCCTGCGCTGTCGATGAGAGCAACCGGCCAACCATCGATGCTGGTGGATTCAGCGAGGATGTCTCGCGTCGTGCCTGCTTGCTCGTGCACAATGGCGCGCGTGTAACCGAGCAAGCGATTAAGGAGGCTACTTTTTCCTACATTGGGTGGGCCGCACAGGACCACCTTCCATGGCTGCAATAGATGAAGACCTAGTTCTGAATATTGTTCGAGAGATGCAATGGCTTTTTCGGCCTCGACGAAGCGTTGATGATGCAAATGCTCTTCGATTGATTGGAACGCAGCATGAAGCCTTCCTCTCCATTGATCCATGAGTATCATCGTTGTCCGCAGTGTCGTCGCCTGCAGCAATGCCATGGACGCTTCGGCTTGGAATTCGTCGTCGGAGCGACTGGTGAGCCATTCGGACGGCGACTGCCGAGCTGCTCCGTGATAGACCAGCGAATGGATGATGCGTTCGGCGGCGATGGTCCCGCCATGGCAATGCAATTCCACGCGTTCCTCATCGCTTCGATGAACGACAATCGATTCACCAGGATCCTTGAGGTCGCTCGGGTCGGAACTTTCTGGATCGATTCGAAAGACTCCGTAGCGGATCTGGTCTATTTGCAATTCCGAGGACCCAATATTTGGATGCCAGTGCTTTTGGACGAGTGAAACCGCCTTGGGACCGTCCACCTCAACGACTGCGATAGCGGCAGGTACGGTCGAAGTTAATCGTGTGACGTAGGTTTGGGGAATTTCGTCAGTGTCATCCATGGAGTTTTAGCTCTTCCATTTCCAATCACGGATGGCAGGAGGATCTTCTCCCTCGCGGATGATGTATTCGCGATGTTCCCTGCGCCGACGAAGCATTTCTTCTCGGACATGCGGATAGCGTTTCAGGAGACCCGGCACGCGGTCGATCACATCCATGACCAATTTGAATCGATCTAAATCGTTGAGGACGGTCATGTCAAAGGGTGTGGTGGTCGTCCCTTCTTCCTTATATCCTCGAACGTGCAATCGGTCATGCCCTCGGCGACGGTAGGTTAGCTGGTGGATCAAGGATGGGTAGCCATGAAACGCAAAAATGACAGCTCGATCGTCGGTAAAGATCGCATCGTACGCATCGTCCGACAACCCGTGAGGATGTTCCGTGTGCGGCTGAAGTCGCATCAGATCTACGACGTTGACGGTGCGAACGCGAACATCGGGCATGAGTTCCGCAACGATCGCACGAGCTGCGAGAACCTCCATGGTCGGCACATCGCCGCAGCATGCGAGCACTACATCCGGAGATGCGCCACCGTCGGTGCTGGCCCAGGGCAATATCCCTAATCCCGCCTGGCAATGTTTCCTGGCAGCGTCGATATCAAAATATTGTAGCGCGGGTTGTTTTCCAGCTACGATCACGTTGACATAGTTTTTCGTCTGCAAGCAATGCTCGGTGGTGCACAGCAGTGTATTTGCATCGGGGGGGAGGTAGATTCGGATGATTTCCGATTTCTTGTTGGCGACGTGATCGATGAAGCCGGGGTCTTGATGCGAGAAGCCGTTGTGATCTTGTCTCCAGACATGGCTGGTCAAAAGATAATTCAACGACGCGATCGGACGGCGCCACGGGATATGATTGCACACCTTAAGCCACTTGGCATGCTGGTTGAACATGCTGTCGATGATATGGATGAAGGCTTCGTAGCAATTGAAGAACCCATGTCGACCTGTCAAAAGGTAACCTTCGAGCCAACCTTGGCATTGATGTTCGCTGAGGACTTCCAGTACGCGTCCATCGGGGGAAACGTGATCGGCGTTCGCTGGAACCGGATCGATCAAGCAACGGCTGGTGACATCGAAGAGAGCCCCCCAGCGGTTGGATGCATTCTCGTCGGGACTGAAGACGCGAAAGTTGGCGGCTTCGAGGTTTTCAGCCATGACACCAGCGATGTATTTCCCTTGAACGCCGGCCGACTCCGCAACGGTGCTTCCCGGTTCTGGTACAGGCAACGCATACCGATCCAGGGGAGGCAATCGCAATTCTTTGAGCAGGACTCCTCCGTTGGCGATAGGGTTTGCACTCATGCGACGATTCCCTCGGGGCGCTATCGACGCGATTTCTTCCTTGAGCTTCCCGCTAGAGTCAAAGAGTTCCTCCGGCCTGTAACTCCGCAGCCAACCTTCGAGGACCTCGATATGCTCAGGCTTGCGAGCGTCCCCCATGGGGACCTGATGGGCTCGCCAAGAGTCCTCGGCCGGTTTGCCATCGATCGATTTTGGGCATGTCCAACCCTTTGGGGTGCGGAGCACAATCATCGGCCAGCGAGGACGCCCTTCGAGAGCTCCCGTGCGGGCCGATTTCCAGATCGATTGGATTCGCTCGATACAATAGTCAACGGCATTCGCCATCTCCACGTGGACTTTAGCGGGTTCCGAACCACCCACGAAAATTGGTTCGTACCCATACCCTGTCATCAGAGCTGATAGTTCCTCCTGAGGGATGATTGAAAGCAACGTCGGGTTGGCGATCTTGTAGCCGTTCAAGTGCAAAATGGGGAGCACGGCGCCATCGCGCTTTGGATTGAGGAACTTGTTACCATGCCACCCGGTTGCCAATGGCCCGGTCTCGGCTTCGCCATCCCCCACAATCGCAGTAACAATCAAGTCAGGGTTGTCGAACGCAGCGCCGAACGCGTGCGACAGGGCATAACCCAATTCGCCCCCCTCATGGATCGAACCAGGGGTCTCGGGAGCGACGTGCGAGGGGATTCCCCCCGGAAAACTGAATTGCTTAAAAAGTCGTTGCATCCCAATGATGTCTTGGGATACGTTCGGATAGACCTCGCTGTAGGTCCCCTCCAGATACGCACACGCGACCATGCCGGGACCACCATGCCCAGGTCCGCATACCGTGATCATGTTCAGATCCCGTTGGCGGATCGCGCGATTCATGTGGACGTAGATAAAGTTGAGTCCCGGGGTGGTTCCCCAATGCCCCAGCAATCGAGGCTTGATATGCTCGCGCGCTAGCGGTTCTCTCAGGAGAGGATTGCTGAGCAAATAGATCTGCCCTACCGAGAGGTAATTCGCGGCCCGCCAGAACGCATCGAGCAAGGTGACGTCGGCCTGAGAGATCGGCTGCGTGGAGGACGCGATAGTGCCGTTTACCATGGTGGGGCTCCGGTGCGTGGAAAGAAATCGGTGCTATTGAAAAAACATTTTAGCGGGCAAATGCATCGTAGGTTCGAACTCTAGGATTTGAGATCGATTGGGTTGTTCCGAAGCATACGCAGTCCATTTTCCGCCAAGATTTTCTGCTCGTCGGTTGGAATGCAAAGAATTTCGATCGTGCTTTGGGGGCGATGCAGTCGGACCAAGTTTTGATCGTTGAGGGATTCGTCGATCTTCGCTCCGATCCATTCAAGGTACCGAGTGATGCGACTTCGTGCTATTGAGCAGTGCTCGCCAATTCCAGCTGTGAACACGATGGCATCGATTCCACCGAGCGAGGTAGCTGCACCTGCGATCTCTTTCGCAACACTTCGGCAGAACATGTCGAACGCTAGCTCCGATCTCTCGTCGGTCCCTAGCGTCTCCACAATCCGACGCATGTCGCTGCTCGTACCTGAAAGCCCCAGCAATCCTGATTCTTTGGTCAAGAGTGTCTCTATCTGCAAAGGAGCCATCGACTGCCGCATCCAATGAATCAGCACTCCCGGATCGATGCGGCCTGATCGAGTCCCCATGATCAACCCATCGAGAGGCGTAAAACCCATGGTGGTTGTTCGACTTTCCAAAGCCAACATGCCGCACAAACTCGCGCCATTCCCGAGATGGCATACCACGGTTCTGCCGTCGGCTGCTCGCGGGGAGATCCGGATCAGGGATTTCGCGATCGATTCGTAGGAGAGACCGTGGAATCCATAGCGGCGGACGCCGTTTCGATATTGTGTCTCCGGGATTGCGAATCGGCGTTCGACCTCGGGCAACGTCGCATGGAATGCGGTATCGAAGCAGGCGATATGCAACGCTTCGGGAATCGCTGCCATGGCTCCTCGCATCGTGGCGATCGCAGGGGGTTGATGCAGCGGTGCTAAATGAATGGTTCCCTCAAGCTCCCGGAGCATTTCCGAGGAAACACGCGTCGGCTTAGTAAACAGGCTTCCGCCATGAACGACGCGCGTCGCTACGACATCGATACCGAGCTCCTGCCGCCCCGGCTTTTTTTCGCCGTGAGTTTGATTCGCGATCAAGCTCGCGATGGTGCGGTCCACGCACTGCGTGTCGATGGAGTCGTCGTCAGTCCCTTGCGTGCGCAACTGCCATTCCATCGTCTCTGAAACGAGTTGTTCGAGCCCTGAATCCGCTCGATGCCGATACATGGCATACTTCAGGGTCGATGAACCGGGATTAAGGACCAAAACGACCGGCGATTCCTTTGCCATGGTAACCTGCAATGCATCCCAGTTGAAAAATTCAAACCCCGTCGAACGCTCGGGCTACTTGAGGCCACGCCGAATCAGCAACGCATCAACCTTGGGCTCGCTCCCTCGGAAGTCGATGTACTGCTGCATCACCTCGCGCGTACCACCTCGCGATAGGATTTTGTCTCGGAAAAGTTTGCCGTTTTCCGACGTTAAACCCTGTTGCGACTTCATGAAGGCAAAGGCGTCGGCTGCGAGGACTTCGCTCCACAAATACGCATAGTAGCCGGCCGAATAACCACCGGACCACGCGTGTGCAAAGTACGTTGTTCGGTAGCGAGGCGGAACCGGAGCGTAGTCTACGCCAAAGCGTCGCAAGAGCTCGTTTTCGAATGCGATGGCGTCCTTCGGGATTTCGTTCGGATTGAGCGAATGCCATCCAAGGTCGAGCAGTGCTGCCGACAAGTACTCCAGCGTGTCGTAGCCTTTGTTGAACTTGTTCGCTGCGATCGCTTTATTCAATAAGTCCTTGGGGATCGTTTCACCGGTTTGGTAATGCCGAGCATAGTTGGTCAGTACTTCGGGTTCGATAGCCCAGTCCTCATGGAACGTTGAGGGGAACTCGACGTAGTCTCGAGGGACCGAGGTCCCTGAGAGACTCGGATACTCGACCGATGAAAACAATCCATGCACTCCATGACCTAACTCATGAAACATGGTGGTCACGTGGTCGAGACTCAGCAGCGCCGGTTCTCCTTGAGGAGGTTCAGGAATGTTCATCACATTCACGACGACCGGCAATCGATTCAATAATCGAGATTGAGCAACGAGCGAGTCCATCCACGCACCGCCTCGTTTGCTATCCCGTTGGTAGTAGTCTGCATAGAACAAACCGATTTGTTTTCCGTCGGTTCCGAGCACATCGAACACGCGGACGGTCGGATGCCAAACCGGCAGATCCTTGCGCTCTCGGAACTCAATGCTATAGAGTTTTCCAAAGGTATAAAACACACCGTTTTTGAGGACGCTCTCGAGTTCGAAGTATGGCTTGATCGAGTTCTCGTCGACCTGATATTCCTTGGCACGGACTTTTTCAGCGTAGTATTCCCAGTCCCACGGTTCGACTGGACCACTCACTCCATCTGCCTTCATCGCCTGTTCGATCATCTGGGCCTCGGACATGGCTTTCCCGACCACTCCAGGCACTAAATTACGAAGCATATCAAAGGCGGATTTAGGATCGTTCGCCATTTGGTTTTCGAGAGTGAACGCCGCATGGTTGGCGTACCCGAGAATCTTCGCTCGTTCGGCGCGGAGTTTCGCTAACTCGAGAACGATGGGTTGGTTGTCGATACCGCCAGCTTCTCCGATCGCCCGATTGGCCGACGCTAGCCAAACCTGGCGTCGCATCTCGCGATTTTTCAGACTCGTGAGAACTGGCTGCCGAGTGGTATTGGTGATCGCGATCAAGTACTTTCCGTCCTGACCTTTGGTCGCGGCAGCCTGCTTCGCCGCGCTGATCTCGGATTCGCTCATCCCGTCCAATTGAGACACATCGTCGACGAGAACGGCCCGTTCTTTGGTGATGGCCAATAGATTGTTCTGGAACTGAGTCTCGAGCGACGATAATTGCTCATTGATCGCCCGCACCCTGGCCTGTTGATCGTCGGAAAGCTTGGCCCCCGCCCGTACGAAGTCCTCGTAGGTCTCCTCCAGCAAGCGACGTTGCTCCTCGTTCCACGATTCCTTCTCAGAACCAGTCCACAGAGATTCGACACGAGCGAAAAGTTTTTTGTTCAGGTGAATGTCGTCGGAATGAGCCGCCAGTTTCGGCGCAATCTCCTCTTCAATCCTTTGGATCTCAGGATTGGTATGGGCAGACGCTAAATTGAAGAAGACCGAGGAAACACGGGAGAGAATCTCTCCTGATTTTTCCATAGGGATCAATGTATTTGAGAACGTCGCCGGCTCCCTCTGATCGGCAATCGCTGCCATCTCCGCAATCTGCTGCTTCATGCCCGATTCAAAAGCGGGAATAAAATGGTCGGTTTGAATGGAATTGAAATCCGGAGCCAGCAAAGGAAGTTTGCTCGGTGCAAAAAATGGATTGCTCGCGTTCATGAGTTCTTGTTCAGTGGCCTTGGAGTTTGAGAGTGATGATTGTGTAGCGGAGGCTTGAGGACTGCTTTGGGCGCGAGCCGACGGCAGCCAAAGAGATTGGTTCCATGTTTGGATTCCTCCTAGGATCGAAACGATCAGAATGCACCGCTTGCTTCCGTGAAGCACGGTTCCTTGAAACCGGAACTTCCTCAGCGTGATCGCCGATCGAAGCGACCGACGAATGCAATGGACATCGCCGCATGGGTTCTGCATGTTCAAATCCTCAAACCCGTGAAAAAATCTGAATTAAAAACGAGACCAAAACCAAATAGGACGATGCAGCACGAAGCTGCGAGGGTTGCGACCAGGCAACGATCGTCGTCCGTCCAAAGCAACCGACGCCACACTTCAGAGCCAACCACGAGCTGCCGAACGAAATTCGAGACGTATCTCCTGCACAGGAAAGAATGCGCCTTCATGGTGCCCTTCGCGGATCAGGGACGATTGTAAGCCAATATCGTCCATCAAGAATGGGTAGCTTAGCAGGAAATTTCTTCGTTCCGATACCCAATTGTCTGGAGGCTGAGTTCCAGATTCGCGTCGGCGTTTGGCCCCCAAATTGCCAGTTGCGTCATTCGGCCCAGCTATTTCCTGGTTCGTCGGCAGCCGCTCGCGTGCAAAGTGCGGCCATCACCGACAACGAGATCGATTCATTCAAGGCTGCGACATGCCCGTCCGCAAAGAGGGCGTGGATCCCCAAAGCGTGAAAGGAATAGGGTTCATTGTCGTTTTTGGCATTCATAGCAACACTGCAACCGTTGACCGCTCGACATCCTTCGCGCGATCCATCGCTCGATGCCCCATCCAAACTAAATGCCCCTTCACTGTCGATCCAACCTAGGCCTTGATCATTCCGAAGCGCGGACTGAGCAACACCGCCACGATATACCGTCGGTCTGCCGGCTGCTTCCACCACCATGATGGTCGCTGACGAACCATCCAAAATGGATCCGAATCGATTCATCGAATTGCGATGCATTACGGAATAACGGTTCGATGCATCGTAAAAAGTGGGGTCGATGGAGTTCGGTTGCACTCCGAGGATGGCTTCATAATCCGTCCGAGCCAAGGGGAGATTCAATGTCAATGCGGGGCGAGGCGTTTTCGCGACAGCGGACATCACAGGGGGTTGCGTCGGTGCACTTGGACACAGAAAAATCGCGATCGGAATACTTGCGACCGCCAAGTTGCTTCCTTGCCACCAATGCTGCTCCATGTTGTACAGAGTTCGAACCGTGGTCTGCTCCATTTGAGGCAAGATCACGGTACGCCAACTCATGTAGGTCCCATACGGATTGCCAGGGCCCACTTGAGTCCACCCCGAAGCCGGAAACACTTTGTGCGCCGACTCAAAATTCAAAACCGCTAACCCAATCTGTCGCTGATTGCTTTGGCATGCCATGCGTCTAGCAGCCTCGCGCGCCGAGTTCACCGCTGGCAATAACAACCCCACAAGGATCCCGATGATGGCGATCACCACGAGTAGCTCAACAAGGGTAAATCCACGGCAACGTTGATGAGGTAACATCGAAAAAACACATCCTATACGGAGCGCAATGAGATCGAACCAATCAGGAGTAATAGGACTCGTTCGTCACGCTCGACGAGTACGCTTGCTCGCACGGGATAACTCATTCGATCCTCGATTCCAATAAAGCCATGGGCTGAACAGTTAGTGGACTCCTCAGCGCCGTGGGCTCGTCGATATCCGATCATAATTAGGCTGCATCGCGAACCAAACATACTTTGCAAAGCTTCTCTAAAAGCTTATTGAGATAAATAAAAAGGGGGAATCGCAGTACTGCGAGTGCATGGTTGTTAACAGGCGTCGTAATAATCGCGAGTCGTCTGGCGTCCCTTTCAAGGGGGGGCAAATCCGGGGCGAGTACCGGCCAACTGTCCAGAATTCATTCGAATTGGACCGCTGAGTCTGCGGAGAAAGCTTGAATGTCTAGGGGCGGGGAACAACAATGCGACGCAGGTCTCCATGCAACATTGCAACCCAAGGAGACGCGGTTGGTGCAAACACTGATATTCACAGCTTTTGAGGGATCTCTCGTCAATGCTCAAGCCCTATTCATTGTTGTTCGCGCGTCATGTTGTTCGTCCTGTGGTTCCGTATTCGATGTTTGGCGTGGCGAGCCTGTCGGTTCAAGCCTCGCTTTGGCTTTTCATCGCGATAGCTGGTACCGGTATTGGTCAAGACAAGCCTGCGGAACCTGCGGTCGCGCCACCAAACCCGCCTGCAACCGCTCCGGCAGAACCAGCAGCACCTGAGGCGAAGCCCGCTGAACAACCTCCAGCGAACGAGGAAACCAAACCAGCCGATCCACCGAAACCAGAGGAACCTAAGAAACCAGACGAACCTCAGAAACCTGCGGCTCCCCAACCGGAGACGAAGCCGGAGGAAAAGAAACCGGAGGCGATGAAACCGGAGGAACCCAAGCCTGAGGCAAAGAGGTCGGATAGGAAATCGGAAAAGGGTGTTGATGAGCGTTTGGATACGATCGAGAAACAATTGGGAGATATTGCCAAGCTTCTCCAAGGGATGAAGCCGGCAACGGGCAAGGATTCCGAATCCAGCAGCACCAATGCAAAAACGGAAGAGAAGCCGTCAGGGGACAAGAAACCAGAAGAGAAAGCAAAGGAATGGGACGGAACGATTCCGAAGGAGTGGCTCCGAGGAATCCGTTGGCGAGGTATTGGACCAGCGAACATGGGAGGCCGCATCGTGGATCTCGCGGTCAACGAATCGGATCCCAACACTTGGTGGGCAGCGACCGCGTCGGGTGGTTTGATCAAAACAACGAACAACGGCAACTCGTTTTCCCACCAATTCGATCGCGAATCGACGGTATCGATCGGTGCTGTTGCTGTGTCTAAAAGCAATCCAGATATCGTCTGGGTCGGTACCGGCGAGAACAATCCTCGTAATTCCGTCAGCTATGGTGATGGAGTCTACAAGTCGACGGACGGTGGTAAGACATGGTCGAACATGGGGCTGAAAAAGACTTTTCAAATCGGTGAGATCGTTATCCATCCCACCGATCCAGAGACCGTTTACGTCGGCGCTTTGGGAAGACTCTACGGAAACAATGAAGACCGAGGCGTTTTCAAGACGACGGATGGTGGCAAGACATGGGAAAAATGTTTTTACGTGGATGATCGAACCGGCATTATCGAAATGCAGATGCATCCCACCGACCCCAATACCTTGATCGCCACCGCGTGGGAGCGATTGCGCGACGGGTTTGATAGTTGGCCAGGAAGCGATATCCCGATCCCCGAGGGCTACGGCGGTTATGATCCGATCCGAAAATGGGGGCCAGGTAGCGGCCTTTACAAAACAACCGACGGAGGAAAGACGTGGCGGAAACTCACGAAGGGACTGCCAACAAACCAAATGGGCCGGATCGGAATCGATTGGTATCGCAAAGATCCTAATGTCATTTTCGCGGTGGTCGATTGCGAGAACATCGGAAAAGGCCCCGCGCCATTGCCTGTTCTATGGGGTGCCGTCGGTGAAAACCGCGAGGGCAAAGCCGTTATCACGCAGGTATATCCCCGTAGCCCGGCCGCCAAAGCAGGACTCGCGGTGGGTGACATCATCGAATCGATGGGCGACAAACCGATCGCTGATTTCGATTCGATCCTCGACGAATTGCGGACCAAGAAAGCGGGCGACAAGTTCTCCACCAACATCCTGCGCGGTGCCGAAAAGAAAACGCTCGAGTTCACCCTCGCAGCTCGCGCCGGTGGCGGCGGTGGCGGTGGCGGTGGCGG
>JBKCUW010000108.1:0-26052 GCA_046318275.1 Pirellula sp. | reverse complement strand
CCTGTGATGGGGTTGCTATGGACGAAGGCGTACTTATTAAAGCTAAAGGGATCGGTGGCGTTGCCTGCGAATGGATCGAGTCGCTCCCAGCGTGCACTTGATGGGCTGTACCATCGTGCGCGCATGCTGTAGAGACCTGTTCGCATATCGAAAGCCTCGCCGTTGTATAGAATCGACGAGAGATTAGATGCTGGCGGTTGCAGCGCGCCGATGCCATTGTGAACCGCGATCAGTTCGCCATAGGCGCTGTAGGTCAACCACTGCGAGATCGCTGCGGAAGCATCGAACAGAACCTTGACACTACCTCGACCATCGTGACCAAAGGTAAGTGTCTTTCCCTCGCCCCATTCCAGCCCACCCGCATCCATCGGAGTTGTCGTTGTCTGCGTAATCTCGTCCAACCCAAATGTGTAACTGATCCGCTTGATCGCTTGGCCATCAGCATTTCTCACGGTTTCGAGAATCGTCTGTTGATGACCAGTGAAATTTGCATTCTCGATCAAGTACTCGACTGAACCCGTCCTTTCCCCGGTTGAGAAAGTACCGTTGAGGTTCGTATCCTTCCAATCCACCGAGATGAATCGAATCCCTTGAGGATCGTACCGATAGTCTACGCGAGTCCGTTCGCGGACGGAGTCGTTACCATCAAAGGTTGTGGTGACGACCCGTTCCAATTGTCCACCGAGACCATAGGACATGGCTTGGTCTATCCTGGACACCGATCGGCTCAACACCGTCTTGGCGGTTTGCTGTGTCGCGGTCCAACCATAGGTTGTACTTCGGATCGGACTTCCCGCAGGCGTTCCTGATGCATTCAAACCGAAGTATCGATCCTCAACTTGCAATCGATCGTTATCGTCATAGACGTAGAGGTCCGTTGTGTCCTCCGCGATGCCGGGCTTGTCGATCGTTCGGCGAAGTCGATTCGCTACCAAATCCATGATGTAACGTTCCGTCTGATCTAGCGTGTTATCAGTAGAGTCTAATTCCTCGGAAATGAGCCTCCCAGCATGGTCGTACAGCCACGAGTACCGGTTTGTTAGAACGCCTTCGCTCCAACCGGTTTCACCGGAGGACAGGGGAAGCATATTCCCGAATTTTTCGATGAGCTCGGATTTCTTACCGTCAGCAGCATACGTGTAATCGAATTCAGACTTCAGGATGTTATCGGTCAGATTGGCGTTGTTGGCGTCCGAAAGAAAGTGCCGCATCACATCGATTCGATCCATCTCATCCCATGTGTAATCCTCAACGACATCATTGGGAAGAGTTGCGTAGTCGATGCGGCCGAGAAGATCGTAGAAATACGTCGTCGACTCGGGCGGAGTCCCAGCATCGGTCCCGTTGCTGTCGACGATCACTCCGTCTCGCAATACGGTGTTGACTGTCGAAAGTTTTCCGCGAGCATCGTACGAGTAAGTGACTTCCGTCAGAACGGTCGGAAGCGACGTACCACTTTGAATCTTTTCCTTCCTACCCAGCACATCGTATTGGTATCGAATGAAACCGGTCGGCGTTGTTTCCTGAGTCAATCGCCCTTGGGAATCATAGCGGTTTGTATACGTGTCGGTGACGTTCGATCGAATGTGTTTTTGTTCAATGATTCGGCCAAAGGCATCGTACGTGAAAACCAGACGTTCTGAAGGGATACCTGCGCCATTACTGTATGCAGTTGCATTCTCAAAGAACTGTTTCTCACTGAGTCGACCTCCGCCCATCGCAGAGTCGTCATACACCATTCGAACGTGGACACCTTCGAAGGTAATCTGAAGAGCTTGTCGATCTCGCGAATCGTAGAAAAACTTTTCTTGTTCGCCAGACGGAAGAGTGCGAGAAATCGCTTGATTCAGGCCGTTGAAACTAAAGTGCGTTACACGGCCGTGCGCATCCGTGAGCTTAGTCATGTGACCTTGTTCGTTATACTCGTAAAGAAACGCAGGTCGGGTTGGCGCGTTGTTATCGAGCGGGTTGGGAACAGCGGGAAGTTGGATCTTCGTAAGTTGTCCCCGAGGATCATACGTCATGTCTTTGCGATTACCGAGTGGATCGATTTCTGCGACAACTCGCCCGAGCACGTCATACTCCTTCTGCGTTGCCGTGCCGTCTGGAAAAATCGTTTTGGTGACCTGCCCCTTCGCATCAAATACTTGTTCCGTGATACGCTGCTGGGATCTATCGATACTGGCGAGGCTGCCGTCCGGGTTTTCCAGCTGAATGATTCCCGTGATCGTTTTGTAGGCTTGTCCAAGCGAGTTGTATTCCGTTTCCGAGCGCAGTCGTACCCGTTTGTTTTCAAAGTTTGGTCCAGTCAGACCTACGCTCTCGGGTGCAACCGAGGGACCAAGTGTTCCGAAAGTTCTCCCTCGGTCATCGTAAAGCGTGATCGACTCTTGCCCGTCTGCTGCAATTTGCTTGTACGGACGTCCTTGAGGATCGTATTCAGTACGAGTTTTCGATACTAAGGTTCCAGCATCTACGATGGCCGCGAGAACGGAATTGGCATCGGACGTCCAGCCAGTGATTGCGTTAGCGCGACGCTCGGAACCGATTGAGCGGCCGCGTGAATCGTAGAGATTGAAAGTGGCGAAACCGGCAGGTGAGTTTCCTGCGGCCTTTCCGAGAGGGGTACCCTCGGGTACGAGATACGGATCAGTTGTCGCGACCAAGCGGCCTTGGTTATCGTAGATTGTTCGGGTCACCAACCACAGCGATTCTCCCGTCTCGCTTGAGGTTTGCGATCGAGATTCGACGATATTCCCCCACCGGTCGTAGAACGATTCCGATACTTTTCCAAAAGGATCGGTCGTCTTAGTGGCACGGTTGTTTGCATCGTAGAGAGTGCTGGCGGTGGAAACAATTTCAGGATTGTTCCCGGGCTTGATACGGCTTAAAAACGTCTCGCCGGTGCCATCCGAAACGAGTTCGATATCTATCCCTTTCAGTTGCTCGGTCGCAATCTGTTGTCCCTTGGGATTGTAGATAGTGCGGGAACCGGTGACATCCTGATTCGGAGTGATGATACGAGTTCGATCCGAAGCGAACTGAGTCATCCCTGCTGCGGTGATGACCGGACGTCCTTGCTCGTCATAAATCGTTCGCAATACATTCCAGATCCGTTCCACTTGATTGTTGCTTGGATTGATAGCTGTTTGAAGCGTCTCAGTACGGGACTGGACCACCAAGCCCCTTCGGTCGTAAATATTTTCGGTCCTCAGTCCGTTTGCATTGACACTCAACCACGGTCGTCCCATGGAGTCATAATCGATCGACGTTGAGGTTTGCAGGATTCCATCGACACGGGACTCGGTACCGATCGTTTTGTCGTTGGCGTTGTGGATGCTGGAAGTCATCAACGTCGCATTGGGAAGAATGCCGTTGGGATCTATCCAAAGATAGTTGGTTCCCGTCCCATTTCCGTTAAGATCATGACCGATCCGCCGATCTGTTTCTTGAGCAGCAATAACGTTTACAAGATCCCCTTGGGCGTTGTATTCCAGTTTTGTTGCGGTCACTTTGTCCGAACGATTTTGCTGGGTACGGATTCGAATCGGTTGTCCAGTAATCGGATCGGGGTCAAGAAACGTTGTATTTTGGTTGTGATCGGCGATGTATTTCACATTGCCTCGAACCGGGAGAGCGAACTGAGTATCCAATTCGGCCTTTCGGTCATAAAGGTATCTCGTCGTGTTCCCGTAGGAGTCCGTGTCTGCAATCAACTGCCCTGAATTATCGTAGGTCTTCTCGTTCACGTTGCCACGCGGATCAACTGTCTGTGCGACATAGGCGTTCGAAAAAGTAGTGCTCCAAAAAAAATTGGTCTTCGTCACTAAGTCGTCTCTTTCATTGCTGGTTCGATCGTCTAGGCCGACAATGACGCGGGATTCCGTTGGTAATGGCAATGGCGAGTTGTATTCGAACACCGCTTTTTCGCCGCTGGGCTGGGTAGAAGCAACAGGCAGGCCTCGAGCATTAAACTCCATCAAAGCTCGTTCTGAGTTCGGATCTTCTGGGGATTGCCCTGGTGCGTATGTAGAAACCGCATAATGACCAATAGGTTGATTGGCAGTTGGAGGTTCGATGGAATAGGTTTGTCGGGCCGTGTTTCCGTAAGCATCGCGCAATCCCTGAACACGTCCAGTATCCAGGTTGTAGAGAATCGTCATGGTGACCGATCCATTGGCGTCGGTCACTGTATGGAGGTAATTCCGATACCCTGATTCGTCTCGGTATCCAAATCGGGTACGTACGTCCTTCTCACCGGCAACACGAGCTGCGTACTGATTGCGATCTTGGAAGGACACGAGGCGGTCTGAGGTGTCGTATTCATACGATAGAGAATTACCCCGAGGGTCGGTAATCTTGGTGATTAGCCCTCGGTGGTTGCGTTCTATCTTCAAACTACGGCCGCGGTTCGAAAGCAGCCCATCTTCAGTAAATCGTACTTCGTTTCCGTTTTTGTCTGCAATGCGAGTGGTGTCACCGGTTGCCGCATCGATGAAATGGCGCATTCCATCCGCGGTCTGCAGTACAAAGTAACCTGCAATCGCGGGATCGACAGGCGAATAGCTGTCGTTGTTCGCCATGCTTCCCACACGGTACGCCTTGCCGCCCCCTTGTCGATTCAATTCGTTTTGTGGGACCCCAAGCGAACTGGTGTTTCCACGGTCGGGTTTGAAATAGGGGGTCCACGTAAGAGGTTCACCGCTGATGGGAACTCGGGCTCGCACACGGGGCTCGAACGTGAATCCTTCCTGGGTTCCATCCGGTAGCGTCACCAGGACTCGACTACCATCGATGAACGGTGGGTAACGCGTTGTTCCATCATCTCCCAGTGTGTCTGTAGGTATATCCAGAGCCATCTGCTGGAACTCCAATTTCCATCCGTATCCAAAGTCGCCAACCTCAGAGGCGTTCAATGAATCGTAAGTGCGTCGTACTGTGATCGGAATTCCAGCAACCGGGATTGTTGCATCGGTAAATGTCATGCGCGCATTGCCGAGCTTAAGCATCCCCGTAACCTGGATCGGTAGCACCGCTTCCTCGAATTGGCCGGATAGATCCGTCCCCCGGAGAACCAATTGCAGAGAGCCAGCGGGTAGCAATGTTGTGTCGATCCAGCCTAGATTTGAACCTGGTTCGATGGGATTGGTACCTGTTGCGATGGTGCGTAATACCTCCCCATCGCGCGTCGTCACCACGAGAGTCCAGGAAACCAGGTCGCTATCCTGGATCGATCCGATAATTGCAGTTGGTTCGGAGATCGAAGCGTAGGGCGAGGGGCTTTCGAAAAGAACCTTCGGCGCAGCGCTTCCATCACCAACAGCAAGATCCAGGTACGAGATCCCTTCGTTTCCAAATGTATCGCGAGCCCGCGCCGTCAGCCGATAAAGTCCAGGCTGATCGAAGCGGTATTGTCCGAGTCCAGATGCGTTTACAGGTATCGATCGCTCATCCCCATCGGGCTTTCCGTTCACAAGGGTTCGGTAGGACAGCGATCGACTGGCGATGCCAGAGATATCGGCAGCGTCGACATAAAAAGTCGTTAACCATGTAGTTCGTGTTGGACTGCGATCTGCTTGGATCGATACGACCGGCGATTGGGTATCTGCGACCACATCAATCCATGCTGGGATGGGCTGTTCCTGCAAGCCTCGATCATCCGTTGCTAAGACGCTGAAATTGTACCGACCAGGTTTAGTATCTATCGAGGTCGCCCAGCGAATGCGCCCATGCACATCGATAAAAAGACCATAGGGTGCATCGATGGTGCGGTAACGGATTGGGTCGCCATCAGCATCGTCGGTGCGAACATCTAGCATCGCAATTTGCCCAACAACCACCTGCGGCGTATCTAGCGATTGGGTAACAGGCTCGTGATTGGTCGACTTGACCCTAACGCGAAATCGCTGATGCGATTGCTTGCCATCGCATTCAGCGACGACCTCGACCCATTCGCTTCCAGGGTTGAGGTGACCTGCAACGGGTGTCCATGTAATCACACCTGTGAGTGGATCGATCGTCATCGGATGCGCGCCTGCGATGCCTTCGACGCGTGGCACTGTCACCAGCGAATAACGAATGTTGCTCGTGTCGGAATCGCTATCTGTCGCCACTGCTCGGTATTTATATGGTTCTCCAATCCCGATGACCAACGTTGGAATCGATACAAATTCAGGTGGCAGGTCTTCTCCCTCCGCGGAAGGAGTTACGAACCAGCGCTGGCGAGTGCTTCCTGTTCCGGGACCTGTGTCGACAGCGATCTCAAAAAGAACACCTTCATCGATCGATTTAGGAACGAGCCACACGAGGACGCCTTGAGGGTTTATCGTCGCCGTTTCGGGTCCTTGAAGCAATCGGTACCGCAGCGGCTGATCCTCGGGATCATAGGCGAGGATGTTGTAACGATACTCCGTGGACTGCTTGGTCTTGATCGCTGGAGTTGAGTCGATCGTCGGCGGCAAATCACTGGCAGCGACGGTAATTGTGAATTGCTGCAAAGTGGATGCACCGTAGACATCGGTGACTTGGAGCGAAAGCGACGTTTCGCCGACTTGGTCGAAGCCAGGAAGCCACGATACGACTCCGGTCAATGGATCGATCGACATGCCTTGCGGGGCGCCGTGTACGAACGAAAAACTGACAGGATCTTTTTCTGGATCTACGGCATTGGCATCATATCTCCATCGCTTTCCTGCGGTCGCGACAAGCCCCTCCGGGAAACTTGTGAAGTTTGGAGGTTGGTTCACCTCAGAATTAGAGACGACCAATTGGAACCATTGCTCACTCGTACCGAACCCATCATAGGCTTGAATACCAATCCAAAGATCCCGTGGATCGAATCCTTCACGAGGGTTGGGCCAGACGATCCGCCTTTCGGAATCGAATTGGAATTCATCCGGCAAGTCGACCGCATAGGTGACCTGGTCGCCATCCATATCGATTGCCTCTATGTCATAACTCCATTCAAATCCTGGACGGATGACGGTACGAGGCTCGCTGATGAATACCGGCAATCGATTCGGTGGTGGTTCGGTAAGAACATCGAGTTTCCACGCCAGGGTTGCGGTTCCGCCATGTTCATCCGATGCAAGGATGGCGATCGAAAACGATCCAGTTTGTTGGTTGGTGGGGGTCCAATCCAATTGGCCGGTGACCGGGTCGATAACGACACCTGACGGATTGTTAGGACTGCCCGCGAAGGTGATCGAATCTCCATCGGGATCGAACGCTGACGGGGAGAACGTGTAGTGCCTGTTGCTGTTGGTGGGACCAGGTATCACTCTATCGCGGAAGATAGGAGCCCTGTTGGGTGCATCGACGATGATTTTGAACTTGCGAGTACTAACAGCTCCATGCGGATCGGAGGCTGCAACGATCATTTCGTGGATCCCTAAGTATTCCTCGGTGGGTTCCCAGTGGAACATGTCGGTGATTGGATCGACGACGGCACCTCGCTCATGGCCGAGCGACAGCCGAAACTCGATCGATTCATTTTGAGGATCCGTTCCGCGAATTCGCCAATCGATAGCTGTGCCTGCGAATACGTGCAGGTCGGGGATGGGGTCGATCACAGGGGGACTGTTGGGCTCGTTCGGCGGAAGGATGGCTTGGATCTTCAACGGAGTCGTACTGATTCCACCGTTCGAATCGCGTGCACCCACCAGTACGGTCGCCCAGCTTCTCGTAGCGCTCTTCGCGCTCCAGTGGATCTCCCCAGTTTTACGATCGATCGATAATCCTTCAGGAATATTGCTGCGAGGGGACGATGGTTGTAGGAAATAAAGAATCGGATCTCGATCATCGTCGCTCGCCATTACCTGGTAGGCAAAGTCCTTTCCCACATACGCTGTTTGATTCGGGATGCTTTCGACGTTTGGCGGACGATTCGATGTGATGGAGAGATCGGGACCGGCAGTCACCGACCACGCTTGTTGGTCGCGACCACCTCGTCCATCCGATACGGTAATTTCGAATTGATAATTTCCAGGACCGGCCGGCGTCCAAATAAGTTGGCCTGTCCGCGGGTCGATCGAGGCTCCATGGGATTGGCCGACCATAGAGAATGTCAATGGATCCTCGTCCGGATCGAGAGCGCGGGCCGGGTAACGGTAAGGTTGTTGAATTTGAACGGGAATCGACCCGACGATATTTCCTGTTCCCTTGCGAACAAAAAGAAGGTCAAAGGTTCGGTTGATGCCATCTCCAGTCAACTGAATATCGAATTTCGCCGTCTGACCGGGTTTGAGGTTTTCGACGGGACCGGAAGACTGGATTTGCACGGAAGGGTCGGAGGCGATGATGTCAACGTCCAGTCGTCCCGACTGCAGGAACTGACTTACCGCGTTCGTCAGTTGGGTCGCTTGTTGCGAGGATCGGTAGCCATCAAAGAAGAAGGTCAGCGGCTCATTTGGTTCGATTGAAAAATCGCTGTCACCGGTATTTAGGTCGTTGTCCGAAGCATTTGTTGCACCTGTTAATCGAGCGATCGCTTGGGGGAGATCGTACCACGATTCATGGATTTGGCGTTGCTCTGGGGAATCGAATGAACTTGTGTAATCCATGAACACCGGGAGCACGTAGGCGCCTAGATCCTGAAGTGCATCGATTGCGTTCGTGATCGTTGATTCAGTCGATCGAACAATTCTGTCTTCGAGGATCCTGGCGTTGGGAGGATTGCCAATATTCAAGTCGCGGTACTGGATTCTACCTGAACTCGAATTCGGGTCTGGGAAGAGAAACGAGAACGCTTCGCCTGGATTCGGATTCGGGTTAAGGAAAGCACCGGACAGGTGGTCCTGTGGAACAATACTTTCCCCGTAGCCGATAATTTCTGTCGGTTGGGTGTTCCTGCGTTGGCCCTCGGCCCGTACATCGCTCCACGTGTCGGTTGCTAACACGATGATCGGTACAGAGTGAGGGCGAAAACCGGCTCCTCCGCGAGTTCCGCCCGGGGTGATCGGGACGCTATTGGTGTAGGTTTGCACCAACAGAGGGTTGGCTGTATCCAAACGGAACAAGTCGGAACTCGACATGGAGTTCGACAAGTGCCGGCCCCCACCTCGTTGGTTGAAAATAATGTCCGTTGGATAGCCGCCTGTGGCTGATAAACCATCGAAGAAATAACGTTCACTCGATGCCGAATTGAGAGATGCATCGTAGAGAAGTTTCGTGGAGTCGATGCTCACGGCATGGGGTACGCTGGTGCTGAGTGTTCGCACATCGCTCTCTGGAAAACTTGATTTCAAGTCCCGTTGAATGGTGAAGGAACGCATAAGGTTTCCGCTACGAGGTTGTTCTACAATGACCGAGTACCTGCCGGTGGCTGGTAGATCGAGATCGATATCCACGTAGCCAGGAGAAGGAACGCTGTTGATCGGTCCTGGTACAAACCGCGTGGTGACCAACCTGCCAAACGGATCCAAAACGCGAACTCTGAGTATCCCACTTGACCCGCGAGTGTTTGGCTCAGTAAATCGAATTCGATTCCAGTCCCCTTGGCGGCCATCGAAGGAGAAAAATCGCGAACCTTCCGGATTCGGACCTGCATCGCCATTGATAAGCGTGCTGGTCAGTTCTACACCTGCATTGGCCAAGTCCACGAAGCGAAATCCAACATCCCCGGAGCGACTTCGCACAGTCAGTCGATATTCTCCTTCGCGCAGCCAGACGCTGTTGGACTCGTTGGGTACGGTATCTGCGGCTGAAGCCGAAAACGCTCTGGGAGTAATTACGGTCCCATTGCTACCGAGGATCGACCAGTCTGCGTCGGCATCGCGAGAGTTCGTTCTTGGCTCAAAATAAAAATGAGATGGATTGGAGAGTGTGAAATGGTATTCATTCTCAACCGCGATGTGTTCGTGCTCGGACTTCCAGTAAGTACCTTCAGACATCTGTTCATTGGACCACTCGAAATGCTCGACCGTATGGGGATAGATCGTTGCCAACGCAGTTCCCAGTGCTGCCGCTGGACGTCCTAAATCCATGAGAAAACAGCTCGGTTCCCCACCTGTCCATCGAAGGGATTGATAGCCTCCGTCCGTGGAGCTGTCGACTTCGAACCGCAATGCGTGGTCCGGTGCATAGAGCTTCCAAGGCGTTGCACCTAACGATTCCGCTTTGAAGTACCTGGAGTCGATTCCATCGGTTGTCACTCGAACCAGCTTGGTCCCAATTTCAGGTTGGTTTTCTTGGAAGATAGTACCCACGTCGACGATCGGAATGCTATTCAGGTCGATTAAGCGAAATTGGAACGGGATGCCTCGTCCCGCGGGAGCGTCCGTCAATTTATTAACCAATAATGAGTATCCGCTGCGGTCCAGATGGATCGGTTGGTTGGATAGTCTCGGGAGTGCATCATCAGTGATGAGTTCATCACCGTTCCATTTGGATCGGGCGACGATGGCTCCCGATGGGGCGAGCAATGTCCAGCCGAGTGTTGGCGAAAAACTGAGTGGATCGAAATAGAGGTCGCTTCCATGGGAGGGAAGAGAAATCTCGTAATTCATGCCGGCTGAAGAAATTACGACTCCATCAATGATCTGATTGGGCGCGATGAAAATGCTTGAGGGAGCCGCTTCGACAGAATCGCAGGTAAGTTTAATCGTCGCGGATTGGTTGCCTTCTTCGCGATTGATATCTCCATCGAAGATAATGGTGTAATCACCTGCCGCAGCAATCGCAAATGGCGTCGAACTTGCTCCATCGCTACCACTGCCGTAGTTGGATTCATGGTGAAGCACGTTGCCATCGGCATCTACAATCCAAATGCGAACATTGGGCAATTCACTTCGGGTAGGGATCTGGAGTGCAATCCATTCTCCAGCAGTAGTAGTACCAAAGCCATAGAAACTGGCAGACGAAGGCGTGTTGGTGGTGTGCTGGATCGATAAACTTCCGTTGGGCGAAAGGGGCGGGTGTCCGATCGATGGCAAGGTTCTAATCGCAATTTTGTAATCGATGGCTCCGTGGGGCCACGCAGCCGACCCGACTTCGCTGATTTCTAGCTGGTACTCACCTGGGGCTAACTTTAAGAGAGTGTCCCCGGCTTCGTTGGCAGCATCGGTTTCCGCAACTGCATCGGAGAAATGATGGGATGCTTTGACAGCGCCATCGGGAGCACGAAGTGTCCATTGCACACCAGGAGCGCGATTCATGACGTCGACCATAACAGCGGTGGACTGGGCTAATGAAAACGTGTACCTATCGGTTTGTTGTTGGTATTGAATCTTCCCTGAAAGATTGCGGTCTAGAACTAAGTTCTGAGTGTGTGAATGGAGAGAAAGTGTACTGTTGTAGCTTATGGGCGAGTTGAGCAGCGAGTTTAAGACGAGGGTGTATTCACCTGGTATGGCGAGAAGAATTTCGATCGGTGCATTGCTCGGTCCTTGGTAGATACGTTCACCCGTTGGGCTGAATACGAGCCATTCTGCGCTGTCTTGCTCAGTCGCAGCGGAAAGACGAACCTTTTGGTTGGATTCTTGCGATTGAAATCGCCATCCTTGAGCGATCCTGGGTTGGTCGACTTTACCGGACAGGGTGACGGGTGCATTGAGGTTGAAGGATGTCAATTGAGGAAAATCCGAGACTTTGAGAATTCGATAACTGAATTCCCGATGCGTATCGAAAGCAGCGACATCACCGTTGGACGATTGAATCGTTTGGCCAGGAATATCCAGTGAATGGTGATTATCAAGGTTGCTACCGTTCGCTGGTCCAACAGTACCATCCTGCGAATCACTGCCATAATCCAATCCGAATCCAGTAGATGCTTGGTAGAGGGCCTCGAAAATGGAAACAGTGCCGGCACCCACGCCAGGAGCTCGACGCATCAGGGCCTGGGTGATGAACCGTTCAAACCCTGGATCGCTGCTTCGATAGATAGGCTGGTTGAGGATAAAGGGCCGATTGAGCGCGCTCTGCGGATCTGAGAGTGCAAAGTTTTCGACGCGGCTGACACCGAATGCAAAGTCCGTCTCTGGGTATGCCTTGACCAAGCCGTCGATCGACTGCATAAACGCAGTAAGAAGTGAGTCGCTGCCAGGTCGCGTAGAACTTCCCCAGCGATCCATACTAGCTGTGTCATCCAGCAGGAACAGAACATCCGCTTGCGGCAAACTGGGGAGTCGTGTGTAGGTTACTTGATGCGATGACACCTCTCCATCTCCCAAGTTGATCACGATAGGGGATGTCGGCGACACGGGCCCAACCGCTGGATTTGGAGAGACGACGTTGTAGTTTGTGCTTGGATTAGAGACGATGACTGGGTTTGAATTACCAGGTTGTTTTCCGACCAAGATAAAGAATTGCTGTTCTGCGTAGAGATTTGGTGTAGCATCATCCGTCGTTCGAACAATGACCTCGTGAAGCCCTAATTGATCGTCCGTTGGTCGCCAGCGAAGCTCGCCTGTGATGGAATCCATGGTCATTCCAGTCGCGGATTGGACCATTGCGTAACTTAGGCCATCGCCATCTGGATCGATCG
Source organism: Pirellula sp. (assembly GCA_046318275.1). Lineage (GTDB taxonomy): Bacteria > Planctomycetota > Planctomycetia > Pirellulales > Pirellulaceae > JBKCUI01. The sequence continues at coordinate 13,571 of JBKCUW010000108.1, read as the reverse complement.
CTTTCGATGGATAGATGTAATCGGTGTTCACGTATGCGGAAACCACGGGAACTGTGATCCACGACGGTGGATGATTGCCGTAATCCGTGGGCAAAACACGGATGCTGAACGATTGCGTGCCACTTAGTCCTCTCGGATCGATCACTTGGACGGTCACCCGATGTGTGCCAACTGAGATATCGCCGGGACCTGTCTTCCAGTGGATCTCCCCGGAGTTTGGATCGATGCTCATTCCGTCGGGAGCTTCCAACAAATCGTAGATCAAAGGGCTGTCTTGATCGGGATCCTCACCGTTTACATCGTATCGATAGATCGATCCGTCGGCTCGGACCATGGTGTTGGGTTCGGAAACGATCGATGGAGGGCGGTTGGGTTGCGGAAAAAGGACTAACTGGTACGTGAATGGGTTTCGCGTAGGATTATGAAATGCTAGGTGTATTGTCCCTGTGTTTTCTCCACTATTCAATTCAGTGTGGCCGCTCGCGGAGAGAAACTCGACATACGGAATTCCTTCTTCGCTGATTCCATCCCGATTCACTAAGGCGACATCGCCGCGCGAAAGATTACGCACGCCTAACAGCAGTGGGCCTTTCATCGCATAGGTTGCTTGGCTCTTCAGTTTTAGATCAACATGGAGAGTATTGTTAATCTGCGAGAACGATGTTGTCTGGTAGTCCGGAACAATGATTTGCTCGTTGAGGTGTTCTGCTGGTGGCGGATCTGCGATGTCCTCAGGAAATTGGTTTGACTCAGAAAGAGCGAACGAACTAGATGCATTGTGAGAATCGTTTCTCCAACCCTGTCCACCCGTGTATGTGTAGACCATGGCATCCTGTCGGTCGACGACCCAAAGGTCCTCCCCGCCTTTTGGATTCCGCGTTAACCCAGAGGGATCCGAGTTCTTCACGTCTAAATCCCATCGCCCAACGAAGGCTCCTTCCATGCGATACACAAACACAGCATCGGTTGCGGAATCGCTGATCCAGAGGTTCTTACCGTCGGTGGTGATCCCGGTTGGTTCAATGTTCGAGGGATCGAGTTGGAACTGAAAATCTGGCGTTAACGAACCATCTGTTCGATCGGCTGCAAGTGAGTATTGGTACACTCGATCGGTTCCGGAGTCGACAGTCCATACGGAGGTGCCATCAACCGCGATTCCCTGTGCGGATTCACCGACACTGGCGTTCCAAAATCCAAGCGATTGGTGCGTTGCTGTTTCAATAACATGCACCGTATGGTTCGATTCGAGAACCCACGCTAAATCGCCTCGTTCCGTCATCGCGATCCCGCGGGGGGCGGCGATGGGGTCGACGATCATAGCGGGTAACGACGTTCCATCGGCTCGGTAACGAGAGACATTCTGTGCAGAGCGATCGACGGTAAAAAATTTGCTCTGGCTGGAGATGGTACTCAGACTAGGTACCAGCGCTAGAGTAGCGAGATTTCGATCCGCGGTCGGCATCCCCAATTGATTGTTTCTCGTGAGCGTTACATCATCGGAGAGGATCAGCGAGCTTCCATTCACATCGCGAAACGAGTCGTAAGTACCGATACCGATTTGACTGTTCCGAACCAGAGTTACGTCATTAGCTAACACCAACCCACTGCCGTCGACATCGCCGGGTACCACTTGGAATCGCAGATTCGCTGGATCTCCACCTAGGCCATTTCCATCGCCATCGAGGGAGTTTCCGTCTAAGTCTCGGATCGTTTCTCGGAGGCCGATGAGGATCTTCTCCGTCGAAAGCGATTGCCCACCACCTAAGCTGAGGACCAACGTTGATGACGTTGGTTGTTCAAACGTTAGTTCCTTGTCGTAGTCGCGGGCAAGGGTCGGTGAGCCGAGCCACGTGAAATCCTCTTTCTTGATACGTTGAACGGGTTCGGAGAACTCGATGCGAACCTGATTGATGTTAAACCATGGAAGATTGCGAGAATTGCCCAGGATGGGGTATCCCGATGCAGCAAATGCAAAATTTGGATTCCATCGCGTAGAGTCCACGTAGACCCCTGTGATGGTCGGCGTTATTCGCAGATTAGAAACAATCGGTTCCGAAAGCATCTCACCATCGGAAACCCGATAGGTGAAAAAGTCATTGCCAGTCCAGTTGGTGTCTGGCGTGTAGGTGAAGCTGCCATCATCTCGAAGATCGATCGCGCCGTGCATCGGCCCGGACTTCTCATCGCGCACTAGTACTGCTTTCAGAGGACTTGATTCAGGATCGAAGTCGTTGCTAAGGACACCGTCGGTTGCGTTGATAACGAACGTCTTGTCGCGTGATGACGAGTAGTGATCTCGAAGGCCTACCGGTGGATCGTTAACCGCGGAAACAAGAATGGTCACAGTACATGGCGTCGAGGAGATGGTTCCGTCGTAGGCTTGATAGACGAAGGTATCCAATCCAGCGAAGTTCTTGGAAGGAATGTAGTCGAAACTGCCATCCTCGCTCAGCGATATTGTTCCATGCTTTGTGGCAGCGACTAAGATCGATCGCAATGGATCATCGTCGATATCGTGATCGTTGGCCAATACTCCGGGGGAAGCGATTTGAATCGGCTGGTCTTCGACCACCTCAAAGGAATCTGCCAAGGCATCGGGGGCATTGTTGGTGAGATCAAGTCGAACGTACGAACGGTCATCGTTATACGCTCCGTTGTCGTTGTTGATCAACCTAAAAACAAAGGTTCCAGCCATCCCGGCTGGGAGCGCCGATACGTCCAATCCAACCGTTCCAAGGATGGTTGCGCCAAAGGGCTTGAGATCGATGCTGGCGGTGGAGCCTACCTGCGGACTCTCTCCTTCGCTCAAGTTGAAGAAACTATCGCGTCCCTGCTGAATGATGGGGACCAAGGACCGATCGCCTGCGTCGAGCCATGCTATTTCGAATGCGTCGCTGATGCTCCTCGCATCGCTATCCCATTTGGTGCGGAAGCGAACCTCCACGCGGTCCACGTCCGCAGGCCGGCTCCAATCGAGCTCCAACTGGCTGATGAAGGAATTGCCCTCGACGATCCAACGGGGGTGCTGCTCTCTCCCCGCATCAAGACCTTGACCCCCATATTCACGGAATCGCCATTGGGATGCCGGCAGGTCGTTGAGCAAGATGGTCTTGCCGGGTGGAGCTTGCTGAAGAGCCGGCTGGTCGGTCGATTTTAAAGTGAAGGCGCCCGCGCTCGATGAGTCGCTATCGCTTTCGATGCCAACGCCAAATGTTGATGGACTGGTGCTCGCCGCCGTGGTTGTATCAGCAGCTCGCGGTGCAGTGTTTTGCGATGGGTTGTCGCTCGTGCGCGACGATGAAGGATTGGGACTCCCACCACCGGTCGCTTGGAGATCCGGACGAGGCACGTCCGCAACTGGTGCTCCTGAAAGGGATTGAGGTACCGTCATTCGGTCGCCGGATCCCGATGAGCCGCCACCCGGACTGCTGGAGCCCCCATCGGACGAAGCAATCGGATGACTAGTGGAGTCGAGTGCAGGATCCGCTCTAGAGTTCGAATCGAGGAGCCCATCGTTAATCAATGTGGGATTTGTACTCCATGTGGGATTTGTGGTGGGCGGTTGCTCTGATGCTCCCAGTCGCGAAGGCGGATTTGAGGAGGGATTTTGGATGGAAGCTTTAGGATCAAGTGCCGATCGGTTCCACGCGGGAAGTGCCGACGGGGATTCCGATGGTGATGGCGCTGGTTGGTGGGACGCTGCAGTCGTCGCCGGAGGTGCGCTGGGCGCCTGAGTAGGTATCGGATACCGCGCGTTGTCCAACGCTTCGGAGATCATCGCCAGTGGGATTGGGATCAAGGAACCGGTAGCGATCCGGCCTTCGAGCGGCTCGATGAGAAGCGATCGAAGCCGCTGCAACAATTGTCGTCGCTTTTTCAGACGGGCTTCATTCGGATGGAACAGGGTCAGCAACCTGTTTTTCGACGAACAGGTTGTCCGAATGCGATGAAGGAAACGAGAACGCACGCGACGGCGAAGAGAACTCAAATCGAGCACGGTGCAATACTCCAGGATGAGCAATGCGTCGTGAGTTCTTTACGGATAGACAAGTGTTCGCGAATAGCGATTGCAGATTGGCCGTTCGCGCGACTCCGTTCTCAACGCCGAGTCTTGTGTGTGAAGAGCTGACGAGACATTGAGGATTCAAGTAACGGGGTATCACGGTAACTCGTGAAAATCCACAGTGCAAATTTTTTTGCAAACCGTGCGATTTCGGCGAAGCACGCCAGCACAGCTCAATGCAGTGGAAAAGTTGTTTATAACCGTGGAGGTCGAGAGGGTACTTGGGTGCTCCATGGTTTTGGGTTTCCGTGAACCCGTTCCGTAGGGGTTTCATCGCCCCTATTCGCTGCAATGCGTTTTAGCCGCCATGCGTTAGCATCGGTATGCGATCATGCGTTAGCATGGTTTTTTATGGAGCAGATCAAGAATCGCGGTCGGGTCCAGGCATCATCAGTCATCATGATGCACAGCTCTTAGGCTTCCAGTCGGGCGCGTCCCGGTGGATGCATCCATGGACAGCTACCGCACTCTCCACTCTCCACCAGCTCGGGTTTTCTCATCGATTCGAGAGACGCCCTAATCGTTGGGAAACCACATTTTAGGATTGGCGTTGCAGCATCCAGTCGTGACTCCTCTGGCATGGGGCCGGGTGGAGGCCGGACATGGCGCGGCGCGATGAAGCGAGACGCGCGAGGCGATAGAGACGAGCAAGAAAGCCGATGCAGTCGGAGAGCAGTCGTCGCGTGCGAGTGCTCGCTGCTCCTTCGAAGCGCATTTCGGCCGGCATCAAACCAGATTGTCCTTTAATACGCTTTAGCAAAGATCGCTTGGGTGGTCGACGGTTTGCCAGTAAGGAAACAGGTACCGGAACCTTTGGGGGAATCGAGAGGAATGCATCGGATGGTCACTTTGAGTTCATCGAGCAGCGGTTGGACTTCTTCTTCGCTAGCGAACCAGCACTTGGCAAAACCGCCTCCGCTCGAGCGGCCTTGTTCGTCATCCGGTTTGAAGTAGCCGCGAAACTCGGCTTCGCTTTTGAGTTCCACGGTATTGGCTTCGCGCATGGCGAGCGCTTTTTGGAACAGGCTGCTTTGAATGTTTTCCAGCAGGGCCGGCAGGGAGGCAACGAGTTCGGCGACGGGTGTCGATTTGCTCTCACCGGTGTCGCGTCGCGCGACGAAGGCAGCATTGTTCGCCATATCTTTCGGGCCGACTTCGACGCGGACAGGCACCCCACGTTTGACGTGGTACCATTTCTTTTCCCCGCCTCGCAGATCGCGTGCGTCGATTTCTACGCGGAGCGATTCGCCTGCGTACGAGAGTGTGCCGAGTTGTTTTCGGAGGGTATCGCAGTACGCCATCACCTCGGCCTTCTGGGTCTCATCGCGATAGATCGGCATGATCACGACTTGGGTGGGCGCCAATCGGGGTGGCAGGACGAGTCCATCATCGTCGGAGTGGGTCATGATGAGCGCGCCGATCAAGCGTGTTGAGACGCCCCAAGACGTAGTCCAAGCGTACTCGATTTGTCCCGCTTGACTCTGGAACTTGATCTCTTGAGCCTTGGAAAAATTCTGGCCCAGGAAGTGGGAGGTTCCTGCCTGGAGGGCTTTTCGATCTTGCATCATGGCTTCGATCGAAAAGGTGTTCACCGCGCCTGGGAATCGTTCGCCTGGAGTTTTCTCGCCGCGGATAACTGGCATAGCCATGTAGTTCTCCGCAAAGTCCGTGTAGACATCGAGCATCTTCCGCGTTTCTTCCATGGCTTCGTCGGCGGTAGCGTGTACCGTATGACCTTCCTGCCAAAGGAACTCGGCCGTTCTGAGGAAGAGGCGGGTTCGCATTTCCCAGCGCACGACGTTTGCCCATTGGTTGATCAAGATCGGGAGATCGCGGTAGGACTGAACCCATTTGGCGTAGGTAGCACCAATGATGGTTTCGCTCGTTGGGCGAACGATGAGTGGTTCTTCGAGGGGACCAGCGGGGCGGAGCCCACCTTTGCCGTCTGGCTCGAGTCGATGATGGGTGACGACAGCGCATTCCTTGGCGAATCCTTCGACATGCTCCGCTTCTTTCTCCAGGAAGCTCATCGGGATGAAGAGAGGAAAGTAAGCGTTTTGGTGCCCGGTTTCCTTGAACATGCGATCGAGTCCTTTTTGCATGTTCTCCCAAAGCGAGTACCCCCAAGGCTTGATGACCATGCAGCCGCGCACGGCGCTATTTTCAGCGAGGTCGGCTCCCTTGATGACCTGTTGGTACCATTCGGGATAATCCTCGGCACGGGTCGGAGAAATCGCGGTTTTTGCAGCAGCCATGGCTAGATTTCGGTAATGTTCGGTGATGTACAGGAGTGAGGGAGTTCCACCAGCTCCGGAGCAGGAGCGAGCCCGTATCAGCAGGCCTGCACCGGGGAAGCGAGTCGACGCAGCAAGCAGTTTAGCCCAAGCGTTCGCGTCGGCCAGACCCGAATGATCGGATCGCGTTAATCCTTGAAACTATCCCGTCATGCGCCGAACGCTTTGCCGATACCGACATACGGCCGGTTATGGCTCAGAAACATCCCCAAAAACACGGGTGCATCAGGTTCGTTGGATCGGGTACAATGAAGAATTGGAGCGGATGGGGCTCCCTGTATACCGAGTTCCCCGTATACGGATCTCCCAGTACACCGATCTCCCTGTATACCGGGTTTTCCGTATACCGAGTTCGTTGTACCGATGTTCCTTGGATAGAGAGATCCCGCGGGCGTGCTGGGGTGGATGCTGGGAGTGAAGTCTGGGGAGATCCTCGCTAGAGAGCGCGAATGACAAAAATTCTGGATTGGAGACGGTCGGATGATCCGCGAGACGTGATTCATTTGGCCGTACAAGCGATAGCAGAAGGGCATGTGGTCGCCGTTCCGACGGAGACCTGTTACGTGCTGGTCGCGAGCGCATTGCATCCCGTCGCCGTCGATCAGCTTCACCGCATTGGAGCGATGAACCAGGATTTACCGCTGACGGTGATCACCCGTTCTCCGGACGAAGCGCTCGACATGGTCCCCGATCTGGGGAGTGCTGCGAGGCGTTTGATCCGCAAAGCGTGGCCTGGGCCGCTGGTGCTGCAGCACAGCAGTTCACACCCGTACAGCTCCCTGCGATGCCTTCCCGACTCGGTGGTTGAGAAATTGATATCGGCTCAAGGAGAGTACCGGCTGTGGCTTCCGTCGCATGAAGTTTTGCATCACATTACGAGGCTAGTTTCAGGGCCATTGGTTTGCGCGATCGCGCCGTCGAGCAGCACCACGCGAGGGACGGACGCAGCCTACTCCATCGGGGATTTGATCCCGGGCCAGTCGGTGTTGGCGATCGATGCTGGGATGGTGGAGTCGCCGGGTATTCCGACGGTCGTTGCCATCGATGGCAACCGAGGCCGTGTGGTGCGTTCTGGAATCGTCACACGCGAGCACTTGGACGCCCTATCCCAACTGGTGATTTTGTTCGTATGCACCGGGAATACCTGTCGGTCGCCGATGGCGGCCGCGCTGATGAGAAAGAAGCTCGCCGAACAGTTTCCCGATTTGGCTTCGCAAAAATCATCTCCGATCGTCGCCATTTCTGCCGGCGTCTCGGCCTTTGGCGGGGACCCTGCATCGCACGGTGCCCTGCAAGCCATCCGCGCCTACCAGACGTCGCTTGACGATCACCAGAGCACCCAATTGAACTCGCATTTGGTCGAACAAGCCGACTTGATCCTGGCCATGGGGCAACGGCATCGAAACGTGATCGTTTCTCAATGGCCAGAAACCGCGTTCAAAGTACACTTGATCGCAGCCGATGGCGGGGAGATCAGCGACCCGTTTGGCGGTCCGCTCGAGGTCTACCAAAAATGCGCTGAACAACTCGATCGGCACACGAGCCACTGGATTCAGTCCCTCGACACGTCCAGCTTGATCCGATGGGATGCGACTTCGTAGCTAGTTCGCCGTAGCTAGTTCGTCTCGTTTCTTGCAAACACCGTTTTCCATTCAATAAGTTTTCCATCCAATACGTTTCCTACACGCAGAGCGGAGTATTCAAATGCGAATCGCGGTTGGCAGTGATCATCGCGGTTATCAGATCAAAGGCAAACTCGTTACGCTTCTGACCGCCGATGGCCATGAGATCATCGACTTTGGAACCGATAGCGACCAAGCCGTCGACTACCCCGACTATGCGGTCTCCGTGGCGAAAACGGTTGCGGATGGTAAGGCGGAGCGGGGTATTTTGATCTGCGGCAACGGATTTGGCATGGCGATTGTCGCCAACAAGTTTCGTGGGGTCCGCGCGGCAGCGTGCGCCGACGAGGTCATGGCCGAAATGTGCCGTCGCCACAACGATGTCAATATCCTATGCCTTCCTGGCGATTTGATCGGTGATCGTCCCGTGGGTGATTTGGTTCGGGTATGGCTGGCCACCGAGTTCGAAGGTGGACGCCATCTGCGGCGATTAGAAAAAATCCAGCACCTCGAGAACGAGAGCGTAACACCATGATACGGGTCGATAGCCATCATCATTTTTGGATTTACTCGGAGAAAGAATACGGTTGGATCAGTCCCCAGATGGAAGTCCTCCGGCGCGACTTCATTGCCAAGGATCTACTTCGGGAGGCACAAGCCACGCACGTCGATTACGTGGTGAGTGTTCAAGCGAGGCAGGAGCTGAAAGAAACCGAGTTTCTATTGGACCAAGCCAAAGACAATCCATGGATTCGAGGTGTTGTCGGCTGGGTACCGCTGGCCGACCCAAAGATCGGTACGATCCTTGAAGGACTGCGCGACCAATCCAAACTCAAAGGGGTCCGGCATGTCGTGCAGGACGAACCGGACGAGCGATTCCTCGATCGCGACGACTTCAATGCGGGTGTCAAACTGCTGAAGGAGTTCGACTGGACCTACGACGTATTGATTTTTGGTCGGCAACTTCCGATGGCGATCCGGTTCGTCGATCGGCACCCCGACCAACGCTTTGTGCTGGACCACATTGCCAAACCGGTGATCCAATCAGGAGGCATCGACAAGCAGTGGGAAAAGGATTTTCGGGAGTTGGCCAAGCGTCCTCATGTGGCTTGCAAGTTCTCCGCGTTGGTGACCGAGGTCCGCGACCCGAACTGGACCGTGGAGATGCTGCGCCCGTATTGGGATGTCGCCCTCGACGCATTTGGGGCTGACCGATTGATGTTCGGCAGCGATTGGCCAGTTTGCTTGCTCCGAGCCACTTACGCCGACTGGGTCGCGACGGTCAGCATGTTCGCCGCCGACCTGAACCGGGATGAAGAAGCCAAGTTCTGGGGTGGAAATGCAAATCGAGCGTACAAGCTCGGCATCCAGTAGCTAAACTGGAGTCGCATGAGACCACAGTCGACCCCCACCACCGTTGCGCAGACGCTGGCCGAAAACAGCGAGACCGCTGAAAAGCTAGTTTCCCAGCAATCCCTAACCTTCAGCACGAGCCCGTGGCTCGTCGCGTTGTCGATCACCTTTTGCGCCATTGCTCTGATCCTATCGTGGCTCGCGATTCGCAGGAGCGGTTACGCTCGCTCGGTCGTCTGGCTTGAACTCCTTCGCTGCGCATCGATCATCTTAGGGGCGATTCTCTTGAACCAGCCCGAGTGGACCGAAGATTTTCGTTCTTCCGAAAAACCGATCCTCGCCGTTCTGATCGATCGCTCCCCGAGCATGCAGACCCAGGACGTCATCCCATCCGCATCGACCGATCCCAACGGAACCGGAACCAGTGTCGGTTCGTCCGCAATCACGCGCGCCGAAGCCGTTGATGCGCTGTCCACCAAAGAGCGATGGGGCGAGATCGATCCGATAGCGCGGGTCACCATCAGTAGCTTCCCACCGGCGAATGTGGGCGACGGCACCGATCTCGCGGCACCCCTCAACACGGCCCTCGATACAGCATCCGGCTTGCTCGGTGTGCTCCTGGTATCGGATGGGGATTGGAACAGTGGCGAACCACCCGTCAGCGTCGTGTCGCGCTATAGGACATTGGGGGTACCGATTTTCACAATCCCTGTGGGCTCCCCGACGAGGCTTCCCGATTTGGAATTGATCAGTGTCGACACACCGACCTTCGGTATTGTCAACAAAGGGGTACGGATCCCATTCACCGTCGAATCCTCGCTTCCTCGCGACACCGTTGTGCAAGTCGTCGTCAATGCGTCCGATGGTGAGCGGTTGACCAAAGAGGTTCGAGTCCGAGCGATGTCGCGAACGTCTGAAGCGGTTGTGTGGACCCCAAAGGCCGAGGGGGATTTCACGATCGCGGTCGAAGTACCCCCTCATGCCGATGAGACGATCCCCAACAACAATGCACTTACCACTCCGATTGCAATCCGGCAGGAGAAATTAAAGGTCCTGGTCATCGACTCATTCCCGCGTTGGGAATATCGGTATTTGAGAAACGCCCTCTCGCGCGACCCCGGCGTCGATGTCTCCTGCTTGCTCTTCCATCCAGACCTCGGCAAAGTGGGTGGCGGCAACCGCGATTACATCAAAGAGTTTCCAGCGACCCTCGATGAACTTTCCAAATACGACGTCGTCTTTCTCGGCGATGTCGGCATGCAAGCGGGCCAGTTGACCGCGGAACAGTGCACCATGCTCAAGGGGTTGGTCGAGTATCAAGCGAGCGGGTTGGTCTTCATCCCCGGTCCACGAGGGAACATGAACACCCTCGCCCAGAGCGATCTCGAACCTCTATTGCCGGTCGTGCTCGACGATTCCAAACCCGATGGATTCGGCACTCGAAACGCGATGCGCATGGAACTCACTGAATCGGGACGGCGCAGTTTGCTCACCAAGCTAGCCGATACCCAAGACGACAACGTCGACGTTTGGTTGAATCTGCCCGGCTTTCAATGGCACACCGCAGTGTCCAGAGCCAAAGCGGGTACCGAAGTTCTCGCAGTCCACGAATCCGCCAGTGGCGAGCAAGGCCGCATGCCATTGCTCGCGACCAAGACCTTTGGGACAGGCAAAGTCCTCTTCATGGGGACCGACGGCGTCTGGCGTTGGCGACGCGGTGTTGAAGACAAATACCACTATCGTTTCTGGGGACAAGTCGTCCGCTGGATGGCCTACCAACGGAACATGGCCAAGGGTGAATCGATGCGGTTCTATTTTTCACCCGACTCACCGAGTATCGGTCAAACACTTACGCTTCGCGCCAATGTGATGCAAGCCAGCGGTGAGCCGTTGTCGGCAGGGGACGTAACCGCCAAAATCGAAGCTCCCTCGGGAAAGACCCAAGTCGTCAAGTTGGCTAGCGGAGGTTCGGAGAGTTGGGGATCGTTCGAAGGTCGCTATGAAGCGAACGAACCGGGCTCGCATCGAGTGACGTTAGCATGCAAGCAAACGGGCGAAACCCTTGAGACCAGTTTCTTTGTGCAAGGTGCTACGCGGGAGCGGATAGGGCAAGCAGCCCGTCCAAAGGTTTTGGAAGAATTGTCTCGATTGACGGGTGGCAAGGCATTGTCGCTATCCGATCGAGAGCAATGGTTCGAATCGCTGCGCGCCATCCCTAAACCTCCATCGACCATTCGTCGCATCCCGCTATGGTCTCACCCAGCGCTCGTGGCCTTGATGATCGCATTGCTGACCGCCTTCTGGATCGGTCGCAAAGTCGCAGGTCTTATCTAATTCTGATGCGAACCCCCGCTTGGTTCAGGCGGGGAATTGGGGAAATGGTATGATGAAGCGTGTCGCGGGAATCCGCGCCATCGATCCCATTGCCAACTCGCTCACCCATCATTCATCAGCCATACCGTGTCCAACGCAACCAACCCAGGCGGCAAACCCGTCAAAAGCATCGGCGATTTGCTCCGCGAGTTTCGAGAACATCGCGACCAGATGAAAGTCGAGCTGGCCAAGTGCATCGTCGGTCAGGACGACGTTATCGAGCAACTGTTCGCAGCGGTTTTTACACGTGGGCATTGCTTGCTCGAGGGGGTCCCCGGTCTGGCGAAAACGTTGATGGTCTCCTCGCTCGCAAAAATCCTCGACGTCAATTTCAAACGGATTCAGTTCACCCCCGATTTGATGCCCTCGGACATCACCGGCACCAACGTCCTCGAAGAGGATGCCCAAGGCCGACGGGAGTTTCGGTTCGTCGAAGGCCCGATCTTTACCAACATTCTGCTCGCCGACGAAATCAACCGAACCCCACCCAAAACCCAAGCGGCACTGCTGCAGGCGATGCAGGAACGGGAAATCAGCGTCGGAAGGCAGACCTATGCGCTGCCAGACCCGTTCTTCACCATCGCGACCCAAAACCCGATCGAACAGGAAGGAACGTATCCGCTCCCCGAAGCGCAATTGGACCGATTCATGTTCAATATCAAAGTCGGCTACCCGTCCGCAGACGAAGAGGAAAAGATCCTGCTCTCCACGACGCGCGGCGACCGCCCAGAGATCGCAAAGGTACTGTCGGCTCGTGCGATTCTGAACATTCAAAAGTTGGTGACGAGCGTCGCCGTGAGTCCCTTCATCGTCAAGTATGTTGTGGCATTGGTACGAGCGACTCGACCTGGCGAGTCGGATTCCCCCGAGGTGGTCAAGGAGCTTCTCGATTACGGCGCGGGGCCGCGAGCCGGCCAATTCTTGATCCAGGGAGGTAAGGCGATGGCAGCGATGGATGGGCGATTCAATGTCGCCATCGAAGACATTCGGCGAGTTGCCGTTCCGGTTCTACGGCATCGTCTCAGCACGAACTTCCAAGCGCAAGCGGAGGGGATGACTACCGACAAAATCATTGTGAGGCTGCTCAAAGAAATCAAAGAACCGGCAGTTCCCAAGTACGCGGGGATCGATGCCGCGGCAGCCCATCCACCAGCAACTGGCCCAGCCCGCGGTGGTCAATCTTCGCCTCCTCCGATTCAATAGGAATTATGGGAGCATTCGTGCTTCAGGTCGGATTTTCTCGTACTCGCACTCCGCGAAACGGTACTCGAAAAGACGCAAATGACCGAGCCAATCTTCGACCACGAATGACTAGATGTGTATCGACTTGCGATCGAGTACGTTGCCTCGTCGTATCGAACCGCGAAATAGCGAAGTGGTCCGAAGCGCCACGTTCGTGATCCATGGCTGCGAGCGGCCCAAATCGATTCCACTCCATATTGCCGAGCAAATTGATATTGCCGAGCGAATTAATATCGCCGAGAGAATTAATATCGCCGAGGGTAATCGGAAGCGAAGCCTCAACGACAGAAATCGGTTTTTCGAGATCGCTCGCAACTCGGCTTTGGAGAGCGATGCCATTCACGATATGCTCATCTCATTCGAGGCGATCGATTCTAAACTTAATCGGATTGGAAAAACCAATTTGAAACGGATCGTGTCGATGTTAACTCGGTTGATCCAACGAACTGATAAGGGATCCGAGGGATCGATCGATTACGAGTGCGAGTACCGCGATGCTGAGTACGAGTACGAGAAGAAGTACGAACGAAGCATTGGGCCGAAGTGCTCGATCGAGCGTTTTTGAATTGCGTTGCGAAAACTCCTCGCACTCGGTCCTTGTAGGCAATAGGACGCATGGGACGT
>JBKCUW010000107.1:0-7750 GCA_046318275.1 Pirellula sp. | reverse complement strand
CGCGAGAAAGGAAACTAACAATGGCAAAAGACACTACCGAGCACTAGGGTTCCTCCGATTGTTCGTCGTACTTTGGGGTTGGATTATGGAATACATGTTTTTTGAGTGCGACGAATGCGGTAACCAATTGCGATTGTCGTTCGAATTAACGGGGGCGACAGCGGAGAAGTCCGAGACAGGCCGCCCAGTTCAAGAGCAACTCGGCGAAATGCAATCGCGGGTTGAAATGTTTGAGGTTGAAGTCCGAAGCGTGTTGGGCGAATTGGATCACCTCGCAGAAGTTTGGGGCGATGAAGGTGTTTTTCGCCGATGTCGCGACAGGTTGCGGAAGGTTTTGGACCAAGCCGCAAGTTAGGTGCGACGAACGCTACCCATCACCCAGCGGCGGGGTGATGGTTTCCAAGTCAACGCACCTGATTGCCGCTTGGGTGCATGGGATTGTTATCACTTTGGAGTTTTTATGGTAAGCGAGGAAATTGTTATTGATCGAGCTCAGGTTGAGTGTATCGTGCGGGAGCTTTGTGACTTGCTCAAGATCGAGTCGCATTTTCAGTTCAAGCTTAGGTTTAGTAAACAGGACAACGGGAGGCAGACGCTGACAATAGTGCCTCATTCGTCGCCCGTGGAAATTACGCTGAGTCGATCGTGATAACTATAGATTCTCCCCCAACTAGTTGAGGGGTAAAGAACATTTAGATGGACTGAGGTTACCATAACAGAATATTCCACTCAACTGAGGTGCGCATAAAACCGCTACAAAACGCCGCACCCCGTTTTCTTTGACACCGCTTCAATGCTCCAGAAAAATCCTATCCGACGAATTTCAACCCCGGAAGTAAATCACGCTACTTCCGCGATTCTAGGGTTTTTCTATCCAGGAGGTGAGCATGAGTGTCGCCCGTTTTCGCGAACGCTTGGAAAAGTCAAGACTTCCCCCAGATGACATCCAGTGGATGCCACGATGGCTAGAGGAATTTGCCAGGAACCATCCTGAGTCCAATGGATTGATCCATTTCTCCGATCCCGATGTCTTAAAATTCCTTCAACAACTTCGAGATCGAAAGGTTCCATCCTGGCAACGGCTACAAGCAGCACGGACCCTCGAGTGGTACCAAACGCTAGTGCTGCAAAACTCCCTGGTCGATTTCTCATACTACAAACTCAAACTTCAGGAGATGGCCGAAAAGGAGCGTCGAGCCAAAATCCCCCCACATTCACCTCTGGCCGATGACGAGGGAATGGATGGTGAAGGTAAGCCAGGTGTTGTCAACCCAAACGAGCCTAAACCCGTTCAAGCACTCAGGGCTCGCATGCGTATGCTGCACCATCCGATTTCGACCGAGAACGCATATGCCAGCTGGATCTCTCGACTTATCTCGCATCTAGGTGATGAAAACCTCGAAAAATACGGAGAAGATCAACTCGGCGAGTTCCTTTCAGAATTAGCAGTTGTTCGCGAAGTCACCGCCGGTACTCAAAACCAAGCGCTCTGCGCTATTCTCTTTTACTACCAAAAAGTCCTCGGCAAGGATATTCACTTCATCAGCCGTGTTCGCGCGAAAGAAAGCAGCCACCTGCCGGTGGTGCTAAGCCAAAACGAGGTTCGAGCCTTGCTGCCAAATTTTTCCGGCATCTTCGATGTCATGGCAGGACTCATGTACGGCGCCGGACTGCGTCACCGGGAATGTCGAACCCTCCGCATCAAAGATCTCCATTTCGACACAGGCCATATCGTAATTCGAGATGCCAAAGGACAAAAGGATCGAGTAACGGTACTGCCCAAGTTGGTTTCGGACAAATTGAAAGATCTTGTTCGGCAAGCAAAGATCGTCCACGAAATGGATTTGCAACAAGGCTTTGGGCGAGTCTATTTGCCATTTGCCTTATCCAGGAAATACCCAAACGCAGACCGCGAATTCAAGTGGCAGTACGTGTTTCCGTCACGGCAGCTATCTAAGGATCCCAGAAGTGGTATCGTTCGTCGCCATCACGTTCACGAAAGTTCTTTTGCTCAAGCGATGCGACGGGCCCTGATGTTGAGCGGGATCGACAAACCCGCAACTCCTCACACGCTTCGCCATTCGTTCGCAACGCATATGCTTGAGAATGGAGCCGATATCCGGACGGTACAAGAGATTCTTGGCCACAAAGATGTCAAGACGACGATGATTTATACTCACGTCATGAATCGTCCAGGACTGGTTGTCGAAAGCCCGCTAGATCGATTGTAGCGGAAGTGTTTTTAAAGACTCGCGAGAAAAAAGCGATCGCCGCTTTTTTCGTGAGTACAAAATTCAGTGTTGCGATCGATCAACGCAAACAGTTCTCGTCCACTGGATTCATCCCATTGGAGGCCTGACATTGCGATGAGCTAGAAAATCGAAGGATAATTCGCGAAGACGATAACAGCCGGTAACAGCCGGCGAGTGCGAGTACCGCTTCGCTGAGTACGAGTACGAGTAGGATGAAATCCCGCGGGAGCTCGACTGCGTCGCTCCGCGATGGACCGAGGACAAGTACAGATTCCCGAGCTTTTCACCCAGAATCGCTTTCAAAACGAAGGACCAAAGTCCTTGTTGGATAGTCAATCACAAGCTCGGTATACTAGAATTGGATGTGACTCGAACAAATGATCGTGCGCGATCGATTCCCCTTCCCTCCGACCGTCCATCCATTCATTGGCATACAGTCCTGGGCCTCGTGTAAAAAAATCCCCGCCCGTGAACCGGCGATGATCACTCAAACGAAGAAGTTTGCCACCGCCCGCTTTCAAGCTTGTCGAATCATCCCGCCCTCCCTTCGGTCCTTAGGAGATTTGATGCTTTCCAAAATCCAAGTTATCCTCATCAGTATGATGGTAAGCCCGTTGACTCACGCAGTCCACGCGGATGATCTCTTCGCAGATCGTGTGGCGCCGCTGCTCGAGCGACGGTGCTTGAATTGCCATAACGATGCGCAGCGCGAAGGTGGCTGGTCGTTGCAAACCGCGACATCAGCGTTCGAGGATGGCTACATTCAGGCTGGCAACGCGGCCTCAAGTCACTTGATCGACCAGATTGCGACTATCAACGGCAAAGCAGAAATGCCCAAGGATGGGACGCCCCTGACGGATGAAGAAGTGAATTGGATTCGGGATTGGATCAATGAAGGAGCCATCTGGCCCGAGAACCGCAAACTGGAAGCCGCTCGGGTGCGAAATTTCGACTGGTGGTCCTTTCAGAATCCATCGCTGCCGACAGTTCCGTCTATCCAAGACCCATGGATTCGAACCCCAGTCGATGCATTCATCCTCCATCGCCTGAAGGAGCAGGGGCTCACGCACTCTCCGGATGCCGACCGCCGCACCTTGATTCGACGCGTAACGTTCGATCTCTTGGGTTTACCTCCCACCCCCGAAGAAACCGAATCCTTTGTCAATGATCCCGACCCACTCGCTTACGAAAAGCTAGTGGAGCGACTCCTCGAATCCAAGCATTACGGCGAGCGATGGGCAAGGCACTGGCTTGATATCGTCAAGTATGCAGACACATGTGGTTACGACAAAGACAAACTTCGCAACAACGCGTGGCCATATCGGGACTACGTCATCCGATCGTTCAACAACGACAAACCTTACTCCCGCTTCGTCCAAGAGCAAATCGCTGGGGATGAGTTGTTCCCAGGCGATCCCGATGGCATCTTGGGACTCGGCTTTATAGCTGCCGGACCATGGGATTTTATCGGCCATGTCGAAGTCCCCGAAACCAAGATCGATGGCAAGGTGGCTCGCAACCTGGATCGCGATGACATGGTGAGCAATACGATCAACACCTTTTGCAGTCTGACAATCCAATGCGCTCGATGCCACAATCACAAATTTGATCCGTTTACCCAAGAGCATTACTACGGACTTCAAAGTGTCTTCGCCGCAGTGGATCGCGCAGACCGCCCTTACGATACGAATCCCGAGATCGAGAAGCAACGCAAAGAACTGGATTCCAAACTAGCGCAAACCCGCTCCGATTTAACAACGCTTGAGAAAGAAATCGAAACGGAAGCAGGACCTCAATACAAGGAGTATCGCGAACTCATCGCTTCGATCCGTGCCAAACAAGTTGTCACGAAGGATGTGGAGTTCGGTTATCATAGCGCAATCTCAGCATCCGGAGATGATGTCAAATGGGTCGAAGTCAAGTTGGAGATGCCCGCTAACGTTTCGTCAGTGGTCCTGCACCCATGCCATGATGAATTCGCAGGCATCGGCTCCGGATTCGGTTTCCCTCGCCGGTTCCGCGTCGAAGGAGTCTCGCCTGCCCCGGAATCAACCGAGGACTCCCCATGGATCCTTCTGGCGGATTACAGCCAATCCGATTACAGCAACCCCGGACTCAACCCCGTCGAGATTACCTGCAACGGCAAGAAACTGGAACGCATTCGCGTGACCGCAACATCGTTAGCACCACGGCAATCCGATTACATTTTCGCCCTCGCGGAAATGGAAGTACTCGGCGAAACCAGCGGCGAGACCAAGGCTATGAATCTAGCCGTGCAGGGCAAGGTCAATGCACTCGATTCGATCGAAGGTCCGCCGAGATGGGGACAACGTAATTTGATCGATGGCAAGTGGGCTAAAGGAGGTGATCGATCGCTCGACCAACAACTGGCAGACGCAACAACCAAATTGGACGCGATCCGTAGTACCGTAGAAACGCCAACTCGAGTCACAAAGCGCGCCGAACTACAGAAGACGATCGAAACCACAGAGAAGAGCCTGCAATCCTTACCTCCAGGCGCAATGGTCTACGCGGCAGCAACCCATTTCGCACAGCAAGGAAATTTTAAACCCACGCAAGGCAAACCTCGGCCGATCCATGTACTCATCCGAGGTGAAGTTGAGAAACCGGGTGAACCTGCATTGCCCGGTCTATTGCCCCTGGATGAATCCACACCGTGGCGACTCGAAAGCCATCTAACGGAATCCCAAGGCCGTGCCCAACTCGCACGTTGGCTGACTCAACCAGAACACCCCTTGGTTTGGCGATCGATCGTGAATCGAATTTGGCAGTATCACTTTGGCCAAGGCATCGTGTCGACGCCGAACGATTTTGGCCGAATGGGAGCGTTGCCCAGTCACCCTGAGTTGCTCGACTGGCTCGCTTGCCAATTTCGCGATGGAGGAGAATCGTTGCAACGTGAATCGTTCAAGTCACTGCATCGATTGCTCGTTACCAGCAGCGTATATCGCCAAGCGTCAGCCAACAACGACACACTGGCTCAAATCGACGGAGGCAATCAGTACCTTTGGCGCATGAATCGCCGCAGGTTGGAAGCCGAAGAGATTCGCGATTCAATCTTGTCCGCCAGTGGAGCTTTGAATCCCGCCATGGGAGGTCCAGGGTACTATCTTTTTGAGTTAGAGCACCCAGAACACTCACCCCACTACGAATACCACAAGTTCGATCCATCCAATCCCACGTCGCACCGTCGCAGTATTTATAGCTTCATCGTCCGGTCTCAGCCCGACCCGTGGATGACAACCCTCGATTGCGCTGATTCATCGCAGAGCACACCTCGCAGGAATGAGACATTAACATCACTACAAGCCCTTTCGTTGCTCAACAATCGATTCAGCCTCGTGATGGCAGAGCGGTTTGCAAGACGCATCGAGAGCGAAGTCAGTTCGCGCGATGAGCAAATAGTCCGAGCCATGCAACTGATCGCGCAACGCGATCCTACGGACGAGGAAACCAAGGAGTTTTCTTCGTTTACCGAACAGTATGGCTTGAAAAATCTGTGCCGTTTTCTATTCAACCTCAGCGAGTTCGCGTTCGTCGATTAGACCCTTGAAACAGATCAAGATCCCTCAAATAGGTCATGCAATGAGAAATCGAAGAGACTTTCTAGGGCATTCTGGAGGAGCGTTCGGAGCGATGGCGCTCGCAACCATGCTGCACCAGGACTCGCTGGCGGAAAGACCGTTAGCGGAAACCAATGGCGTTCTAAAGACGTTGCATCATCCGCCGAAAGCAAAGCGTGTGGTCCAATTGTTCATGGGGGGCGCTGCGAGCCACATCGATTTGTGGGATCACAAACCGATGCTCGAAAAACATCATGGAAAGCCGTCGGATTTCGGAGAGCATGTCGAAGCGTTCCAGGATGGCTTGGGACCATGGATGAAGTCCCCATTCGCATTTGCGCCGTATGGTGGTTCAGGAAAGATGCTGAGCGAAGTCGTCGCACCGATAGGGCGCTGCGTCGATGATATCGCATTTATTCATAACATGGTCGGCAAGTCCGGTGTGCACTCGCAAGCGACATACTTGCAAGCGACAGGTTTCCAGCTCCCGGGGTTTCCTGGAATGGGATCGTGGGTCAGCTACGCATTGGGCTCCATCAATGAGAACTTGCCCACGTTCGTGGTTCTTCCCGATCACCGCGGGTTCGCCAGCAACGGGCCCAAAAACTGGGGGTCAGCTTTCTTGCCCGCGAGCGCCCAAGGGACCACCATCTTCCCGCAGCGAGCCACCCCGATCGAAGATCTGATACCGCATGCAGACTTCGTCACCGGCGATGGGGACCAAGCGGGACTCGCGATGCTCAATCGAATCAATCGAAGATTTGAACAAGCTCGACCGGGTGACTCACGATTGGACGCCCGAGTCCGTTCGTATGAGCTGGCGGCAGCGATGCAATTGAGTGCCCCTGAAGCGTTGGATATCTCCGACGAGCCGGAACACATCCTAAAACTGTATGGACTCGACCGAGCAGGTGCGACCTACCCAGCGGAGATCAATACCCCCGAGGAGACCGAGTACTTTGGTCGGAAGTGCCTCATCGCACGACGACTTCTCGAACGAGGTGTCCGATTTGTACAGATTTGGTCAGGCAATGATAATGGATTTCCGCGACGTAATTGGGATAGCCACGAGAACATCGCTCGCGACCATCGACCACTTGCCGAAGGAATGGCCGTCGGTACCGCAGCCCTCATCCAAGATCTGAAACAACGCGGCCTTCTCGAAGACACGATCATTCTATGGACGACCGAATTCGGACGGATGCCGAGCAGTCAAGGTGGCGTCGGGCGCGATCATAACCCGTACGTGTTCACAAATTGGCTTTGCGGAGGTGGTATTCGCGGCGGAATCACCTGCGGTGAATCCGACCAATGGGGATACAAACCTCTCGATCGCAATCACTACACACAGGTCTACGATATCCATGCGACCATCCTTCACCTACTAGGAATCGATCACACCAAACTCACCGTTCGCAACGATGGAATCGATCGCCGACTGACGGATGTCCATGGGCATGTGATCCAAGATATCATCGCATAGCAGGGGGTAAACGTGAGGGAGTGAGCGGTGAGGGAGTGACGCTCAGCAGCCGCGATCTTTAGCAAGATCCGCTACCGTCGATTTACGCCTTCGCGTTTTCATACCTTCGCGCCTTCGCGTGAAAGAATTCCAGCGCGTCAAACCGGCCGCTAGCACGTCGCCGCTCACAAAGCCTATTGCCTGCTGCTGCCCTCCATTAGCCGGTCGGCCTTAGCCGCGGTTTGAGACGCTCAGCAGCCGGGATCTTTAGCAAGATCCACTACCATCAATTTACGCCTTCGCGTTTTCATACCTTCGCGCCTTCGCGTGAAAGAATTCCAGCGCGTCAAACCGGCCGCTAGCGCGTCGCCGCTCACAAAGCCTATTGCCTGCTGCTGCCCTCCATTAGCCGGTCGGCCTTAGCCGCGGTTTGAGACGCTCAGCAGCCGGGA
>JBKCUW010000106.1:0-4297 GCA_046318275.1 Pirellula sp. | reverse complement strand
TGTTAGGACAACTGTCTCAACGTCTGCGCACACGCCGCAAAACGGCCATTTTCACAGCATCATCGAGAAGAAACCTAGCATCGAAGGAGGAGTAAGTCATTCATCCCAACCACGTTTGAGCCTCACTTACCCCTGTGAGCGCGCTGCCACGATAAGTTTCGCTCCTAGTGCCGAGTTCTCGGACACAAAAGTGCTGAATGTTGTGATGCGGAGCACCGCTGCTTGCATTTTCTTTGGCAATCCCCATGCGTATGCTGACCGATTACCACTTTGATATATTAGCCCTGCCCGAACTGGAATTCAATTAATATTTAATTCAATATAGCCAACCGCAACTGTCACGTCCGGTTTTCCTGAATCCCCAATTCCTTGAATGATCAACAGATTCTTGATTCCCGGATCGAAGCCATCTAAGTGCCCCTTGTTATGGGATCCCCCGTCCTTGCGAAAATAAATCCATCCATGAGGGTATTCATCTGATTTCCCGACAAAAACCGAACACACTTCGGGCTTGCTGGGTGAAGGCTGGTGATCCGCAGAAATTGGAATACACATTCCGTATCGTTGTTCAAGAGTTTCAGCACGCCGAACCGTTTCAACACAAGTGAGATTGACTACTCGGCCTGGGGTACTTGGGTATGTAGGTGGACCGGGGCATGAGCAATCTGCTGACGTACAGTTATCGAAAGCATCCCACCCGCCCCCGACGACACCTACAAACAAACATCCACCAGTTAAACAACCAAGTTGCGTAATTATCTTCTCATCCGCAATACTCATAAGGAATCCTTCTATTTGAAACGAGAAACGACTCGAAACCCAACCACCACCGAATCGAAATTCAGATCCCTTACGATCTTCGATTCAGTTCTACACTCAAGGGGCAAGGAGTAAAGACTCCCACCGAAAATCGTAATTGAATCTGGCTTTGTAGGATCATGACAGAACTCGCTTACATTTCCGAGAGTGTCGAAAACACCGAACCCATTTGGCGGAAATCGCATTTGACGAGTGGTGTCTTCGATCGAGGAAATCTGTGCATGTAATGAGACCTGGTTGTCGTCATCACCAAAGAAATAGCCAAACCGACTCATCGCTAGATTTGCATGAATCCACTCCTCTTCATCAGGTAGCCTAAAGCCATTTGCATCGCGATTAATTTGAAAGTCCTTTTCTAAAACACCGTCTAAGCCTGTGTAACATTTTTGCAGAGCGTATCGCTCACTCAGCCAATTGCAGAACATCATTGCGTTTAACGCATTGACAAACCGGACTGAATCACCACTTGATACGTCCAATTTATCGCCATACCGAGACTTGATACGGTTCAGATGAGCAGGATCAAACTCCGCATAAATGGCGTTAGAAACTTCAGTGGTTGATATGTAAAGATGGTCCTCGCTGCGGCCAATTCCGGGTTCCGCGCGGGTTCCTATACTAGGAAGACGCACGAAGCAAAAATCGTCTCCTCGACTTTGAGGCAAAGCGATCCATTCATGACCGGGATGACGCTCGCGAAGTTGCGGAGGTAAACTAAGACCATTAGTCTTCAAAGACCAAGCGGCACAGGAATGTACTTTGCTCGATGGATGTGAAGTGTAGAGATCAATTAACGTCTCGTGAATGCGCGATTGGTCGTCAATCGACGCATCGGAGAACATGCTTCCAAGTATGTACGTCGCGAGCATTGTGAAATCGTCAACCTCACTGCTAGCAATCACTGACCGAAGACACTGCACGCTACCGTGGAACCGTTGCCAAATTGCACGCAATTGAAAGTGCGACTTGGGATTGTTTCCAAACTGCGCCATTTGCCACAAGTACTGAGGGGCACCGAGTTCCATCGCAGTGATGCGGAGCATTGCGTCTATTGGTGTCACCCCCTCGTAAAGCGGAATCTGCTCTCGAAGGAGTTGAAGTGAGTTGGTTTTGTCGAGCGCAAGCGCGCTAAGGAGAATCGGAAATTCCTCTTGTTGTAACCGGGATACGAACTCTAGCAATTCAGAAGTACGAACGTCGCCAAGACTCGCAAGTCCACACAGCACGCGGAACCTCTCCTTTTGCGGGATGCTCACTTCACAGGCATCGCTGAGGATTTGTCTGGAATAATCGCTATTTGTCTGTAGCCGTTGAATGACGCGAGGGACACTTGATGGCTGACATGTCCTTAGGGCTTCAACGACGCTTTTGGATTCATGCAGCTTGTTGCTGGAGCGGACTGCGAGAGCCGCAATAAGGGAGACAACAACAATTGAAACAGCCGTGACAGCCAACACACTCTTCCATCGCTGGATTCTTCTCTCCGTAGGATTGGGAAAATGCTTTTTCCGCCACGCAGAAAGGTCATTCGCAAGCTCCGCAGCGGATTGCGGGCGGTTGCGTGGGTCTTTTTCCAAACAACGGCGAATGATGCATGTGAGCGACGAACTACCGGAGTTACTTGGTATCCGCGGCGCATCATAGAGTATCGAAGCATAGAGTTTTTCGCGATTTTCACCCATAAAGGGGCGATCGCCATAGACCAACTCAGCCAGTATGACTCCAAGTGACCAGACGTCTGTGCGTCGATCAATGGCACAAGTCTCGCGACGGACCTGCTCGGGTGCCATGTAAGGGGGAGACCCACCATGGATAACTTGATTCCTCCGTAAATCGGAAACGCATATCCCTAAACCAAAATCAGAAATATGAACTTTGCTATTGTCGTCGATAAGAATGTTGGATGGCTTTAAATCGCAATGAACAAAGCCACCTTCATGGGCGAAATGAAGGGCATGAGCAATTTCACGCACTAATTCAACAACGCGCTCGATTTCAAGCGACTTTGTGTCGACAAGCGATTCCAACGTTGAACCCTCAATGTACTGCATCACAATCAAAGCACGATCTGGCTCGATTGGAAGAATATCGTAAACAGAAACAATATTCGGATGATCAAGTGCCGCTGCCATACGGGCTTCTTCCAGAAATCCGGCGATCGAAGTCAGCACTGCGAATTCTGATAACCTAGGCGTCTTGATGGCAACTTGCCTTTCAAGCAACGGATCCTCCGCAAGATAAACCTCACCAAAACTTCCGTGCCCAAGTGATTTTATGACCTTGTATCGCCCCAACTCGTTTGGCAGAGTGCGTTCGTTTGAGTGGGCTTGCGAATTTGCAACTTGCGAACTCGCGACTAACTCCTCGTGGAACACTGCCAACTGAGAGATTTGGTGGGCAAAATCAGTGAAATTAGCTTCGGCAAGATACGGGGAACGGGCTACAGCCTTTTTGTTGCTAGATATTTCATTGAAGCGTACGAGCACCGCAAGACACTTGCCACATGATTCCACATGAGAAGAAATACTTGAGAATTCGTCATCCGATACCCTCCCTTCATCAAAGGCTGCCAATTCAGACGCCGAGGGGCAGGAGCATTTGACCGAACCAAAGAATTTAGACATAAGCATCCATCGACTGAAATCAGCAAAACTAGTCGTCAAGCAATCCGTCAAACTCGATTCGCAATCGCCTCAAGATTCTCGACTTAGCAATGTAAACCGAGTTCACGGACATTTCAAGATTCTGGCTAACATCTTTAGCAGGTATCCCATCGATAACAACCCCCCAAAATGCCTCGCAATCTTGATCGGAAAACTCCGTCTGCATCAACCTCACTGCTTGCTCAAAGAGAATGATTTTGTCCTGGTGAATGCCACCCAAAGTGTCATCGTCGACGAGTTGAGCTAACTCATACGGACGCTTCGAGACATACTCAGTTGGTTCACCTTGATTTCCACGGAAATGATCTGCGATGCGTGACCGTGTAATAACACGAATCCAGCCTCGAAAACTATCTCGCGGCTTATTCCTCCGGAAGTTTTTCAAGCATCGAAGAACAGAAACAAAAACCTGCTGCCCCACATCTTGTGTGTCTTCCGGACTAAGACCCGACTGTCGACACCAGTGATAAACCAATCCGCCGTATAAATCTACAATTCGCGAAAAAGCAAGACCGTCACCTTGTCGTGCTCGTTCGAGGATTGTTGTGGAAATGGATTCGTGTTTCAAGAAACAGCACCTCGATGATGTGGCTTGGACAGTACGCACACAGCGGCACAGCACGAGCAATGTGACACGTCCGTCTCGCCAACTCCGGCGGAGCGAGGAGTATTTCTAGTGCTTAGCATCGTCGAAAATCCAGAATTAGTCAGAATAGGCGAAGAAAGCTTTGACGCGACACCTCACGGTAGTTTCCAAGCGATGGTCCATGGGTTGTCAGGAAGCGAACTTGCGTCCCGTCGCAATTCTAGTGAAC
>JBKCUW010000105.1:0-48288 GCA_046318275.1 Pirellula sp. | reverse complement strand
AAGGATTCCCGTTAGGATAACTTAAGCCTCGAGCGATGAGTAGCATCCTCGCTGCTTCGCTCGTACTCAGTCCGCGACGCGGACGGTACTCGTACTCCTCATGGTACTCGCTCCTCTCAAAACAACTCGATGATATTTTTTGCCATGAGCAGGATGAAACATCGCGTTAAGAACCTAGTGATTCTGAGAAACCGGACAACGACCGTCGAGCACGAGTACCGCTGCGCTAAGTGCGAGTGCGATGGAATCCATTGGCTTCGCGACTCAATTCCCCACCAACAATACAAGGATCCCGAGCAAGATAATCCCTGCTCCGACCGCCATCTGAAGTCGAGCCCTTGCGCTGCTCGAACGATTTTTTATCCGCATCATCTCCGCATCATTAGCGCCCAACAAAGGGCGAATCATCGCGTTGCTTCCATCGCCATCCTCAGTTTCATCCGATTCGACGCGATGGTACCCGGTTGTGATCAGAATCGAACCGACCACTAAGGCCACCCCGAAGACGCCGAACCGAACCCAAAGCGTATCTGCAGTCGCCAGTAGAAGCGTCCATCTAAATTCCATCATTATTCGCTCCTATGCCGCAAGTCCCTTGCTTCAAAAAGATCGGATGGCACGGATCCAGCGTCTCCGAAATCTGGTATTGATACGATCTTCCGAACTCCAATTCATCAGACTTGAGAATTTTGATCTGCTGTTGCAAATACACACGATAGGTTGCATCGATATCGCATGTAACGGTATGGCGTCCTTCTTCGATTGCGACACGGGTCGTGACACCACTGCCACCAAAGAAATCGAGTATGATGGATCCAGGGTACGACAATGAACGAACAATCCTCTGGATTAGTTCTCGAGGCTTTTGCGTGGGGTGACCGACTCGCTCCTTCGAGTTCCCGTTCAACCGAGGGATCCTCCAAACGTTGGTTGGATTGCGCCCCTTCTCTACGCTCTCCGGCCGAAGTCGCTTATCTTTCATGTAGGCGGCTTTGGTCGTCTCATCATACGGTTCGCGGACCGTATCAAGGTCAAAGTAATATTGGTTCGAGCGAGCAAACCAAGCTATCTCTTCATGCCGATTTGCGAAAAACCGATGAGCGCTCATCCCGTTTGGATAATTCCAAACTATGAGATTCACTAACCGCATCTCACTATTTTTTCGCAAATCCACGATCAAACTCAGCAGATCACCTGAGCCCGCTTCGTTCTGGTATTGCAAGCCACCGAAAATGACGAAACTTCCAGTCTTCGATAGGACCCGCTCTGCCTCGCGAAGCCAACGTGTGGCCCATGTGGTGTAGTCATCATGCACATCCCAGTGGGCTAATTGAATATTATAAGGGGGATCGCATACGATCAGTTGAACGCTGTCATCAGGAAGCGACGACAGCAAGGAACAGCAGTCTGTAACCAGTGCTGCATGCTGAGTGAAACTCGGGATATCTGGTACCGGTCTCGTCTCCGAGGAATGGCGTTGCCCACGCTTGCGCAGGGCATTCATACCTATGTGCCCAGGATTGCGATGAGAACGGTTACCCATAATGCTGCATGAACTTCCATGTTGGCGTGCCACAAATCTGAGTACAATCCCTTAGGACACGATCCGCGGATATCGACCGTTGTATGGATTCGTACTGTTTTCGACAAGACCGACACACGCGAGGGGATGAAACCATGGATGCTATCAATTCCTTTTTTTCAGGGAAATGCTTTGCCGTTGCTGGTGCATCCTCCGATCGTTCCAAATATGGAAACATCGTTTTCCGAGCCCTCATCGATTCGGGACGTCGCGTCTATCCAATCAATCCTAAGGGGATCAACATCGAAGGACATCCGTCGTTTCGAAGCCTTGGAGAGTTACCTGAGGTTCCAGATTCGCTTTCGATAGTAACACCCCCGGACGTAACACGACGCATCGTCGCAGAGGCTATCGCATTAGGGGTCAAAAACATATGGATGCAACCAGGTGCCAACGATCCGCTCGCAAGCGAATCAGCAAGAGCCTCTGGTGCACAGGTCATTGACGATGGGAGCTGTATTTTAGTACTCCTGAAACGCATGTAGCCCGGACACGATCGATCATAGACGATATAGCTTTGGGTGGGGCTCACTGCACAAGCACCGCTGCATTAAGAACGAGTGAGGGCAATATCAGCAGTCGACAGCCATCGAGGCGCTCAGCGGTAACTATTCCGTCTGAGGTTTCCAGTTCAATTGCTGCTGGGCGCGATGAAACCCCTCGGTAGTCGATTGCAACTTCCACGATTCCAGACTGCGGATCCTGGTGGGTGCTCCGACCGTGAATCCATCGAGTTTTCGTGTGGCCGTGTCGTTGTTAATCCATGATGCAACGGTTGCCGCACGATCACCAACAAAAACCTCTATCAAGTACTTGTCGACGAAAATACGAATCTCTAAATCCTCCCCTTCCGCCAAATCCTTGGCCGAGAAATCGGTTTCTGCATTTCCCACTCGGACCGTTCCCGTTTCAGGTCGAAATACGATCGGAAGCCCACCACCTTTGCCATCGGAAAAAAGCACAAACCCAAAAAGCTTGCGATGCACATCCTCGTGCGCGATCACCAAACGGATCTCTGCTGCATCGCTCGGGATGTCGATGAGCGACTGAAGCAAGGGAGGAGTCACCGGTGGAACTCGATCACCATGCCCTCGTACCGGTTGATCCAAGACTAGATTCTCTTGCTGCAACTTGCCGAAGCGAAGCGACTCAAGTTCCTTCAGGGGACGAATACGGAGCACTCCATCGCTCGGCAGATGAAGCTCGCGAGGAAGGGACTGGATTGTTTTATTCAATAATTTGTTGTTGGTGCCGACCGAGGTTAACCAAGCCCACATGACTCGCCGACCATCCGGGGTCAAAACCGATTCGGGAGCAAAAAAATCAGTGCGTTGAAACAACCCCCAAACCGGCTGATCTTCGCGTCGAGAGTTCATTCGACCATGATGCGTAGGAACAAATTGCTCCCGAGCGGCATCCCAATCGCCTAGATAGTAACGGCAGCCCAACGGATGGCTGATGCAAAGCAACATCCATTTATCTCCTAATGGGAAGAAATTAGGACAGGACACATCCTCACCAATCGTCACATCGGGGGATTGATGGGCCATAAAATCCCCTACCAATGTCCAAGACTTCAGATCTGTTGATTTCATCAAAGGCGGATTCTCTCCGCCTGATATTGCGTAATAAGTATCGCCTATCAAAAAGCAATCGGGATCCCAGTGATTGATCTGAGCCTCGGAACCATCTCGATTTTTCACCTCCATTGGGAATGGCTTATTCCATTCCTTCACCTGACGATCCTTCGCGATAGCGATTTGATTGCGCCCAGACGCTTGACCGTGATATATCGCTGCCGGCATTCCATCCTTGGTCAGAAATCCAGTACCACTGAACATGCCATGGCCTGTGAACGACGGCTGAAGCTTCGTCGGCTCCCAGTTCCAGTGAAGCATATCCGAACTGGTCACATGGATAAACGAGAACGAGTTTTGGCGATTGGCGCCAAAGGGATGCTGCAGGATGTAGTGCAAGTGGTACTTGCCATCGAGATAAAACGCTGCGTTCGGGTCACCAGGAAGACTGGGACCACCGGGATGCATCAAATGAAACGCCAACTCCGACGGCTCGGATGCGATCTGGGACTGGCTGCGAGATGCTACCATGGCCGCAGTCGAACCGTTCAGCACCAAACGACCATTTTTGACAAACGCTCCCCCTTGCAATTGCGTGAAGCGAATGCGGCCAGTTTGCTCGCCAGCTTGGGAATCTTCGAAACTCCACCAAGCCCATGGCTCCCAAGGCCCGATTTCGTTGGGGCGCAACGATGCGATTTGCTCTTGAGTAAGCGCTATATCGTAAATGCGAGCGTCCTCGACTTCGCCCTCAAAGTACTCGACCACTGAGCGGTGCCGAGGTCCAATCAGCACGAGACTATCCGCGGGAAACTCCTGGGCTTCTGGAACTGCATGCGTCTCATAAAGCTTCCCGTCGCGATACAGCGAGATTTCGTTGCCTCGGTACGCGATCGCGATTTGGACCAAGGGGCCTTGCTTCACCGTCTCCACAGGATGCTCATTTTGGTCCCGAACGGTCCTGCGAAACAGATCGCTCCCCGCCATCCATCGCGCTTCAGCGATCTCACCAAGGACGATTCCATCGAAGCGATCCGAGTTGTCATTGATGGTCAATATGGAACCGCCACGCTGCGACAGGTTGGCTGGAGACGCCCAGGCCACCAGCGTTTTGTCTCGAAGAGGTTCGTCGCTATACGCATTGCGAGCGACAAGGCATGAAATAGCAACGATCCACACAAACCTAACCACCGCAATCAGGCCTGTTTTTGTGAAGTGCATTTTGGGGTACTGGATATTCATCATGTCCGATTCTCACAATCGCCTTCGAGTTCACTTACAGCAAGCAAATCCCGAGCAAAAAGAACGCCTGTTCGCTGATGACGCCCAGTATAACC
Organism: Pirellula sp.; assembly: GCA_046318275.1. Classification (GTDB taxonomy): domain Bacteria; phylum Planctomycetota; class Planctomycetia; order Pirellulales; family Pirellulaceae; genus JBKCUI01. Next base: position 43,792 of record JBKCUW010000105.1, on the reverse strand, counting down.
TCAGATGGATCGCATGTCCCAATCGCAATCCAATGGCAAATGCGCATACTGCGAGATCTATGAAAACCAATCCGCGTCACGCAGACGATGACTCTAATAACGCATCACAAATTGGTTGTAAAAGACCAAGCCTCGATTGTCGTTGAGCGTTACATAGTCAGTATGTCGGTAATCGACTTGAAAGCTGTACTGGAGGAACTTGGTGACGTCCCAGAACATGCTGACAAAGTAAGCCGAATTCTTCAGAATTCCCGTTCCAACCGCTGGCAAATCCTGGCGCAGGGGTCCCTCGAAACCATACCCTACGTGCACTTGCAACTGATCATTCCAATAGTGAAACAGTTCAAGGAACCCACCCCGCCCACGAACCACAGCATAGGTTTCGGGATTGTAGGTTTGAAAGATATTCCCCGCGTAATTACCTAAACCTTGACCAACATACCCTTCTCCGATAATCCCAGTATTCGCCGTGAGATTGATCTTGGTGTCGACGGACAATCCATCGACATTAATGACTGAGCGCACGGGGATATTTGGATTGATGTCATCCAGGTCGAAGATATTTTGAGAATTGCGGATTTGACCACCTAATCCAGCCACCCCGAATTCCACGGGCCGTTCGGTCCGACCACCTGCCAATTCCTCTTGAGGCCCCAAGCCCAATACGCCTCGTATTTCCAAATTGGGCCAACCGTTCCCTTCGGTCGTACGGCGAGTTGCGTCGAGAAGCACCGTGGATATTGGGTCGCTGAGGGCTGCTTGCAACGTCGCTTGGAAGTTTTCACTAGGGGTCCAAAAACGCTCAAGACGGATTTGCCCGCGAAATGTACCTGCATTGCCTGCTCCCCCCATCAACGTAACCGGTACAACGACCGGATCGCGTGGGGCGAACAAGTCAGGCTGCAGACCTATCGCGAACCTCCAATCGTCATTTCGCATCTCGCCAAATGCAACGACTGGCAAAATGCCATAGGTGTCCGAGGTGAGGCTTGAATTGGACATATAGAGTTTCGTGAGTGCCCCTGTTTTCCAGCCATCGATCTTTGGTCCATCATAAAGGAGTTGGAAACTCGACTGCCTAGCGTGCATTTCAAACGTCGAGGTATCCAAACCAAATGGGGATGGCGGGAGGAGAAAGAGAGGACTCCATGGCACAAACGCTCGCTGTGTTCCATTGACCGTTAAAATGGATACAGTTCCACTCGCCTTAAGTGCCCCAGCGCCAAATAGAAGTTCCATCGTTCCATCAGATGATGGCCTCTCCTTCGGCCTACCAACATCGATCGTTGGGTCGATGGCCGTCATGATGTCCGTATCCCCCCACGACTCCGTGGGTTGGCTAGGTGTTGCACCCGGGACCTGGTCCTCGCCGGTTTCAGCGTCAATCGTCGGATTCTCGGTAGTGGATACTTCAAAATTGCTCGGAGCCTGCGCAGTGACGGTGATGGAAGTCGTCCCGAGGAACAATAAAAATCCAAAGCAAATAAATCCAAAGCAAATAATGGATCGCATGCCTTCAGTTTCCCTTCGACTCAGCACATCATCCGCTCGCCAAACTACAACACCGCAATTTCCTATAAGAACGCCCCAAAAACCAGGTCAAGAGGAGTTCTACCTGCATCGTGATAACCGACGAAATCATGCACTAGAGACCCTAATCAGCCTTCGCAAATTACCCGTATTAACACGGGCATATGAGGTGGGCTGCGTAGCGATTCGGCCTAACCGAGCGACGGTGTGACACCACTCATTGATCGACCGCGTACAGGTAGTACAGCGATGGACAACCGGTAAAATCTGCGCCCATCCGTCCCGTCATGATTCCACCTTTCAGCAAACAATCCACAAGTCAGCTTGACCACTGCGTACTATGGCACGAAGGAATTCGCAAGGAATCCCAGACGAGGCGCAAGCAAACCAACCAAACACAAGTGATCTGAAAATGCCGACCGCCAAATACTGGTTGATGAAAACAGAACCAGACGTGTTCTCCATCGAAGACCTTGCGAGATCTCCGAAGCAAACGACCAGTTGGATCGGGGTACGCAATTACCAGGCGCGAAACTTCATGCGCGATGACATGCGGTCTGGCGACAGAGTTTTGATCTACCACAGCAATGCAAAGCCATCGTGCGTTGCTGGTACTGCATTTGTCGTTAAGGAGTCCCATCCCGACCACTCCTCATGGGATCCCAAAAGCCCTTACTTCGATCCCAAAAGCTCGCCAGAGAATCCGCGTTGGCAGATGGTCGACGTCCAACTCGAAACCGTTTTCAACCACCCATTGAGCCTCGCTGAATTGCGAGCAGAGTCGGTTCTAGAGAACATGCTGCTCTTGAAAAAGGGGATGCGGCTCAGCGTGCAGCCGGTGACCAAGCAGGAGTTTTTAAAAATAGTCCAAATGGGCCAACGAAGACGCTGAGATGGCATCGTCCATGCCAGAACCAGCCTATGCACCGCCGACTCAGCGATCAGTCCGGCTTACGATCTCCGTAACCGTCTTGAAAATTCCACTCGAATGTCTGCCCGTCAACGATCGCTTCACGGATACGCTTGCAAAGTTCCAGGTTTTCGTCGGTTGCTTTCTCCTCGGCTTTGTCGAATTGCTTCAAGGCATCGGGTTCTTTCTTCGCAGCATGCATCGCCAAGCCGAGCACCACGTGGGAAAACCAATCATGAGTCGGTTCCAAATCGTAGGCCAACTGTGCCTCCTTAAGGGACTTCTTCGCGTCAGGTGCCGATCTGCTCGCACGAGCGTACCCGACTAACGCCAAAGAGCGTCTAGCTTCCAGTTCAAAGTCCTTCAAGGTGGTTAGCACTTTCCATTCCTTCTCGGCTTCGGGAAACTGCTTTCTAGAAGCGGAGATGCGAGCCCGAATCCATCGATCGAACGGTGACTTCGTGTCCACCTTTAGCGCCGACTGCAGTGTTGCCTTCGCATCTTTCTCTTTGCCGAGTTCGTACAGGATGAACGCTTTGGTACATAGCGCGGTCGATTCGAAATACGTCTCTGCCGCGATAACTTGCTCAATGACCTCCAAAGCCTCATCCCATCTTCCTAGCCGCTCATAAAGCCATGCCTTGACAATCATGGCTGCAAAGTCCTCCGGATCCGAATCCTTCAATACTTCCAATCGCGCTTCGAGTTCAGACTTTGTAAATCGGCGCTCAGGATCCGAATGGGGCCAATATCGATCAAGGAACTTCGGCCAATCCGATTGCCATTGAATCCACTCGTTTTGGAGCTTCATCCCAGACTGGAACGTCTCAAGACGACGCCGTACGGTCGCTTGGCTTGCTGCGTCCAACTGATTCAATTGAACCCCCCGTATGGCAACATCCAGATCCGCCATGGCTTTGGCACGTACAAGATTATTTTCATATCGAATGGCATTACGCCTTGCTGCCTGGGAACTCCCTTGAGAAGTACTCCTAATCTGCTGAACTGAATTCGGAAGATCAGCCAAAGTTTCGAAAATTCGACTAGACTGCAATGAAGACTGCATCGCCATGATTTGTTGACGCATGGCATCATTGTTGATGCGTTGAAAATCCTCTTCCGTCTTACGTAAAGTCTCCTCCATTTTCGAATAGTCTTCGTGGATCCTTTTTCGTTTCGCTAGAAATTCCGCGTAGTCCTTCTGGATTTTTTTTAAGGCATCTACAGAGCGATCGATCGCCTCTAAGGAATCCTGAACTCCCGGCGAATCTTGCCCCAGTCCACATGGATTTCCCAAACAGAGAACCATCAGGATCGCGCACGACATCGGCCAACTCAAACACCCTGTTTTTGGCATCACGATTTGCTTCCATCAATATTTGGACATGAACTTCAGCGCGCCAGACGATCGGTGGCCTAAAGATAGATTTACATCCCTACCCTGTTGAGGCGAAAGTGCGCAAGGCCAGCAACCCTGGGGATCTGAAAAATCAAGAATACGCTGTGCAAATCAAAGTTTCAAGTTCCCCCTAAGCGGTCGTTAGCGTTCTCGAAACGCGGTACCATCTCATTGCCAGAGGGAACCAACAGCTAGCACATACACACCGAAAGGATCTGTCGGGTGATAGCTCGCGATGGACTCGGAGGTGCATTTACGTGCTCCCTCATCCGGGACGAAACTTGACCAATTTTTTCGTAAACCCCCTGCATTGGCGCGCCTCGCTTCCCCATAATCAAGGCTTAGTAGAGTTCGGGGATCGAAGGAACTTCAGTTGCTGACACGCTTCTTCAATGCGGTAAAGGCTTACTATAATGCAAACGCCCTTATGCCACAGAATCCGCTTGCAACAAACAATTCTTCGGAATACCTGCAATCAGCTCTCAAAGCAGGTACTGATGTCAGTTATCGTCCTCGGGACTTCGATTTACCTCCAAGCGGATGATCGGGTACCCACCACCATCACCGCTGTTCTTGTTGGCGAATCTAAGGGGATCCCTGTCGATCGTTCAGCAGTTCTCGATCCATCAAGGGAAACGAGCAGCGATTCCAGTGCAACCAGTGATAAAGATATCACGGCAAAGGCGACTCATTGGCATTCTGGCGATATCGCTCGAGAAGGTGAATGGACCCCTATCGCAGAACTCGACCAGGAAAAACTTGCCCCTGCCGAGAGAGAATACTTGAAAAATCGAGGAGAGAACGCCCTAGACATCGAGGGACACCGCAACCTGGCCCGATGGAGCAAATCGAAAGGGCTAACAAATCGAGCAAAATCGCACTGGTTTGGAGTCCTTGAGTTCGACAACTCCGACATCGAAGCCCGTCAGGAACTTGGCTTTACAATCATCGGGAATCGTTGGGTAAGCCCTCAAGAGGTGTCAACCGCGGTCGCGAAATCCAAATCAACAGTCGAATCGCTAAAGCAATGGATGCCCAAGGTGCGAGAATGGACAATCGCAATTGAAGGAAAAGACACCAAGAAACGACTCAAGGCCATTGAAAACTTGCGGGAATTAAAAGATCCACGCGTTATACCCGCGTTGGATGTTGCGATCTGGCAAGTCACCTCGGATTCCGCTATCCATTTTATCCAGGCGATCCGTCGATTCCAAACTCGGGAAGCATGCGTTTCCTTGGCTGGCATCGCGATGAATGAACCTTCGTCTGAAGTTGGCCTCGCTGCACTGGATGCATTGCGAGATTATCCACTTGAGTACTACGCACCCGCTTTACTCGACCTAATGTGCACCGAATTTGAGCTTAAGAATCAGGTGGTGACACGGAACAACGGGGAAATGGTATTGCAAATCGTCACATCTCGTGAAATGAGAGATCGTTACGAAGCAGCTCAATTGGATAAGGTCTTGAAAGTTAATCCGTCTACGCAAAAAGCAACTTTTGGTATTACTCAGACTGAACGGCTCTTGCTGCAACCAACACAGTCTCGTTTCGCCCGGGTAGCAACCATTAATAGAGCTATCGAGAACCCCATTGCCTCTTCCATCGCGACAGACGAAGCGAACAAAATTGCAGAAAAAACGCGATCCGATGTCGAAACGTCGAACGCATTGATTCGAGTTACTCAGCGGAATATTGCAACAGTCCTGCGCAATGTGACGGACCAAAAATTAGATGACCAACCTGCCTCTTGGTGGGCATGGTGGGACACGTACGAGGAAGGATACAACATTGGTACTAAGTACGTTGATTCAAGCTACGCAGAGGACCGTTCTTCAATTGTTTATGAGACACCGAAAGCTCAAACCATTTCCTATTCGCCCATACCGCGAGTTCGTCGACACGAATGCCTGGTCCTCGGCACACAAATCCAAACAGAAGATGGTTTGAAATCGGTTGAGTCGATTCGGATCGGCGATTGTGTCGTCGCTCAGAACATTGAGACGGGAGAGCTACACTTGCAACCTGTGCTGCGCACAACAGTTCGTCCCCCAGCCAACACGCGAGATATGACCCTGGCCAGTGGCGAAACGATCCGGTCAACCCTCGGGCACCCGTGGTGGGTCATCGGCACCGGATGGGTAAAGACCAAGGATCTAAAACAAGGGATGGCGCTCCGTACCTCGACCGGCTTCGCAAAGATCGAGGACCTAAAAGATGCCGACGCGATCGAAACCTACAATCTCGTCGTCGATACCGACCACACCTATTTCGTAGGCCAATCGCGAATCCTGTCGTTCGATGCCACTGAACTGATCCCCACGTTCCAAAAATCACCCGGCCTTCCCGCCGAAGTCCTGAGAAAAGAATGAACAGTCGCCTCGCCTAAATCATCGGGACAACCACCGGGATGGATCCAAATGGCGGGTCCCAAGAACTCAAAGTAGCGAAGCTGATTTTTCTAGATCGGTGCCGCAGGCCGCTGTCGGTACTCGCGATGCAACATCCTGCTCTATGCCATGCCCCGTAGTGATGTTCGACGCTGAATGCCATCCGGTATTTGACGAGCACTGGCCGAGGGCGGACCGAGTACGAACGGAAGCGACTGGGGGCCATCGCAGGGCAGCTCGTCGGGAAATTGGTTTCCGAGCAATCCATTGGCCGACGCCACTTGGCACCCACAAGCAACATCAGTCGCCAATCAGCTTTAAAAACTCGATCAGCCCTGCTGTCGCTTTGTCGTTCAACTTGCCAAGATCATCATTGAGCTTGGTATGCGTCGTCTCTGCGATCCCCAACGCTTTCACGGATACATCCGCTTCCTTCAACACATTGGCCAATCGGTTCGCTTGCGCAGCGACATCGGGATGACCTGCTACGTAGAGGATCAAGAATGGAGGAATCCCCTTTCCTTTAGCAACGTGTGTAACGACTGAATAGTCGATGTGCTTCGCCGGATCGTTGCCGAATTTGACTCGATGCCCGTACTTGGGCATCGGTAGCCCATGGAGCTGCTGTCGAAACTCCGCTGTGGCGATTATTGCTGGCAAATCGTAAGTGTCGCCATCGACCGGAACACACCCTCGAATTGCAGAAAACGAAACCCCTTCCTCGCGAAGGTACCGGTCATCCGTACACATCAAGGCGGCCAGCTGGGCACCCGCAGAATGCCCCATGATCCAGATCCGCTCAGGATCACCTCCATAGTTGTGAATATTCTTGTACACCCAACCTATCGATTTCGCGACATCTCGAAAAATCGTTTCCATATCCACATCGGGAAGCATTCGATAATTGGTAGAAACCAAAATCGTCCCGCGATCATTGAAGAATTTCGGTTTTACTCCAATCTCCGACTTGTCCCCCGTTTGCCAACCTCCACCATGGATCCAGAAAACCACCGGTGCTTTCTCGGATCCGTCCGGAACATAGATGTCCAACACATTGCGGGTTTGGGACGCTGTAGCGTATGGAATGTCATGCAATACCTGCTGCGCTACAACGTTCCCCGTCATCGCGACAACAAGGAAAAACGAGGACAGAGCCCAACTGCAATACAGAACAAATCGCATAGTCTCATTTTCCTAAATCAGAGTGAAGCCTTATCCGCTTCGCGAGTACCATGATGTCGTGCAAAATCGCATTAAAGTGCCATCCAGCCCCATGGGTTCACGACGCCATTGTATCCAATCGCATTGATAAAGAAAGCAAACGGGCATTCAGCGTTAAAGCCACAGGCTGCGATTGATCCTCGAAAACTAGCCAATAGCTATTCAACACAAAACATTCTGGTACTCAGTCCGCTCGCTGGTGTCACTCGTAATCATCATCGCACTCGCTGCTCTTAAAAAACGGATGATGCTCCCCACCGAGAACCGACGTCGGGACAACGCAATACGAACAAGGCGTGTTCGAGAAATCCGACAACTGCCGACGAGTACGATTACCGCTTCGCCGAGCACGAACAACAAACACATCCCTATCAATCGACTTCTTGAGGCAATCGAAACTTCCAAAGATGCAATCCGATCACGATGGCTATCGCAAGAAAAAAAAGCCCCATAGAAATAAAAAATGACGGTAAATCGAGAGGGCCGTCGGTCAGGTTCGCTCGGAAGGTCAAATGCCCTATCGCAGATACGAACACGCTCAGGCACAAAGCGAATTGGCCAAGCATCGACTTCATCGTGCCCAGTGTTCCCGCACGGCGCTGGGGCGCCAACCAATATTCTCGGTGAGGCACATTGATCATCGAATTTGGAAACAAAGGCAATGCCCATCCAATTCCAGCAAAAAAGATCGGCATGATTACCTGCAACACACATTGCATGGTTGTTGCACTGCTTTTATCCATCCAGCCGTCAGGTTGCCCGCCAGCTCCAAAATGGGTCGCCACGCGCAGTGGTAAATGAGGCCAATAAAAGCATTGCAACACCAACCCAATCACCATGGATAGGGCTAAAATGCTGTAGACAATCCGGTCACGGGAAAAGCTCGCCATAGCCAAACAGTATAGCACTGCGATTGTGAGATTTGCAGCGACCTTACCAACCCTTTGAATGCAGACTATGCATTGCAACACCCTTCTTTCCAAGAACTAGCGCAAGAGGTTCATCCATGCGACCACTCATTGCTTCAACCAAACTTTTTTTCACCCTGGTGATGATCGCAAGCTCGTCGCCATTGGTTGCAGCAGATCTACTCGTCGGAAAGGGGCGTGTCGATATTACGCCCAAGGAACCCGTTCCAATGTGGGGATACGGTGCACGACACGCGAGCCTCTCCGAAGGAGCACTAGATCCGTTGTTCGCATCGACGATTGTCATCCAAGCAGGCACAACGAAACTGGCAATCGTCGGATTGGATCTCGGCCGCTCTCCCGCCGAAACAAGCTTGCAAAAGATCCGCGACAGAATCCGCGACGAAGCGGGGATAGAGCATTCATTCATCGCTGGTTCGCACACGCACCATGGCCCAGTCCTTGAACTGACCGATCGAAGGGGGCGAGGCAGGGGGCGATTCGATGCCGCCATTCGCTACAACCAACAGCTAGAGGACGGCATTGTGGAGAGTATCCTAGAAGCCAATCGGGAATTAAGTCCGGCAAAAATTGCCGTCGGTTCGACAGAACTCGTTGATTTTAATCGCAACCGCCACACGAAATTGCAACCTGCTCCCATCGATCCCACCTTGAGCATCATGCGGTTCGACCGAGCATCCGACGATGCACCCATCGCGTTGCTCGTCAATTTCACCGCCCACCCAACCAGTATCCCCGCCGAGACATTGAAGTTCTCCTCGGATTATGTTGCGGGGATCCGACAACAAGTCGAATCGGATCGCGGTGGAATCGCCGTATTCATGCAGGGAGCCTCGGGGGACATATCCACCAATCGAGGTCCACACGGCGATCATATTGCATACGGCCAAGCGTTGGGACGAGAAGCAGTGAAACTGGCAAAGTCTCTGACCTCAGAACAAATACCAACGCCATCGATCAAAGTCCGGGAAGAGAGGTTCGTCTTTCAATCTCGGACAGACTTCCGAAATCCGCTCATTCTCGGTGCCTACGGCCTGGCATTCTTTCCAGAACTAGTCGCGAATTTTGCTGACGAGTATCAAGAAGGTATCCGCCCCCGCCTTACGGTCGCATTACTCAATCAAAAAATAGCCATCGTTGGCGGCTCAGGAGAATTTTTCTGCCAACACGCCAACCGCTTGCGCGAACGTTCTCGCACCAACCAATTGTTCTTCTTCGGCTACAGTAATGGATACCACCAATATTTTCCGACCATTGAAGGGGCGGCAGAAGGTGGATACGGGGCGGACTCGCAAGTCGCCACTGCGGAAGTAGGTGCGGGTGAAACAATGATGAATACCGCCCTCAAGTGGCTCTACCAAATGCGCGGAAAAATCGAGTAACCTGAAAACGGCTAGACGCCCACGAATGCGGACTTGGCCAGTTGCAATATTGCCTTTCTCTACACGACGGTTCTTATCGGTTTTCCGAAAATCGCGTGGCTTTTCCATTGGAAATTTCTTGATCCGACTTCGTTGACGGTCAAGCAATGATGAAGGAAACTAGAAACGCCGAGGGATTGCGATCGTCCTCTCTCGTCGTTTAGGAGTCCAACTTCATTGATTTCGTTTCCATCCACCTAAGCATGTCGATCGATCACCTCTCGTCTCCGACCCAAGCCAAAAACTCAAACCCTACTTCTCCTATCGAGTGCGAGACAACTACGGCAGACTCTACTCCGAGTTCTGCGTCGAGTCAGCCTCTTCAGCGTCCTCAAACGACCGTCAGGCCTGTGAGCATTCGATGGCGATACGCGATCTTTATTCCGCTGGTTCATGCGTTTGCTTGCTTGGCTATTCTCCCGTGGTTTTTTAGTTGGACCGGAGTCACGCTGAGCATCGTTGGGCTTTACATATTCAGCACACTAGGAATCAACATCGGTTACCACCGGCTACTCACTCACCGAGGGATGAAGGCACCCAAATGGTTTGAGCACACCCTTGCTCTATTAGGGGTATGTACGATGCAAGATACGCCGGCATGCTGGGTGGCGATGCATCGCATTCACCACCAGCATTCCGATCATCAACCGGATCCACATAGCCCGTTAGTAAATTTCCTGTGGGGGCATTTCGGCTGGCTGATGGTCGAAAACCGCGATTTCACCAACGTGGGCGATTACCAAAGATACACACGGGATCTACTGAAAGATCCCTTCTACATGAAACTCGAACGTAATGGAAATGCCTTTAAAATCTATCTGGCAGTAGCGATGCTCTATCCAATCATAGGCTTCATCGCTGGATGGTTGATGCAGGGAGAGACTTGGCCAGCGTTCCAGTTCGCTGCGAGCGTCACGGTTTGGGGTGTTTTTGTTCGTACCGTTTTAAATTGGCACATCACATGGAGTGTCAATTCGGTCACTCATATTTGGGGGTATCGAAACTACGAAACCAATGACAATAGTCGAAACAATTGGCTGATCGGTTTGATCGCTAACGGAGAGGGCTGGCACAATAATCACCACGCAGATCAACGGGCTGCCGCTCATGGTCACAAATGGTGGGAAGTCGATATTAGCTGGCTGACGATTTTGGCTTTTGAAAAAGCAGGACTGGTTTCCGATGTCATCCGCCCCCGCGCTTGGAATAATTCTCAAGTCAAACGCGAGCCGACCAAGAGTTCGTTCACGAGCTAGGTACGTTCGCTGGTTAGCAACCCAATCCATTTTGGTTCAAGAATCCCCCAGGCCAACAGAACAGCCTCCTGCCCCCTTTTTTGGTGAAACGTACCGTGCTACCGTATCACCACTAGGTTCTAGTTGCCCCAGCATCTCTTCTCATGACGAATGAAACACAACAAACAGGGGACAAAGGATGATACGTTCGTGCGTTTCCAAGCTAACGATTGCGTTAAGCGTACTGAATCTGTGTTGCATGCAAACTCAAGCCGAGGATTGGCCCCAATTTCTCGGTAAGAACAGAAACGGAATATCTGTTGAGACTTCGCTATTAGAAACGTTCCCGGCCTCTGGACCTGCAATCCGTTGGCGAGTTCCTGGTGGAGTTGGAATGTCGGCGGTGGTGATTCAAGATGACCATGCTGTGACGACGTGGAATGCCGACGGCAAACAATGGTTAGTATCCCTAGACGCGACTTCAGGAAAAGTGGAATGGAAAACCGAGTTGGGTCAAGCCTACAAGAACCCTATGGGGGATGGGCCGCGGGCCACACCGACCATCGCTGCAAAGACGGTTTACGTATACACCGGCGAGGGGATCCTCACTGCGGTAGATTTGCAAACGGGTCGAACTCGATGGAGCCAAGACGTGATGGGAGCGTTAGCGGCCAAGCCGTCAGACTACGGCATGTCCTGCTCTCCCTTGGTGGTCGATGATCGAGTGGTCGTCCATGCTGGAGCTGTCGATGCAGCCGTTGTTGCATATTCTGTCACCGAAGGCAAACTACTTTGGAAAAGTGGCGAGGGGCACGCAGGCTACTCGTCTCCCGTACTCATGGATATCGCCGGTTCCGCACAAGTCGTAAGCTTCACGGGCACTGCAGTGATGGGAATCGATCCAAAGAATGGCCAAAACCTGTGGAGCTACCCATTTGAAACCGACTATGGTTGCAATACTGCAAGTCCAGTGTGGATCGATGGCAGTATTTTCATTTCCTCTGGCGAAAACCACGGCTCGGTTCTCCTCGATGTTAAAAAAGAGAATGGGACTTACATCGTTTCCGAACGTTGGAAATCGCTAGACTCGAAAAGCGTCATGCGAAACGAGTGGCAAACATCGATCGTTATCGGCGATTATCTTTACGGCTTTGACAACGTCGGTGCAGCAGGCCCAGTGAGCCACTTCTCGTGCATTGAAGCCAAAACCGGAAAACCTATATGGCAAAAGCTCCGATTTGGCAAAGGAAATCTGGTCTATGCTGATAACAAGTTTTGGTTGACAACAATCGACGGCGAACTGGTCGTCGCAAAAGCGGATTCAAAGGGATTCCAAGAATTAGCTCGCGCATCACTCGTCGGAAAAAATCGACAGACCCTTTCCATTGCTAATGGCTATGGCTACCTACGCGATGACGCTGAGGTCCTATGTATCCAATTGAAGAAATAAGGTTTCCGGTTCGCCGTCGATTGTTTCGTCCACCCGGCAATCACCGTTGACTCCGCCAAGTGCACAAGCGGTAATCTACGGTTGAACGAATATCTTGCGGCCCGTAACGCAGCTTCAAAGGACGCGTTCCATGGCCTTGAAGCCCCGCTGCTCAACACGGATGGCACGATGCTAAATTGCATTCGTACGATGTCACAAGGAGCATGCTCAGGTCGCTGTCACACAAACTTGCTGATTTGCAGTCAACTTTTAGCAATGTCTTTTGGATTATGAGTGAGTACTGGACGTTTCGCAGCGACTGATCGAGTACGATAACCTGAGGTCAAGCAGCAGGGAGTCCACGAATGAACCTTTTTTTCTCGTTGTTTTTTATCACCTGCTCGGGTTTTTCCAATGCCCTGGAGGCGGACGAGGAATTTTTCGAATCGCGCATTCGTCCCGTTCTCTACGATCGCTGTATCGGATGCCATGGTGCCAGCGAACAACAGGGTGGATTGCGACTCGACTCTCGTGATGCCATCCTCGGTGGTGGAGATTCCGGCCCAGCATTGGTGCCTGGAAAACCCGAGGAAAGCCTTCTTCTCAAGGCGATTCGGCACGACAATGCGGGGTTGATGATGCCACCTCCTGAAGCGGGTGCCAAGCTGAGTCAGGCTACGATCGATGATTTTTCGACGTGGATCAAAAACGGAGTGAATTGGCCGAAAGAAGATGGATCCAACGACACCGCCGCCAAAGGATCCTTTGATCTTGAGGGACGAATAGAACGCCTCCCATGGATTTGGCGCACGCCACAGCAACAGGAGGTCCCTGCTTTCTCGGATTCCACGAGTCTTGGCGATATCGATCGATTTATCATCGACAAATTGCATAAGAATGGTCTTAAGTTCTCCGCACCAGCCGATGACATGACGTGGCTGCGACGCGTGCATTTTGCCATCACTGGATTGCCTCCGACGCAGGAACAGATTCGTGCTTTCCGAAGCGATGCGTCACAGGATCGCCGTCCGCATGTCGTCGATGGACTTTTAGCATCACCCCACTTCGGTGAACGATGGGCGCGACATTGGATGGATTTGATGAGGTACGCCGAAACCCGCGGCCATGAGAGCGACTTCCTAATCGCTAATGCCTGGCAATATCGAGATTATCTCATCCGCGCATTCAATGCGGATGTTCCATACGATCGCTTTGTTGCTGAGCATATTGCCGGGGATTTGATCGATCCTCGTCTAAATCCCGGAACCGGCGGGAATGAGTCAGTCATTGCTACCGGTTGGGCTTTTCTCGGCGAAGAAGTGCATAGTCCTGTTGATATTCGGCAAGACGAATGCGAACGGATCGATAACAAAGTTGATGTTTTGTCCAAGGCCTTTCTCGGTCTCACGATCGCCTGTGCGCGCTGCCATGATCATAAATTCGATGCAATCACTCAGCGGGATTACTACGGGTTAAGTGGAGTCGTACTCGGGTCTTCGTTTCGCCAAGCTCGATTTGAAACGATGGAACCGCATCGCCAAGCCGCTGAGAGATTGAGTCAACTGCGCGAGAAATACACTGGCGCGACGGTCCGAGCTTTCGCCGAAGCGGTACGCCCCAACCTTCAGAAGGTTGCACCAAACGTGATTGCCGCCAGCCGTATCCTTTCCGGAGAGAAACAAGACGATGTCGCCTCGGAGATGAACCTTGACACAAAGATTCTCGAAGCGTGGGTGCAGGATCTCGAAAAGGCCAAAAACGATCCAATTCATCCATTGCGATTCTTTAGCGAACTCGTAAGTTCCACCGATCGCGAGAACGCAACGACTATCGCAGCCATTCGGTCGAAGCTCGCCAAACCCCACGATCCAGCCGGCGGCACCTTCCCGCCCGATACTCTGATTCTCGCCGATTTCACCAAGGAGTCGACTGGAAACACATGGAAAAGTGATGGTCCTGGATTCGGTAGCAGACCTTTGAGGCCCGGCGAGTTAATCTTCGGTACCACCGATCGACCTATTGCTCGAGCCATGACCTACACCGCTGCTGTGCGTGATGCGTTCTGGAAAAGGCTTACGCTAACGCCCGGTACAGAGATGGACTCAGGTCGCCTCGGTGCTGCGGCACGGTCTGGAAAAACGCTTTTGACTCCAACCTCAAAGCTGGCATCGGGACAACTCCATTACCTCCTCCGTGGTAAAGCGCAAGTTTACGCGAGCGTCGATTCGCACATTATGCTCGAAGGTCCTTTGCACGGATCTCTCACTGCAAATTTCGACTCAGGCGGACAACTTCGATGGCTCGCGCATAATCTTAGCGAGTACAGTGGCCACCGTCTCCATTTGGAGTTTTCTCCAATCGGCGATAGCGATCTTGAAGTGTTGATGGTGGTGGAATCTCCAACACCCCCTACATGGTTGCCGATACAACCTTGGACCCCGCATGACACACCAGCGGGGATCGTCGGCTCGGCAGAAGCATTTCGAACCGACTGCGCGACAATACTGGACAATTGGGTATCGGGAAAAACTGCGATGGAACCGCGGATGATAGCCTTGGTGGACTGGCTGGTCCAGAATGCACCACTCCTCAATGTAGACTGGTCACCGGTCACAAATGCCGCGGCCGAATTCTTTCGAGAGGAGTCGGAACTTGCAAAATCCATTCGTTGGGATTCGCCGACAGCAGTCTCCTTGGCCGACGTGGCTGGGATCGACGGGCATGTACTAATCCGAGGTAAACCCACGCGACTGGGCCCCATCGCAACTCGCGGATTGCCAGAGGCGTTTGCTCGCCCTCGTATCTCCACGACCGACACGTCTGGTCGAGCGGAGCTTGCAAGCCAACTTATCGATCCATCCAACCCTCTGGTGGCGCGTGTAATGGTCAATCGTGTATGGCACCACTTATTCGGTCGAGGGATAGTATCGACAGTGGACAATTTTGGCTATCTCGGTACGCGTCCCTCACACCCAGAGTTGCTGGATCATCTCGCTTGGCAATTCGTACACGAGGAAAAATGGTCCGTGAAACAACTGATTCGCAAAATCGTTCTGTCACAAACCTTCGCCCAAGAGAGTCGTACCGCAGATGCTTCTGCATCCGAGATCGATCCTGAGAACCTGCTATTGCATCGAATGCCCCTAAAGCGTCTGGAAGGAGAAGCAATTCGCGATGCTATGCTGGTCATTTCAGGAAGATTCGATCCAAAGCTTTATGGGCCACCAGTCCCTGTTCACCTAACCGAGTTCATTATCGGTCGCGGACGTCCAGACGTAAGCGGCCCGCTCGATGGATCAGGCCGGCGCAGTATCTATATCGCGACGCGACGAAACTTTTTGCCGACGATGATGCTCGCCTTCGATTTCCCAACTCCCTTTAGCACCGTTGGCCGTCGTAATGTCACGAATGTTCCAGCACAAACGCTAACGATGATGAACGATCCATTTATACGCGAACAAGCGCACGTCTGGGCTGTGCGTCTTGTGAGTGAATTGCCCGAAGCCGATGATATGGTTCGACTCTCCTGGCTCTTCGAGACAGCGTATTGCCGCCAGCCGACCGAGGAGGAAGTTCGACTTTCTAAGGAGGCACTGCAAGAATTGAGAACCCAAAATGCGGGGGATTCCGAATCCGTGGTGTGGTCAGAGTTTTGTCACGCCCTAGTGAATGTCAACGATTTCATATACCTAAAATGATGCCATGAATAGGAAAGAATACAGCATTCAGTTGTCAGGCATCTCCCGTCGGTCGCTGCTGCGAAGAGCGGCAAACGGATTTGGAGCGATGGCGATGGCGACGCTGCTCGGACGGGACTCCGTCGGCCAACAGCGTGAGACCTCGGGAGCTCTGAGCCAACTTCATCACTTGCCAAAAGCGCGCAACGTGATCTTTCTGTTCATGGAGGGAGCAGTGTCCCAGGTGGACAGTTTTGATTACAAGCCCATGCTCGAGAAGCATCACGGTGAGAATCCTCGACAGACGATCGGCAAGCTTGAGAAAACACAATTCGAGAATATCGGTACGGTGATGAAATCGCCGTGGAGCTTTCGCCAGCGAGGCCAAAGTGGCTTGTGGGTCAGCGACCTATTTCCACACATCGCAGCTCAAGCAGATGAACTTTGCGTGATCAACTCGATGACGTCCGCATTCCCTGAACACACCAGCGCCAATTACTTTCTTCACAGCGGACTGGGACTGCAAGGGCGTCCCTGTATGGGTGCATGGATTTCGTACGGCCTAGGTAGTGGTAATGATAATCTCCCTGCGTTCTTGGTTCTCAATGGTGGACAGATTCCATCCGGTGGACTCGACTGCTTTGGCAATGGATTCCTACCAGCATCCCATCAAGGCTCGCTGTTGAATGCGAACGGAACGCCGCTTGCCAACATCATCCCGGGCGATAAGACACCAGAGCGGCAACGTCTGAAGCGGCACTTGATAGAACGATTGAACCGCATGAGCGCGGCCGAATCCGGCGGTAATGACGCTCTCGAATCTGCGATTGCGAATGCAGAACTTGCGGCTCGCATGCAAATCGCAGTGCCGGAATTACTGGACGTCTCAAGTGAGACGGAAGCGACGCAAAAACTATACGGTATGAATGCCGATTTCCCGCACACACGCCTCTACGGACGCCAATGCCTGATCGCACGTCGAATGGTTGAGCGAGGCGTTCGTTTTGTGGAACTGACGATCCCGATGATCGATGGTTACGCGCGTTGGGATGCCCATGGAGGAATTGTCAAGAATCATGGCGACAATGCACTCGCCGTAGATCAACCCATCGCAGGGCTCATTCAGGATCTAAAGCAACGAGGCCTACTCGATTCCACTCTAATCCTGTGGGCTGGTGAATTCGGCCGTACACCTTTTGCTCAAGGAGGCGATGGGCGAGACCACAACGAGTACGGGTTCACCGTGTGGATGGCAGGGGGAGGTGTGCGTCCCGGGATAGCTTATGGTGCGACCGATGAATGGGGTTACCGAGCGGTTGAAAAACCACTCGAGATCCATGACCTTCACGCAACCATGCTGCATCAACTCGGCATCGACCACACCAAATTGACGTACCGATTTGGTGGTCGGGATTTTCGACTTACCGATGTCCGGGGCAAAGTGATTCAGGATATTCTTGGTTAACCTGACCTCAAAAATTCAGGGTAATCGCATTGGTAAATAATCCAGCGTTACAGCGACGCTATTTCGATTGGTTACCAAACTTTCGCGAGGTTTACAATAAAATTCGCAAACGTTTCGACTCGTTTTTATGGCTATACTCACAGTCTGCTTTTCGGAAATCAGTGCAGGCATTTCCAGACACCGATGGTCGCGGATCATCATTAGAACTCTCCTGTCCCGAGGACTCGCAATGACAAAAACGCTCCTTCGATTTGCATCGATCTACGTGGTAGTAATCACTTGTTGGTGGATGCCCGCATTCGCCCAAGACAGTTCTAAACCCATCGCAAGGCACGACGGCAAACCCGCCGACATGAACAAACCAGTCCAAGTATTCATTTGCCTCGGGCAATCCAATATGGTGGGCTTGGGCAAAGTCAAAGGTGGTGAGTTCTCCTTGGAACATGTCGTCAAAGAGAAAAAGAGGTACCCATACCTTGTGGATGATGAAGGGGCATGGATCGAACGCAAAGACGTCCGGTTGGTTCAGTACATGTCCGGAAAAGGCCCACTCCGGAATGAATGGATGACCGTCTCAGGAGGGAATCTTGGTCCCGAGTATGGGATAGGGCATCCCTTAGGTAACGAAATCGATGCCCCAGTGATGATTCTCAAGTGCTGCATAGGCAACCGCAGCCTTGGATGGGATTTGCTCCCGCCTGGGAGCGAACGTTACCAATTCATCGCTGACGGAAAGTCAGGTCCTAATGAGACGCCTCTGGTGTATGCCGGCTACAAGGACAAACCCGAGTCCTGGCCGATGGACCCAGCTCTAGGGCTTATGACGGAACCGGCACCTTGGCTGGATAAAAATGGTAAACCCATCGATTGGTACGCTGGCAAGCAGTGGGATTCGGACATCGGCGATGCGAAGAAAGCGCTTGCTGATCTAGAAAAGCACTATCCTGGAGCGAAAGGCTATGAGGTCGCAGGCTTCTTTTTTTGGCAAGGCGAGAAAGATGCTGGTAACCCAGGACATGCCAAACGCTATGAGACCAACCTCCTCCATTTTATCAAGGAGCTCCGAAAAGAGTTCAACGCCCCTAATTCGAAGTTCGTGTTGGCCACGATGGGAGAATCGGTACAAGGAAGCCTGGGCAACGGAGGAACGATCTTGAATGCTCAACTCGCCGTCGACGGTGAAACAGGAAAATACCCCGAGTTCAAGAGTAACGTCGCTACGGTGTACACCCATCCAATGGCTCAAGGCGGAAGCGGGAATGGTCATTACGGCGGCAAAGCCGCAGTTTACATGGACGTCGGGGAAGCGATGGGACATGCGATGATCGGACTTCTAAACCACAATCCCTAAATCACAGGATGTACTCTCGTATGCACGATTTTCCATTTCGTGCCGGGCTGATAGCTTGGCTCTTCGTTGCAACGGTTTCGATATCAATCACTCGGTCTATCGCGACCGAACCGCCGAACAATGCGCTCACGGCCATTGATGTATTGCTGCTGCCTGACTCAACGATGGTCAAGCTTGCCAAAGAAGCCAACGATCAACTTCGGGAGGTTTATCCGGAGGGATTCGCTCTCGATGCAACGCATCGCCCGCACATCACACTTCTACAGCGCTATGTCCGGACCAAGGATTTAGACTCGGTCTATACGGCAGTAAAACAAGTTTTCAATCGAGAACAGCCATACGGCTGGGAACTAGAAGCTACCGGTTACTATTACCTCAATTTCGATAACACAGGGCTGGCTGGAATCGTTATCCGTCCAACTCCTCAGTTATTGAAGCTTCAACAAGCCGTCATCGAAGCTGTAGCCCCCTACGCCGAGCCAAATGGTACCGCGGCGGCATACGTGACTTCCCCCGAGAACCCGGACATCAACGAACCGACTCTCAACTACGTCAATACGTTTATACCCGAACGCAACGGAGTGAACTTCAACCCACATGTCACCGTCGGTGTTGGTCCTCTCGATTTCGTGGAAAAGATGAAGGCTGCACCCTTCAATAAGACCAAGTTCACCGTAGCGGGCGCGGCAGTATTCCAACTGGGAGATAACGGCACCGCGCAAAAGCAGTTGTGGGCCTGGTCGATTCCGACTGCCCGTTAAGGATCGCCGAAGAGTCCCCAACAGAATCCTTCAGCCGTTGGTATATCTCGGCTTTGCTAGTCGTTTCGCATTCCTGCGCATCGAGACGTCGATGCGTTAGGCAATGATTTCGTAGATGGGCTTACCATGATCGATGTCGAGACGTTTGCGTCCCGGTATTTCCATACGGCGCGAATCGAGGCCGAGTTGATGCAGGATTGTCGCGTGAATATCAGTGACATAGTGTCTGTTTTCCACGGCGTGGAATCCGATCTCGTCCGTTGAGCCGTGAACTACGCCTCGCTTTAAGCCTCCTCCGGCCATCCAAACGGTAAAACCGTAGATATGGTGGTCACGACCATCCGAGCCTTGCGAACCTGGTGTGCGACCGAACTCGCTGGCGAAAACCACTAACGTCTCATCGAGCAATCCACGGCGCTCAAGGTCGTCCAGTAGGCCGCCAATAGGTTGGTCCACCGCAAGCGCGTTGCTCGAATGATTGGCCTTGAGACCTCCATGCGCATCCCATGCTCCCGCGCCACCAGCGCCGTGTTGGATCTGGACAAAGCGAACGCCGCGTTCGACGAGCCGCCGCGCAGCGAGCATTTGCATGCCAAAGTCCCGGCTGTGCGGCTTATCGATCCCATACAACGACTGTGTTTCGGCGGTTTCTTTGGAAAAGTCCACCGCTTCGGGAATGGACTGCTGCATTCGGAAGGCGAGTTCATAGGAGGCGATACGAGCGGCCATTTCGGGGTCGTTAGGATATTCCACGCCTCGCAGAGCATTGAGCCGACCAATCAGATCTTTACCGATCGCTTGCGATTGGTCGGAGAAGGCTCGCTCGGGTTGGCTGAAGTCGAGTGGATTTTTGGGATCGACTCGCAACGGCACAGCATCGTGAGATGGTCCGAGGTAGTGCCCGTCGCGTTTGTTCCAGTACTCGCGATTGCCGATCGAAATGTATTGCGGCAAATTATCGTTTAAGGAACCAAGCCCATAATGCACCCAAGCACCTAGGTTTGGGAAGTCACCATCGTTCTGATGTCGCCCCGAGTGGAATTGAGCTTGGGCTCCATGATTGCTGTCGGTCGTCCACATCGAACGAACGATAGCCAATTTGTCGACCTGCTTCGCGATATACGGGAACCAATCGCTGACCTCGATGCCACTTTGCCCATGTTTTTGGAATTCGACCTGCAGTGGATATAGCAAGTTGCGCTGATTGCCATTCCCATCGGGAACCACTAGTCGCTCAAGCGCCAACTTCTTCGGGTCTTGAGCGTCGGCAAACGGAGTTTCAGCGATCGTCTTCCCTCCGTATTTGGTCAGCATCGGCTTCGGGTCGAAGCTCTCCATGTGACTGACGCCACCATTCATAAATAGCCAGATCACGCTCTTCGCTTTTGGAGGGAAATGCGGCTGGCCGTTCGGCGGCGTCCAGTTTCCATCACTGCTATAGCCATCTCGCTGCAGCATGGCCGATAGGGCTAGGCCAGTAAAGCCCATGCCAAAGTCGGCGAGGAATGTGCGACGATTATTCATATTCATGACTTTCTCAAGGGTCAACGCAGTGTCACGAAATCGTTGTGATTGATCAATGCCCACACAAGGTTCGCCCTAGCTGATTTTTCATTCTCGCCAGGAACCGCCCTCCATGCCTGCAGCGCAGAAGCACTCGCTTCCATCTCATCTCGATTTGGATTCACCCCGATCACCAATCGGAATGCGGCTCGAATAAAAGCAGCTTCATCAGCATGATTCTCGGACAGTCGCCCAGCAATCTTTTCGGCAGCATCCAGTGCAAGCTTGCTATTCGACAGCGCAAGAGCTTGCTGTGGGACAACGCTTTGTTCGCGGCGATAACAGTCTTTGACGAGCGCCTCGTCAAAGGTCGTCAGGAATAAATTGCGTTCATTGTTCGAATGGAAAAAATACAGGCTGCGCCGTTGCGAGGTCGATTGCTCTGAAGGTGGTACTGCCGGGCCACCCCGTGTAGGATCGAGCGTCCCGGCAAGAGATAAAAGCGAATCGCGAACGAGTTGTGACTCCATGCGGATCGGCATTCGCCTCCACCAGAGACGGTTTTCGGGATCTTGTGATAATGCGGCATCAGCTCCCGCTACCGATGAGCTCATCCGGTACGCAGCGGAGTTCACGATCAGGGAATGCAAATGCTTCATGCTCCAACCACTGTCCATCAATTCGCTCGCCAACCAATCCAGCAATTCAGGCTCTGTCGGCGGGATGCCTTTGCGACCAAAATCGAATACGGTCGGAACGATTGGCTGCCCCATATGACGTGTCCATATATGGTTAACGGCCACCCGGGCTGTGAGCGGATTTCGACGGTCAGTGATCCATTTTGCAAGAGCCGTGCGTCGGCCAGTGCTCTGCGCGTGGAACTTGACTTCCGGATCGTCTTTTCCTGAGTCTAAAAAACGTGTCGCCGTCCACATCGCACCATTGAACTTGGCATACTGATCCGTCGATGCAACCTCGGCCTCCGCGGCCTTCACCGCCTTATCCAATGCCTCGCGGGCCTCCTTCAGTGACTTGTCCGCGGCTTCCTTGGTGTCAGCACCGGAAGTGAGTGATGTCAGCTCAGCCTTTGCAACACCGTGACGCGACTTTGCTACCGCAACGAGCCGTTCCGCGCGGACGGCGGCCGCAACCTTTTCGTGTCGCAATGGGTCCTGCGGATCCCATTCCGCGCGCTGCGCATCGACGCGGCGCTCAACGGCTTGCAGTTCCGATTGAACTACGGCAAACGCTGCTTCGGCGACCGACTGCTCCGCCCGGGATTGACTGACGGCCTTTTCAGCAGCATCGATGGTGAGTGGTGCACCCCCGTTCAACGAGTCCGGCTGGCGAAGTGTGACGGCTGGGTCGAGTGTCTCGATCGAAACTTCATGGAGGACAGCCATCGCGTCGAACGTGATCACTTGGAACGATCCGTCGCGTCGAGGGAGTGTCGACACCCATGCGACCTGCAACTCACCATTCAAAAATGCATTGACCAGCGAATCTCGCACCTGCACTCGCAACGTGTATTCCTGATTGAGGTGGATCGGTAAGCCCCGAACCGCGTTACCGCCTGGGTACTGCCACTCGCCTCCACGATGGAACGACGCCTGAAGCTTGGAACCAGCAGCGTATGCGCTGGCATAAATCATCTGTTCGCTATCGGACGGAGCAAAGGGTTGTGTTGGATCCTCCTGACTGACATCGAACGCCAGTCCCACGCTTCTCCATTGGCTCCCGCCGAGAATTGTAAATCGCAAAGTTGCATCGAAGTCTCTAGGGACTTTCTCTACCAATCGCAAAGCGGATCGGGTGGGACCGTCTTTCTTCTGCGTTAGCCCCTTCGGTTCGTGAAGCCACTGGCCACCAAACAACTTCCAGCGCTTCGTATCCAGAGTCTCAAACGGATCCGCGATGATAGGAGGGTTGCCCGGAATAGAAACAACCGTCCTATCGGCCGCCTGAACTGCCTCTTCTTTTTCCTTCTGCAATTTCTCCAAATGCTTGGTAGCCGCAATGCATTTTTCCTGCGATTTTTTCAAGTCCGATTCAGCGGCGTCCAACCGTTTTCTTGATGCCGCCAGATGGGCATCCAGGACTCCAGTTCTTCGCTCCGGTTGCCACGCTTCGGCTGGCAGTGAAACCGGTTCGATTTTGAGTTCATCAAAAGCCAGGATCGATGGCACCCCTGGTGTGATCATTTTCGACTTATCAGGGTTCCGTTCATCGCCACGAACATACAAATAGGTTGGCTCCTCCAAAAGCCCGTCAAACGCGCGAGGAATACCATCGCGCGTCAAATCAACTTCTCCCGGCACCATGTCTAACCGCACGTGATACGGCTCAAAAAACGCTCGAAGTCGATAGTAATCGGTTTGTTGGAGCGGATCGTACTTGTGATCGTGACATCGCGAACAATTCATTGTCAAGCCGAGAAACCCTTTGCTGACATGCTCGACCGTTTCCTCCATCCACTGAGGACGATTAAAGAGCCAGTAGTTCCGCGCGAGATAACCGCTCGCTCGCAGCTTACCCAGATCGTTCGGATGGGACTCATCCGCCGCAAGCATCAAACGAACCATCTCATCGTAAGGGGTGTCATCATTGAGTGATTCGACGATCCAATCTCTCCAATGCCAGATGTGCTTTTGGCTATTGCGCAATTGATCACCCAACCCCCACCAATCGCTGTAACGCCAGATGTCCATCCAATGCCGGGCCCAGCGTTCGCCATGACGCGGGTCGTCCAGCAGTCGCTTCACCGTTAGTTCATACCACTCTGGCGACGTATCTGCTTCACATGCTGCGATCTCCTCAACCGTCGGTGGTATTCCAATCAAATCGAGATACAACCGCCGTAACAGAACAATTCGCGGCGCTTCGGGCTGCGGTTTAATCCCACGCTGCTGACGTCGCTGCTGCAGGAACGCATCGATCGGACCTCGAACCCCATCGAATTGAGCTTCGGGAACAGATGGCCTGACGATGGGTTGAAATGCCCAGTGCTTAGCGGGGTCCGCTTCCGGCTGCTCGTCTTCCGGTCCCTTCGCCCCCGCCGCGATCCAACTCCGCAACAGATCGACCTGCGCACCCGTTAACGGTTCGCCTTCCGGAGGCATGCGATCCCCCTCGTCGGTCGCAGTGACTCGCTCGAGCAGACGACTCATATTCGCATCGAAAGGCTCTATCGCCGGTCCTGTGTCGCCGCCCTTAATCGCCAATTGAGCTGTATCGAGCCTTAAACCAGACTCCTGTTTGAGTGCGCCATGACAAGCAAAACAACGCTCGCGCAGGATCGGCTTGATCTGGGTTGAGTAATCAACCGGTTCTTCCGCGGAAACGCGCGACGGGAGAAGTGAAAAAATCAACCACGGACCAGCAGCGATGGATAGCAACAAAATACGAAACCAAGTCCCGCATCGATCTGCAGATAACCTATTTCCAGATCGGCATTCAGCACCAGACATTATCTCCCCTTCCGGCGGCAATTCAGGTGGTCAGATCGTCTTTGAAAGAAGCTGAACTCATCTCGCGCAGCGTACTTGCTCAAGCCAACAAAGTCAACGTTGCAACCTTCCATCAACCGGGTGAAGGCCTCCCCGCAGTGGCTAGCCTCACGCGAACCTCGTCATTGCTCCATTATATCCCAAGGAAGTATATCCCATGGCAGGATTATTTGTGGTCGCTCGGGCCTAATCATCCGCTGTCCCACTGGTCGGAATCTACGCTTGGGTCCGCACTCCGATTCGGCTTTGCCAGCATGACTCACATTTGACGAATCGTTTCCCAAGCGTTTTTGGCAGTTGGCAGGGGCATATAATCGTGTGTGTCTCCTCTGCCCACTGATAGGTGCCTTTTGTGACTATCCAAAAATCCAAGAAACTAGCAATGATGATTTACTCAGGAACCGTGATCGGACTCGCCTTGGTTGGCGTATTTGGTTGGAATCTGATCGCCCGAGGGGGCTACGAATCTGCGGAATACAAGGTTGTCGAGTCGGATGGCAAATTCGAAGTCCGCGAGTACCCAGACCTCATGCTCGCTGCGACAACGACGAACTTGGATTCCCAAGGCCGCGATGGCAGTTTTATGAAGCTGTTCCGCTATATCAGCGGCGCCAACGAGAACAAACAGAAAATCTCCATGACCACCCCCGTATTTATGGACGGTAAGGATGCGGGCTCCAGCGTTCAAATGGGATTTGTGATGCCGAAAGATGTCGCAGCACAAGGCGTCCCCAAACCGACCGGCGAGCAAGTGGATGTACGCAAACGGGCAGGCGGGCGGTTCGCTGTGGTGCGATTCTCCGGTCAATTGAATTCCAAGTCCGCGAAAGAATCAGAGGCCAAGTTACGAGCATGGATGAACTCCAAAGGACTTGTCGCTGATGAGTCGACCCAAGGAAGTGGCGTTGAAACCGCTGGCTACGATCCCCCGTTCACGCCGGGTCCCCTCCGACGGAACGAAGTTCTCATCCGTTTAAAAGCCGACAAATAAACGCGCCCCACGCAGTGCGTTTGATGCAACACTAACCAATCAATCGCGATACGAAGTGCTCGCTTCGCATTAAAAAAACCCATGCCTCAAAAGAGTATTGTCGAGGTTCACTGATTCTGTATTCTTTAGCGAGCAATCTACTCGCCCACAGCTCAATACTTCGGGAAGATCGCCGGGGTCGGGAACCGCTCTTCGATACTGTTTGCATCGTTCAGATACTCTTCGCGAGGCACATCGACCAATGGCCAATTGCTAGGGCGAAGTCGCACCACCCTTCCAGGACGAATACCTTCAATCACGAGGTCCGTATCAAATCGGATTTGAATGCCGCTGCTGCCAAGTGGTGGATCGCCAGGGACTTTGGTTACTCCCAATAAGCTACCTCTTGAAGCCATGTGCGCTGGACCATAGGCACCGTGAATGTGCTTCAGTGTGTTCTCGACCGCATTCATCATCGCTGGCGTCCCCTCCTTGAAATCAGCGTAGAGAGTATCGTCCATCCCTCCAAACAAAGTTGCGGTCACCGTGGCGCGACCAAACTTGCCGTACTCCACCGAGTCGACCCACGCAGGCATCCAGCGGCTTCGAATGAACGCTTTATGCACCTCGGATTGTCGGCGTGCGGCGTGCTGGATCGAGGTATCATCCAACCAGATGTCCGAAATGTGAAAGCGAGTGAAGATGCCATCGGGCGTTGGCTTCCACGTAATTCCGAGCAAAACATTCTGGCCATCGAGGGATTTCTTTCCACTCGAGGGCCATGCGCCTTCGGCAACCAAATCCTCGACTCCAAGGATTTCGCGGCCTCGCCAAATGCGTGTGGCAGCATCGAAGGTCATGGTTTGCTGGTCTGTTTTTTCTGTGGGGATTCCCTCAACGGGCTGCTTCCATTCGCAAACAGCGACGATCTTGCCTTCCTTGTTTTGAATTTCGAGTTCCCTTAATTTCCAAACTTTACCCTCTCTCAAGCAGTGACTGGGCTCGTCCTCAAGTAGCAGCACATGATTTTCGGCAGGGGCCACTCCAGCACCGCGATTGTGGTTTGCATCTCGCTCCTTGTTGTCGACCGGCAATACAGGTACAGAAGAGATTCTCGGGTCAGGGGGAAGGAAACCTCGGACATGCAGCACCGTACCTAGCGGAATGTCGCGGAGGTCAGCAGGTCCTCCGTGGTATCGAATGATGCCATAGGGAAGCATAGCGATAGGATGCGGATCGTTTCGAAAGAACATCCCCCCTCCTGCAACGCGAATACTCCCGCGGCGATTCGCGTGATCCACGAACACCAATTCCCCCTTATAGGCATATGCCTTCTCGGAGGGTGGGAATTTCCCTGCCTCAGGACGAAAGGGTTCGTCAGCAATAATGGCTAGATTCGTCAGCGAAAACAGGCCGATGAAAAACCCAAAAAACAAACGTGAATGGCTCAATCGTTTCATAGTTCGATCACTGTGTTGCTATCACCGAATTGGTCGCTCTCCACCCCCATGCGCTGAGCCATCAAGAGCAACAGGTTGCTCATATGTGCGTTCGAGTTCGCAGGGCGACTGCACAGACCGTAGTGCTCACCCGGTTTGTCGAGCTGGTAACCTTGAAAATGCCCCTGATTGAAATCGAGATGGCTACCGTGCTTGAGCCCCAGATCCGAGCCGCCAGCCAGCACCAACGGTAAGTTTGCGTTTCCATGACTATGCCCATAACACATGCCACTCCCAAACAGGGCCATTGTCGAGCCGAGTAGCGGTTGACCGTTGAGATCCTTGGTCTCGCTAAGCCGTGTAAGGAAATAGCTGAATTGTTCAATTGCAAAGGTGTCGTATTTCGTGAGCTTTTCCATATACCCCGGGTCGCCACCGTGATGGCTGAGCTGATGCCGTGACTCCGTGATGCCGATTTCAGGAATCGAGAACGCATCCCCCTCGCCCCCGAGGCTAAACGTGGCCACCCGCGTCACATCGGTTTGAAATGCTAGCACGATGAGATCATAGACCGTGCGAAAGTATTCTCCTGCCATCGTCGCAGCAACGTCGCGATTGGTTCGTTTGCGATCGCTCTCCGAGATGCTCGGCAGCGGCGTATCGAGCCATGCATCGGCACGCCGCGTACGGATTTCCGCCTCGCGAACCGAGGTGAGATATTGATCCAAGCGGCCTTTGTCCGCCGCACCCATCGCTTCCTCCAGCTTACGGACTTCCTCAAGGTTCGCGTCGAGTACGCTCCCCTTTTTCCGCAGTGCCTTGCGCTGCGCTGCCGTCCCTCCCTTGGGCTCCTCGAATAACGATGCAAAGATCTCACTGCACCGACGCATTGCAGGTAACCGAACGCCGTCAGCCGTCCAAGCGAGCGAGTCCTGAGTCAAAGCGATCTCCATCGACGGGTAACGCGTATGCTTGGCCGTGACTTCCGCAATCTTCTGATCGACGGAGATCGTGTTTCGATCCGAAGGCCCTAGTTTGCCACCGGTCAACCATACCGAAATGCAGTTGTGATGATGGCCGAGCGCTCCAGGATGGTGCATGCCACTGATCGGTGTGATGACTTCGCGATGCTTCTCAAGGGGCTTGAGCGAACGCGAAAATTGGTAATCCCTTCCAGGCTGAGTGATCTGGTAGTTGAGCGAGTGAACACCGTTCGCTAGGTACACAAAGGCGCTGCGACGTGGACTTGCCGTCGGCTCAGAACCTCGAAGCGGAACCATGCACTCCAGGAACGGAAGGGAGATGCAACTCCCCAACGCGCGTAACGCGTGGCGACGATCGATCAGCCAAGATTGGGATAGGAAAGTCATGGTTCTTGGTTCCTTGTGGGAAGACATGTCGTTGGGGTTTAGCCGCCTGGGGAAACAGCCAGGGTAATAAATGAGTGGAAGAGATTGAGTAATGAGTAATGAGTAATGGAAAGTGGAAAATGCAAAATGGATGTTAGGTAATGTCTAAATTGGATGAGTTTGATTTGGCGGTAACGAGCGACTTGGCGATGATTTTACAAAGTTGATCGCACCCATCCTGAAGCTGTTCGAGGCGTTGTTCCGGAATCAGTTCTGACTTAACGATTAATTGAATCCAAACAGAACTCTCTCGAAGCTCCTTCAGGGCGATTGAAAGTTTATGAATGAAGTCTCGTTTGCTCTCTGCAGCGCAAGCTTCGGCATAGTTGGGGGCCGGCGACGTTCCAGAACGGACGAGTTGTCCAGCGATGTGTCTTGCAAGTCGTGTATCTGGCAAAACATCAATTGCTTTGCCAACTCGAACAGCAAAGTCCAACAGTCGATCTTCGATGTCCGCTCCTTTCCTAAATTCATTTTGCATTTTCCAATCTCCATTACCCATTACTCATTCCAAATCTAGCTTCATCGTTTCCTCACCAGTTCCGAAAGTGCCACCGCTCGCACGATGTCTTTAACTCGATACTCACATTTCTCAGCCACGGCTGCGATGCGTTTGAGATCCTCTTTATCATCAACCGTTAAAACCCGACGCAACGCATAGGTGCAAAGGTGCTCGATGAAAGCTTTGGCGATCAACTCGCGATCCTCGAGCAGCAATTTTTTGAATTGAACCGGATCTTGAAAACGCCGGCCATCGGGCATCTCGCCTGAGGCATCGATCCATGGATCCTCGCCAAGTCCTTTTTCAACGCGTTCCCGCGTACGCCATTGTCCGATCGCATCGTAATTGTCCCAGGCGATTCCGAAGTGATCAATTTTTGAGTGACAAGCGGCACAGTTTGCGTTGCTGCGATGCGACTCGATCTTTTGGCGAATGGTGGTCTTAGGACCATCGACGACGTTGGGTTCGATCGGATCCACATTCGCAGGTGGCGATGGTGGGGTCTTGCCAAAGATCGCTTCGCTTACCCACACGCCGCGATGGACCGGTCGATGCCGAGTCCCGTCCGATGTCAATCCTAATACCGCTCCCATCGTCAGCAGACCGCCTCGATGATCCTCGGGTTTGAGAGCGACTTTCTGAAATCCCTCCGTGCTTGGTTCGGGCAAACCGTAAAAATCACAAAGCCTCGTGTTGGCGATCGTCCAATCGGAGTCAACAAAGTTGTCTATGGGTAAATTCTTTGAAAAAATCTCACGGAAGTACTCGATCGGCTCGCGGCGTAAACTAACTTCCAACCACGCATCGTAGGTCGGATATAACTTGTTGTCAGGTGGGAACATCCCCAACCGATGTAACTGTAGCCACTGCCGCGAGAAATCATCGATGAAGCGATCGGGTTTGCTCGATGCCAACATCCGGTCCACTTCCTCGGCTAACCTAGTTCCGGTGAGCGTTCCCGCTTTGGCGGCAGCGAACAATTGGTCGTCTGGCATCGAACTCCATAGGAAATACGATAATCGCGAGGCGAGCTCCCAGTCGTTGAGCTCTTCACGCGCCGTAGGCTCACCTTCGACAAGGTAGATAAAATGCCTTGAGGTGAGTATCCCTTGCAACGCTACGCGGTACGCATCCGCAAGCGATTCGCCGGAGTCGCGTTCCGATTGATACGCTTTTCGATAGACCGCCAACTCCTCGATCGTCACTTCTCGGCGCCAAGCGCGCTCCGCGAATCGCTTCAGATGCTCTGCAACCACTTCGGCCGTCGCACCTTCCGGCGGAAGTACTCCATCTCTTCGTGACTTTTCTTCCTCAGTCAGCAGGGGGCCTTCCCATTCGATCCAATCGAGAATCACGGTCGAAAAGAGTCCGTTACCTTGATTGTCAAACATCTGCGGCGCATTAGCGCTAAGTAGAAATGTCTCGCTACTGTGGGTAAAGATGTAGCCGTTTTGACTCGTGAGTGCATTGCGGAATGCGGCCCCCTGCCTGCGGTCGACGCCATTTGTGGATACAACGCAAAAGTCGAGCGAAGTCGGCATTTCTAGGAAGACCTCGAACTCATAAACCTGCGGCTTATCCTCGGTGGCCGTGATATCAAAATCGAGGATACTATCAACCGTCTCTTCGCCGGTCTGCTTGCCTATGCTCAAGTGGGCCGGTTGTCCACCTGGAGGGCGAATCCCGCTGGCTTGGATGCGAACCTTATAAAGCCCGCTATGCTCTGGGCCGGTCTTCCCGAACCAATGAGGTGCGAGGGCCGATTGAACGCGGCCCGGAAAGAGCAGGTAACGGAGCGGTCGCTTGATACCAAATCGATCCAGGATTGCTTGCTGCTCTTTCCCACCGTTGTAACGCAAGTCGGCTGCCGTCTTTCGAACCTTGCGGGCCTCTCCTGACACATCTGCAAAGGCGCGGTCGAGAACCAATCCGGCCGCACGATAGTATCGATCCACATGGGACGGGGACAGAGACAATTCAGAACCGATTCGCTCGAAGCCATGCCACAGGGTGTCTTCGTTCAACTCCCCTGGCTTCGCAGGATCATAACGCACCCCGAGAAGATCATAGACTGTATTCTGGTACTCTTTGCGGCTCAGGCGATAATGAGCCACGGCGGGTCTCGCCGCCATCCTCGCCGCCCTTCCCTCTTTGAGCTTTGCATCGAGACTGGTTAGGAACGCAGCGATCTCTGGCTGCGTCGGCTTGGGTTCCTCTTGAGGTGGCATCTCGCCACTATTCACCTTCTCAAGGATTTCGGCCCAACGGTGTGAATCTGTCCCCAATCGGAAGTCACGTGAAAGCTGGTCGATCCGAACATCACTTTGCTCTTTCTCTGGACCATGGCACCGAACACAGTGATTTTGGAGGAAATCCTCCAACGGTTCCGCGGCTGGGGACGAGCTGGTGGTAATCGCAGCCGACAAACCAAAGAACGAACAAAGCAAAATTACGGACGGGGACTGGATTCGTTTCATGGTTTTTGCAAGCAACAAAAGGCCCTCTCGTCTTTATCAAACGGCTGTCATTATAGTCCAGTGTGCATAGCGGAATAAGCGTCCAATAGTACCCAAAGAAACCACTTCCAACCGGGATAATACCCATCAACTCCCGTGTGGCACCCCATTTTCAGGACTCTTGTGATTAAAAACGGGTCTGATGAGTGGCGGGAAGAAAACGCTCCTGTTTTCGACCGCCATCGGGCTCAAGCAACTGCTGTTACCTATGAGAATCCCGACTTTTCGACGATCAAAACATCTTCTATTTGCTTCTGCGAGGCGATTTAATTTTTCACGCGAACCTTGATTGGGGAATGGTACTCTACATGCTACCCCGCATGCTTACGAACCAACGTAAACATCGGTCGATGTGGCTCGACGGAAAAACACACCTGAACGGTATCAGGTCCATGATGGTGCGGCACCTGTCTTTGGCTCTGACATTTGAACTGCCAGTTCGGATTCCATCATCAGCAAAGAAAGATCTGAACTAAAAATTCGCTCAAATGTTTTTGCGCTGACTCGAAGTATCCAGATGGGAACGGCGAGTCACCTCCGAATCCCAAACATCATTCGACAGCGATGGAGATTTATCATGCGCGACGAAACTTTAGAAAATTCTTTTTTTCCGGCCCATGAGTAAGCGACGACGAGGCTTCCCGTCGGAGACCAAAGTCAAACGCGGAATTCGTATCGTGCACGGCAACAAGCTGCTC
Organism: Pirellula sp.; assembly: GCA_046318275.1. Classification (GTDB taxonomy): domain Bacteria; phylum Planctomycetota; class Planctomycetia; order Pirellulales; family Pirellulaceae; genus JBKCUI01. Next base: position 11,531 of record JBKCUW010000105.1, on the reverse strand, counting down.
GAGGAAAAACTTGGCCGAAACGATCCATGCCCGTGTGGTAGCGGGAAACGATTCAAACGGTGCTGCCTCCATTCGGGCTGCTTTTGATGGTGTCAACCGCGACGAGTACTTTTAGGGAGAAGACTTGAATCGTTGAACGGGATCGCACGAGGATCGCTACCCGGGAGTCCACGCATTACCCGGAGTAGCGATCGCTTGTCAATCTGCTCATTCAGTGTTTTTCAAAAATCGAGGACTTCAATCATGCGATCCGATATGGCCAAAGTGATCGTCGAAAGACCAAGGATCGGGTCGCGAAGACCTTCGCGAAAGAAAGGGTACCGAAAATATCTTCAGTCAATGGCCGTTGACGAACTACCTCGTCGCGAACCCATGCTTGGTCAGTGGCGAGGTCGGGAGAAATGGCTTAACGAGCACCTTGGGCCGATGCGTCGATTTCTTCGATCGAAAATTGGTCTTCCATGGAACAACATTCATCGCGAACTTTGCGAATACGTATCGTTTGATAACGCGGTTCAAGGGCACGTGCTTGCGCATATTTATGAGTACGTCCATCTTCATGTGGAGGTAGAAAATGATGCGACGGTCTATTCAAAATCCGGTAGGCGACGCCAACACAAGCTCGAAGTAAACGCGATTTATGTATGCCCGAATTCGGGAATACTAACCCTGGTTAAAGCCTGTGTGCGGCATCAGCCACGAACACGCATACCTATCAGCGAATCGTCGCAGTATCTGCATCGAGACAACTTCTGGTGGGAGGTCCAATTCCGAACTAGATACGGCATCGCTGGTGATCGTTGGGATGTCTGGCTAGAACGCGATGTTTCGAAATTGACAGAACAAGATTGCATCATGACCTACGGAGGAAATTATTTTGCGACTTCAAAACGCCCCCTGACCCCCGAGGAAACTCGACAACTCTATCGAAGACTTCGACTTGAAAACCGTAGCAATCGTGTACGAAGAACCAAGTAACCTCGCTCGGTGTGAGGACAACCATAAAATTTCTTACCCCAAACGATCGGAGTTTGTACCGAAATCACCGCTCGATCCTCCGCGACCGGATCGAATAGGACTAAGATGGAATCCGGATCGAAATTGCGTATTCGACGAAATTGCATAACGGAGTTCCATGAAGCATGCCTCGCCAGTTCCGTTCACTGGTCATTCCCTTTTTGACGATTGCGATCGGATGCATGACCTTTTCTGCCTCAGCAATCGAATGGTTCGAGGGCGGGGCCTTCGAAGCAGAGGCACTTCACGCCCCATCAAAACCATCCGACAATTCCACTCGCCATTGGATCGATTTTCAAAAACCAGCCGATGCAGAACAGTTGATCGGGCCAGAAGGCTCCCAACTGGTTCCGGAAAACCCAAAATTCACTTCGCAATGGATTTTCTCGGAGGGTGTTCTCACCGCCTCCCCAAAATGGGATAGTGTTGTTACCCCTGAAAGCTACAAAGACTTCGTACTGCACATTGAGTTCAACGTCAATGAAGCGGGCAACGTTGAACGTGAACGCAACGGCAATTCAGGACTGTATCTACAACTCCGCTACGAGTTGCAGATCTTAAACTCCCACCCGGTCCCGTTTGAGGATTACACCAAAACCGATTGCGGGTGTATCTATGGGATCAAGAAGCCGGATCAAGTCGCATGCTTGCCGGCAGGTCAATGGCAATCCTTCGACGTCGCCTTTCGAGCAGCCCGCTTCCACGACGGAAAAAAATCGGAGAACGCTCGAATCACCGTCTATCAGAACCAAAAGCTGATCCACGATGATTTCGTTTTGCCGCGACACACTGGTGCTGGCAAAAAGGAGGGCCCCGATTCGATGCCCATCAAACTCCAAGGTCATCACAACCAAGTCCAATTTCGAAATTTTTGGATCAAGGAAATCTTGTAGTGCGGAGCGCCTCTGCCGAGTGCTCTCACTCAATGTCGGCTGTACCTCATCGAAGAATCATAGCCAATCCGATTACACATCGTCACTCTTTGAAAATCACGGATATCGACAGGCCATCCATGCTAGGTGTTCCTCCCTTTGCGTCTTAACTTCTTCGCGTGCCTCCCACCCCTGATGCTTGGTGATGAAAGGAACCGACACACTGAACAGAAGGTCCATCGATCCTAGAGACTATTCGTTCTATCTATGTCATCCGTACCAACCGTACCGTCCGTATCGTCCGTGGTTCAGTCCGAAGCCATCCTTTGGCTTGCTCCAAACGGTACGTGGTTTCCAAACAACCCATTTCGAAGATGGTAGGATCTGTTGCGTTGAAAATGATACGATACCCTTTGGTGCCGGGGAAACGCCGTCCATGATTTCCTCGAGAACCTTCCGTCTGCCATAATCAATGAGAACATGACAGCGCCGCAGCACACGTAGGGCCTATTCCATTAACCATGAGCCGCTTTGGTCTTTGCCTCGGTTTTCAGAATGCTCGGATAGCCTCTTTGAACAAATCACTTGCAATCCCATGGACACTCCTTTCCAACCAACAACCAAAACCATGAACCCTGACGGAACACCTTCGAACCCATTGCCCCCGAAAGATGCTCACAAGCGAGGGTTGCACCGGACGATGACTCTCGGCGGGACCTATGCAACTCGAAACTATACCATCAAGCACCTTCAGGACTTGAAAGGTAAAACCGTCCTTACCGAGACGATGCCCTTTACGACCAGCGAAGCGGCAGCGGCCGAAGAAGCTGGAATCGATACGCTGAAAGTCAAATTTGATCCAAGCAATCCAGCCAGCGCCATTGCTATCCGAAAAGCAGCGCCAAATACCTTCATGACGTTTTGCATTGGGTTGACCAAGATTGCGACCGCAGCCGAAGCGGTCCGTGCCGGGTACGATGCCATGGAAATAGGTGCCGATGGCATCATGTGCCAGTGGGGCCCCGAACTCATTCGGGCTTGTTCCAATGCAGGAATCCCTGTCGAAGCTCACGCGGGCCTCGTGCCCCGATTGAGTACCTGGACGGGTGGACTCAAGGCGGTTGGAAAAACCGTCGAGGAGGCCCTGTGGATCTACCGGCAAATACAAGCGTTTGAAGATGCGGGAGCATGGGCGGTGGAAGTCGAAGTTGTGCCGGCGGACTTGCTGGTGCAACTATCCCGTCGAACACGTTTGGTCACTTCCTCCATAGGGGCCGGTAGTGGCGGTGATATTCAGTTCATGTTCGCGGAAGACATTTTAGGCAATCATGCACCTCCCTACCCTCGCCACACCAAACAGTATCGGAACCTGTTCAAGATGGAGCAGGCGATCCAGGAAGAGCGAGTCGGCGGATTTCGGGACTACATCGCGGATGTGAAGAGTGGGGCATTTCCGGGCCCCGAGCACATCGTCAAGGCACCTCACGGATTGATCGAACAGTTTCTTGCCGAAGTGGACTCGCCATCCGCAAAAAGTTAGGATCGTTGGCAAGTTCCGCTACAGTTGACCCTACCGTCGAGCCCACCGTAGAGCAGTTGTCCCCAACTGCTCCCACGCGCAATGCAAGAACGGTTAGCCCCATTTTTCCAAAACAGGGAGTGACTAAGCCCCCAACCCACTTGCCTCGTTCACATTGTCAGTGGAGTGGCGGTGAGCCTCAAATTCGGAAGCAGATTCAAACCCTGAAACACGCCTACACGGTCACTTCAGTCGAGCCTACCGTCAAGCCCACCGTAGAGCAGTTGTCCCCAACTGCTCACTCCGCTGGCGAAAACGCGCAACTGTCGTCTACTTCGAGAAAACCTGAACCCAGCCCTAGAAAAACAACTACCGGTCGTGACGGTTATTGGCTGACACAACTTATGGGGGGCAACCACCCCTCTGTGCGCACGATAAACATTGGAATGCGTATCGACGGATATCGAAGAATCCTCGAACGCAGCCGAGAATCGAAAGACGCAGCCTCTAACGCAATACTTGCCCGCGCCCGTCTCGGGGCTAAGACTCCTGGTCGGCTGCCGTCCAGGGAATTACGGGGGACAACATCCTTGCAGTGAATGTCATCGAAGTGAGGCCGTTCGCTCGTACTTCGGTTTTTCATCGAAAGCGGTAGCAATACTGGTAGCTAAGTAAAGCTCGAACAAGTTTTTATTGAATTGCCCCTACCCGTTAACCACCGCGCGTAAGCCTCTGGCTGAGCCACATTGACCCTGTGCGCTAGCGTCTCCCATTTTCTCGGAAAAATTGATGGATCGGTGAAAGGAATTGACCGCAGGAGGATACCTGACATGTAAGCGGGATAGGTATTCCTTCGATTTGCCGGGGGGCGCGATGCCCTCAATCCAACATGAGAAACCCCAAGAAAAGAGGCCGAAAGGTCCCCAAAACCCGACGCCAGAGAACGCGATTCCTCGGACTCATCGAGCCCTTGGAACCCAGACTTTTGCTCGCAACGATCCCTGCGTCCGTACTCGATGCATTCCGCGACGGTGTGGACGGGATGGTCGGATTCGGGGACCGGCTGTCCGACTCGGGATATCTCAGCCAGCCCATTCGGGGGCTCCGGAACCGGGACGGGTCGTCGTTCAATCTCGGCGAATTGGCCCCGATTGGAGGAACCATCGAGGAAGGGATCGCCAACCCGGTTCTCGACTACTTTAACCAACCCGCGCCCCCACAAGTCTACACCACCGAGGAACTGGTCCTACTCATCGACTCCGTACCGACGGTTCTCTCCGTGGTCGGGGGCTACACCGACGCAGCTGTCGATGAACTCTATTTCGAAGTCCTCCTGCGAAAAACGTTTACCCGCGATAACGTCGACATCGAGTTTGGCACCCTCGGCGCTCAGTATGGTATCGGGGCACGATTCGATCTCGAACTGGACGTCGACATTCAACTGGATATGCAAGTGACGTTCGGTGTCTATCTCGATTCGAGCCTCAGCATCGAACAAGCCTTCTTCATTCGCGATCTATCGATCGAAACCAAAGCGATGGTGGACGGGGTTTCCGAACCGTTCACCCTCGGAGTCGGTGTGGTGGAAGTTTCGGTGCCGACCGTTGCATTCGATGGATTAGCCGTCGTGCAAATCGGGACCGATCGTCCTGGGCTCCAGGATACGATACTCTTGGGAGAGATGAATTCGGCCGATACGACGTCCCTCGTTTCCGATCGGATCGATGACAATGATTTTGACTTCTTCTTCGATATCGATTTCGAACTCGGATCGTTTCGCATTCAAGAAACCCGTGCCTTGCGTCTGTTCGGCGAAATGATCGGCATCGATCCGACCTTGGAGTTGAGTGTCGAATTCGAGCGATTGCTCCCCTTTGCAACTCTCACGCTCGAGCAAGTGACTTCCGGGATGGAACAGTTCGGTTCTTGGCTGACCAGCGTTGGCCGAACCGATTTGTTCAACACCCGCATCCCGTTCACTTCTCAAGCGACCGTCGGTTCATCACAGGATTTCGGCGCTGGGCTCGCTCCGTTTTTGAGTTCGCTCCGAAACTCTAGCGGCCAGGTCGCGTTCGATTCCGCACAGTCGTTTCCGTACTCGGGCAACAATGGCTTGACCTACGACGAAGCCACCAAGCGGTTATCGTTCACAGTCTCTCAACCACTTCAAGCCCAGCGAGCTCGATCCCGCAGGACCACCGTGTCGACCGATAGCTTGGTTGGGCTCGAGAGCAATACACAGGCCACGATCGATTCCACGGGCAACGTCCGTTTCGTCGCATCGTTCGATCTCAACGACGGTAACGCCGAACTCAACGATCGCATGCGCATCAGCGACATTCGGATCGACAGCGTCATGCTGCCGCGAGCGGAGATCACCGATGGCCTGATGGCCTTGCAGAGCTTGGGAATCGAATACAACGAGGCATCGCTCGGTGGCCAATTCGCGATCTTGGCCCGTTTGGGCGATCCCGATCCAGCGGTCCGCGAACTGTCGCTCCGGACCCTGTTCGATCGACTGAACAACGAATCTCAATTGCTGCGCAACGCGATTCAATACACCGGGGAGGTGTCTTTGGAGTGGACAGGGTTGTCGGTGCTGGGCAACTACGTCAACTTGGATCCTCTGGCGAGCATCCGTGCATCGGTCTCGAATATCGTTTCGGGCGCGGTTGAAGTGGAGTATGAGAACACCACCGCGCTAGCGGACTTCGAGAATCTAAGTCTCGAGGTGGTGATTAGGTCGATTCGCGATTCGTTGAACCGCACAACTCTCTGGAGTTCCGCGGGCGGGTCCGCCCTTGCCGCGGTCGGTCAATCGATCCTCGATTACGCGAATCTCAAGCAGGACAGCATTGCGGGCTTGATCGACGACTTGCGCGAAACCTTCGTGCCTACCAACGAAACCGGTCGACCGCTGCTGCAGGATATCCCGACGTTCATGAGCAGCCTGCCGTTGGGCACTCTCTATTCCGGTCTGCATAGTCTCTCAACCAGCTTGTCCTACGATGCATCCAATGGATGGAACACGTCGCTCGATTTGAGTCTGGCTGCGCAACCGAGCGTTCCAGTTGGAATTGCATTCGAAACGATTTATAGCAATACCGCATCCGACCCGTTATCCCCTTCGCTGGAACGAACCGACAACTTGGTCGGAACACCCGCATCGGTAACGGCCAACGGGTCCTCGCGATTGCAGTTGAACCATCAAATGGACGTGGACAGCAATGGCAACCCGGTCGGTTACTTGCTCAACAATTCCTCATGGAAATCGACGGCGTATGCCAACGCTTCGGCGAGCCTAGGAACTCCGGTGACGATGTCCGGGGCGAGCGGATTGCTCGGAATGGAGTTGGTTGACGGCGCGTTTGTTATCGCCGGCGACATCGCCTCACCCAGTTCCGCGAATCCCGCTCGTTTCGCGTCCGGGTTTTCATCTCAAACAGGACGAACCCTCATCAGCGCTCTGCCAACTCAACCGCCGGCAACTCTATCCACCGGTGGCTTGAAGCTGGATATTGGCATCATTCCCGAAGTGACCGGCGCCGTCGAGCCGAATCGATTTCACGTTCAGATCGGCAATCTTGCTCTCCCTAGTTCCACGACCGATCTGATCGGCACTCCAAGCTTCCCCACGCTGCGAACGCAGATCAGTCTGCTCGATCATTTGAGCTCCATTCCTCCGAGTGTCTCGGCCATGCTCGGAAAGCTTGCGGATCAATTGGAAAAGGATGTTTTCGGGATCCCATTGCCTTTGATCGGTTCCCACCTTGATGAAGCGGCCAGCTTTGTCCGCGATCTGAAGGAAAAATTCGACAACACCTTCGACACCCTATCCCAGTTCTCCACCAGCGATATCGAGAACGCGATCAATACCGCCATTGGTAATCTTCTCAACCGGCCCGGAGACTACGTCACGTTCAATGGAAGTACCGCTGGCGAAGTGCGGTTCCAAGTCCTGATTACCGGTGCCCCGATCTCGGAGACGGTCTCTGCTAGTACCGACCTGGGTTTGCCTGCGCTGGGCATCGCCTTGGAAACGGACCTGGGAGTTTTGGGAACCTACACCTTCGGTTTTGACATTGTTGTCTCGGTCGATGAAGGGGTGTACATCGACACGACCAACGAGACGATCCGTATGGATCTCGATATCAACGCGAGTGGATCCGCGGTCGGTCGTTTAGGCTGGCTCGCGGTATCAGCAACGATCATGCCTGCGGTAACGGGCTCGGCGGCTTTCCATGCCGAGTTTGTGGTGGATATGACCGATCCGAATCAGGATGGGATGCTCAAACCCAACGAACTCGCGAGCGGTTCGTTGATCGATTTCGACAGGACGACTCTCGACGCGGATGCGGATTTCAAGATCGAGTTCGACGCCAATGTCTCGGCATGGCTCCCTTCTATTCGAGGGGATCTCGATATCGAGTGGAGTTTTGTTGGGCCGGATCTCGATGGCAACGTTCCTGAGATCGAGTTCAGCAATGTGGAGATCGTCGTCGGCACTTTCCTGACGCAGATCCTTTCACCAGTGCTTCGAAGGCTTGACCCAATCCTCGATGCGCTCGATCCTGTGCTCGATATTTTGAGCCAGAACCTGCCGGTGCTCGATGAGCTTGGTGTCGATGTGTCTCTAATCTCGATCGCCCAAGAGATCGTCGATATCTTACCGGGGGCATTGAAAGCCCAATTCGAGCTCTATTTAGACTTTATCCAAGCTCTGACTGACCTAAACGATCTCGTGGATGCCATAAACTTGGAATCGGGTAGCAGTCTCGTAATTCCGCTCGGATCGCTCCGTTTTGGGGGAGCTGATCGATCGTTTTACGACGCTCGGCTAGGGGAGTTGGTGCAAGATGTTTTCCAATTTGTTTCCAATCCAGGAGATTGGTTTGAAGCGTTCAAGGGTGGAGCACCTAAGACCGCAGCCATCATCGAGACGACTCCTGCGAGCATCGACTTCCCGTTCCTAGACGATCCCAAAAGCGTTTTCGAGTGGCTGCTGGGCAAAGGCCAAGCGGAGTTGGTAACTCTCAAGTTGCCTGGCTTCCAAATGGATATCCCCTTCGATATCCCGATCCCGATCATCCCAGGTATCTTGAATGCGAGCATCTTCGGCTCGATCGGAGTGGGATTTGGTTTGATGGCTGGGATCGACACCTACGGCGCTAAGGACTTTTTCAAGTCCGGAGATCCAGCGGATTTTTTCAAGGGTTTCTATATCAGTGATCGTGAAAACGCGGATGGGACCGGCGAGGATGTATTGGAGTTGCCAGTGACCGGTAAAGCTCTCGCAGGACTCGGGGTCGGATTTGATGTGGGTGGTGTCGGGCTAAGCGCGAAAGTAGGGGGTGGCATCGAAGCAACCATCGGAATCGATTTGATCGACCCCAACAACGACGGCAAAATTCGCGGCCACGAGTGGGGATCGTCCGAGGGGTGCATGGCGATCAAGGGAGGAATCTCCGTCATCCTCGAAGCACAAGCGACCATCGGGATTTTCCAACACGACTTCCCGATCGCGAAGAAGGAATTGGGCAGCTTCAACGAGATCATCTATTGCGGTCAGCAAATCAAACCCAAAGAAAAACTCGCTTCCCTGGATCCCGCTGATGGCACACTGACTCTGCTGATGGGACCACGAGCTCAGGAACGGAGTGTCTTTAAGGAAGCTGAAAACGAGACGTTCGTTGTCTCCGAAGTAGGGGGCAAAATCATCGTCGAGGCTTTCGGTAGCATCGACGAGTTTCCCGTTGCATCGGTGACAGAAATCTATGCCGATGGCGGAACCGGAAACGACCGGATACAAATCAAGCCGTCCGTGAGCAAGAGGGTGGTCTTGTCAGGCGGCTCAGGCGATGACTGGTTGGTCGCCGGTTCGCTGCAAGCTGTTCTCGCTGGCGGCGATGGGGATGATTGGATCGTGGGGAGTAGCGTCGTCGATCTGATCAGTGGCAACGACGGCAACGATCGGATCTGGGGACGGGCAGGCGACGACACGATCTATGCGGGAAACGGAGACGATGAAGTCGAAGGTGAGGAAGGTAACGATGTCATCTTCGTCGGCGAAGGTATCAATCTCGCCAAGGGTGGTCCAGGTCGTGATCGAATGACGGGCGGATCCCAGCGCGATGTGTTCTATGGCGCCGAAGACGGCGATTTTCTGTTCGGGTTTGGAGGGGATGACATCCTCCTCGGCGAAGAAGGCGAGGATGAAATCGAAGGAGGTGATGGAGCCGATCTCATCGATGGCGGCGATGGGAATGATCCATCCCTCCGAGGAGGTTCAGGGAAAGATGCAATCCGCGGTGGCATAGGAAGCGATTCCCTCTTCGGAGATGAAGATGATGACTATCTCGAAGGAGGTGACGGCGACGATGTAATGCGCGGTGGCGTTGGGATCCTGATCGCCTTCGGTAACGGTGGTAACGACCTCATCTACGGCGATTCACTCGACGATATCCTGCATGGTGACGACGGCAGCGATGAAATCTATGGATACGCAGGGGCTGATAAACTTTTCGGCGGCGCTGATGGCGACTTCTTGTATGGCGGCGGAGACGAAGACATCATTTTCGGTGAAGGTGGCAACGATGTGCTACACGGAGCCCTCGGAAACGATGAGCTCGATGGAGGGACCGAAGACGACTTCCTGTATGGCAACTCGGATGACATTCACGAAGCCGCGCCACCTCTAGGGACTTCAGACAATGACCATCTGATCGGAGGGGACGGTGCGGATGAGATCGTTGGCGGTTTCGGTATCGATTACCTCGAGGGTGGCAACGGACCCGATAAGCTCCAAGGGAATGAAGATTCCGACGTGATCTACGGCGGGAGTGGAGCGGACACCATCTACGGCCACGACGCTCCGACCTTCCAGCGCGGCAACACCGACGGACAAGACTTCCTCTTTGGCGAAGGTGGTAGCGATACGATCCGCGGGGGAGCTGGGGATGACGTGATTCGGGGCGGACTCGAGGTCGATTATCTCTTTGGAGAAGATGGAGAGGACAAGATCTTCGGCGACCAAGGGAAAGATGAAATCTCGGGTGGTCGCGACATCGACACCATCGACGGAGGTACGGGAGACGACACCATCCAAGGTGGAACGGGCGGAGACAACCTGTTTGGCAATGATGGCACTGACATCATCGAAGGATTCGAAGGAAACGACTTTATCTCGGGGAACGACGGCGGGGATTTCCTCTACGGAAACGATGGCATGGATGATCTCCGAGGAGGCATAGGGGACGATGAACTCCACGGCAATGACGGAGACGATGATCTCGATGGCAATGAAGGTCTCGACAAACTCTATGGAGGGATCGGCACCGATTACATGGAAGGGGGCGAGGACGATGATTACCTCGAAGGGAACGAAGGACCGGACGAAATGTACGGCGAGGAAGGAGATGACGTCGCCTACGGAAACGATGGTGCTGACGAAGTCTATGGTGGACCGGGCCGCGATAAGCTCTTCGGGGGCACGGGAGAAGATCTCATTCGCGGCGGTAGAGACGATGACTACATCGAAGGGAATGAAGATCCGGACGAGATCTTCGGCGAAGAAGGAAACGACGTCGCCTATGGCAATGACGGCGATGACGACATGGACGGAGGATGGGACAACGACACGCTTCGCGGAGGGAACGGCATCGATACGATCGATGGAGATCTCGGCGATGACCTGATCCTAGGCAACGATGGCGATGACCTACTCATCGGAGGATTTGGTCAAGACGTCGTCCGTGGCGGATTCGGCAAGGATACGATTTCCGGCGATCTTGGAAACGATCGTTTGTACGGTGAAGAAGATGAAGATCAGCTTTCCGGGGGGGATGGCGACGATGTTCTCGAAGGGGGCGATGGGAATGATGTGCTCGCGGGTGACGACGGTGCCGATGCACTTTATGGGGATCGCGGAGTCGATCAGTTGGATGGAGGCAACGGCAATGACTTCTTATTCGCAGGGCATGGCGTTGGCGATACGTTGCTCGGTGGTGCTGGCGAGGACGAGATCGTCGGTTCGGATGATGGCAAAGATGACCCCAAGTTCGATGATGCGATTCGGTTCGGTGATGTGATCGATGGCGGCGATGGAAATGATGTGATCTACGGTC
>JBKCUW010000104.1:0-101943 GCA_046318275.1 Pirellula sp. | reverse complement strand
CATCGTCAAAGACCCCGTCCACATCCGTGACTTCCATGCCACAACCTTGCATTTGCTCGGAATCGATCACGAGCGGTTCACGTTCAAGAACCAAGGGCTCGATCTACGCCTAACAGGTGTCGAGCCAGCGCGTGTGATCAAGGAACTGCTAGCCTGAGCCGGCGGCGAGGGAATAATTCGCGAATCGCATCGAGACAGTACCCTCAGCGTTAGCGCCGGGCGCAGGTGTGCATCGAAGAGATCGCATCAACGTTTCGAGCGCGACTAGCAATGGAGGGTATCGGCTTCGAACGTCTCGTTGCCACTGGCTAACACACGCGGCCCGAATGGGGCAGCCGGTTAGTGACGGAAGTGCCGTTGACCGGTGAAGATCATCGGAATGCGATGTTCGTTGCAGGCGGCGATGACTTCATCGTCTTTGCGGGATCCGCCCGGTTGGATTATGGCGATAATACCTGCTTGGGATGCTCGGTGGATCGAATCGGGGAATGGGAAGAAGGCATCCGAGGCGAGGATGCTTCCCTGAGAACGCTCACCCGCTTTATCGATCGCGATCTCGACACTGTCTACGCGGCTCATTTGGCCCGCGCCGACTCCGACTAGAGCCGCATCGCGGGCGAGCACGATCGCGTTGCTTTTTACGTGGCGCACCATTTCCCATCCGAAGGCGATGTCGTCCCAAAGCTCGTCGACCACTGGTACGCTGGTGACGGTTTTCCAAGTTAGATTCGCAGGGGGAAGGGTGTCGGCTTCTTGGACCAAAACGCCACCGCTGATGAATCGATAGTCGAGTTGCGTTTGGGCTGGTCCGAGGTGTCCGATGGCCATCAATCGGACGTTGTCTCGCCACTTGGGCTTGGTGGAAAGGATTTCGAGAGCTTCGGGTGTGAACTCCGGAGCGACGATCGCTTCGATGAAGAGGCCGGGTTGGCATAGCACCTCAGCCGTGTCCGCCTCGACGACTTGATTGAAACCGAGAATACCTCCGAAAGCGCTTTGTGGGTCGCCGTCGAGGGCTTTACGGCACGCGAATGAAAGCTTGTGCGCCGAAGCGGCACCGCATGGATTGTTATGCTTGATGACCACTGCGGACGGTTTCGCAAACGAGCGAACGATAGAAAAGGCGCTGTCGAGGTCGAGCAGGTTGTTGTACGAGAGTTCTTTGCCGTGCAGTTTTTTCGCGCCGACCAGAGAACCGCCGCTGTACGGGCGAGCATAGAGGGCTGCTTTCTGGTGCGGGTTCTCACCGTAGCGCAGATCCAGTTCCTTGGTTAGGCGAACTGAGATATTCGTGGGAAGTACAGTTGCTGAGGACCATGCATCGTTATTGAGGGATGCTTGGAGATATTCAGCAATCGTCGCATCATAGGCGGCAGTGGATGCGAAGCATTCGGCGGCGAGCCGGCGGCGCAGGGAGTCGCTGGTGCCTCCTTGACTCTCCAATTCGCTCGCGATGGGGTCGTATTGAGTGGGGTGGGTGGCGACGGTTACGAATGCGTGATTCTTGGACGCAGCGCGGATCAAGCTTGGTCCGCCAATATCGATCTGCTCGATTGCTTCCTCGATCGTGACGCCCTCTTTGGCGATGGTTGCGGCAAAGGGGTAGAGATTCACGCAAACCAAATCGAAGGGCAGGATCCCGTGCTCGCTCAACGCGGTTTGGTCTTCCGGCAGATTACGCCGGGCCAGGATGCCACCGAATATCTTCGGGTGGAGCGTCTTGATGCGGCCGTCCATCATTTCGGGAAACCCCGTGTACTGAGCCACCTCAACCGCTGCGACTCCATGATCGAGAAGGAACTTGCGAGTTCCCCCGGTACTATAGATTTCCACGCCGCAGGCTTGCAATCGTTTGGCAAATTCGGCCAGTCCGGTTTTGTCGCTGACGCTGATGATGGCTCGGCGGATCGATGGGAGAGTGTTCACGGCTGAAAAGGAGTTCGGTAAAGGATTCGGAAGAGACAACTCGAAAACACCAACATAGAGTCGGACACGCATCGTCGCCGAACGGGAGCAAAATCGCAAGCCTTCGTTTGGCGGGAACAGGTGTTTCGGGGCTTGCGATTGAGCCCCCGGGACCATACAACAAAGCTCCCGTAATAACCGCGGAATGTGATATCAATTTCCCTTAACTTCCGCTTTATCCCACCCCAATCCACGTTTGAGAAGTTTTCATGTCGGGCATCGCATTAGATCAAGGTTTGATTTCGAAGGACAATGTCGCTCGCGTTTTGGAGCAAGCCCTCGATGCGGGTGACGGCCTGCTGCGACTGACCCCAACGTGGGTTCCTCGCAGTTTTTTGCACCCGGGACGTCGGATCAAGCTTCATCCGGACGATCTTTATGCGTTCGGTGCCAATCGTGGCGGGATCGATGAGCGATGGTTTGCGAGCACGACTGAAGCTGCCAACGAAGGCCGGGTCTGGCACGAGGGGCTCAGCTTCTGCTTGTTTGAAGGCAAGAAGTTCTTGTTGAAGGATGCTATTGCAGAACAAGGAAACAAGTTGGTCGGTGCTCCGATTTTTAGCAAGTACAACCGCTGGCCGGTTTATTCGAAGTTCTTCGACAACATGGGGCCGATTCCGCACCATATGCACCAATCGGCCGAGGATGCGGCGCTCGTAGGTCAAGAAGGAAAGCCGGAGAGCTACTACTTCCCTCCGCAGTACAACAACGTCGACAACAATTTCGCGTACACCTTCATGGGTCTAGAGCCTGGCACGACCAAGGAGCAACTCCGCCGGTGTCTGGAGAATTGGAACCGCGGAGATAACGGGATTTTGGATCTGTCGAGAGCGTATCGCCTGAAGCGAGGTACCGGCTGGTTGATTCCACCTGGAGTGTTGCACGCACCGGGTTCTCTATGTACCTACGAACCACAATGGGGTAGCGATGTGTTCGGCATGTACCAGTCGATCGTCGAAGGCCGCTATGTGCCTTGGTCGTTGCTGGTCAAGGACATGCCGGAGGACAAGCACCAGGATTTGGACTTTATCGTAGGCCAGCTTGATTGGGAAAAGAACGTCGATACCCACTTCAAGGATGCGAATTATATCGAGCCGATTATCGACTCGGCGAAGAGCGGCCCCGGATACACCGATCGATGGATTGTGTACGGTTCGATCGACGGCAAGCAATTGTTCAGCGCCAAGGAATTGACCATTGAGCCAGGGGCCAAGTGCACTTTGAAGGACAATGCAGCGAGTGGCTGGACAACAGTTCAAGGAAAAGGTCGCATCGGCAAGCTGGCGCTTCAAACACCCGCGATGATTCGATTCGGTCAGAACACCGAAGATGAAGTCTTCATCAGTTACGATGCGGCATCACGGGGTGTTGAGATCGAAAATACCGGCAGCGAGCCGCTCGTAGGTTTGCGATACTTCGGACCGGATGCCCATAACAACATGCCGACCAACGGCGCATGGCGCAACGCTCGATAACGCATGATCGATAAATAGCTGAGCAGTTCGCACAGCGTTCTGCTCAGCAATAGATCGCCCATTGGGCGATGCAAACCTTGATCGTCCCAAACTAGTCTTGGTTTCACAACTAGTTTTCATTCCTCTTTCAGCAATCCGAGTCGAATCATGAATCAGCTTCCAAAACTCCATAACGCCATGTGGCCGGGCTTGGTCGGCAAGGGTACCGAGCCGGGACAGGAACCACCGATTTCGTTGGAGCGAATGCTGGAGTTGACCGCAGCGGCGGAGGTCAACGGTCAAAAATTCGATGGGATCGATTACTTCCTGTTTTTGCCTCATACCGACCCCAACGCGAGCGATGCTGAAATTCGAGGAATCGCCGACAAGATCGCCAGTTACGGTTTTTCGGTCGGTTCGCTGGTTGCTCCTGTGTGGCCGGGTACCGTCGGGGATTCGGCGATGGGTGATGATGCAGCTCGCGAGAAATTCCTTTCCGCAGTGAAGATGGCTTGCCGGATCGCTCGAGTGTTTGAAGATCATGGCATTCGCAAGTACGGTGTTATCCGGGTCGATAGCGCTGAGTTTGGGATCGAGAAGTGGCGGGCTGATGCCAAGTCCAACACGGCAAAGATTGTTGAGACATTCAAGCAGGCAGCGAAGATCGCCAAGGATCATGGGCAGCGTTTAGCGGCCGAGGGAGAGATTTGTTGGGCCGGTATGCACAGCTGGCGGGATATGCTCGACGTGCTCGAGGGTGTTGGTATGCCCGAGGCGTTTGGCTTCCAAGCTGACTTGGCACATACCTACTTGTACCTGCTCGGGTACAACGCGCCCGAGTACGCGATGATCGGATCTACCTACAGCGATGCTGAGTTCTACGAAGCTTACGCGAAGATGACCGACAAACTGCGACCGTGGACGATCGACTTCCACGTGGCCCAAAACGATGGTCATGTTCACGGGGCTGGATCCCACGATAAGACTGGCAAGCATTGTCCTGCAGATGATCCGAACGGCAAGCTCGATATCGTTAAATGCTCCGGTTACTGGTTGAAGGATGCTGCGGCGCGTGGCATTCAGCACATTTGCTGGGATGGTTGCATGTTCCCCAATGCAACGCTCGAAAACCCAAAGACTTGGAATACGATCTTGGCAAAGATGATCGCGGTTCGCGAAGCGCATGGCTGGAAAGCTGCTGGCGCTAACGCGTAGATCTAACGCCAACGCGTAGGTAGGTCGAAGCAACAGTCCTCACACACTCATTGACTCAACTTGACTCAACGGAAATAACACACGATGAAAGAACTGCGAATTGGAATGATCGGTTATGGGTTTATGGGCAAGGCGCATACCAACGCCTACCTCCAAGCGAGCCGATTCTTTAAGAGTGAGTACAAGCCTGTTCTCAAGGCTCTGTGCGCACGAAACGCGGACAAGGCCAAAGGCTTTGCGGATAATTGGGGCTACGAATCGATTGAGACCGATTGGCGACAATTGCTCAAGCGTTCCGATATCGACGCGGTCGATATCTGCACCCCGAACAACTTGCACAAAGAGATCGCCATCGAGGCTGCCAAGGCGGGCAAAATGATCTTGTGCGAGAAACCGCTGGCGATGAACACCGCCGAAGGGGAGGAAATGGTAGCTGCCGTCGAAAAGGCAGGAGTCCCTAACATGGTCTGGTACAACTATCGCCGTATCCCTGCGGTAACCATGATCAAGCAGATCGTGGCATCGGGGAAACTGGGGCGTATTTTCCACTATCGAGCGAACTTTTTGCAGGACTGGACGATCAACGCGGATGTGCCACAAGGTGGTGCTGCCACGTGGCGTTTGGACGTCGAAGCGGCGGGTAGTGGGGTGACCGGCGATTTGCTCGCTCACTGCATCGATACCGCCCTTTGGATCAATGGTTCCATCAAAGATGTCAGCGCTGTGACCGAGACGTTCGTTAAGGAGCGAGTCCACGCTGAGACCGGCAAGAAAGCTCCGGTCGGGATCGACGATGCGTGCTCGTTCTTCTGCCACTTCAACAACGGTTCGCTCGGGTTGTTTGAGTCGACCCGCTACGCACGTGGGCACAAGGCCTTGTACACCCTCGAGATCAACGGCGAGAACGCCAGTCTCGCTTGGGATCTCCACGACCTCCATCGTCTCAAGTACTTCGATTACGCTGATGAATCGTCCGTGCGAGGATGGCGCAGCATCCACGTCTCGGACGGCAACCAACCGTACATGGCCAATTGGTGGGTTCCTGGTTTGCAAATCGGCTATGAGCATTCGTTCACACACCAAGTAGCCGATTTCTTGAAGGGATTGGAAACGGGCGAAGCTGCTCATCCGACCTTCCGAGATGCCCTCGAAACCCAGCGCGTTTGCGATGCGGTTTTGGCGAGTGCTAAAGAGCATCAATGGAAGAACGTCTAACCCTTTCGAGGTAGCTGGCCCTTTCGAGGTAGCTGGCAACAGACCGAGTCTTGAAAAAGCCCGTCAAATATGACGGTGATATCTAACAGCCGCCCCCAATTTGGGCGGCTGTTTTCGTTGTTGCAGTCAGTGAATGCACGGCTGAATCTGTGAATGGGGAAGTGCGGGTTGCGGTTGGGACTCGGGGATGGTTCGGTTCTTGGTGAGGACCCATAGCAAGCCATTCATGAATGTGAAACAATGATGAGCTCTACCCTCGCATTATCACATCTCAGGATCCACAACGAGAAAACTTATGAGCGATAGTCTGCTTCAACGGAGTGTAACCACAGCCGTCGCAAGGAATCTTGCGACTACGACTAAGACATCACCGAAGATGATGTCGATCACGCCGAGGTACTTGCTGAAACTTTTGCCGTGGGTTCAAGTCAACGGCGGTACGTATCGAGTGAACCGCACCAAGGTGGAACTGGCAAAGGCGGAGCGGATCGCGGTCGACTTTGCAGAAGGAGTAGCATCATTTCCTCCGAGCGCGCTGCGGCGCATCCCTCTCTTCTCCAAGCTCCCTGATCCGATTCTCGATCGGATGTCCGGGTTCTTTCGGACCGAGAGTGTTCCTATAGGTAATAAGCTATTGGTTGAAGGAGAAGATCGCAGCAAGTTTTTCATCATTGCTCAGGGCCAAGTCGAAGTGCTCAGCAAAGGCGTGCATGGGAGCGACCTTCGTATCGCGCTGCTCACCGAAGGGGAGTTCTTCGGCGAATCGGACTTGATCTCGGACAAGCCATCCGATGCGACGATACGAACGATCACGCCATGTGTGCTTTTGACCTTGTCGCGCAAGGATTTGGATTTGCTCCTTTCGGACAACCCCAACATGGTTTCGGAGTTTCAGAAAGCGATCGAGGAGCACCAGGAGTTGCGATCCAGCGTGAATCGCTACGGCGAGCGAAACATCGACTTGGTGTCGGGCTTTGCCGAAAATGTCGAGATCCCTGAAACGTTCGTCGATTATACGCCGACGCCTCGCGAGTACAGTTTGTCGGCGGTTCAGACGGTGGTTCGTGTGCATACGCGAGTATCGGATCTCTACAACGGTCCGTACAACCAACTCGAAGAGCAGATGCGATTGACTATCGAAGGGATCAAGGAGCGTCAGGAGTGGGAGCTGATCAACAGCAAGAAGTTTGGACTGCTTCATTCCGTCGATCCAGCGATGCGGATTACGCCGCGTTACGGCGCGCCGACTCCGGACGATTTGGATGAGTTGTTAACGATGGTCTGGAAGAAGCCAGCGTTCTTCATCGCGCATCCAAAAGCCATCGCAGCGTTCTTGAGAGAGTGCACCTGGCGCGGTGTTCCTCCGGTTACGGTGAGCATTTTCGGCTACCCGATGGTCTCGTGGCGCGGTGTGCCCATCGTTCCGTGCGACAAGCTCGAGATCACCAATCGGTACCAATCCCGGCAGTCGTCTGGAACGACGAATATTCTGTTGGTCCGCGTCGGGGAAGAGGATCAAGGCGTGGTGGGGTTGCATCAGTCTGGGATCGAAGGAGAGATTGCTCCGAGTTTGTCCGCGCGTCTGATGGGGCTCGATAGTCTCGGTGTCAGTTCGTACTTGTTAACCCTCTATTTCTCGGCAGCGGTATTGACCGATGATGCGGTCGGTGTTCTTGAGAATGTAGAAGTAGGGTACTACCACGATTACATGCAACGACTTCCGAAATCATTTGATAGCGGATCGGGCATTTAATCATGGATCCGTTCACACGAACCCCACCTGCATCCCGGGCAGCAGCCGCAGTCTCGGGGGTGCCATCGATCGTCGATAGCGAAAGTTCGGAGTCTATTTCGAAGCGACTGCTGGAGCGCATCTTTGATGTCCCTCGAGGGCATTCCGGTGCCGCGGAGATGTTTCCGCCAGTGCCGGTTCCGCCGGCGCAGTTGCCGCCTGAGAGGTTTCCGCTTGGGGCGATCGATCTGCAGCGTTTCGAGATTCCGGGATCGCATCTGGCCTCCCCGCAGCCTGAGTCGGAGTCGTCGCTTGCGATGGTCAGAAGCGCTCAGGATTCTCTCCCAGCGCCTGTCGTTTCGGCGATGGAGCGAGGCGGGAATGGAGCGGATGTTAGCGATGTTGATTTGCAAAGCGTAGTTGCCAAACTGCAGGCCCAGTCGCGAGATTCGCTCGCGCAGCGATTGCCCGGCACCAGCTTGTATCGGGCGGATCGAACGGGGCCAGTTGGCGCGATGCCAACGCAGGTTCCGGGGAGTAGCGGTTCGAGCGCCTCGGTAGCCCAGCATTCGCGCCCCCTGGACATCAGTTCGGTCCGATTGGATTTTCCGGCGTTGCATCAATCGATCCATGGATTTCCGCTGGTTTGGTTCGACAATGCAGCGACGACCCAAAAGCCACGTCAGGTGATCGAAGCGATGTCTTCGTTTTACTCGCTGGATTATTCCAACATCCATCGCGCTGCGCATACGCTGGCCGCCAGAGCGACCGACCATTACGAGGGTGCTCGCGAAACCGTGCGCGAGTTCATCCATGCTCAGTCCACCGACGATATCGTTTTTGTCCGTGGAACTTCCGAGGGGATCAATTTCATAGCCCACACGATCAAGGGGTTTTTGCGAGAGGGAGATGAGATTCTGCTGTCGGAGGTGGAGCACCATGCGAACATCGTTCCCTGGCAGATGATTGCGAGGGAAGTTCGAGCGAGGATCCGGGTGATTCCGATCGACGATTCGGGGGAGATCCTGATCGAAGAGTATCGAAGGTTGCTTGGCCCTCGAACGCGTTTGGTTTCTCTGACGCATGCCTCGAATACGCTCGGTACGGTTTTACCGATCGAAGAGATGACTCAGATGGCGCATCATCACGGTGCCCGTGTTGTGATCGATGCAGCGCAAAGCATTGCGCACATGCCGGTGGATGTACAAGCGATCGGATGCGATTTTCTCGTCTTTTCAGGGCACAAGATTTTTGCACCGACAGGGATCGGTGTGGTCTATGTGCATCCGCAACTGCACGATGTGCTCCCACCGTGGCAAGGTGGAGGAAACATGATTCGGCGGGTCAGTTTTGACGAAACGATTTATGCCGATGCACCCGCGAAATTCGAAGCCGGGACGCCGAGTATCGGGGACGCGGTGGGGCTTGGAGCTGCTCTGCAGTACCTTCGTCAATTCGATCCGATTTCGGTCGAAGCGCATGAACATGCGTTGCTCGAGCATGCGACACGAGAGCTGAAAGGGATTCGCGGGGTTAATATTTTCGGTAGCGCCACCAAAAAAATCGGCGTGGTCTCCTTTACCTTGGACGGTTACACCACAGAAATGGTGGGCAAGGAGCTTGACCGGCGAGGCATTGCCGTTCGGACGGGGCATCATTGCGCCCAGCCCTCGCTGCGGCATTTTGGGTTGGAGTCCACGGTGCGGCCTTCGTTCGCCATCTACAACACGCATGAGGAAGTCGAACGTCTGATTGAGGCTATCGTACATCTGTCGCGTCGGCGATAATTTGGAGTCGAGGTCCTGTGGAGAGCGTGAGAGTCGCTGCCGTGGCATCGGCCTCACTGCTAGCCCGTTGAGGATCACTGGCGGTGGTCGCTTGACCAGCAAGGCAGCAGGTTGCTCAGGCTTCAATATTTTCCGATTGCATCACTCCGTCCCTTAGTCACCATGCCGAATTATCACGCCAAACCGTTTGCGATTTACCATGAGCACGAGCATTGGTTTTTGCCCCTATTCGCTGAGCTCGACAAACGGGGGTTGCGTTATGTTCGGCTGGATCCGCGCGCTCACTATTACGATCCGTCCGAGAAAGAAAGCCGCTATTCGTTAGTGTTCAATAGGATGAGCCCCTCCGCGTATCTGCGAGGGGGCCTTCAGGGTATGTTCTTCACCCTGAGTTGGCTTGACCATCTAGAGCGATTGAAGGTTCCCGTGGTGAACGGGCTGTCGGCCTTTACGATGGAAACAAGCAAAGCGAGGCAATTGAATTTGCTGCAGGGGCTCGGGTTGGGCTATCCGAAAGCCATCGTGACCAACCATGCGTCTTGGGTGCCGACCGTCGCTGAAGAGCTGCGGTTTCCGGTCGTGTTTAAAGCCAATATCGGTGGGAGTGGGGCGGGGATTGTAAGGTTTGATTCCATGGAATCGCTCGCGGCAGCGGCTGCTTCTGGACGCCTTGACTTTGGCGTCGATCACACTGCCTTGGTCCAGGAATACGTTCCTGCTCGCGGTGGGTACATTGTGCGAGTGGAGTTGCTTGGAGGAAAATTCTTGTATGCGATCAAGGTCTTTATCACCGGTGACACATTCAATCTCTGCCCTGCTGATATTTGCCAGCGAGCCGATGGGGTCGAACTTCAGCGGTCCGCATGCCCGATCGACGCTCCAAAAACGGGGTTGAAAGTAGAGGCTTTCCAGCCGTCGCCAGAGATTGTGGAGGCATGTGAACGGATCATGCAGCAAGCGGGAATCGACGTCGGCGGGATTGAGCTGATGATCGACGACCGCGATGGAAACGTTGTTTACTACGATATTAACGCCCTTTCGAATTTCGTAGCGGACGGAATCAACGTTGTCGGCTTCGATCCCTTCGTGAAGTTGGTTGATTACCTCGAGGACCGTGCGAATTCGGCGTGATGGCGGATCGGTTTCACGTTTAGTTCGTTCTACCGTGACCAGTTTGTATCCCCTTGGATGATTGAGTTCCACGAAAAAAGGCTGTTTCAGAAGATGCGATTTGGTTATTGGCTTCCGGTATTCGGCGGCTGGCTCAGGAATGTCGACGATGAACGCATGGAGGCGACCTGGGAGTATTCCAAGCGATTGGCCCAGCGCAGTGAGGAAATCGGTTTCGATTTGACATTGGTCGCCGAGTTGAATTTAAACGACATCAAAGGAGTGCGAGCTCCTTCGCTGGATGCATGGTCTACTGCGGCTGCATTGACGGCGGTCACGAATAGCCTTGAGCTCATGGTGGCCGTCCGGCCTACGTTTCATAACCCAGCACTGTTGGCAAAACAGGCTGCCAACATAGACCATATCGGTGGTGGTGGTCGACTATCGCTCAATGTGGTATCGAGTTGGTGGAAGGATGAAGCAGAAAAGTATGCGGTCGATTTTGAGCAGCACGATCGGCGGTATGATCGGACATCGGAATGGTTGGATGTGGTCGACGCACTTTGGAGTCGGGATGGTGTCGACTACCAAGGAGATTTCTATCGACTTCGCGATTCCGTACTGCAACCTAAACCGTTGAGCAAGCCTCGCCCAACGATCTACGCAGGCGGGGAGTCTGAAGCGGCAAAAGAGTTGATCGCCAGCAAGTGCGACGCGTACGTCATGCACGGGGATTCCCCAGAGCGAGTCGGGGAAAAGATTGCGGATATGAAGCGTCGCCGCGAGCGTAAAGGATTGCCCCCGATGATTTTCGGGGTCGCCGGTTACTCCATTGTGCGTAGTAGCGAGCCTGAGGCAACTGCCGAGGTAACTCGAATTACCGACGTGCAGCAATCGAAATCGGGATATGAGAATTATCAGCAGTGGCTCTCAGGTACCCAGCTCGATCGCTCGGTGAGCTTGTCGGATTATTCGGTTAGCAACCGTGGACTCCAAGCTGGTTTGGTAGGTACACCAGCTCAGGTCCAGGATCAAGTCGCGGCGTTTGAACATGCGGGTGTGAATCTGCTGCTGTTGCAATGCAGTCCGCAACTCGAAGAGATGGAGCGGTTCTCAGAATCGGTGATTGCCCCGATGCGAGGGAAGTCCTAAACGGTTTCCCTCGCGTGGATGATGAGGAGCGAAGAGTTTTAAAGCGAACTAGGCAGCTTGGCGGAAAGCGCCACTGACATAGAACGATTCAATGCCTTCGACAACCGCGTCCTGTTCGCTTTCGGTCAGTTCCGGATAAACCGGAAGATGAAGTATTTCTCTCGCGGCAGCTTCGGTATGGGGCAAGCATCCGAGGCTATAGCCGAGGTCGGCAAAGCACTCTTGCATGTGAAGCGGAACGGGATAGTAAATCTCACAGCCGATACCTTGTTTGGCGAGATGCTGTTTCAACGCATCGCGCCGACCATAGGGGACACGGACCCCATACTGATTCCAAACGTGCGTAGCGCGTTGGTCGTGATAAGGCAGTTGGAGCGTTTCGTGAAGCCGAGTGCTTTCAAAGAGAGCCGTGTACCGTTCGGCATGCTTCTGACGCGCCGTTGCATAAGCATCCAAATGGGCGATCTTCACATTGAGGATAGCCGCTTGGATGGTATCTAAGCGGCTATTGATCCCGAGCAGTTTGTGATAATAACGAGGTTGCATTCCGTGTGCAGCGAGCAAACGAAGCTTGGCGGCAAGCGCATCGTCGTTGCAGACGAGCATTCCACCATCACCCATCCCGCCAAGGTTTTTGGTTGGATAGAAACTCAAGCAACCGGCGATTCCCCAGCTGCCTGCGGGGCGCCCATCCCATGCGGCTCCAATCGCTTGGGCAGCATCCTCGATCACCGGAATTCCGTGTTGCCCAGCGATCTCGCAAATCTGGTCCATCGGAGCGCATTGCCCGAACAGGTGGACCGGGATGATGGCTCGAGTTCGGGAAGTGATGCTCTCGCCGAGCGATTCAGGGTCGATATTGTATGTTTCCGGGTCGATGTCGACAAAGACAGGTTCAGCCCCCAACCGTGCGACAGCGCTAGCGGTGGCGAAGAACGTAAAGCTCGGAACGATCACTTCGTCCCCCGGTTGGATGTCGAGCGCCATCAGCGCTAGAAGTAATGCATCGCTACCCGAAGCGCAACCGATCGCATGTTTTGTCTGACTCAGACCGGCAACGGTGCACTCGAGCTCCCCGACCTCGGGGCCGTGCAGGAACCGACCACTGTCGACAACCCTGCCCACTGCTTCCATGATCTCTTCACGAAGAGGCCTATTTCCTCGCCCGACATCGAGCATGGGAACCGCCGATGTCGGTACCGTCTGCTTTTCCGATGCTTGCGATGATTTATCCTTGCTCATGCCCAACCCCCATCCTTGGTTTGCTAGCGTTTGAAGTGCAACGTATGAAGTGCTCCGGCACTATTTAACGTGGACCGTGAAAGTTACCCATTGGTGGGAGAGTGGGTCAAGTCGGATCGGATGGGATTTCGGCGGTTCAGAGAAGCGGGTTTGAATTGGCCGTATAATCCAGGACCGAAAGACCGGTTTGGGGCAGTCCACCCCTTAATCCGAATTAAACCGAACGCATTTTCGAGGAAGTCGTTCTGCGAGTCGTCGTGCTGCGAGTCATCGCATCGGTCGGCGTTAGTTCCGCTTGCGTCGCCCGATGGAAATCATGTACATCCTTCCCTGGTTGTCCATTTTCACCGCTGGTCACTTTTTCCATCTGCCCAGTTCGGACGTTGGTTTCTCCGTTGCGACTCGCTGCATTAGCATGACCGATAACCGTACACAATCGAATCGTCGATGGGCGCTGCAGGTGTGTGGCGTTTGGATGGTTGTATGGGGGGTGTGGCTCGTCGGATCGCGGGAAGCTTTCGGCCAATCTCTCTCTGGCCCGACGTCGAGGACTCAGACCACGACGGGAGCGGGTCCTCGTGAGAGCGTGATTGGGCGTGCGCTTCGGAACCGTGACGGCGATGCGGTGAAGCAAGCGGTTCGAGAGAATTTATCCGCAACGAACGCGGAGGACTCCGATCCAAAGAGTGCCGAAGACCTAACAAAGACGCTGCTTGGGGGACCGGATTTGTGGCTGAGTCCCAAGGGCTTGACCAGTTCCATGCAGATCGTCGCGCTTTTGACGATTCTGAGTGTTGCTCCTGCGATTCTTTTGATGACGACGTGTTACGTACGTGTCATCGTCGTATTTGGGTTGCTTAAGCAAGCGATGGGTACGCAGCAGTTGCCACCGAGTCAGGTGATCACGGCGATTTCGATCTTTATCACGATTTTTGTCATGGGTCCGGTGTGGACATCGGTGTATACCGATGCGATTGAGCCTTACACGGCGGATGGAAGCAGCATGACAACGAGTGAGGCGTGGGACCGCGGTGTTGCACCGATACGCCAGTTTATGTCGCGCCAGATCGCGATGGCAAACAATTACGATGACGTCCATCTGTTTTACAGTCGCTATGCGCCGAGCAGTCCCACTCCAAAGAACTTTGATGAAGTTCCCCTGCAGGTCCTGTTGCCAGCCTACATGTTGAGCGAGCTAAAAACCGCGTTCATGATGGGCTTCCAAATCTATCTGCCATTTTTGATTCTGGATATCGTCATTGCGTCGGTCACGGTGTCGATGGGGATGATGATGTTGCCGCCAGCAATGATTTCGATGCCGTTCAAACTCCTGTTGTTCGTACTCGTTGATGGCTGGCGTTTGGTGGTGCAAATGCTGCTGGACAGCTTTGGCACCTTGCCGTCCTGACGAAATCAGTCTCGGGTCGCTTCGCAGAAAACCAGCACTAAAACGATACTCGCCCGAAAGAGGAAACCCAGCCCATGGTAGTGCAAGACGCAGTCGATTTGGTACGCAACGCGATCATGATGTCGTTGATCATCGGTGCGCCGTTGCTGGTGATCGGTATGGTTGTTGGGTTGGCGATCGGTTTGATCCAAGCTCTTACGCAGATTCAAGACCAGACAGTCAGTACGGTACCGAAGCTCGTTGCGATGACAATTGCCATTGCGATTGCGCTTCCATGGATGACCGATCAGATGCTCGAGTATTCCCGCAATTTGATCCGCGACATTCCGGCGTTGGTATCTCCTCGATAGGGCGATTTTAGAGGGAGATCGTAGCCAACATGGGACTACTCGATTCTGTTTCATCGACGTTGTTCGGCCCGGTGTGGACCTTTCTATGCGTGTTGTGTCGGATTGGTCCTGTATTAGCGATGATGCCACCGGTTCAAGGGTCGATGATCCCCAATCGTGTGAAGGTGATGTTGGCGCTGATGATCTCCGCTTCTGTTTCACCGATGGTTTGGTCTCAGACGTCGGATATGCCTCTCCATCTATTCGATTTGGTGGTAGCCCTCGCTAAAGAAATGCTTCTAGGTGCATTGTTTGGAACGTCGGTAATGTTGGTGATGGCTTGTTTGCAGGTAGGCGGCCAAGTCATCAGTTCGCTGAGCAGTATGGAAATGGCACAGGCCGCGGATCCATCGACCCAGGAGACGGTCTCCGTAATCCAGCAGTTGATGTCCCTTTTCTCGATGGCGATGTTTGTTCTGTTGGGTGGTCACCGGATCATGATCGGCGCGTGTTTGGACAGTTTTGCCTTCTATCATGCGGGCGAGGTTTTGGCCGAAGGCGACTGGCTGATGCACCTGCATGAATTTGTCGGGCACGGTTTTTCCGTGGGACTTCGGGCATCCGCACCGGCGGCAATCGCACTGTTATTAGCGAATTTTGTGACGGCGCTGATCGGCCGGACTTTACCTCAATTGAACATTATGGCGGTCGGTTTCAACATCAACGTGCTGGTGATGATGCTGGTGTTGGGATTGACGGTGGCAAGCGTGGGTTGGGTTTTTCAGAACGAGCTTGCCGAGTGGGTTGAGCGAACTGTGGATTTGTTTCCGCGTTCTGTCGCGCACGTGCTAAGAGACTCAGCAACTATCGCGGATTCGGAAAGGTTAGCGGTCCGGCATGGCTGATTCGGCGGGTGACAAGAAGCATGAAGCGACTGAGTATCGCCGTCGCAAAGCGCGCGAAGAAGGGAATGTAGCGCGCAGCCAGGACCTTGGTTCGGCAGCCCTGCTGTTGGTCGGCGTGATCTTGCTCGATACAACCGGTCCAGGTGTCTTTCAGGCCTTGTCGGAGATCCTGAGGGATCAACTGCGAGAGCCGTTTGATTGGGCGACGGATCCACGCACGTGGATGACTCGAATGCTTTTGATGGCATCGAAGAGCTCCCTCGCGTTGCTGCCATTGTTTGCCGGTGTGCTGCTCACCTCAATCATCGTGCACTATGCCCAAGTAGGCTCGCTTTGGCTGCCAGATAAATTGATACCCGATTGGAACCGAATCAACCCACTGAGTGGGCTGCAACGCATTTTTTCAATCCTTAATGCATCGCGATTAGGATTTGGATTGATCAAAATTGGGTTGGTGGTTGGGTTGCTCGCAATGGGTGTTTGGTCGAGATGGGATGAGATTCTGGCGCTCGGCGGAGCAAGCCTCGAGACGGTCTCCCAGTTTGTATGGCAAACCATGATCTCATTGTGCCGCACTGTTGCTGTGGCGTTATTGATTTTGTCGGTTGTCGATTATGCGATTCAGCGTTGGAAGTATGAGCAGGATTTGCGCATGACAGATGAGGAGCTGCGCGAAGAGTATAAAATGACCCAGGGTGACCCGCATACCAAGGCACGCCGCCGTCGTGTTCAGCGGGAGTTGGCGAACCAGCGTTTGAACTCGGATGTTCCCAAAGCAGACGTGGTCGTGACCAACCCAACCGAGTTGGCGATTGCACTCAAGTACGATCCATTGACGATGAAGGCGCCGATCGTGCTTGCCAAAGGGGCGAATCTCGTCGCGGCTCGCATCCGTAAGATCGCCCTTCAGCATGGAATTCCGATCGTCGAGCGCAAGCCATTGGCGCAAGCGTTATTCAAGCAGGTCGATATTGGCAAACCGATCCCTGTGACGGAGTATGCTGCGGTTGCTGAAGTGCTGAAGTACGTTTACCAGGTGCAAGGCCGTAAGTTGCCGGATCTCGAACGAATGGCGAGTTAACCTGCACTGACATTCGCGATGTACCGTCGTGATGTTGGTTGCTCGGATCTGCGCTAATAACCAAGTCTGCCCGCATATTTTCCCTAGGACCTACAACGCGACCGCTGCGAGGTTCTATTCTTGCTATTCGATCGCCCGGAATAGATATGGGGCTTGTTTAGGCTACAATCGACCCTTCGTTCAAACATGCTCCAAACGTCGAGGTACGAAGCCCTATGAATTTTGCTGTTCCATCAAAGACTGCTGCGCTTGCTCAGCGCGCACATGCTCGTTCTTTGCGACTCGCAAGCTACGTCGCGATCCTGGTCGTTTTCGTTTGCTCGGCAGCGGTAAGCTGGTCCCAGGAGCGATGGACGGTGGAGCAAGCGAAGAAGTGGCAAGAGGAACGGGGTTGGCTGGTCGGTGCCAATTACCTCCCCGCGTATGCGATCAATCAGCTTGAGATGTGGCAGATTGGTACCTATGATCCTGAGCGCATCGATAAAGAATTGGGCTGGGCGCAAAGCCTCGGATTCAATTCGATGCGGGTCTTTCTCCATGACCTTTTGTGGACGGGTGACGGAAAGGATTTGACCGAACGCATGGATCAGTTCCTTGCGATTGCTGCCAAGCATAAGATCGGGATCGTTTTTGTCCCCTTCGACTCGGTCTGGGATCCACAGCCTGTCGCAGGCAAGCAGCGAGATCCTAAGCGAGGTGTTCACAATAGTGGTTGGGTGCAGAGCCCGGGGGCATCGATCCTTGGAGATCCCGCAAAGCACGTCATGATGAAGCCTTACTTGCAGGGAATTCTTCGTCGTTTTAAAGATGATGCTCGAATCCAAGCGTGGGATTTGGTCAATGAACTCGATAACGACAATGCAAACAGCTATGGTCGCAATGGAACGAAGACTGAGCTTCCGAACAAGGCTGAGATGGGAACATTGTTTGCAAAGCGTTGTTTCGAGTGGGCACGAGAAGTCAACCCGTCGCAACCCTTAACGTGCGGCGTTTGGATCGGGCTATGGGAGGATGAAAGCAAGCTGAGCCCCATGGAAAAACTATGTTTGGAGCAGTCCGACATCATCACCTTTCATAACTACGGTGATGGTGAAAGCTTGAAGCGAGCCGTGAAGGCGTTGAGTCGCTACGATCGTCCCATACTGTGCACTGAGTATATGGCGCGGGGCAACAACAGTTTGTTCGAGCCCAACCTGCAGATCCTTAAAGATCTCAATGTAGGCGCTCACAACTGGGGATTCGTCGACGGCAAGAGCCAAACTATTTATCCTTGGGATAGTTGGCAAAAGCCGTACGATAAGGAACCCGAGTTGTGGTTCCATGATATCTTCCGACGCGATGGCACACCCTACCGTGAAAGCGAAGTTGAGTACATTCGCGGCGTAGTGCTAGGGAAAAAGAAAAAGTAGTCGGTCGGAGGTAGGAGCGTAAGCTACTCGGCCGGCGCGATGGTGAATGGCTGCGTCCAAGCTTGTTGCTTCTGATCATCAAACACGGGGTCGACTGGTGCGAGGCTGCTGGTGATCACAGCCCGCACGATCGTCTCTCCTTCCTTGAGCGTGTACGATGATGAAAGGTCTTGAGTCGCCAGACCAACACGACCGATGTCCTCGGGTTCGCCGCTGTCGGTCGTGACAAGGTATTCTGTCCAGTAGCTAGCCCCGGGCGTCGGGTCGATTGTCACGGATAGTTTCTTCGAGGCCGCGTCCCATCGCACATCGCTCAAGGTAGCTCCGCTGGAGGAATAAAAGTCTCCTGCTTTCATCGCGCGGATCAGATGTTCAGGCGTTAGATACTCAGCTCGGACCATGACCCAACCTCGGCCGGGTCGACTCCCCGGCTTTCCGTGGTACTCATGGCTGTCATCCGTAGCAACGCCCATCAGCAGGCTACCCCCTAGCTTGCTGACTCGCAGATGATTTGCAAGATCCCACATGCGTTCGACCCCAGGGTTTTTTGCGTTACCTCGATGATTGACCCCCGGGTGGCCGTTATAGACTTCGAAGAACCGTTCCGACATAACCGCCGCGAGATCCTCAAAGGTGATTCCGTAACCGAAATTGGGATGGTTGAGGTGAGCGAGTATCTCTCGACCTTTGGCCTTCTCTTGTTCCAAGACCGATCTCAGATTGTTTTCCATCACTTCTCGAACCGTCTTACCTCCGAGCGGCTGAATGACTTCGTTCAGATTGGTAGCATTCATGTGCACCGGTTTGCCGTCGGCGCGATCGGTGATTTCTTCCGAAGGGATCAAGATGAATTGACCGCGCTGTTCGAGAAGGTAACGGTATTCATCGAGCGGCTTGATGCGAACCTGGTACGAGTCGGTACCTTCCTCGCCACGTGTCTCAACCCAACTTCCTCCGAATCGAGCGCGATATTTTTCCAGGGCGTTCGCAGCTCCGCGCGAGGCCAACGCACTTTGCTTCATCCAACGTTGGCCTTCCTGAAGGAGGTTGTGATCGGAGATCGCGAGAAAGTTGTAGTTTCGCTCGCGGTACCATTCGGAGATCATTTCAGGAAAGTCGTTTCCGTCGCTCCATAGAGAATGCGTGTGTAAATTGCCTTTCCACCAACGGGCTACCGGCGTGTTCGGGACTGGGTCGTGGGGTGCAGCGACGGTATCGGGTTTCTCTGCAGATTGATAGTACGCATGCACGACAATCGGCGAACAGCATGACCACACGGCAAATCCGGCGAGTAAGAAGTGACGAATGGCGTTAAATGACAATTCGACAGGACCGAGCGAAACTCGTTGATGACGCATACTAATGACTCCGTTGCCCTTTTTGGGACTCGGCAATGACCATGAATAGTAGGTAAAAAGGTGAATGGTAAGCAGTGGGGCCGGCGGAATAAGTTCGGGGTGAATACGGCTGGGTTGAATAAGTTGGGGTGGATAGAGATCAGGGTGGAAAGAGATTAACGAATCTCAGAAATTAACGAATCTCAATTGTAACCATGCCGATTGCGGCGCGGGATCACCCTTCCTAGAGCGGGAGAAGTCCGAAAGGAGCTTAGCGTCGCTAAGCTCTGGGCCGTCGAAGGAATCTCAGTCCTCTCAACGCGATCGCAGCCGAACCCAAAAGAATGAAAGTGCTGGGTTCTGGCACTGACGCGAGGTTCGACTCGAGTTTGATCGCTCCGATCAACGCGTTGGCTTGGGCGCTCGTCGTGTTGTCACCTAAAAAAATGTAATTCGAGAGCGAGTAAGGTTGTGAGCTTCCGTACGACCGTAGATTGCCAGTCAAGAGTTGGTTTGCTCCTTGGCTGAGCGTGTAGTTGTCGTTGACGATCCGAAGCTTGTAGTCTTGGGTCGGTACGGTGTTGAATGCGATACCTTCACCATGGATGAATCCTGCATTCTGTGCCCATATTTCATTTTGCCAGAATCCTAGTTCGATTCCTTTGGCATCGCTCCCGAGCAGAATTACTGAAAATCCAGCGCGATCGTTGGATGTATGCGATTCTCCAGTGAGTGCTAGTGAGAATGAGAGTTCGAAGCCGTTGGCTCGATTCAGCGATGGAAAGGCGGGGTTCTTGAGTGCGGTGGTTGGGATGACGTTGTAATTGCTGTAGCCAGCTCTTGTGGTTTCATCGGTGACCAGTCGTACGCCACCGGCGACATTTGTTTGGGATGCCCCTGTGACCGAATCGAAGCCATACACGAGCCATGGCTCTGCAGAAGGAAGCCCTGAGCCGGAATAAAGTGTTACTAGTTCCGCATGGGCGGGTGATTCGACGGTAACGAAGAGAATTAAAACGAAAACAATACGGCCCCAAAAGCATTGGGACAGGCGCGTGTACTGGCGTCGAACGTAATGCCAAAAAGTGAATTGTTGATGCTGGAATCGGTTCATAGGTCGCCGATGGGGAATTATCTGTGCGGATCTCGTGAGCGGATCCATACTCCGAGCGAGGACAGGATCAGAATCGCTTGTTCTAGTGTAGTTCGAGGAAACGCAAGTCCAACGGCTTACCGTAATTGGCGCTTATCTCAGTAAAAATAAGGATAATCGGATCCGGCTGTCGGCGGTTGATTCACTCGGATCGGGGGTGACGGCTACGAGACCGTCGCCAAGGAACCAAAAGCCAATCGGCAGCGATGATGCCCAGCATGGTCAATCCAACGGCAGGAAGTAGGATGCCGAGCATAGCGACCCACACTCGCATCGCCAGACTCTCTGGAGCTGTTCGATTTGGTGTTATCCGTACGCCTCGACGCCAGCGAAGATAGATCATGGCGATAGCCGACACGGGCATCGATATCAGCGTTAGCATTGCAATGCCCCATACGCATTGTGTGGCAATACCTCCGATGGTTCCCACATGAATTGGGTAGCTCCACT
This sequence comes from Pirellula sp., assembly GCA_046318275.1. Lineage (GTDB taxonomy): Bacteria > Planctomycetota > Planctomycetia > Pirellulales > Pirellulaceae > JBKCUI01. The sequence continues at coordinate 80,999 of JBKCUW010000104.1, read as the reverse complement.
TGTTCCATTGCGCCAACGGGCCCAGGTCGGAGAGTTCGTAGCGGCGTAGAACATCTCCTCGGACGCGATCCAGGTAAAGGGTTTGCGTCATCGATGGGGGGAAGTCACCACCTGATTCGATGGTGATGCAATCATCTGCATTGGAGGGCAATTGGATAGCAATACGCTGCCAGTGCATCCCATTGGCTAAGCCTCGTGCGAGCACGTCATCCAGCGCCAAGGTGGGTTGCGAGTTGTCATCGTAGACTGGTTTTGGTTTGTCGATTAGGTAATCGTATTGGCCCGTGCTGCGGGCGATCCCATGATACAGGGTGCCGTAAATTTCGGAGAATTGAAGGCCGTTCCATGCGATTAGAATGATCAGCAACCCAGTGGATGCACCGATGGTGACGTGCAGCGAACGCCATCGCCACCATCGATTCAAGTTGGATTTGCGATCGATGTCGTGACAGCTTTTGCCGTCGCTAGTCTGTTCGCTGTTGGCTCGTTGTTGAGAAGCTTTTTGGCGGAACCAAAGTTGGAAGCCAATCAAGATCGACGCGATGATCCAGCTGGCTGTGAACTCGACGATCAGCCGACCGGTTAATCCTCCCATCAAGGTTCGATGGAGATCGAGCGACCGAGCAAAGAATGTGCGTTCGGGAAGCGAGCCAGTAATGACTCCGCGTTCAGGTGAGACGTAAATTCTGCGCTGGGGCCACGGTCTTTCCACGGGGGCGACCAAGAGCGCTGGTAACCGTTCTTGCCCGTTGTTGATCTCGACGCGAGCTGTGCGAATTCCCGGCCCGAGCTCGGCAGCGGCGATGTCTAATGCTGATTGGTAGTAACCTCTATGGAGTCGCTTTTGAAAGGGCTCGCGCCCACGGCGTGAAGTGGATCCCTGAATCTCCGTCGCTGCTGAATCGGTCAAAATGTCCCGGTAGATCCGGGATTCGATGTCACTTCGAAAAAGTTGGATGAGGCCGGTGACTGCGAGCACGAACAGGACGGGGGAAACGAACAACCCTATCCAGAAATGCCAGTAGAGGAGAAACCGTTGGTCCGAGGCGTTCATGATGCAACCGTTCCTCGCATCGTGATTGCTGTGGAAATCCCGTTTTCCGTCGAAAGTACCGTTGGGATCATTCGTCGTGTTGCACTTTTTGGGGATGGAGACAGGTTAATGTCTGGGACTATTGCATCCCATCAACGGAGTGAATGGCGGCATTGCTGTCCGGTAATGATAAAGTTGACCCCGCAGGGCTTTCTAGTTATATTCGAATGTAGACTTTTTCGTTAAAAGATCGCTTGAAATAAGGGATCTGACCCACCTCCTGATTATCCCTCCCGGACTCAAACACCGTTTGCGATCGTGTTGGCGGATCCTCTATCGACGCCGATGCTCCCATCCGCAAACGCTCACAACATAGGATCTGCATATGCGCCTTGCTTCGGTGTCGTTGTTCTCCTCGGCATACGGATCGCGATGGATGCTCGTTGTTTTCAGCTATTTAGGAATCGCCGTGCTCGGTGGTGCGATTCGAGCGGCTGAGCCAGAGGCACCCACTTGGTCGAAGGACGTTCTCCCGATTTTGCGAGCTAATTGCTTTGCTTGCCATCAAGAGGCGAAGAAGCAAGGTGGCTACTTGATGACTGATTTCGCGAGCATGCTCAAGGGTGGTGAGTCAGGAGATGCAGCGATTGTTCCCGGCGATGCTGCGACGAGTCACTTGATGAGTGAAATCACCCCGGTGGAGGGTAAGGCGGAGATGCCGAAGAACCTTCCGCCGCTCAAGCCGGCTGAGATTGAAACGATCAAGCGTTGGATCGCGGCGGGCGCTATTCAAGACAAAGTCGATTCCGGCCCTCGCTTCACGGCCCAGAATCCTCCTAAGTACACGCGACCACCCAGCATCGGGAGTATTGATTACTCGCCGAATGGTAGCGAAGTTGCAGTAAGTGGCTTCCATGAGGTTTTGGTTTTTGATACCCAGAGCTGGCAGCTGAAGAATCGATTGGTCGGCATGAGTCCACGTGTGGAGTCGATCAAGTACTCTCCGGATGGGAAGTGGATTGCCGTTGGTGCGGGTGAGCCCGGTGTGGCTGGTGAGCTACAGATTTGGAATAACGAGACGAAGCAACTCGAACGCAGCTTCATGCTGGGTGGAGATACCTTGTTCGGATTGTCATGGTCGCATGACAGCTCGTTGATCGCTTTGGGAATGAGCGATAATTCGGTTCGCGCGTTCGATATCAATGGCAATCAAAAGCTGTATCAAAGAACACACGAGGATTGGCCGCGAGCGACAGTGTTCATCAATGATAGCAAGCACTTGGTTTCGGGAAGTCGCGACATGACGGTCAAGTTGACCGAGTTCGAGACTGAGCGATTCATCGACAATGTGACTTCGATTACCCCTGGTGCGCTCCGAGGAGGGATACAAGCGTTGGCTCGTCATCCCAAGCGGAACGAGGTTTTTGTGGGAGGGGCGGATGGTGTGCCCAAGATTTATCGAGTTTTCCGACAAACGGCGCGAGTTATTGGGGACGATGCGAACCTGATTCGCAAGCTCGAGCCGATGGTGGGCCGCGTGTTTGATGTGGTTGTGAGCCCGGATGGCAAGTATCTCGCAGCCGCGTCTACTTTGGACAACAAGAGCGAAGTGAAGGTATGGGGCTACGATGTAGAAGGGCAAGTGCCTGAAGAGATCAAGGGGATACAAGCGAAAGCAGCGGGAACGCTGGATGCTGCAGAGAAAAAGAAATTGGAAGATTACGTAACGCCACAACCACCGCTCTTGGCGACGTATCCTGTGCCGAATGCCGTTTATGCGATCGCGATCGATGCTCAAGGCCGATTGGTTTGTGGGTCTTCCGACGGCCATCTTCGGGTTTGGAACATTGCCGATGGAAAGCAGATCGCAGATGTCGATGTGACTCCTGCAGGATCCTTAGAAGGAATCGCTTCAGGATCGCTGGCGGGCATGCGGGTGGATCGGCTGAAGGTCATCGCAGAATCGCATCGGCTCGAACGAGACGCAGCAGCGACTCCCAAGGGTGATGCTGAACTGGTTCATCGGCCGATCCCAGCCGAGCGGATTGCGGCGATTCGTGTCGAGCCCGCCTCTGTCGAGTTTGCCGCTTGGAATGACTCAGCGCAAATCATCGTGATGGCACAACTCGATTCTGGCGAGATGGTCGATGTGACGTCGCAAGCCGCATTTGGTTTGGAGGGGGACGCATTCTGGATCTCGGATCGCGGTTGGGTTCAGCCGCTGCAGAGCGGTACCGCAAAGGTGAATGTTGTTGTCGGCGGGCATGCTCAAGCCGTTGCTTTGAACGCGGCGCTACCTGCGGACTACTCCGTGGACTTTATTCGCGATGTGAACCCTGCGCTGTCCCGGCTCGGTTGCAACTCGGGGACTTGCCATGGTGCACAAGCTGGCAAGAACGGGTTCAAGCTTTCGTTGCGAGGGTATGACCCGCTTTATGACGTGCGCAGTTTGGCCGACGATTTGGCTGGCCGACGGATCAATTCGACCTCGCCTATTGATTCGATGATGTTGACCAAGCCGCTCGGTATCGTTCCGCATGTTGGGGGTAAGCTCATCGAGCCTGGAGATAACCATGCATTGGTGCTTCGCCAATGGATCGCAGCAGGAGCTAAGCTGGACATGGCAGCACCGAGGGTCAAGAGCATTACGGTGTCGCCGAGTAACCCGGTAATCCCTTTGCCTGGTGGGGTTCAGCAACTGAGAGTTGTCGCGACCTACGCGGATGGCAAGACTCGGGATGTGACGCGAGAAGCGTTTTTGGAATCGGGGAATACCGAGGTAGGTGCTGTGCTTGAAGGAGCGCGCGTTCAAGCCCTGCGTCGAGGAGAGGTCCCCGTGCTCGCGCGGTACGAGGGAGCGTACGCAGCCACAACGTTGACCGTGATGGGGGATCGAAACGGTTATCAATCCTCAGCGGTTGCATCGCAACACCCCATCGATCGCTTCGTGGCATCCAAGTGGGATCGGATGAAGATCCAGCCCTCGCCGGTTTGCACGGACGCTGATTTTCTGCGTCGAGTTACATTGGATTTGACCGGTATGCCGCCAACCCCTGAGGCGGTTCGAGCGTTTCTTGCGGACCCTGCTGAGTCGAAGGCCAAGCGTGAGCGCATCATCGACGAGCTTGTGGCGAGCGAGGCTTTTGTGGATCACTGGACCAACAAGTGGTCCGATTTGCTCCAGGTAAACTCGAAGTTTCTCGGGAAAGAGGGAGCTGGCAAATTTAAGGACTGGATTCGCAACAGCATTGCTACCAACAAACCCTATGACAAATTTGTGAACGAGATTCTAACGGCGACCGGCTCCAATCGAGAGAACCCCGCAGCGTCCTACTACAAGATTGTCCGCACGCCGGAAGAGGCCATCGAGAACTCAACCCACTTGTTTTTGGCGGTTCGATTCAACTGCAATAAGTGCCATGACCACCCGTTCGAGAGGTGGACTCAAGACCAGTATTATGAGGCTGCAGCCTATTTTGCGCAGGTCGGACTCAAGAAGGACGAGGCATCTGGAAATGCGACCATCGGTGGGTCCGCAGTCGAGGGAGCGAAACCCCTGTGGGAAGAGGTCTTTGACACGGGTAGTGGCGATGTGAAGCACCAGAAGACCCAGCAAGTCGTTCCACCCAAGTTTCCATTCCAGTGCAAGTCCGAGGTGCCCGAGGGTGCGTCGCGGCGCCTTCAGTTTGCGGCTTGGGTGACCAGCAGAGATAACCCATATTTCGCGAAGAGCTTCGTGAATCGGATGTGGGGATACCTGCTCGGTAAAGGGCTGATCGAACCGATCGACGATATCCGGGCCGGTAATCCGCCGAGCATTCCGGAGTTGCTCGAGTACCTCGAAAAAGACTTCATCGATCATTCGTTTGATGTACGGCATCTGGTGCGCAACATCTGTCGATCTGATGTGTATCAGTTATCGATCGACACCAACAAGTGGAATGCGGACGATGATCGCAACTACTCCCATGCGATGCCTCGCCGTTTACCCGCAGAGGTGTTGTTTGATGCAATCCACCAAGTCACCGGCGCCGCGTCGAAACTTCCAGGGTTGCCACCAGGCTCACGCGCTGCAGCGCTTGCAGATGCTGACGCAGGGCTTCCCGATGGCTTCCTAAACAATCTCGGGCGACCTCCTCGGGAAAGCGCCTGCGAGTGCGAGCGCTCGAACGACCTGAAGCTCGGGTCCGTGATGGCCCTCGTCAGCGGACCGACACTGGGTGGTGCGATTGCCGACTCGGAGAATGCGATTCGAAAGATGGTCGACAGCATCCCCGATGATGCGGCTTTGGTCGACGAACTGTTCATTCGAGTCCTCAATCGCCATGCGACAGCAGAGGAAATTCAGACCGCCCTGTCGGCAATGACGGCGATCCAAAGGGACCATGAAACGCTGGTTGGGCAATTGGCCGAGCGCGAAGCATGGTGGGTGACCGAGAAACCAAAGCGACAAGCGGCACTCGATGCGGAACGAGAGTCGACGAAGAACGCGCTTGAGGCGCGTAAGGAGCAGATCCGACCCGAACGTGAAGCGGCAGAAAAAGCAAGGCAAGAGCGAATGGCTGCAGCGCAAGGCGCCGTGCAGGCGTTTGAAGCGGCTCTCGATAACAAACTTCAGGAGTTCATCGACGCGCGTCGCAATGGACCCCTCTGGCAGACTCTGGCTGTAAGTCGGGCTGAAGCCAGCAACGGCGCCGTTTTAGTGCCTTCGGGCGATCGCTCTGTGCGAGCGAGCGGATCCGCAGCGAAGGGGATCTACACCCTCAACACGCAACCTGGAACGGCGCCGATCACAGCGATTCGACTCGAAGCGTTGACAGCACCTGATTTGCCGGGCCAAGGTCCAGGGTTGCCACCCAACGGAAACTTTGTGGTAACGGAACTTGAACTCTTCGCCGGCTCAGCAGATAAACCAGCAGAGATGCGACCGATCAAGTTAGCGAAGGGTTTGACGGATTACGACCAGCAAGGTTTCTCTGCGGCGGCAGCGATTGATGGGAAGAACAACGATCAAACCGGTTGGGCGATTCATGGGGCCAACGGTGTTGAGCATTGGGCCGTTTTCGCACTGGCTGAGCCGCTGACGCTCGCCAAAGGTGAGGTTCTTCAATGGCGGATCCATCAGCAGCACGACGCGCCCGATCATCGTCTAGGGCGATTCCGGTTGAGTGTCGGTCAGCACGAAGGAGAGCTGGCACTCGGGTTGCCCGAGTCGTTCCAAGCGATCGGTGCGACGCCGAGAGCTTCGTGGACCCCTGAGATCGCTAAATCGGGGCTCGATTACTTGAAGGCAGCATCGCCTGAGTTGATCGCGCTTCGAGGCAATGTTCAGAAAGAGAGCCAAGGCTTGCCGGAAGACGAGCAGGTCATCGTGCTCAATAAGCGGATTGAGCGATTGGGAGCTCCTCTACCTGAAGATTCCAGATTGGTGCGATTGCGGGCCGATGTTAAGGAAAGCGAGGGGCAATTGGCCAACGCGAGATTGACCGCAGCCCAAGATCTCGCATGGGCACTTATCAACAGCCCGGCGTTTTTATTCAACCATTAGGATCGGCCGCAACCATCGGCCCTTACAATCGATATCACCCGAAGTGTTTTGCATTTGGGTGACGAGACCAGTTTCCATCAACTTCTTTTGATTATTCCATTCCAAGGCACTCACGTAGGAACTAGATGATGTTGCGACTGACAGGCTCTGCTGGCAAGGATTTGTGCGATTCCGGTCTAGGAGTGACGCGCCGCGATGTGCTGCGAGTGGGTGGTTCCAGCCTCTTCGGTATCAGCTTGGCCAATCTGATGAAACTTCAGAAGGCGAACGCGGGAGAGGGAACGGGAGCTCCTGGGTGGAACCGGGCCAAGCGAATGATTTTGGTATACCTCCAAGGCGGACCGAGCCACTTGGATCTATGGGATCCCAAAGAAAACGTCCCCGATAAGGTAAAGAGTGTTTTCAAGCCGATCTCGACCAAGGTTCCTGGTACCTACTTCACCGAGAACCTGCCAAAGCTCAGCTTGGTCAACGACCGGTGTACCATGATTCGCTCGATGAGCTATACGCCCAATGGGCTTTTTAATCACACCGCCGCCATCTATCAGATGATGACCGGGTATACCACCGACAAGGTGAGTCCATCGGGCCAGCTGGAGCCTCCTACCCCTAAGGACTTCCCGAACTTCGGGTCGAACATCATCCGGCTCCGACCAGCCGATGAGCCGATGCTCCCGTTCGTGATGCTTCCGCGACCATTGCAGGAATCCAATGTTGTTGGCAAGGGTGGTTCGGCTGGCTTTTTAGGGAAAGAGTACGATCCATACACGTTGTACCCGGAAGGGGACGACTTGGACATGAACAAGATGGATCGGATCAACGTCAGCGATCTGCAACTCCGTCCAGAGGTGTTTTCGGTTCGATTGCAGCGACGAGCCGCGCTGCGCGATTTGATCAATAAGCAAATGCCGACGATCAACGCTGCGGTCGAGAATCAGCAGCTCGATGAGTATTTCAGTCAAGCGCTTTCGTTGGTGGTCTCTGGAAAGGCTCGCGAGGCGTTTGATTTGAGTCAGGAACCCGAAGTATTGCGCGATGCGTATGGCCGAAACACGTTTGGTCAGAGTTGCTTGCTCGCCCGTCGGCTCGTCGAAGCGGGAACGCGTGTGGTCGAAGTGGTTTGGCCGAAGGTCGCGAACAGTGACAATCACTCGTGGGACCATCACGTCGACTTGTCGAAGCGAATGAAGAACCAGTCGGGACCTATGCTCGACGCGGGACTATCTACGTTGATTGAGGATTTGGATCAACGCGGGTTGCTCGAGGATACATTGGTCGTTGCCGTCGGCGAGTTTGGGCGATCGCCTGAGCGTGGGGTCAGTACCAGCGGCAACGGAAACAGCGATGATGGTCGGGATCACTGGCCGTATTGTTACACCTCGGTCATCGCCGGGGCAGGGATCAAGCGAGGTTATGTCCATGGCAAGAGCGATAAGACCGCTAGCGCTCCGGTGGACTCGCCGGTCCACCCAGCCCAGTTGCTGGCAACGATTTACCACGCCTTCGGGATCGATCCAGAAACCATTGTTTACAACCATTTGAATCAACCACGCGAGTTGGTCAAAGGCCAAGCGGTGACGGAACTGTTTGCGTAAGTAGCGATACTTCGGGACACAATCCTTGAAGTTCGTGAAATCTTGAAATCTACGAAACTGCAGTCTGGGACGCGGCTGGTAACGGCCGTGTTCCGATTGCGTGGGTGTTTCTCGGATCGGTCATGCGATCGATCATGCTTTCTCACTTTCACACAAATCAACACGAATCAAACGACATCATGCGAATCCGTTTTACATTGTCTCGATTGTCGATTCTCGCTTTCGCGCTCCCGATAGCCACCTTTTTCTCGACCAGTCTTTTTTGCGAGTCGCTCGCTCATGGCCAAGGCCTCGGGGCGACGCCTGCCAAAGCATTTCGCTTGCCTACGGGCTTTGAAATAGAGATGGTGCACGAGGTTCCGTTGGCGGAAGAGGGTTCATGGGTCGCCATGTGCGTCGATTTGAAGGGGCGGTTGATCGTATCGGATCAGTATGGAAAGCTGTACCGCGTAACGCCTGCACCGAGCGGCGAAGACGCGAGCAAGACGGTCGTCGAGCCGCTTGCGGTGGAAATTGGGATGGCGCAGGGGCTGCTTCATACGAAAGATGGTCTCTACGTTGATGTCAATGGAAAAGGTCCAACCGGAGCTGGTTTGTATCGCTTGCAGGATCTCGATGGGGATGATCAGTTCGAAAAGATCGATCACCTGATACCGCTTGAGGGAGGTGGCGAGCATGGTCCGCACGCGATCATTCCAGGTCCTGATGGTCGTCTTTATATGTGCGCGGGTAACCAAACGGATTTGCCGGCAAAGATCGATGCGTCTCGAGTGCCTCGTCATTGGGGCGAGGATCACATGCTGGGGCGAATGCCCGATGCGCGGGGATTCATGGCGACACGGCTTGCCCCTGGCGGGTTTATCTTGAGCATGAATCCGGATGGAAGCGACGTGGAACTGGTTTCGACAGGTTTTCGGAATGAGTATGACATCGCGTTCAATCCCAATGGGGATTTGTTCACCTACGATGCGGACATGGAGTGGGATATCGGGACACCATGGTACCGCCCCACGCGAGTCAATCACGTGATCAGTGGATCTGAGTTTGGATGGCGCAATGGGACGGGCAAGTGGCCGGAGTATTTTGCCGATAGTTTTGGGGCCGTTGCCAATATCGGATACGGTTCGCCGACGGGAATCGTATTTGGGACGGGGGCTAAGTTCCCAGCCAAATTTCAGAATGCGCTGTTCATCAGCGACTGGAGTTATGGTGTTGTTTACGCGGTGAATCTGGAGCCGGACGGGTCCACCTATAAGAGTACGTTTGAACCGTTTGTCAGCGCTTCGCCGATGCCGGTTACCGATTTGGTGATCCATCCGTCGGAGGGTTGTATGTACATGACCATCGGCGGACGCAAGGTCCAGTCGGCCCTTTACCGGATCAAGTATGTCGGTGGAGAGAGCACTGCCAAGGCTCAGTATCCAGATACGCCGGCGGCATCTTCCGCACGCGCCGTTCGTCGATCATTGGAATCGATGCACCGGGATGGCACAAAGTTCGACATCGATTTGGCCATGAAGCATTTGGGAAGTCCAGACCGAGCGCTACGAACGGCGGCCCGTTTAGCGCTAGAGCATCAAGATTCCAAATTGTGGCGGGATCCGATCAATCAGTCGCTTTCGCCTCAAGCGGCCATTACCCTCGCGGTGGCATTGGCTCGCAAGGGGGAACCATCCGATCAAAAGGACATTCAAAACAGTTTGCTTCGATTGCAATGGGGCAAGCTTAGCGGCGCTGAAAAACTCGAGTTATTGCGAGCCTACCAATTGAGCTTCTTGAGATTGGGAGAAGGGGAGCCAGAGCTACGTCAGAAGATCGTTGCCCAGCTCGATTCGCATTTTCCAAGTCCCGATGGGGATTCGTTGGTCGATCGCGAATTGGCGCGAGTATTGATCTACCTGCAGGCCCCCAAGATCATCGAGCGATGTGTTTCGCAGATGAGTACGGCCAATTCAGCGGAGCAGCAAATCCACTACGCGTTTTGCTTGCGAGATGCAAAGGATGGCTGGACCGATGAGACTCGCAAGGCATATTTTCAATGGTTCTATCAGATTGCCACAGCCCGCGGGGGCGCATCGTTCGGTGGTTTCATTGAGAACATTCGTCAAGTTGCGATCGGTTGGCTGAGCGATGAAGAAAAAGCATCGCTCGGGGAATTGGTTGGTCCGCCACCAGCTCCAAAAGATCCGATGGCTGATTTGGCGCCTCGATCGCAGGTGAAGCAGTGGACGGTGGATGAGCTCGCTAAACTAGCGCAAGAAAAGAAGAGCGGGTTTGATTATGAGCGAGGCAAGCAGATGTTTGCTGTCGCGCAATGTTACAAGTGCCATCGCTTTGCGGGGCAGGGTGGGATTCAAGGCCCCGATTTGACCGCGGCATCGCAGCGATTCAGTCCCCGCGACATGCTCACCTCGATCATCGAGCCCAGCAAAGAGATCAGCGATCAGTACGAGGCGACGATCTTCCAAACAGAAGAAGAAACGATCATTGGTCGGGTCGCGAACTTGAATGGGAATGTTCTGATGGTTTCCACCAACATGCTCGACCCAGGTAATTTTACCAACATCCAACGCCATGAGATCGTCGAGACCAAGCCTAGCAAGGTCTCCATGATGCCTGGAGGGCTACTCGATACCCTGACCGCCGATGAGGTGATCGACTTGTTGGTTTACCTCCAAGCGGGTGGGAATCCGAAGAGCGAGCGGTACAGCCAAAGGTGATGCGGCTCGGATAGGGCGAATGCTGGTTCGTGATCGATTGCATCTAGGGATCGAGTTAGCTTTCTTTTGCTGACTCGTCGTTCCGGCCTTTCGTTTTTGCGCGAAGAGTCATTCTAGAGATGCCAAGTCGCTCTGCGGCTTCTTGCCGGTTGCCTCCGGTAGCTTCAAGATGCGATCGAAGAGGATCGCTTCCACGTTTCGGATGACGGATCGATAGATATCGTTGGAACCTTCGTCGAGGAGTTTCTCTTTCGCGCAAAGCGGGCAGGTTGATTGCAAACCCGATGAGTTAATAGTAGAGGCCCGTCGAGATGTTCCTGCGGTAGCCATTTCTGCGAGATCTCGGTTAGTGGCCGCAATAATTCGGACATCGGTTTGGAGGGTCATGTTGCCACCGACGCGTTCGAATTGCTGTTGTTGTAGCAGTCGAAGTGCTTTGGCTTGGGTTGATGGATAAATGTCGCCGATTTCATCGAGGAAAATCGTCCCGTCGTTGACTTGTTCAGATTTCCCAATGCGGCGTTGGCGCACGCCGGTGAAGGCGACTTTTTCGAGCCCGAAGAGATCGCTTTCGAGCAGGGATTCGGAGAGGGCTGCGCAGTTGACGGCCAAAAATGGTTTCTTGCTCCGTTTGCTGTAGTGGTACAGGGCTCGAGCGACGAGTTCTTTCCCGGTACCGCTTTCGCCGAGATTTAATACGGTTACCTCTTGCGGCGCAACACGACCGATAGTCTTGTAGGCATCCTGCATCGCGATCGAATCTCCCGCAACTCATGGCTTCAACGGCCTCGCCTGTTCTCGAACAAGTTGTCATTAGATTGACGGGGATACGTGGGTCGTGGTCGAGCATTTCGCGGCATGCGACAGGACCTTGTTTTGTAGGCGTTCTGGTCGATTCGTCAGTCTCCAAGAGGTGTGCGTCGTGGTTTCTACCGTTAAGATACATGCATTGACGACGGCTATGTTTCACTTACACCGGATGAGGGCTCGGAGAATGCGCGTGAATCGAATTCCTACATTTTGCAGAACGTCCAGTCGGCTTTGGGGCGCGTACTCCAAGCCTGCAACTGCTCAGAAATTTTGGATGGGGCTCGGTTTGGCTGCAGCGCTGGGTTCGTTAAATGCCCCTGTCGGTTTATCGGACGAGTGGGGGCATTGGCGAGGTCCGATCGGCAATGGGGTTTCCAACGATGCCAAGCCACCGATCGAGTTTGGAGCCGGAAAAAATCTGCGATGGAAAGTAGAAATCCCGGGGAGCGGCTCCTCGTCTCCCGTGGTTTGGGGGGAACAGGTTTTCGTGACGACCGCGGTTCCTACGGGCAAGAAAAACGAATGGGATTTTCGAGTCTTATGCTACGATCGAGCAACTGGGAAAGAGAAATGGTCGCAGTCCGCAGTGATCGCATCGCCCCACGAAGGGACGCACGAGACGAACGGATTCGCTTCAGGCTCGCCCTGTACCGATGGAGAGCGGGTGTACGCAACGTTCGGATCACGCGGAATGTTTTGCTACAGCATGGCAGGAGAGCTTCTATGGAAACGCGATCTCGGGGACATGAAGATCCGCGCCGGGTTTGGGGAAGGAAGCTCCCCGACAATCGCCGATGATCTGCTGATTGTGCCATGGGACCACGAGGGGCCATCGAAGCTCTATGCGTTGAACAAGAAGACCGGTGAGATTGTATGGGATGTGGCCCGCGAAGAGCCTACCTGCTGGGCGACACCATTGATCGTCCAGGGCCCGGGCGGTGCCAAGCAAATTGTAATGAACGGTCAGAATGCTGCCCGCGGCTATGACTTGAAGAGCGGAAAAGAGATTTGGAAGTGTGCAGGTCAAACGCAACGACCATGCGCTTCGGCGGTTGCGGCCGATGGTGTCGCCTATGTTGCTAGCGGTTTCCGCGGCTCTTTCATCGGAGCCTTTTCGCTCGATGGGAAAGGGGATCTGCAAGGAACCAAAAGTGTGCGTTGGACTCAATCCAAAGACACTCCGGATGTGGCATCACCGCTACTGTCCAATGGCCGTCTTTACTACTACAAGGAGAAGACTGGCCTGTTGACGTGCGTGGATGCAGCCACCGGAAAATCGCTATACACGGCGAGTCGTGTTCCGGGCGTTTCGAGAACGTACGCATCTCCGGTCGCCGCTAATGGCTTCGTGTATTTGACGGACCGGGGAGGGACGATCGTGGTGATCGAAGACTCTCCCAACCTCAAAGTTGTGGCGACCAACGAGACCGGCGAAGGGGTCGATGCAACTCCGGCGCTGGTTGACAACCAACTCTTCGTTCGAGGAGAAAAGCACCTGTTCTGTTTCGCTCCGTAAGCTACTTACTCGAACGGCGATACCCGGTGAAATGCGATGCGGGGATCCCGGCATAATCGGCGGGAAACCCGACCTAACGAGGAATGGAATCTCGCCAGCTTCAGAATTCTGCGGCGTTTCACAGAAGTGGGACGCCGTTTTCGTTGGCCCATTGGATCTCTTGAAAACTCCTTCTATACTTAGATAGTTCTTGGTTCGAACTATTCCACGTGAGAAGCATCTATGGGTGGGCTGTATGGGTGGGTTGGAAGAGCGGGCTCGCGATTTTGGATCGGTGGTTCGTGAAATTCTCAAGCAATTTCAAAAGCTTCATGATTCGCAGGCTTGTGGGCAGCATGCGAACTTAGGGCATCAGGATCTGCGTTTGATCGAATGCCTAGGGGAACTTGGGCCGCAGATGATGCGTTCCTTGGCTGAGCATTTAGGGTTGGCGGTCAATTCGATGACCGCCATCGTGGATGGTTTGGAGCAAAAGGGGTTGGCGTTGCGCACGCGGTCTGAAACCGATCGCCGCGTAATCCACGTCGAGTTAACCGCGTCCGGACAAGCCACCTATGAGCTCGCTGCCAACGCCAAGCTGCAGTTCCACCGTGCGCTTTTGGGAGCGTTGACCGAGGACGAGCAAGAGATCCTTCTCGTGTTATTTCGAAAGATTGCTCGCGAAGGATGGAAGCAAGTGGAGCGATTCTCTGAGTCGTCGGTGAGATGATGCTTTGAGGTTGTTGTTACCAATAATGCAGTTGTTTTATGCCCGTTTTTTTCCAGGCTCGAGTATTTCATCCTTCGTCACCAAGTGGAGTGAGCCAGGTGGAGCGAGAGCCGTTTTCCCTTCCGTCGTACTAAAAAAAGTTCTTAGCCGGGCATCCAAGGTCTAGTTCATGAGCAGCAAGTTGATCGAACCATCGGATCGAGTCACCCGCGCGACCGAATCACTAGCGTCTTCACCGTCGCGAGCTAAGTCCAACTGGACGAATTGGGCTTGGGTCGCCGTTGCGGCGTTGAGTTTTTTGGCTGGTCGTTTTTGGATTGGGGAGCGTCACCGGGAGCCTTTGGTCGCATTGAACGAAGATGGTTCCGCATCTTCGTTGTATCGAGGTGATGCGGTTGTGGTCACCGCAGAACCCGTGGCGTTGCGACCTATCCAGCGAACTGTCGATGCTGTTGGGACCCTTCATGGCTTTGAGGAATTGACAGTGAGTTCCAAAGTAGAGGGGCGCGTCGTGAGAATCCATCACGATTTGTCGAGTGTCGTTAAACCGGGTGACATCTTGTTGGAACTCGATGCGACGGATGCGAGGTTAGCGGTCGATCAAGCGGAACGAAGCTTGCAGGCTGAGCTTGCAAAATGGGGTTTTGCATCGGTACCGGAGGAGGGATACGACCTGAGTCAATTGCCGATGGTCGTATCATCGCGTTTGCGATTCGATTTAGCGAAATCTCGTTTGGATCGAATGTTGCCTTTGGAGAGGACCAAGTCGATTAGCGAGGATGACTTAGAGCAGGCGAAATCCGAATCGCAAATCACGGAGTCCGATTGGAAGAATCAATTGCTGATGGCGAATTCGGCTGCAGCCGTAGCGAGACTCCGAGCAGCGGAGCTCGCGATTGCCAAGCAGAAGCTCAGGGATTGCGAAATTCGCGTTCCGACACCGACGTTGACTGGAAATCCGCAGGATGAAATCTACACCGTGTCGGAGCGATTGGTTTCGGAGGGAACTCTGTTGCGACCTGGTACCGAAGTGTTTCGATTGGTGTTAGGGCGAACGCTCAAGCTTCGATTGCCGGTACCTGAAGTGCATTCTTCGCGGATAGCCGTGGACCAAAAGGTGCTGATTTCAACCTCTTCAATGCCTGAGGGACGCGTCGGTCGAGTTGCAAAAATCAGCCCATCGATCGAGCGTACGACACGAACGTTTATTGTCGAGGTGGAGGTACCCAACGAAGATGGGAAATGCAAACCGGGGAGTTTTTCGAAAGCGAGTATTCAGGTAGGTGTGTCCGCGGATGCCGTAACAGTTCCTTTATCGGCGCTTTATTCGTTGGCTGGGATCAACAAAATATTTCTGGTCCATGGAGACCATGTGCAAGAGATCCAAGTTTCTCTCGGTGAGCAAACCAGCGAGTGGGTCGAGATTGCATCGCCGGCGATTGCTTCGGGTTCCCGCGTGGTGACCAGCGGCCAACGGATGCTATCGGATGGAGCGCCGGTTATCGAGCGAGAGCTCGGGAAGGCTTCTGCGCCGAAAAGCTCGAAAGTCGATACGTCCAAGAGCGCTCCTGCCGGCACGGGTGAGGTGACAGAGTGATGAGTATTTCCGAACTTTGCATTCGGCGGCCGGTCTTTACCTGGGTATTGGTCGTTGTGCCGGTGGTGTTGGGGTTGGTTTCCTATTTCGAATTGGGAGTCGATTTGTTTCCCAAGGTCGACTTTCCGGTGATCTCGATTTCAGCCGCACTTCCGGGCGCGAGTGCTGAGGAGATGGAAAGCTCCGTGACCAAGCCGTTGGAGGAGGCTCTCAATACGATTTCAGGGATCGATGAACTTCGTTCGACGACGCGCGAGGGGAGTTGCACCGTCGTGGTACGATTCGTGCTTGAGAAGAATGGTGACGTGGGCGCGCAGGAAGCTCGAGACAAAATCTCTTCGATCAGTCGGCAATTACCGGAGGGGATGGAGACCCCCTTGGTCAACAAATTCGATTTGGATGCAGCCCCCATCATCACGCTCGGTATTTCCGGCAATCGCGATTTGCAGGAAGTGACCGAGATTGCCAAGCATCAGATCCAGGAATTGCTGCAAACGGTACCCGGTGTTGGGAACGTGTTCATGTCGGGGGGGCGAAACCGTGCAATCAATGTTCGGGTCGATACGGACCGACTGCGAGCGTACGGGATATCTGTAGAAGAGGTTCGCAAAGCGCTCGTCGCTCAGAACCTAGAAGTCCCCGGAGGGATTGTGGATCAGGGTCCCCGAGAGATGGTTTTGAGAACACTTGGTCGCGTAACGCGACCAGAGAAATTCAATGACTTGATCGTCTCCAATCGCAAAGGTTACCCAATTCGGATCCGGGATATCGGCCGGGCTGAGGATTCGATCGAGGAACCGCGAGGGCTGAGTCGACTGGATGGTCAAAACGCCGTGAGTTTATTTGTGCAGAAACAGTCGGGGACCAACACCGTGGCAATCTCTGACGCCGTTCAAAATCGGCTTGAGAAGATCAAGCGAACCCTTCCTGGGGATATCAAAGTCGAGGTCACTCAAGATCAATCGCGCTTTATTCGCGTATCGATGGAGGAAGTTAAGTTCCACCTGCTACTCGCAGCGGTATTGGTCGGCGTGACTATTCTTCTGTTCATCCGAGATTGGCGTACGACGATCATCGCGACGTTAGCGATTCCTACATCGATCGTCCCGACCTTTCTCTTCATGCAGTGGATGGGATTTTCGCTCAACAACATCACGATGCTGGGTTTGATCCTATCGATTGGGATCGTGATCGATGATGCGGTGGTCGTGCACGAAAATATCTTTCGCCATATGGAAGAGCATGGGCTTGATGCGATGGAGGCAGCGCGGGTGGGAACACGCGAAATTGCGTTGGCGGTTCTCGCAACGAGTCTTTCATTAGTTGTTATTTTTGTTCCGGTCGCGTTCATGGGAGGGATGGTCGGCCGATTCTTTAGCAGCTTTGGTCTGACAGTCGCCTTCGCGATTCTCATGAGTTTGTTCGTATCGTTCACCTTGACTCCCATGCTTTGCTCGCGATTTCTGAAGTTGGAGAAGCACGGCGATGGCCATTCCGGTTCGAAATCGGGGTGGGTCTATCGATGGGTAGAAGCTTTTTACGGAGTTGTGCTTCGTTGGTCCTTGAAGCATCGATGGATGACGGTAGGGCTGAGCGTCCTGATGGTCTTTACGACGATACCCATCATGATGAATTTGGGGGTCAACATGGTTCCCCGCGATGATCAAAGTGAGATGCAGATCAGCTTCATCACGCCCGAAGGTTACACCTTGGAGCGAACCGATCAGATCATCCGTGAGATCGAAGGGCGACTGACGCGGCTTCCCGGCGTCGTACATCGCTTCACATCGATTGGTCAGTCAGGGACAGCGAAGGGGCAAGGGGATGTCACCCGTGGATCCATTTATTTGCGGATCGTTGAGCTGGAAGATAGGCAATTCAGTCAGTTCAGCTTGATGCGACAGGCTCGAGAGATTCTCACCGAGTACCCGGATTTGCGAACAGCGGTTTCTGATGTTTCGGCGCTCGGGGGTGGTCCAAATGGCGATAGCCGCATTTTCCAGATCAGCCTCCAAGGCCCAGAGATCAAGCAGCTTGCAGAGTATGCCGAGACCCTCCGTCAAAAGCTTCAGGGGCTGAACGGTTTGGTGGACGTCGATTCCACCCTTTCGATGCGCAAACCGGAGTTGCAAGTCGAAATTGATCGGGAGCGGGCGATGGATTTAGGGATTCCTGTGCAGATGATTGCCAACACCTTGAATGTGCTCGTCGGAGGTCAGATAGTCTCGAGTTATAAAGAAGGCACGGAGCAATACGATGTATGGTTGCGCGCGGACAAACAGTTTCGGACCGATTCGAAAGATTTGCTATCGCTAGCGCTGCCATCACCTACGGCTGGCCCGATTGAATTGGGGAGTTTGGCAAAGCTACAGGAGAAGCAGGGACCGAGCCAAATCGATCGCTTGAATCGGCAACGGACGGTAACTTTGATGGCGCACCCCGACGAAGTTTCCCTGAACGAAGCGGTGCAGTATGCCAACCGATGTGTTGCCGAAATGAAATTACCACCTGAATATGGGATTGTATTCGGTGGCCAAGCCGACATGCTGAACGAGACTGCTTACTACTTCGCCGTGGCGTTGGTACTAAGTATCACTTTTATGTACCTCATCCTCGCTGCCCAGTTTGAAAGTTGGATTCATCCGATCAGTATCCTTGCTGCATTGCCGGTGACGATTCCGTTTGGGCTTTTATCCCTATTGCTATTCCGTACGCCGCTCGATCTGTATGCGATGTTCGGGCTATTTATGCTGATTGGGATCGTTAAAAAGAATGGTATCTTGCAAGTCGACAAAACGAATGAACTTCGACGGGGAGGCATGAATCGCGACAAGGCGATTCTCGAAGCCAATTACACACGGCTTCGGCCAATATTGATGACGACGGTCATGCTGATGGCAGCCATGGTTCCCATTGCCCTCGGTCAAGGTCCTGGCGCCAGTGCGAGGGCGAGTATGGCCAAGGTAATCATCGGTGGCCAAGCGTTGTCGTTGGTACTTAGTTTGGTGGCTACCCCCGTGGTTTACTCACTCTTGGACGATTGCAAGGGGGTCCTGGCCAAACGGTTCAGGAGACTGAGGGAGTTTCTTCTACCTGAGGCTGTTCCAGGAACGCCCCCGTCATTGGTGGAGCGGTAATTCAAAGCGTTGCCATGTTGCCAACTCGGGTGTCCAGCAGCGGCCGACAACCGGTTTTTCCCAAAAACAAACAGGGAACTGAGAAATGGGTTGGTGCGTGCTCAGCGGTCGATCGGGACGCGTTGATCCGGCGGTTGCCCCCTGCCTTTTAGATGAATTACCAATGTTTTGATGGGTGTTTTGCATTCTTGGAACGACCTGTAGCCAAAGTGCACAGCGAAAATGCTGGCATAGGAATCGGGTGTTGGCTTCGGATTTTTCGATACGCTTTACCTAAACCGACTCAATTTCACCGAGCGACAGTTCCGATACTAGCAGCACAAACCAATCTAGTGCGCTTGGTCGAACCGTGGCTGGGCAGTGCGTGAACTTTGGGGAACGGTGGGAAATTGACTATGTCCATTTTGCAGCGAACTTTGCGAACGTTTGTTTTAGCGGCAGCCGCCATGGCTGGTCAGTTGGGCTATGCCGACTCCGGATACCATCCGTTTTCGGAACCAATGAATTTCGATCCGGATTGGCAGTTTTTCGCCCCGGTCCAGCTTCAAGATCTCGAGGATCTCACGGCTCGTCAGAGAGCACCTCACGGATTCTATGTGACGTACGATCGCGTTTACACCGCGATGAGTCGTCCAGAAAATCAGAACGCCAGTTACACGATGGACTCCACATGGGGCAATCGCTGGGACTTTGGCTGGATGAGCAAGCAAGAGAGCGGCTGGGCCTTCTCGTACCAGCAAGTGATGGGTCCAAACGTTTACAACGGTTGGGAACAGCTCCGGCTCGATGGTGTCAACGATGACGACACCAACGATCTCTTGGATCCTTACTATCCAACCGTGTTCGGGAACGACCCGTACACGTTGCAGCGGACCCGTGATCTGCTTCATAGCGTCAACGTTGGGGACTTCACCAGTTTCGAAGCCAACAAGACATGGCGATTGGAGCCCTACCGTTACGGCGGAATGCTCGAGCCGTTGATCGGCTTACGGTATGCGAAGTTCATCGACACGGCTCGAGACGACGTTTACTCGGTGTTTGACGTCACCGATCCAACGGATCCGACGTCGATCACGGGCCAAGGTGAAATTCTTTTGAACGACATCGTGTGGTCGCGAAACGATATGATCCTGGGGCAAATCGGATTCCGCTACTTCAAGAACTGGCGGCGGTTCACCTGGTCGTCGGACTTCAAGGTTTTCGCCGGTCATACGTTCCAAACTCAGGAAACCACTCGGCTGATCACCACGACGACCTACGACGGGATTCCTCCGGGAATTGGTGATCCTCCAACCTTCGACGGTGACCACATTGGTACCTCCTTCTCGAGTCGTAAGAACAACGAGACGCCGGTTGGCTTCGACTTGCGAACCGAGGGTGCGTTCAAAGCGACGAAGTGGGTAGATCTGCGGATGGGCTTCCAAATGATTTACTTCGGACAGGGGATCTGGCGAGGCGCGACGCTGAGCTCGCAAGGCCGTCAGTTCGAGACCAACCAGCAGTTGGTGATGCCGGGTCTGACCTTCGGCTTCGCGATCAACCGATAAACCCGCGGGGTCCGTGAAGGATCCAGCGAAAGCGAACTAGCAACGAGGCGGGCCGCGAGGTCCGCCTCTTTGCATTGGGTCTGCTCGCAGCTATCGGTTGAGCCCCATGAGGGCTTGATCTAGATCCTCGATCAAATCCTCGGGGTGCTCCAAGCCGACCGAGATACGGATCAAAGAGTCGGATATCCCGGCTGCATTGCGGGCAGATGCTTCGTAACTCGCATGGGACATCGTTGCAGGCTGTTCAATGAGGGATTCGACAGCTCCCAGGCTCACGGCGAGTCCAAAAAGTTTGGTGGAGCGGCATACGCGTTTGGTTTCTTCGCAATCTCCGTGGATTTCGAAGGAGATCATCGCGCCAAACTGTCCCCCCATGAATCGCTTTGCCCGTTCATGCTGCGGATGGCTTGAGAGGCCCGGGTACAGCACTCGCCGAACACGGGGGTGCGATTCAAGCCAGCGAGCGATTTGCATGCTGGAGTCGCATTGCTCTCGCATCCGTAGCTCGAGGGTTTTAATGCCCCGGAGCAGCAGGAACGATTCCAATCCACCCAGGACTGCACCTGTGGCGTTTTGAGTGAAATAGAGTCGCTGATGCAACTCTGGATCTTTGGTGGCTAAGACGCCGGCGAGGCAATCGCTATGCCCTCCCAAGTACTTGGTGGCCGAGTGCATGACGATATCAGCGCCGAGTTCGAGTGGCCTCAGGATGCAGGGGGGGACAAATGTGCTATCGACACCTAGTAGGATCTTATTGTCGCGAGTGATGGCAGCGATTTCCGAGATGTCGGGAACACTCATCAATGGATTTCCGATCGATTCGATCCATACCATGCGAGTTTCTGGTCGAATTGCTGCTGCAACTCGCGATGTGTCTTGAGCTGGGACCAGGGTGACTGAGATGTTGTTGCGATTGCAGATCTTGTGGAGTAATCGATAGGTTCCTCCGTAGATGTCGCAACCGGCGACGACGTGCGAGCCCGCTTCGAGCAGATTCATTGCGCAGTGGGTTGCAGCCATGCCCGAGGAAAATGCCAACGCTCCTACACCTCCTTCGAGGTTTGCCAACGTGCGTTCGACGGCAGCACGCGTTGGGGAACCGCTTCGCGAGTAGTCAAATGTTCCCCATTCACCGGCTCCCGGTTGGATGAAGGTGGTTGCCAGGTAAATCGGTGGGACGACCGCTCCTGTGGAGTCCGGTTCACTGCCGATATGGATAGCGCGTGTTCGAAATCTCATTGGCTTAGCGCTTGTTCAAGGTCTGCGATCAAATCTTCGGGATCTTCAATCCCGCAGGACATGCGAATCATGTTGTCGTAGATGCCGAACGACGCTCGGACCTCTGGTGGATAGTCGAAGTAACTCATCACCAGAGGCTGTTCGATCAAGCTTTCCACGCCGCCGAGACTGGGTCCAATTTTAGGGATTCGGCATGCATCGATGACGGCGGCGGTTTCTTTCCAATCTGCATCGCGAACCAAGAATGTGATCAAGCCGCCGAAGCCTTTCATGGTTCGTTTCGCAATCTCGTGCGATGGATGGGATTTTAGCCCCGGATAAAAGACCCGTTCGACGCGAGGATGATTGCTGAGGAACTCGGCGATCTGTTGGCCATTATGGTTATGTCTTTCCATCCGCAATGCAAACGTTTTTAGGCCGCGTTCGAGAAGGTACATGTTGTGCGGGGAGTTGATACATCCCAGGATTCCGCGAAGCTTCCGTACCGATTCGAGTTTCTCCTTGGACCCGCAGATGACTCCGGCGAGCAAGTCGTTATGGCCGGCGAGATACTTCGTTGCCGAGTGCCATACATAATCGACCCCATACTCGAGTGGCCTGACGTTGAAGGGTGTTGCTAAGGTAGCATCGATCAAAGTCTCGACGCCTCGTTCCTTGCCCAACGCAACGAACTGTTCGAGATCGATGGCGGTCAAATGAGGATTGGTGGGGGATTCGCTGACAATCATTTTTGTTCGATCGTTGATCGCCGCATCCATGGCATCAAAGTCACCTGTGGTGACTTGGCGGGTGATCACCCCGAATCGAGAAAGGTGCTTGGCACAGAACTCGCGACTTCGGTGGTAGCATTGGTCGAAAAATACGATCTCGTCTCCCGAGTTCAGCTTGGTCATCAGAAGACCGACGATGGCTGCCATGCCGCTCGAGTAGACGATGGCGTCTTCGGCGCCGTCGAGGGCTGCCAATTTCCGTTCCACTACTTTTTCGTTTGGATTGCCGTATCTTCCATATTCCTCGCGATCTTGTTTCTCGCGGATATATTCGAGGATGCTCTCGGTGGATTCAAAGGTGTAGGTGCTCGAGCAACAGATCGAATCGGTGATCGCGTCGTAGGCTTTCTGTCGGGCTTCGCCGGCATGGACGCTTGCAGTACTGATGCCGGCACGGCGAGGACCGGATTCGCCTTGGCCGCTGAACACATTCTGGTTTTTCTTATCCACGATAGTTGTGTTTTGCATGATGGACGATCGTCCTCTCGGGGACAAAGGTCAAAAGGAAAAAGTCGAAAGGAATTGGAACGAAAGGCTTGGGCTGAAAGCAGCAAAGCGAACAGGTTTTTGCATCAACAGGTGGATCCGCGCAGACCGGTGTCGGATACCTAAGACGATCGCATCAAACTGGGCCACATGTCCCAACACGGAGGGTGTCGCTAGAGGAGACCCCGAACTGGCTCAAGCGAGCGAGCTGCCTGCAACATCGCGTTGCTCGAGCATCGACAGGCGTTGAGAAAGTGCTTCTCGGGTGGCTCTTTAGCAGTGAGGCTGCAATCGGCCGCAAATCCCTGATCTGACTGCAGTCTAGCCTCAACGAATCGCTTCAGCAAGTATTTTCAAACCGTTTTCATGGTCGGACACGGTCCAATGCGGACGAGGAAGCGATAGAATGGTAACGGGGCGGCATGGCCGCTGGATGATTTTTCCTGATCGTTACATTTTCTTGCGGCTGCATTTCCTGACGATCGCATTTTTGGACCCTCGCTCCACATTACTCGTAACGCCAACGCAATCATGATGCATTCGAAAACTGGCAACCCCAAGGATTGCGACGATGCCAGTCGATGGCTGCGGGGCATGCTTGGGGCCGCGAAGTGGTTGGTTGCGGTTATTGTTTTGCTAGCCTGTGGAGCGAGCGATTCGTGGGCTTTTCAATCGGAAGCGTTGCCCGCGACGAACGATGACATTGCAGGATGGATTCAGCAGCTCGGGAGCAGTGAATTTGAAGTGCGCGATGGGGCCACACGTCGATTGAGTGGCTTGACCACCGACCATCTGGGAGTTCTCGAGGATGCGTTGGCTAAAGCAACCGACCTTGAGGTGCGTGTTCGTCTCTCGAGTGTGATCGCAAAGCTTAAGTACGAGCGGCAGCAGAGGACGATCAAGGCGTTCTTGCGAGATCCGAATATGTCCAACAACCACGAGCTCGACGGGTGGACCAGTTTCTCTCGCGTGGCAGGTAGCAATCGGAGCGCGAAGCGACTCTTTTTGCAGTTGTACGATCGGTATCCGGAATTGGTCGAGCAACCGCTAGCGACCTCGAAAGAGGCAGCACAATTGGCAAAGAGGGTCGCGCGTGGAATCCAGGAGGATGAACTCAAACGAGGAGAAGGGAGCGGCGCAGACGGATTGGCCTTGCTTTATTGTTTATGCGCGATGGAACCATCGGAGGAGGCAACCTTGTCGACGTTGAGCCTACGGGTTTTTTTGCGAGCCCCTTACAATCAATTTTTCCGAGACCCGCAAGCCAAAAAGCCGATGGAAGCGATGATGGAAAAGTGGGCGAGCAGTCTCGAAGGAGGTGCGGATCAAACAAGTGCAATCTTGATCATGCTCGAGGCGGAGCTTAACACCGTTCTCTCAGTAGCCCGTCGAATGCTTCAGCAGTTTGATGGTCCCAACAGAGCTGAGGCAGACGAATTGCTCATCGCTCTGCAGGTGATGTTTCGGTTTGGAAAAAAAGAAGACCTACCTTTGCTTGAGCGTTGGCTGACGTGCACGGATGTGAGCGAGGAGAGCGTTAGTTTCAGTTTTCCAGGTGGTGGAGTTCCGGGCGCGTTGCCCAGAGGTCTACCTGGCGAAAGGATGCCGAACCCAGAACAAGAGCCGGGTAGGACGGTATATACCGTAGAGGTACGAGACGCAGCAGTGTTGGCTTGTATGCAGATTTCAGGGATGGCGTATCGCGAATACTTTCCAAACATCGTACTTCAAGAGCGACGAGGGTACCTCGGACGATCCATCGCGAGTGCCAAGGGCGCCGATGACGTTCGAGTGGCCCGAATCGACGCGTGGAAAAAGAATCATTCGGCCGGTGGAAATGCGCCCAAAAGTCCACAATAAGAGACTACTTGCCGAAATTTGTTCAATCCTCAAACAATCTGCTCCCAGCCCATAAATACTCGTCCACCTGAATCGACCCCCATGCGAGATTTCGACCCTGATGAACCTTTGTTGGATGATTGGATGCCCATTGGTGATGAGCATTGGATGAGGCAAGCGTTAGGGTTGGCCCATCAAGCGGCTAGCGAAGATGAGGTCCCGGTGGGGGCATTGGTGGTCCACAAGGGGCGCGTGATTGCGAGTGCCTACAATCAGCGAGAACAGCTCGCCGACCCTACGGCGCACGCCGAGATGATCGCGATTACGCAAGCGGCATCGCATTTGAACTCTTGGCGATTGATCGATTGCGAATTGTACGTGACTCTTGAGCCATGCCCGATGTGCGCGGGAGCAATTCTTCAAGCACGCATACCTCGGGTTGTTTACGGTGCGATCGATACGAAGGCGGGAGCTGTCGAGTCGTTGTATCGAATGCTGAATGACGAACGACTCAATCATCGATGCGAGGTGGTAGGTGGTGTTCTCGCTAGCACCTGTGGTCGCGTTTTGACCGAGTTCTTTGAACGCAAAAGAAAACTCGGCAAGAAGTGAAGCGAAGGTCTCCCAAGCTTTGCAAGTTTGATCCCACGGGCATCTCTCACGGGCATCTCTCACCATAACGTTATAGCGCGATTAACCTACATCGAAGTCCCCATCAATGTGATCACGATTGTCCGCGGGGTGGCTTGGTCGCGATGTTCGCACAGATAAATTCCTTGCCACGTACCCAGATCTAATCGTCCATCGCGGATAGGGATCGAGAGACTTGAGCCCAAGAGTGATGCTTTGATATGGGCCGGCATGTCGTCTGGTCCTTCAATCGTGTGAACGAGCGGTTGGTCCTCGGGAACCATCCGGTCGAAGACGGTTTCGAAGTCGGTTCTTACATCGGGGTCCGCGTTTTCGTTGATGGTTAAACTAGCTGAGGTGTGTTGGATAAATACATGGAGTAATCCGATCGCGGTCGATGCGATTTGCGGCATGGCTTGTGCGACTAAAGAGGTGATCAAGTGAAAGCCTCTCGGGTGTGGACGAAGCTGAATCGATGTTTGGTGCCAATGGGTCATTGCTTGGTAGCGGGGGTTAGGGTTCAGGGGAATTGTTTGCCAGGGACCGTTTGGGGGGCGGGGGCGTCGTGTCTCAAGAAAGCGAGGATGCGAGGAGCTAGGCGTCGCAGGAGTAAACTTTTCGTCGCGGGTGGACGAGAAGTTTGTGCGGAATTGGGGGGATTGCGAAGTCTTTAGGTCGCAGCTTTACGGAAGTTGGCTAGGCTCCTCGAGATGCGTCGGATTGGGTTGATATGTGTGTTTTTCATGGGTTATTCGGATCGGATACTGTTGCAAGTCCTGGGGGAAGTTGGGGCCTGTAGGCTTCAGTGTAGAGGAAAGCGGTTCGGTTGAGGTGTATCGACTCGGGTTCTTGACTGAGTCGCTTGGGTTTGGATACTTCCACGTCCTAGCATTTATCGAAACCTCGTTTTTATTCGGGATATCAAGAGCATGCGTCGCGCAAAAATCAGCATTATCGGTGCAGGGAATGTCGGGGCTACTTGTGCACATTGGTGCGCTGCAGCAGAACTGGGAGATGTTGTTCTCCTGGACGTACCGCAAACGGAAAATATGCCTCGAGGCAAAGCCTTGGATTTGATGCAGTCGTCTCCCATCATGGGGTTCGACAGCAAGGTCACCGGTACCAACGATTATGCCGATACGGCTAATAGCGACGTTGTAGTGATCACCGCGGGTATCGCTCGCAAGCCAGGCATGAGCCGCGATGATCTTTTGAGCACAAATGCAAAGATTGTTTCGAGTGTTGCCGAGCAAGTAAAGACGTCGAGTCCGAATGCGGTTGTGATCGTTGTTAGCAATCCTCTCGACGCGATGGTTCAGCAAGCTTTCCGTGTGCTCGGATTCCCATCTCATCGTGTCATCGGACAAGCTGGCGTGTTGGATACAGCGCGTTTCCGAACGTTCATTGCGATGGAACTCGGAGTGAGCGTTGAGGATGTATCCGCCATGCTCATGGGTGGACATGGTGATACCATGGTTCCAATCGCCAGCTGCACCAGTGTAGGCGGTATTCCTGTTTCGCAATTGATTCCAGACCAACGCATGGCAGAGATCGTGCAACGCACTCGCGATGGTGGAGCTGAAATTGTTTCGTTGCTCAAGACCGGATCGGCTTACTATGCACCTGCTGCTGCGACCGCTCAAATGGTGGAGGCGATCGTGCGCGATAAAAAGCGATTGATACCGTGTGCCGCGCTCTGCCGAGAGGAATACGGGGTGGGTGGATTCTATGTCGGGGTGCCGGTGGTACTCGGTTCGGGCGGTGTTGAGAAGATCATCCAACTGAAGCTGACCGACTCTGAGAAGGTGGCATTCCAAAAGAGCGTTGACGCCGTGAAATCGCTCGTCGAATCGATGGAAAAGCTGCTGGCTAGCTAGGGCGATTGCAGGTTAAGGCTAGCATTCATTTTTTTCCAGATAGATTGAAGTTTCGTCAATCTTGCGGTGGCGGCATTGACTCATATGCCGCCATCGCCGTACAAACGCTCGCCGCGATGGACCGCTCCTTCAATGCTAGGAGCCTTCAGCACTTGGACCATCGCTAATCCTTCCCTGTCTTCCGAAGTTTGTTCACTGAAAAGGATCCCAGGAATGAGTCGACTGCAAAGGCTGTTGAAGGACCGCATGGGTGCATCGGCGTCGCGATGCGACACGACACATGAAAGTCCCTTGACCGCCCCACCTCGATTGGGATTCCCCTACCGGTTGTTTGTTCCGGAGCATTTTGAGGCTCGGTACGAATACCCGCTTTTCGTCTGGCTACACAGCGACAATAGCAGCGAGTACGAATTGGATTCGATCATGGAGGGAATGAGTGTTCGCAACTATGTTGCGATAGCACCGCGGGCTCATCGCGTCTCCAAGATCTCCAAACGGTTGTTTCGCTGGGGAACCAATATCGCCGATTTGACGATGGCGGAAGAGTTTGTCTTCGATTCCATCGATGAAGCCTTAGGGGTGTTACCGATCCATCCCGATAGAATTTTCTTGGGTGGGTTTGGGACTGCAGGTACCGTCGCACAATGGATCGGATTAAGGACGCCGTCCAGGTTTGCTGGGGTCGTTTCAATCAACGGTCCCTTCCCCAAAACCAAGCGTGCGCTGGCAGGTTGGAAGCAATCCAGGGCCTTGCCAGTTTTGTTCGCTCAAGGTTCGGATTCGCGACATTGCATCGATGACGATGTGATCGACACGATGCGGGTAGCGCATGTTGCGGGTTTGGATTACCGGTTTGTTCGATTCGAAGCTAGGCAACAAGCTTTCGGGAGCGGGGATTCGACGGCTTGCGTTTCCGATGTTTCGCAGGCGGACTCGCTCGATACGGAAATGCTGTTAGCCGCCAACAGATTCATGATGGGAATCGTGACATCGACTGATGTTCCGCTCGTCGTAAATTCCGAGGAGTCTTCCAGGCCGGTCGCAGCGACTTTTGGCAGCAACTGAGTTTGGCGATACCCAAGTTCGCCCTGAACGGGCGGCGATGGGCATTCCAGCCCCCCCATTAGGAATTTTCTTTGTATTCGCCCAACTTCCCGTCGGTGCGAACGAATTTCTTTTTGTCTTTCTTTCCGTTGCGTTGCCGTTTTCCGTGAGGCCCTGCCTTTGGGACTGCGGACCGGCGTCCATCGCAAAATCCTTGCAAGGGAAGATATCCCCACCCAAGAGAAAAAGGTGAACTTTTTCGGGGTTTCGGCGTCCTAGAAGCGACAAAAAATGTGCCTCGAGTTGCTATGGCGTGGTGGTTTGCCTTGCCGATATCGTGAGTAGGATGCAGCGGAAGGAGTGCGTGCCGCGGAGGGAATGGATGCTGCGGATTGGACACGCAGGGAAACAAAAGAAAAGAAATTGGATGGGAACTGCGATCGGCCCAACCATCGAACAGGTCGTCGACGCAGATTAACGAAAAGCAAGCTATTAAGATCATGACTGGAAATAGAACCGCAACCAAAAGCCCCCGACGGATGGAGGTTTTGTCCCCAGAGGCGGACAAGATGGTGCGAGAAAACGTAGCTCAATTCCGATTCCTAGGCCTCAAACGGGGTGAGTCTCGGGTGAATGTCATTCGGCAAGCCGCGCAGGAGATGGCTTCGTTGCTGACGGAAAGTGAGCCAGAGTACGACTCGGAGGTGCTCACTAAGCGACGTTTTGAAATCGCTTTGGCTGCGTATCGGTTGCTTGACCCGCGTCGGCGGAGGAAGCGTTTGGAGCGGATTCACTTATGTTTCCCGCTGGATCGTGAAGAGTTGATCGACCAGCCGACCTTCCAAGGGTCTACTGCATCGGCATCTGAGAATCGGGAATCATCGGGTTTGATGCAGTTGCCCGTTCTCGAGCGTGTGTTCCAGGAGGAGGCGTCCGCACCGGGAGCAGTGGCTTCGACGGTTTCGACGAACTCCTGGGTCGCACAGTCTGATTTTGGGGCGTCGGAACTTGAGCTTGAGGAGCGACGTGAAGTCGTTCGAACGCTTCGCAAGTTCGACCGTGAGAGCGAAGCTCGGGGATCGACGTTAAACTGGTTGCGATCGGTTTTTGGATTGTAACTGAGTTGGTGGAACCTGCGACGATTGGGACGGCATCTTGAGCATCCGCGTATTGGTCACTGGCTACGGCGGATTCTTGGGAGCGGCGGTCTGCAGGTCATTGGTGGCGCAAGGGTACTACGTTCGAGGGGTCGCGCGGGGTGATTATCCAGAATTGCGACGCTTAGGAGTCGAGGCTATCCGAGGCTCGGTGACGGACCCTGGGGTTTGCGACCAAGCGGTTCTAGGGATGGACGCGATCATTCACACCGCTGCATTGGCTGGAGTATGGGGGCCGAAGCGAGCGTACGAACAGACCAACGTCGAGGCGACGGATGCGTTGATCGACGCAGCGAGGCGGCATAAGCTCCGGGCCTTTGTGTTTACCAGCTCACCGTCGGTAACCTTCGATGGTTCTCCACAGTCGGGGATCGACGAGTCTGTCCCCTACCCGACCAAATGGTTGTGCGATTATCCCAGAACGAAAGCGATCTCGGAGCGGCGTGTGCTCGAGGCGAACGATTCAGGGACACTGAGTACATGCGCGTTGAGACCGCATTTAATTTGGGGTGTCGGTGATCCGCATTTGATCCCACGCGTCATCGAACGGTGCCGGTCGGGGAGGCTTCGATGTGTTGGAGACGGCAGCAACTTGATCGATACGGTGCATGTCGAGAACGCTGCCCGTGCGCATTGCTTGGCATTGGAGCGGTTGTTGGAGCATGACGCTCGGGCATCCGGTCGAGCGTATTTCATCACCGATGGTGAGCCGCAACGTTGTTGGGATTGGATCCGAACGATCCTGGAGTGTGCGGGACTTCGGGCTCCTGATCGTCGCATCAGTTTGGAGCAGGCAGCCAGGATCGGGGCGGCGCTCGAGGTGGTTTACCGTTTGCTGAGAATCACAGCAGAACCACCCATGACCCGCTTTGTTGCGGCACAGTTGGGCGTCGATCATTACTTTAAGATCGACTCGGCTCGAGAGAGGTTGTCGTACCAGCCGGAAACAGACCGATCTGCACGGGTTGCCGAACTTAAAGCTTGGTTGAGTGAGCCAAGCTGAGAAAGTCGAGCGGATGAAGCCTATCGGTTGAGAGTTCAGCCATCCAACAACCCCACTGGCCAAGCGCGTGTTCAGGTCACAGAAGGATGGGGCCGGAGCCTTCGGAGGGGCCTTCTTCCCATTGCCGCCGCACCTCTCTCAGTCCGTACGCACAAAGGTCGAATTGCTCACTCAGTCGGTGGAGGAGTTCGCTGGGGGCTTCCTGGTCTTCCTCGTCATCGATTTCGCTCGCGATCTCATAAGCCAATTTGCCTTGTTGGCAGTAGCTCACAAACGGGTCCCGAGCGCTGACACCTTCGATTGGGCCTAGGGCCCGAATCGACTCCGGGTAGAGGCCGGTCCAGAATAGCGTGAAGTCCCCAATATGCCGGTGGACTTCGCGCCTCGCCAAACCGATTCGGTGCTGCGCTTCGGCGACCATTGCAACAACCTCGGTCGCGGGTAAGCCATTGAGTTTTCGAATACGCAGCATCGCATCGGTCTTGGTGAAGCGGACCAGCAAGTGACTGATGTACTGCACCAGTTGCGTATCCGCGATCCCGAGAACCGTGAAAAACGTGTATTCAGAAAGGCCGGCAAAATAACGCTCGAGGACCCGATTGTCCCCGGATGTAGAAGCACCTTCAAATTGCATTTCGAAAAGCTCCCAAGCACAGAACCGCAGGAACCATTTCTACCCCATTCAAAGATATTTCTTAAAACCTCGCCGAGTCAAGATTAATCCTTGTGTTTTTAGGTTGTTCTTGATTAGAGGGCCTGATTTAATGGAGTAAGTCGCGAGGATGCGATGCGGCTCCTTTCGCGGGGAAATTAGGAGTAAAGCTTTGACTTCCTGTGGCTTTCGTCGCTAGACTTAGGGAGTCATTCGAGCTTGCACACACAGCTCGCCTCGGACCGCGTACCCGTCGACCGACCGCCATTTTGGATGGACGATTCGAGCTGGCGAAGGTGCGACGTTGGGTTTTAGAAAAACGGGACCCATTCCCAATGGACATAACCTCCTCCAAATCCCTCTTTTCTGCTGGGGAAGTTGCAAAATCCGAGTTGACGGACGAGCAGCTGGTGGCGTGTTACCTCGAATCTCGAGAACCGCAGCATTTCGAAATGCTGGTCCGTCGTTACGAGCGGGAGATGTACACCTTCCTGCGACGGTTTTTGGGAAATGCACAGCATGCTGAGGATGTGTTCCAAGGGACATTTCTGAGTGTCCATCTTAGGATCGAACAATTTGAGCCGGGCAAACGGTTTCGTCCGTGGCTCTACGCGATCGCTAGCAATAAGGCGATCGATTTCATGCGCCGGAACAAGCGGCACCAAATGGCGAGCTTAGACCACAGCAGCCGGCTTGGAGATTCGGACGAATCGATTGTGCAGCGTTTGGCCAGCGATGAGATCTGCCCTGACGACAAGGCGATTTCCAATGAAACTGGGGCTCGGGTTCGCGAAGCGGTCCGCGAGTTGAGCGAACCGACGCAGCAATTGATCCAGTTGGCTTTTTACGAAGGATTGAAATACGCCGACATCGCCGAGATCCTCCAAATACCGCTTGGAACCGTGAAGAGCCGAGTTTTTACGGCGATCCGCAAACTAAATGAGATTTGGTTGCGTATGAATGATGACAAGCGATCGAACTGACGGTTCGATCGTCAGCATTGGATGGGCATCTTCGGTGGCTATTTAGTTTACGGCGAAGCAGTTTGTTATGAGTGGTGACGCGCCAAAACCCTCGGACGAAACCCTGCTTGGGTATTTGATCGGCGGTCTTTCCGACGACGAGAACGCTCGTATCGAGTTGATGCTCGAGCACGATGCATCGTTGCGTCAGCGACTGCGAGACCTGCGGAGCATGCTGGAGCCACTTGCGAGTGGTTTGGGGGCGGAAGGTTTTGGCACGGAAGATTCCAGCACGGAAGATTCCAGCACGGAGAAGGTTAGTGCTGAGAGTAACAACACTGAGGATATCAACACTGAGTTTATCGGCACTGAGTTTATCGGCACTGAGGATTCGGCCTATGAGCCTCGAGCCGGGCTCGTCTCAGATACGATGAGCCTCATCATTGAGCAGGAGTCGAGCAAGGGGCAGCGCCCTGTTGGTTTTGGAGGCGCTTCCAATTTGGATTGGTCGGATGCTCCTATAGGAACTCGCTTGGCTTGGCTCGACAGCTTAGTCGCATTAGCAGCGGGGATTATCTTCCTATCGTTTCTGTTGCCTACCATTTGGCGTTGGCGCGAATCGGCTCGCCAGATTTCATGTGCGGAGAACCTTAGGAATCTGGGTGTAGCGCTCACCGGTTTTACTGATTTTAGTCCTCAGCATCGATTTCCGGCGATCAACACCTCTGGTCCCTTAACGTTCGCTGGAGTTTATGCCATTCGGCTTCAGGATGCGTCGCTATTGGATTCATCCAAATGGCTTCACTGCCCATCGAATGACTACATCGATTTTCCGATGCCGGTCCCAACCTCTGCGGAGTTCCTTGCCGCAGCCCCGGACCAGCAGCGGATTTGGCGGTATGTCGCCGGAGGTAATTACGCGTACAACCTGGGAAATTTGGTGGATGGCAAGTACGAGGCACCTAGGAGCGATTCGCCGGTTCGGGTCGCATTGGTGGGGGATATGTGGCCGAAAACGTTGGGGGCGATTGAAAATGTCGGCTCGCCGATCGTTTTGCACGGCGACCGCGGCGCCAATATCCTGTATAGCGATGGAAGCACTCAGTGGATTCGAATTCCAGAACAGGTTCAAGGCCTCGCGGTCGATCATCCGTTTTTGAACGCGGATCTCGAGCAGGGTGTTGGCCGTGGACTCAAGGATGCGTGTTTAGCGCCGAGCTATTGGCTGCCCGCAGCGGATCTTCCAGGGCGCGAGTTGAAGCCGGTCGAGATTGACCGCAACAAGTAAATCGAAACCAAAAGGCCGCATTTGCTGCCAGGCTTGAAGAAGGAGAATTGCTTCTTTGTGGTCGTGAAAGACCCCGTAGGCCGCAGGATCCGCACCTTCATCCTGTCGGTGAATGAGACTTGGGGGATAGAAAGTTGACCTAGGGATCACCGCATCTACAATGCAGTGCTCGATTTCTTCTATCCCAATAGGCGGCTCCAAGATGACGCGATGGCTTGCGGCAATCCCAGTTTATAACGAAGTGGGTACGGTTCAGAGCGTACTCGACGAAGTGGTGAAGTACGCACCGGACGTACTCGCAGTCGATGATGGTTCGTCCGATGGTACTGCAGATTTGCTCGATTCTCGCACCGATATTTCGGTGATTCACCATCCGAAAAATCGAGGCTATGGAGCGGCGCTTCGTACAGCCTTTGAATACGCCATCGAGGAAGGGTACGAGATATTGGTCACGTTGGATTGCGACGGACAGCATCAGCCGAAGCGGATTCCGCGATTTGTGGCCGCTTGTCAGAACGCGGACATCGTCTCTGGATCGCGGTACTTGAAAACCTACTCTGGAGATAGCGTTCCACCGGCGGAACGATTGTTTATCAATAGGACAGTGACCAAGCGGATCAACGATACGTTCCACATGAATTTGACAGACGCTTTTTGCGGTTTCAAAGCGTATCGCACGTCGGCTTTGGAACAGCTTCGCATCACGGTCGATGGTTACGCCATGCCGCTCGAGCTCTGGGCCCAAGCTGCCATGTTGGGTCTTCGCGTTTTGGAAATACCGGTCCCATTGATCTATCTTGATTTGTCGCGCTCGTTCGGCGGATCGTTGGATGATGGCAGGGTGCGGCTCAATCATTACAACCAAGTGATCGATGAGAGCATTCTCGCCATGCAAGAACGCGGGTTCGGGCTGCCATCCCCTGTTGCAGCCAGTTGTGGTGGAGAGTGTTGCTAGTGACCGCTGAGGTTGCAAAGGGTCGAGAATGGATTCGAGCGCCTCGCGATAATCATACCGCTGTCTTTCATCCTGCTCGAGCGGATATTGCGTCCGCGCTGTCTCGGAACATTGAGCTATTTCGTAGTAGCGAGATACCTGCGTGGATTCGTGAGTTGAGGCGCCACGTTCGGGCTTCAGCGTTCCACTCCTCACAACTCTATCTCGCCGAGTACCCCTCATCTCGGCTTCACAATCGCGGTGAAGGCTCGCAGGTTTCGGGGGTCGATTTCCAGCCATCCAAACTCGAGTCTCCATGGATTGTTGGAGGGCACCAGCCTGAGTTATTTCATCCAGGGGTTTGGTTCAAGAACTTTGTTATCGATTCGATTGCAAAGGAGTTTGCAGGGGTCGGGCTTCATACCATCGTCGATCACGATCTCGCTCGGGCAGCGTCGATAAGGGTTCCAAAACGGGATGCATTCAGTGGACGCTTGATCCAGACAGTATGCGAACTCCCCTTGTGCCGAAGCGACGCGGCTCGTCCGGTTCAACAAACACCTTGGCATTCTGTGACAATCGATCGCGTTGGACTTCGTGGATCCCTGCGCGAAATCACCGAAGGGTTGAGTTCATTAGGTGTTCACAATCCAATTGCGATCGATTTTTGGGCCCAATTGGAACGGTTGCAGGATGGGACGGGAGCGGCCGTCGCATTCTCGCAACTTCGACATTCGCTGGAAATGAAGCATGGCCTGGGAAATCTCGAACTACCGTTCAGTCGAATCGCAAGTAGTAGTCCGTGGCATACATTTCTTCATCACTGCATTGTGCACGGAGAAAAGCTTCATGAAATCTACAATGCATCTCTTCAAGAGTATCGTGTTCGGGAAAAGATCCACAATCCCACGCAACCTGTACCACCATTGAGTCGCCGTGACGGGTGGTTTGAACTCCCGTTTTGGCTGTACAAAAGCGATAGCAAGGTGCGCCAGAGGCTGTGGGCCCAACTTGATCCGTCAGGCGGCAATTGCTGGCGTCTCGGTTCGGGCGTTCATCCCTTGGTTTTGGACTGGGTCATCGATTGGCCGACCGATCCTGATCGCTCCAGGAAAACTTGGGGCGAATATTTACTGGATGGAATCTGCGTGCGTCCGCGTGCGCTCATGACCACCTTATTCCTGAGATGCTTTATGGCAGATCTCTTTGTGCATGGTATCGGAGGTGGGGTTTACGATCGATTAACCGATGCGATCATTCAGCGATTTTTGCGAATGCCTGCCCCTCATTATTTGACCTGCACCGCCACAGAATGGTTGACCATGAATGAGGTTCCGGAACTAGATGCCAAAGCACTGCATGGCCAACGAGACGCGTTGCAACGGCAATCGCAATTGCTTCGTTCTAGACCTGAGTTGTTCTTGGATCCCAGCGATGCGACGGATGCTGGTTTGCGAATGCACCATGCCAATGCAATCGCAGCCATACCACCGCGCGGCTCTAAGAAAAGTTGGCATCGTGACATTACGAACGTCAAGACAAAGATCGTGGAAAGAGTTGCATCCATTCGCAAGGTAAATGAAGAACAGCTTCAGCGAGTTGAGCAACGTCTTCACGAACTGCGATATCTAAACTCAAGAGAATACTCGTTCATCCTCTTTCCAGAATCGACGCTCCTGACATCTCTTCGGCAATTATCACGCTAGCAATTCGAAAGGCTAGTTCAATCATCTAGGCTGTTGCTGCATTCGCTTTTGCAGGCATTCGTGCTGGCCCCAATTCAGTCATGCAATGGGGCGTCTGGGAGGTCTGGGAGGCTTGTGAGAATCAAAATCATTTTTCTCATCAATCGAGAAGCCTGAATTGCCGATGAAGCCTCCGGAGTGCGCGTCCGATCGCGTGAGAGGTAGTATTTTCACCGAAGCACAACCATACGACTGACGAACGAGAGTATCACGGTTGAGATGAAGGTATCGGAAATGATCGCATCGAACGGAGTTCGATTCCAACACAATTTCGTTTGGATAGCAGCTTGGATCGTCGTGTGCGCATGCCAACTCGCCAATGCGGAGTCGTGGGCTCTGAAAATGTTTTCGGAGACGCATCACGATTTTGGGACGGTGAGCCGCAATGCAAAAACAGAACATGCCTTTGTTATCGAGAATTGCTTTGAAGAGGATATTCATATTGCTAGTGTTCGCAGCAGTTGCGGTTGCACGACTCCCGTAGCGACGAAGACGACACTAAAGTCATGGGAGAAAGGGGAAATTCTCGCCCAGTTCAATACCCGGTCGTTCATCGGTACCAAGAGTGCGATGATCACTGTCGTCATCGATCGACCTTATTATGCGGAAGTTCAGTTGACGGTTGGTGGTACGATCCGCTCGGATGTTGTCGTTGAACCAGGTGAGATCAAGTTTGGCGAAACAGAAGTTGGGACGTCCAAATCGATGGATCTCAAGATCTCTTATGCTGGGCGTAAGGATTGGCGGATCGTGGACGTACGAGGCAACTCCGATGCCCTTGAGGTGCGGTTGGATTCACCCACGCGGCAAGGGAGTACGACTACCTACCTAATGCACATCACCCTTAAGGACAGCAATCCGGTAGGAGATTTTCTCGACGAAATGATTGTGGTTACAAATGAAGCCGATGACAAAGAAAACCAGTTCACATTGCCTGTCACCGCTAAAATTCGGCCACCTATCACAGTAACCCCAGAGCTCCTGTCATTAGGGGATGTGCACAGTGGTGAGCCGCGGCAACAAAAGGTTATTGTGAAGTCGAAAAAACCATTCTCGATCGCAGCGATTCAGTGTGAGGATGAAAGATTCCAATTCACGGTGCCAAACGGTGAGAAGACGGTTCACGTTCTCCCTTTCTCATTCAAGGGAGAATTGAACGCAGGCGAGCCACCGCTGTCGGTACGCCAACGCTTGACGATATTGACGAGTTTGGGAGATGAAGTGGAAGCCACAGTAACAGCGAGACTCGTGCAATAGCTCTCCTTCGAACTCGACTGGCTCGGGCTAAACGCGGATTGTTGGCTATTTGTTTTTTAAGGTCACGAGGTCACGCGCTTGGCGATCCAAATCCTTTGCCTGTGCTTGAGCTTGATCGATGGGCAGGCCTTGCCCGATGCCTGGACGGGTATGGCGTGTCGCGCTGAGCCAGGCGAGTTTCAAGGTGTTCTGTTTTTTGCTGATCGCGTCGAAGATCGCTTGCGATTGAGGGTGGGGTGGTAGGCCTTTTTCGTCGAGCGATAAACCCCATGCTTTTGCCAGCGGTTCCGCGATGACAGCTTGGCCAGCAGCATCGGGATGCACCCCGTCTCCGGCAAACGTAAACTGCGGATTGGTTTGTCGTTTGCGAAGGACGGCTTGTTTCATCGCCGCGTGCGTGTCCAACACGATCCAGCCGTCGTTCTTTTTGCTGAGAAGCCATTCCGAGTATGCTTCTAGGACATCGTCGTAGCCTTGGTAGGGTTGTCGGTATTCTTCGAGTCCCGCAGGCAGCAGGCGATCGCGTATCGGTAAAGCATCGAAAAATGCAGGAGTTAGGTGCAGAATCTGAGCTCCTGATTTCTCCACTTGTTCGTGAAGCCGTTCCATCCCTGACTTGAACTTTGCGAACCGTTCCTCGCTGAGCGGGTAATAGATGCCATCGTTCATGCCGTAGCAGGCGACCACGAGATCCGGGTGGGTTTGTTCGAGGACCCGCTGCAATCGCTCATGGAGATCAGGCCGAGGAAACTGGCCACCGGCATGCCCTGGTTCGGATAAACCAGAAACCGTTTCGCTAGGAAGTCCGAGATTGAGGAACTCCATGTGGCGTTCTGGATGCTGAGCGAGGACTGCGGATTCCAAGCTCACGATATAGCCGCCCGAGTGGGTGATGCTATCGCCGAGAAATACAATCCTGTTCGCATCAGGCAAATGGCCTTGGGCATGTGCATTGCTGCCGAAAAGGCATGCCATGGAAATAACAAACGCCGCTGGGATCGAATAGCTTTTAAAACACATGGGACTTACTGAAGGAATAAAACGAGGGAGATCGCTATCGGCCGCGAATGGATACGTAAGGATACAAACCAAATTGGCATGGCGTACACCGAGGTCGGTATAACATGGTAGTTGTTGGTTGGCGAAAGGACATCTTACTCTGAAATCGAACGCGCGAGGGGAGTATCGTATGGGCAAGTATCTTTCTTGGGGTTCGATGGTTCGTGTCCACTGGATTGCGATTACTGCGACACTGTTTTGTTGGTACTTGGTCGGCTTTGGCCTAGAAGTGGCCTGCTTTTGCCAGGAAGCTCAGCCTGGCAGCAACGCTGGAGCAGTGGGTCAGGGTGATCGACCGACAGAGCCGGTTTCGGGGAGTGAGGCAGAAGATGGGCTCGGGGTGCATGGTTACGCGAAATCTGGACCAGTCCGAATTCATTATGTGACGCGAGGCGAAGGTCCGCTTCTAATCATGATTCACGGTTTCCCGGACTATTGGTACACATGGCGCGAGCAGATGCCCGAGCTTTCAAAGCACTTTCGCGTGGTCGCGATCGACCAAAGGGGCTACAACTACAGCGATAAGCCTGAGGGGGTTTCGAATTATGGGATCGATTACCTTGTGTCCGATATCGCTGCGGTGATCAAGCATTTCGGGGCGAGTAAAGCGGTTGTTGTAGGGCACGATTGGGGTGGCATGGTGGCATGGTCCTTTGCGCTGAAGCACCCCGAGATGACCGATCGGTTGATCATTCTTAATC
Source organism: Pirellula sp. (assembly GCA_046318275.1). Classification (GTDB taxonomy): domain Bacteria; phylum Planctomycetota; class Planctomycetia; order Pirellulales; family Pirellulaceae; genus JBKCUI01. The sequence continues at coordinate 42,144 of JBKCUW010000104.1, read as the reverse complement.
TGCCGCATCCCAACGGATTGCGCCGAGAATTGGCGACGAACCCCGACCAGCAAAAAAACAGTGCCTATGCGAGATTTTTCCAGTCCGAAAATGCGAGCCAACTTGTGAATAAAGGAAGACTCGTGGATTGGGTGAAAGATCCTAAAGCCAAAGCCAAGTACTTGGAAGCGATGGATCGGTCATCGCTTGAAGGGATGTTGAATTACTACAAGGCGAATTATCCACGTGAACCTTATACGGATACCTCGGTAATCGAAGCCAAGGTTCAATGCCCAGTGCTGATGTTCCACGGGCTCAAAGACAAGGCGTTGCTGGCGAGCGGGCTCAATGGAACGTGGGATTGGCTTGAGAAGGATCTGACTTTGATTACGATCCCGGATGCGGAGCACTTTGTTCAACAAGACGCATCGGACATGGTCACCAAGAACATGGTCGCATGGTTGACGCGTTAAACCCGTTGCGAAGGTCTGGTCGTGAGAGATCCAACTTTGAACGACTCGATCGGACCCATCGAATCTATGTCGACTATGGGAACTTCGGTGGTCGCTTATCGATGAACGCTTGAAGGCCTTCGGTGGCTGCCTCGGTGCTGCACGCCGTCGCCATCACTGCGGCGCCGCTCGATAGGTGCATCATCACGGACTCGCCGATCATTTCGTTGATGAGCCGTTTTGTTAACTGGATCGATTCTGCCGAGCTCAGGGCGATTTCTTTCGACCATTCATTGGCGGAAGCCCAAATAAGATCGCTGTTGACGAGGCGATGCACTAGTTGCACGCGGTGGGCTTCGTTACCGTCGATCGTATCACCACCCAAAAGCAATCTGGCGGCGAGGGAGGCTCCGCAACGAAAAGCAAGGAGCGGGCTGACCAATCCCGAGACCAGTCCGAAACGTGGTGCTGGAGAGCCGAAGCGAGCGTTTGGGGAAGCGATGACCAGATCGCTTGCGAGCACCAAACCCAAGCCGATTCCGAGCGCTGGTCCGTCGATGGCTGCGATGATCGGTTTGGGCAATCGCAGCATCGACTCGATCAACTCTTGGAGTTCATCGGCGATCTCTTGCCAAATGTCGAGGGCATCGGCATCTTGGGAAGTCTCATGCCACTCCGCGAGGTGGATTCCCGAGCAAAAGGTGTCCCCTTTGGCCGATAGGATGACTGCGCGAACGCTTTTGTCCCGGTGGAAATCCGAGAAAGCATCGATCAGCTGCTGGATCATTTCCCGCGACAGCGCGTTGCGAGTCGCAGGGGCATCGAGCAAGATCGTGCCGCTGGGAGCGGCCTTTTGAAGCCGAATCATAATCCTGAACTGCTTCTCAAATTACTTTTGCTGGAATCCTAGTTGCTTTTGAACGTTGGAGAACCACGCCGGCAGCGTTCGGGCAGATTCTAGGTTAGCGGCGTTTTGGACCCCGGTTGTATTCGGGGCGGTTGAGAAGCGAGCCAGCAGATCATCTTCGTTCGGCGCGAAACCGTTGACTTTGATCACGTAGTAAACCTCTTTCGCTAGGTCTGCAACGACGGTGGTTTCTCCAGGTGCGGTTGCGAATACTTTCTCCATGAAGTCATTGCCGATGGGTTTCAGGCCGTCGACATTGCTCAATTGGATATCGAAGTTTGCGAACATGGCATTAAGCCATGTGAATGGAGTGGGGCGAACAACCAGCGCGCGATCGGACTCGGAATCGAGCGACTCAGTCAGTGAGGAGGCGCCGACGCGAGACGCCAATTCTTTCGCTTTGGCTTCGGCCAGTTCCGCGGCTCGTTGCGTCTGCCAGACGGTTTCGACAGCTTCTTTTGCGCTTTCATACGACGGAGTCGATGCGGATTTTTGGTCGACTTTCCAAAACAGGAATCGGGTCAACATCGACGAACTGATCAATGGAACATAGAGATTGCCAATGTTCTCGCTGTCGTAAGGATCGGGCTCGACGCCGATCAGTTGGATGAACTCGAAAGGTTGCATTCGGATTCCGCGAGCGACGCGCGACCTGCCGATGGGAAAAGTGCTGGCGGTGCGGATATCGACCAAGCCGGTTTGGCTGTATTGGAAACCGTACTTATCGGCGATTTCTTGCAAGTTCAGTTGTTCGGGTTCTGCAACCGAGCGGTCCTTTTCGGCGACCGCTCGCTCGTATGCCCGTCGATTGACCGAATAGATTTCCATTTGGTCGCGGATTTCGGAAATGCGTTGTTCCAAAACTTTAAAGGCTTGTCCGGCAGCGGATTCGCGCGCGATGGCTTCGCGAACTTCTTCAAAGGTTTGTGTACGCATCGGCGTGCTATCGGCAGGAGAGGCTGTCGGTGGCAGGGCACCATTGGCATCTGCGGGTGCAGAGTCTTGGATGGTCAAGGTTGGCGCATCGGTCGCTGTTGGCGACGTATTTGCTGTGGTTTCAGGTTGCGGCTCGGCAACCGGTTTCGTTTCGGTAGCGGGCTGCGTTTCGGTGGTGGGTGGTGTTTGGGGTTCGGCTGGATCTTGATAGCTGACCAGCTTCACGCTCGAGCTAGGATTGTTCGGTACGAGCGCTTGTGGTTTAACGCCATCCGCAGGAGCATCGGAAGGATTCTCGAGGGTTGGGGGCAAGCCAGCCGGTTGTTCTGGTGCAGGTTTGGCATCCGTGTTTTTGGCGTCCGTGTTTTCCGAGGGTGCACCGTTCTCGGAGGGAGAATCGGTGGTGGGTGTGTCGGGTGTGGCTGGCGTGTCTGCAGGTTTCGTGGTGTCCGGGACTCGGTATTGGTTTTCCTTGACGCGACGTTCGTATTCGGAGCGAAGAACCTCTTCGGGGATTTTGGCCATTTCCTCGGTGATGATCTTGTCCACGTCGCAGGCGATGACCTGGAAGTCTGCCATCTGAGGGGTCATGAATGCAGGTTCGGTTTGAATAGGAACATCGATGCGAGTGAGGCTTTTTCCTTTTTCAAACAAGGCACGAAGTTCGCGATCGCTGGGCTTTGCGGTTACTTGCGTTTCAAAATCCTTCACGAAGACCGGGAATGCTTCGATCGAAGCGGTCTTATTGAAGCGTTGGAAGTACTGCCAGTTTTTGCTCGGCGGGGCTAGGACGGTGGTCGGTAGTCCTTGGGAGTTGACCCGTTCCTCGAAGCGTTCGGAGACGTTTGCGACTCGGAGGAGTGCGTTCTTGGTGAGTTCCTCGCGCATCAAGCGATTGAAATCCATCAGGTTCATCCGCCCGCCAGAAACTTCACGGAGAGCTTTTTGGATTTGATCTCCCGACAATTTGCCATCGACGAACTTTTGCAAGAATCGCTTGACCGATTGATCGTCAAAATGAATGCCGAGCCGGTTGGCTTCGGCGACCAACAATTTGCGCTGCACGATGATCGACGGATCGCGTGTGTCTTGAGAGATTCCGACGACGGAAAAATCAGGTCGCACTTCTGGGACTTGCGGGAAGCCACCTTTGTCTCGCACATCCACGGCGAGTTTTCGCAGGAACGTGTTGGCGATAGCTAACTGAGTGAGTTCGGTGTCGAGTTGTTCGCGAGTGATTGAACCGCCGGCCCAGGATGCCGCGATCGCTTTGGCATCCCGATTTCGGCCTGCGGTTGCGCCGTAACCCGAGAAGGACTGGAGCATCGGTGCGACCACGAAGGATAGGATCGCAATCAAGACGGCTCCTGCCATCCAAAGACGCTGGTTCTTGCGAAAAATCGAAAACGGGCTGGCCATGAAAAAACGTTCCTTGAGTCGCTGCGATTCGAGAGGCGGAAAGCCATAAATGCTTAGCAATCCGTGGATTGTAGGGTTTCCTCAAACCCATGCAATCTCAGTGTTGGGGCGGAATTTGCCAACCCAGGGGGACTTGACAGAATGGCAACCTTCCGATCACAAAGCGATTCAAGGCGTTGCCTGAGTTTGCCCTCCCAAAGAAACCCTAGAACCAAATGAGCCAAAAAAAGTCCCTCGTCATCGTCGAATCGCCAGCAAAAGCTAAGACGATTTCAAAATTCCTTGGGGCCGGATACCAAGTCGAGGCTTCGATTGGGCACATCCGCGACCTGCCGGGGGGGGCAAAGGAGGTGCCGGCCGAGTTCAAAACGCAGCCTTGGGCCTCGCTCGGGGTCAATGTCGATGAGGGCTTTGAGCCCCTATATATTGTCCCGGCCGACAAAAAGAAGCACGTAAACTTTTTGAAATCGGCGCTCAAAGAAGCCAAGGATTTGTATTTGGCGACGGACGAGGACCGGGAGGGAGAGGCGATTTCCTGGCACCTGAGGGAGGTGCTCAAGCCCAAGGTGCCGGTCCATCGGATGGTTTTCCACGAGATCACCAAAGAGGCGATTCAGGGGGCGCTCCAATCGACTCGTCAGATCGATGAGGGGTTGGTCAAAGCCCAAGAGACCCGCCGAATTTTGGATCGACTTTATGGCTATGACGTTTCGCCGTTGCTCTGGAAAAAAGTCCGTCCGGGTCTTTCCGCTGGTCGGGTTCAGAGCGTCGCCGTCCGCTTGATCGTGGAGCGGGAACGGGATCGGATGGCATTCCGAAGCGCTACGTATTTTGATCTCGAAGCCCACCTGGAGACGGCGGGGCGCGAGCGATTCCAAGCGATGCTCGTCAGTGTGGGAGGAAGGCGCATCCCCTCGGGGAAAGATTTCGATCCGTTGACAGGAAAGCTCAAGGATCCAAACCTCTTGTTGCTCGACGATAAGAGTGCACAGGAGCTGAAGCAACGGCTCATGAAATCGGATTTCGTGGTCAACAATGTCGAAGTCAAGCCATACACAGAGCGGCCCAAGCCTCCGTTCACCACGAGCACGCTTCAACAGGAGTCCAACCGCAAGTTGGGGATGACCGCTCGAGACACGATGCGGGTCGCGCAAAGTTTGTACGAAAACGGCTACATCACCTACATGCGTACCGACTCAACGACCCTCTCAAAAGAGGCTGTCGGAGCAGCTCGCGAATTGGTCCGATCCCAGTATGGTCCCGAGTTCCTGTACGCCAGCGAACGTACGTATGCGACCAAAGTCAAAAATGCGCAGGAGGCTCACGAAGCGATTCGCCCAGCCGGTCATCCGTTTCAACTTCCGGAGGCGCTGCGAGGCGAACTCAATTACGATCAATTCCGCTTGTTTGAATTGATCTGGAAGAGAACCATTGCCTCGCAGATGGCAGATGCGAGAAAACGTCGCGTTGTGATGACGATCCAAGCGGGAGATGCTGTATTCCAAGCGACCGGAACATCGATTGAGTTCGAAGGTTTCTTGCGTGCCTATGTTGAGGGTAGCGACGACCCTGCAGCGGAATTGGCAGAGAAAGAAAAGCTCCTGCCATCGGTCAAGCTTCAAGAGAAGCTTTTGCTTGATGCCCTAGAAAGTCTTTCTCATACCACGCAACCCCCCGCTCGATTTACCGAAGCGTCGTTAACGCAAGCCTTGGAAGAACGAGGTATCGGTCGGCCTAGTACGTATGCTGCGATCATCGACACGATTCTGCGACGGGACTATGTCTTTAAAAAAGGGAATGCGTTGGTGCCGAGTTGGACCGCATTTGCCGTCATCCGTTTGATGGAAGACCATTTCTCCTCGCTCGTGGATTACCAGTTCACTGCGGAAATGGAAGATTATCTCGACGAGATCAGTCGAAACGAACGCGAGAATCTAGCCTACCTTCAAGAGTTTTACTTCGGAGATAATTTGTCGCCCGGAGATGCGGCCCCGGGAGGGATTGGGCTCAAACCATTGCTTGAGCAAAAGGTCGCTGAAATCGATCCTCGCATCGCATGCTCCTATCCGCTGGAGTCCAATAACGATCCCGATTTGCCGAATGTCTGCGTCCGTATCGGTCGCTATGGACCCTATGTCGAACGAGGTGACCGCCGCGCGAGTATCCCGGAAGATATGCCTCCCGATGAACTCACCCTCGAGACGGCGATCGCGCTGCTCGAGAAGCAAGAAAAGGGAGAGCAGCCGCTCGGGGTTCACCCCACCACTCATAAACCGATCTTTATCAAACAAGGTCGATTTGGTCCCTATGTTCAGATGGGTGCTGCCGACGACGAAGAAAAGAAGAACGCGTCGTTGCCCAAAGGGGTCAGTGTTGAGGATGTAACTGTGGATTTGGCGGTGAAGCTGTTGTCGTTACCGCGGGATCTCGGTCCGCATCCCGACGATGGGGAGTCGGTGATCGCGACCCAAGGACGATTCGGTCCGTTTATCAAGCATGGATCCGACTCGCGTTCTATCGGACCCGAGTATCAATTGCTCGAGATCACTCTTGAACAAGCCTTGTCCATTTTAGCGCAACCCAAGGCGGCGCGGGGGCGGGGGCGGGGCGTTGCAGCTCCGCCGTTAAAAACGTTCGACCCGTCACCGGTCACCAGCAAGCCGATCGAGTTGCGGGATGGTCGCTATGGACTCTATGTAACTGACGGAGAGACCAATGCGTCGCTTCCGAAAGATATGTCCGGCGAGGAGCTGAGTTTTGAACAGGCGGTGAGTTTGTTGCAAGCAAGAGCTGCGGCTGGCCCAAGCAAGAAAAAGGCTGGGCGGAGTGCTAAGAAAACCACACCGGCAGCAAAGAAAACCGCAAGCAAGAAAGCTACCTCTAAGAAACCCGCTAACGACGAGGACGCGTTGGGGGAGGACGGTGACGTAAAATCGGCGGCGAAAAAGGTTGCGAAAAAGGTTACGAAAAAGGCCGGTACCAAAACTTCAAAAGGCTCGACGAAAACGAGTAAGAAATCCACTTAGGAATGATTGGCAGTGAACGGAACGGTTGAACTCAGCCTATCTTCGATCTGTGGTGCTCGGCTCCAGCAAGCCATTGCAGATGCGTTGTCATCTCCACAACAGGTTGAGCCTGCCGCGGACACCAGCGCGGTTGCAATACGCGTTATCGGGGAGGGAGTTCAGCACTTCGTGGGCGTTGGAGTGATTCATCCCAACCATATCGACATTGTTGGATCCGTGGGTGATTACGCGTTTTGCGGCGCAGACAACGTCGAAGTCACCATCGATGGGGATGCAGGAGAGTTCGCAGCCCATTCCCTGAGGTCGGGACAAGTTGTCATCAAGGGATCAGTGATGGATTCCCTTGGTTCGATGGCGGTTGGAGGGTTGGTCGCCGTGTATGGGAGCGCTGGAGCGCGAGCGGGGATCTGCCTGAACGGTGCTGATATCTTCGTGCGAGGGAATGTTGGGGCAGAAGCCGGTTATCGCATGCAGCAGGGGACGATCATCATCGGTGGGAACGCCGGCGAGCAACTCGGAAGGGGTTTTCAAGGTGGTACCATCTACCTTCGTGGAGATGCTGTGAGCGTCAGCCCGGATATCGAGGAACAACGACTGCGGGAGCCGGACCGCTTGAAGCTAGGGTTGTTGTTGTTGAAAGCGGGGATCAAGACCCCTTCTGGCAAAGAGTTTCGTGTCTTTCGTCGTCGGCTGGATTCCTGAGGCTTGGGCTGTTACACAAGGCGGGTATACGAGCAATGACCAATTACGAACCGAAACCCCGTCGATTGCGGCCTAGACCTCTTTACGAACGGCTCGATGCGGATCTGACTCTTGCTAGTGAGACGTTCGATGGCAGTTGTGTACTCAAAGCTTCGAGTGGTGAATCCAGTCTGTCGTGGCCCTGTCCGATTTTTTTGCGGCAAGGGGTGGATAACGCCTGCAGTGAGCAGCTCGCAGCAATCCTTGGGCGGCTGCGTCGGGAGTTGGGGGTAAGCACTTACCGGAGCCATGATGATTCGTCTACGCCGGACTCACGGTCCCTCTCTGCCGGGATTGAAATTGTGCCGGTATACGTTAACGAATACTTTCAGCCTGCGACGTTTCAGCATGCCGAGCAGATCGAGCTGCAATTTTTCCGAGGCATGTCCGAATCCAGTTCGCGCAACTCTGGAAATCTATCGCGGCTTACTAAACAGTATTGGGTGCCTCAGATGCCGTGCGATATTTCCAGCGTCGATCAGTTATCGAGGCGAGTTGAAATGCTTCGGCAATCAAGCGATCAGCAGGGGGTTTTGGTCGGGGCCGCGATTGCAGCATGCTCTGTTTACGATGATATTCGCTACGTCATCGATGCCGGTTTCGACTACGTGATGTTGCTTACTCATATCACCGGTGGATTATTGACGTCGCAATCGCTCGAGCTCCACCCCGTTGATTCCGCGATTGCATCGGCGACACGCGCCATCCAAGATTCAGGGCGAAAGGGATTTTCGTTACTGATTACGACGCCACCAACTCGGCCGTCGCAGCTCGTAGAGTGGTTCTCTGCCGGAGTTCGAGCGATTGGGGTCGATGCGACCTTGCAGCAAGCCCGCCCATCGAGTGCGTCACACGCGGGGGATGGCTTCGGAAGCTTTATGGGAGAGTATGGCCGGCAATCTGCGACAGGTTTGGAGTGGATTTACAACGCCACTGAGGAGTTCATCGACGAGCTGATTGCGGAATGCCGATTTGTCGGACTGGAATCCCTTCAGCAGCTCTACCCATTTTGAATCTGTATCCGCTCCGTTCGGGCGATAGTCGCGTGTGGTGCAGGTCGTTATTCGGCGATGATCGACAACAGCGTACCCGACTCATACTTGATCTGTGACAACGCTTTCATGTAAAGAATGTGTTTGGTCACCCAGTTGTTTTCAGCTTGGATCAAGCGTTGTTCGGCATCGAGCAAATCGCTGAGGATTGACGTGACCGATTTGCGTCCATCAAAGTTTGACAGGAATGTTGCCATTTGATGCTCGACTTCGTCCTGCGTTGCAAACGTCGACTGGATAGCCGCATCTGTCGCTTCGAAGAGTGACTCCGAGTCGTAGGTTGCCGATTCGAGTTCCGCGCGGGCAGCGTTCAGTGTTTCTTCGTAATCGTAGATCAGCCTTGCCAATTCTGCGGTGCGGCCCTGCAATTGCGATTTTGCAGCTCGGTTTCCGTAAGGGCTTTGATAGACCGCTCCTGCGAAGTAACTCGGGCGACCTGTGTCGAGTTGGCTGGTCCAAGCACGGCCAACATCGTAGTTGCCTTGCAATCCCCGGACGTATGTCTCCGCGATTGCATCGAGTTGGGGGCGCAGGTCGTTTTTAGCAATGTTTCTTTCGACACGAGCGACTTCGATTCGGTTCTGGATCTCCACGACGTCTCCGCGGAGTTGTAAAGCACCGATCATTTCGCTTTCCAAATCAACCTCGACCAGCATCGAGATCGGCATGGTTGTCGGTATCAACTCACGGCAGTCAGGGCTTTTGATCAATGGCGAGTTTACCAATTCTCGCAAGCGAGCTTGGTTGGAGCGTATGTTACCTCGCAGCGTAGCTATTTGCTCCTGCAGTTTGGCGATCGCAGCCAAGCTACGGCTCAATTGGGATTTGTCCAGGTCGATGTCTACTCGTGATCTGAGTTTTTCATGGATCTGGTATAGGCGGTTTTGGCCGTTGAGGGATTGCGACAGCAAGCACCGATTTAGCAGTAGTTCGTAGTACTCGCGGATGATATCCATCGCATGTTCTTGGAGCTGGCGGTTGGCAGATCCGAGCGTTGCATTGGTTCGGAGGCCCGCGATTCGAATGGCTGCAGTGTTGTAATAAACTCCCGATCCACGAGCCATAGGCTGAATAAAGTTCAACGTGTACTTGGCTTCGGCTTGTTGGGTGGGTTGGAAGAAGAGCGAGTTGCTGTTGCGCGTATTCAACGCTTGAGACCACTCAACGCGGCCCCCCGTCGCCATCTTGTCCCGAACTCCAGCAAAACTTTCCCAGCCTGTGTCCTCTAATCGCGGAGGACCACCCGTCGTCAACGTGTTTCCAACAGGATCCGAGTTGTTGTGGAATCGACTTTGAGCGAAGCCTCGTGGGTCCAATTCCGCTTGCGCGATTCCTATTTCGGACCGTGCAATCTTAGGCACGCTGAGGATCGCTTGGACTTTTGGGGAGAATTGCAACGACAACCCGATCAACTGATCCAAGTCGACAAAGTAAGCCGTTTGTGGTTGGTCCCTCACCAAAAGAGGCTGCTTGGTGAAATCGTACCACCATGGGTTCCCGGATAGCTGTTTAGGTACGGAACCTCGGTTGGGTTCGGGCAACGAACTGATCGAGTCCCTTCTGCCGCTCGCATCTTCAATAGTCCGTTGTAGCTGATCCGAGGGAAGAAGAGCGTTTAACAAGGAACTCGAGCGTGCTGTTCCGTCCGATTGAAACTCTGACTGGACCGGAAACTGGGGGAAGTTCTTCTGGTTGATCGCCGGGTAATCCGGGAACTTGGTTTCATCGAGATCCTTTGGGATATCGTCCGCTCGCGGCGGAGGCTGCGGATTGGCTGTACCGTCACCGAATGTTGGAGTGACGTAGTTCGCATCGCTCGATGGACCAGCAGACTCCCCACCAGGTAGCCCTTGGATCGAAACGGGGAATTGGGGCCTCGGCATCGATGGGTCTTGGGAGCGGGTTTCGCCATACGCTGAAGATTTCCGGGACGACGCACCTCCGCCGAGAAGTTCTTCGACGCCTTGGATCCCCTTTGGAAGTTCGTAGGTCTTGGGAACTCCTAGATCCGTCGGATTCTGCTGGCCGGGTAACTCTTTGGTTGACGCATTCGATCCTGAATTTGGCTTATCAAATTGCGGCGCTTCGGGTTGCTTTAGCTCCCGTTCTGGAATCGGCGATCCATCGGCGGGGTTTTCGGCGGTCAGTGTTGGTTCAGCGGCAGTGGTGACGTTGCCGCTGTTGTCCGGTGTTCCTGGCGGGAGCAGGTTAGGAATTTGTGTCGAACCCGAAGTTGGAATTGTGCGAGTCGCCCCACCTACCGTCACTTGCATGCGATTCGACGGTGGAAGCATCGTCGGCATGTTGGTTCGTGGGCTTTGTGGCGATCGAGCTGGAAGTGGTCCAGTGATCGGTTTGGCTGGCCCGGAAGAAATCGGACCGATCGCCATAGGCTTAACGGGAGTTGGGGCCGCTGGCGAAGATGTTGACGCGGGGGCCTTTTGAACCTGAGCAGAAGTGGATGGCGTTTTTGCTCCAATGGTCCGTGGTGGCAACATGGTTGTCGGACGCATATCCATCCGGACGGCATCGTCTTTACCAACCGCGGTGCTAGCAGGAGAGGTGGGCCCAACCGTTTGTCGGGAGGATTTGTCGTACGCGATCGGCGATTGCCCAAAAGCCTGCAGGGCGCAGCTCAACACGATCGCTGGGACGGTGTTGACCACCAACCAGCTATCAAGCTTTATTCGCATCCTGCAGTTTTCCATACCCACGACCTCCATGTCGCGAAGCAAAACGAGGAGCAATTCGCGTCCGACAGTTCGGGCCTATCCCGCGAAGCTACTCAACTCTGCTTATCGATCTTTAAAGCAACATCAATTGATGGCGTATTGCATACAGCGCGATCATTCGATAATGCTGGCAAAGCGAAATCGTTTCTATACGATTCCTAGGCAAAGTCGGCAAAGTCGGCCTTGTCGGCATAAATTGTCTAGCAGGGGGATATGGCAAGTTGGTGTGACGCGTGTGTTTCCCAGTTCGCCCAAGCTGTGCGACAGAACGATATGGGGAATAATCGCTACAGCTGTTACCAACGTAACAGCCTTCCATCGAATTGGGTTCTGTATTGCAGCTAAGCCGATCTCGATTCCCCGCGACAGCTTCTTTGAGCAACAGTACGGTGACCCAGATTACGAAAACTACAATCGAGGTCCGTTCCTGGTTTTCAGATTCATGAACCACGCTAAGGTGGGGTGACGATTCTGAAATGGGGACGCAAAAGACAGTTCCTCCTGAGTCGGCACACCGTTTTACTATGCACCGTTTCCGAGCCTCCATACGTATGGCAATCATCCTGGCGACTATGTCGTTCGGGCCGATGTTGGCTGCCAATATGTTGGGGATGTTGCATATCGACAATTCGACGGTGCTTCAGGAGCGGCAGTTGGTATGCCAAAAACTCGCGACGTCGGTATCTCATTTTCTGTCGACTAAAGACGAAGTGAGTTTGCAGCGAGCCTGTCGTTCTATGGTTATCCAAGTCGATGACTTGAGAAGCGTTCGGGTTGTGCGATACGACGGAATTAATCTCTACTGCAGTCCTGACCATTCGAGTTATTGGACATTGAAGCCGGACGATGCGGCGACGATCGATCAGATGCGAGTGCCGCTGAACCGTGATGGTCGCACGTGGGCAGAGCTTGAGATCGCTTTTGACCCTAAGGTCTCCAAGAGCTATGCGCCATGGATTCGATGGGGTCTTTTGATCGGAATCGGATTTATCTTGAATTTCGGCAGTTTCTCGATATTCCTTGGTCGGCTGATGAAGGGAATCGATACTAAGAACGCCGTTCCCAAGCGCGTCCGCAACACACTCGATACAATCGTTGGGGGTGTGGTAATTCTGGACAAGCAGGGCAAGATACTTTTGGCCAACGAATCTTTTGCGGAGTGCGTCGGCAAGCCTGCCGAGGAACTTGCGGGATCGGCTCTCGCTGATTTGCCATGGAAAAGCGATAGCACGGGTGATTGGCCTTGGGATTTTGCGATCCGTGAGTGCGAGCAAGTCACTGCTGCGAAGATCAACTTGGCATTAAAGCCAGGTGCGGAATTGTCCTTCATGGTCAATGCGACCCCTGTGCTCGATGCGAAAGACGAGTTGTCGGGCGCGCTCATCAGCTTTGAAAACATTACCCTGATGGAGACGCAGCGGAAGGAATTGGTACAGACGCTCAATGCGCTGGAGGCATCCCAAGAGCAGATTCGACGGCAAAACGAAGTTCTGCATGAGTTGGCTAGTCGCGATGGTTTGACTGGCGCCTACAACCGCAGAGCTTTGTTCGAAAAGGTCGAAGCTATCTGGACCACGCGCAACGATGGCGATTTCGGCTTGGTCACGATCATGATGGACGTGGACCATTTCAAGAAGCTCAACGACCAGCATGGTCACGCAACGGGAGATGCGGTACTGAAGGATGTAGTGCGTATCGTCCAGGACATCGTCGATAAGCGAGGCGTTGTGGCCCGTTATGGTGGCGAGGAGTTCTGCGTAGCCATGGAGCGAGCGACCCTCGATGAGGGTATAGAGATGGCGGAAAAAATCCGGGCAGGCATCCAGGCGCGGCTGGAGACGCCGTACCATGTTACTGCGAGTATCGGCGTTTCGAGCAGTATTTTCGGAGCCAAGTCCCTTCAGTCACTCATCGAGCAATCCGATAAAGGGTTGTATGCGGCCAAGCATGGTGGTCGGAATGCAGTCCGTTGCTGGTCTGAGCAATTGGAACGCGACGCCGAGGAGGCCGAACGCAAGAAAGAAGACAAGCTTGCCCAGACGGACATCGAGGACCATCCGATTTCGTACCATGCTGTTGTGGCGCTCAGTGCAGCCATCGGGCATTGCGACCCACGCGTCGCCGCGCACTCCCACCGTGTCGCCGAAATGGCAGTCAATCTCGGACGCGGCTTGATGGATGTCGAAAGTCTCTACGTCTTGGAAATCGCATGCTTGCTCCACGATGTCGGAATCATCGGGCAGCAATCAGCGCAATCGTCACTGGGTCATTCCCGGGGCTGGAGCGACGACCAGTTGAAGCAGATGTCGGAACGAAATCGTATGGGATTGGAGATCACCAAGGCTGCTCTCCACTCGAAGGAGTTGATCGAAATACTCCAGTTCCAATGGTTGGCTTTCCAAAGTGCCTCCGAGTTCAACTTGCAATCGTCTGAGATACCATTGGGTGCTCGTATCCTAGCCGTCGTAAACGCTTATGATGAATTGACATCCGAGCTCAATGCATCGCCACTCGATCATGATTCTGCACTTGTGGTCATGCGGGAGATGGCCGGTCGCGAACTCGATCCAGAACTTGTAGAACGATTCATCGCATCACCGCTGGGATGGAGACCTTATGGATTGACGGATGAGTCGATGATCGAAGACAAGCAAGCGGTCATGCTGGGGTATCAACTCGAGCGGGTGCTCAATAGCTTCCATGCGAGAAATCCGAATACCCTCAAGTCGCGGTTGCAATCGCTATCGCAACTGGCGAAATCGATCGATATGCCTGCGATGGCGGTATTGATTCACGAACTCAACGCGGAAGCAGAACGCAAGGCGATCGCTGACTGGGATTCGCTCATGCCATTGATCGAGGATCTCGTCGAACTCTGTTTGATGATTCAGCGTTCTTACTTGAGAAGCTCGCATGTTTGCGCGAAAACCAATCGTCCTATCGCAATTTTTCAAACGAGTTCCGTTCTCAGTGGCGATTAGTTGTTGCGTAGTTGTTGCGTAGTTGTTGCGGTCGTGAACCAGAAGCCCCGACGTTCTCAACTCTATTGAGCTCAACCCCGCGGATTAGCTGGGTCTCCAGGCTTTGAAGAATGTCAGCGACTCTGGATTGGCTAATGCTTCGACATTTCCGAGCGCAACGCCTGAGATTGCATTTCGAACCGCGATCTCTGACAGTTTGCCGCTGATGGTTCGGGGTAAATCAGGTGCGGCGGCAATGTGTTTTGGAACGTGACGCGGTGAACATTGAGTCCGCAGTTTCAGGCGGATCGAATCCACCAGTTCGTCAGAAAGCGTTGTTGTCTCGGCCAATTTCACGAAAAGAACAATCTGTTCGTCGCCCTCGACCTTGAGGGCAGTGGCGATCGATTCCGCAATCTGCGGGAAGCTTTCTAGTTGCTGATAGATTTCGGCGGTCCCTATACGCACTCCACCCGGATTGAGCGTTGCGTCGGAACGACCATAAATCACAAAGGTGCCTCGTTCGGTTTCTATGGCCCAATCCCCATGGCACCAAAAGCCCGGGAACTTTTCAAAATAAGCGTTTTGAAATAGTTTTTTGTCTGGATCATTCCAGAAGCCGATCGGCATTGATGGGAAGGGAGTGCCACAACAGAGCTCTCCTGGTTCACCGATCAAGGTGCGGCCTGATGCATCGAGTACTTGAACATCCATCCCGAGACCTTTGCATTGGATTTCCCCTCGCATGACCGGGAGGTTTGGATTTCCGAGGACGAAGCACGAGACGATGTCGGTGCCACCTGAGATGGAGGCGAGGTTGATGTCCTCACCAATGGCTTTGTAAGCCCAGTCGAAGGTCTCGGGCAGCAAGGGGGATCCTGTTGAAAGCACACATCGCAAACGCTCAAGGTTTGAAATAGACTTTGGTTCCAAGCCCGATTTGTCCAGCATCGCATAGTATCTGGCGCTAGCGCCGAAATGCGTTAGCCCGAGTGAGCCACACAATTCCCAAAGATGCTTCTCATCTGGGAAAACAGGAGAACCATCATAGGCGACGATCGTCGCTTCGGATCCCAAGGCGGAGATGAGCCAGTTCCACATCATCCAGCCCGCTGTGGTGTAGTAGAGCATGGCATCTCCCGGGCGAATATTGCTGTGGAGTTGATGCTCTTTAAGGTGCTGAAGCAACGTTCCACCCGCGCCGTGCACGATGCACTTGGGAGCGCCCGTGGTGCCCGAGGAATAAAGAATGCAAAGGGGATGGTTAAATGGAAATCGTTCCCAGTGAAATGCGTCATCGTGCGACCTCGGCGTGCGAAACCCGGCATCGGATGCCGTCATGGCATGCACCCAGTCCAAGTACAACGGAGACCTTTTCATGGCAACGTTCCGACCGTCAGCGTTGGCGATGGTGGAATCCGCGCTCTTGGCCATGCCATGCACCAGTACCGTTTCCACACTTGGAAGTTCGTCGACCAACTGGATCACTCGCTCCAGAGGACGGATCGGCTTGCCGTTGTAGGTAGTCTCGGCGACAGTGACTAAGAGTTTGGGCTGGATTTGTCGGAACCGGGCGCGGATGGCCTCGATGCCGAAATCGGGTGAGCACGAAGACCAGATTGCGCCGATGGCGGAGCACGCCAGATAAGCGATGATGCTCGGCCCGGAGTTGGGTACGACAGCGGCGATGCGATCTCCGGGGCAAATCCCCTGGGATCGAAAGAACCCGGCGAGCGCGATGACGTCGCGAAGGAGTTCCTGTCTTGTCCAGCGTTCGGTTTGCCCTGTTTCTCGGACATCGATCAAAGCAACTTGGTTTGCAAAATTCGGGTCATGCATGCGGTCTGGTTTCAGCATGTTCTCGGCGTAATTGAGCCGAAAGTCGCCAAACCATTCCCAATCCAGCATCGATTCCCCTTTTCTGAGAATCGAGCTTCCTGGTTCCCCGATGACACCGCAGAAATCCCAGATCTCTTTCCAGAACAGGTCGGGAACTCGCACACTCCAATCATGGATCGCGCGATAGGTGCTCGACCAATCCGATCCTCGAATCTCCAAGCCGTTAATCTTGTCGGTGACAACACCCGCGAATCGCGTCATGTTCGACGTAGCAACATCGCTGTTCTTGGGTTTCCACAGAAGGGATGAATTGGGCTTTGGCATGGTGGCTTATCCGGGTAATGGGTGCCGTTCAAGGTCAGCGGCGCGGCAAATGGGGTACTTCTCTAGAGTTGGATCCGTGGATCGAATAGACTACCATGCCACCCGGCTATGAAAACAGCGAGTTTGTAGCGAGTTGCCCATTGTTCAACGGTTCCAGCGTCCAGTAGGCCCAGCGTCCAGTAGGCCCAGCGTTCAACAACCCCTTTTCCATCGTTTCCGCTGACTAAGAAATCTTATGCTTACCACCATTGTCGTCATTTTCGTAGTTGGGTATTTGGCGATCGCACTCGAGCATCAAATCCACATCAACAAGGCAGCCTCAGCGATCTTGACCGGGGTGCTTTGCTGGACTCTCTACGCGGTGAACTACAGTGCTTTGGTCCCCGAAGGTGCATTTGGAACCTGGCACAATTCCCACCATGCCGGCGAGGTTGCCGTCGAAGAGGCGGGTGGTCTCGATCCAAAACTCCAGTTTCTTGTGGATGGCCAGTTGACCCATGGCTTCGCCGAGACTGCCGGGATCCTCTTTTTTCTGATCGGGGCGATGACCATTGTCGAATTGGTCGATGCGCATGAAGGCTTTTCGCTGATCACGCGATTCATCCGCGCGAAGAACAAGGTTGCATTGTTGTGGATTATTGGATGGATCGCCTTCTTGCTTTCGTCGGTCCTCGATAACTTGACGACCACCATCGTGATGATTTCCGTCCTTCGGAAGCTAATTAGCGATCAGCAATTGCGATTGGTTTACGTCGGTATTGTCGTCATCGCTGCGAATGCCGGTGGGGCGTGGACGGTCATCGGGGACGTTACAACGACGATGATATGGATGAAGCATAAGATCGGTGAGTGGGAGGTAATCCGGGATCTGTTTTTGGCGAGCGTGGCATGTTTGCTCGTGCCGCTGCTATTGATATCGCCGACACTCAAAGGGGAAATCGAACCACCCAAGGATCAAAGTGACGAGGGGGATGACAAGAGCATCGAAGGTTGGCATCGAGCGCTTTTCCTGTTTCTGGGAATCGCCGGATTGCTGAGTGTTCCCATCTTCAAGACCTACACCCATCTTCCACCGTTCATGGGGATGATGCTAAGTTTGGGTCTGCTTTGGCTCGTCTCCGAACTGGTGTCGCATACGATGGACGAAAAGACGAAAAGCAGCACCGGGGTGTTGGCAGCACTTCGCAGGATCGACATGTCGAGCGTCTTGTTTTTTCTAGGAATCCTGCTGGCCGTCGGTGCTCTTGGGTCGATGGGTGTGTTGACGGGGCTAGCGGAAAAACTGCAAGCAACGATTCAAAATCAATCGGTGATCGCAATCATTATCGGTCTGGTATCGGCGGTCGTGGACAACGTGCCCTTGGTCGCTGCGGGGATCGAGATGTACTCAGCCACCAATGGCATGAACGATCCTTTTTGGATGCTTTTGGCGTATTGCGGTGGTACCGGCGGAAGTTGTTTGATCATCGGTTCCGCTGCGGGCGTGGCTGCGATGGGGCTCGAGCGAATCGACTTTTTCTGGTACTTGCGTAAGATCGCTCCGTTGGCGCTGGCTGGCTACTTTGCAGGAATTGCGGTTTACTTCCTGCAGCACTGGCTGGTGTCGAGTTTGTTCGGCCATTAGGCGAAACGCTTGCAAACCGTAATGCTGTATAGGGTGACGCTTGCAAATTCCAAGGTTCCAAGCTAGCCTCGTTACACCTTTTTCGATTTCTCCAAAGAGAGCCGTAGCTGCCCAATGACACTTAGGGATTGCACTCACGAACTACCAGACGATCAACGGATCGTCATGACCTCGGTTGGTTTGACCAGCCCCAATGGGCATAATCTCGAGTTGTATCGCGAGTCGCTGTTGGCGGGGCGAAGTGGGGTTAAGAACTACAACATCCGTTACGTCGGCGATACGCATGCGGGGGTTTGTGAGTTTGAGGCGGTCAAGTATCAGAGCCGAAGGGACATGCGGCGCGGTACCCGCGCCGGCACCGTTGGGATCTGGTCGGCCAGCGAAGCCATCGCCAGGAGTGGGCTCGAATGGGCCAACGTCGACAAGTCGCGTGTTGGGATTTATGTCGGTATCACCGAGCATGGGAATGTTGAGACCGAAAACGAAATCTACTCCATCAAGCAATACGAATACGATACGACCTATTGGTCCCACCACCACAATCCTCGCACGGTCGCTAACAACCCGGCAGGTGAAATCGCGTTGAACCTCGGGATTACTGGCCCTCATTACACGATTGGTGCTGCGTGTGCGGCGGGGAACGCAGGGATAATCCAAGGCGTGCAGATGCTCCGATTGCATGAATGCGATATCGCCATCGCAGGAGGCGTATCAGAAAGCATCCACACGTTTGGGATCTTTGCTTCGTTCAAATCTCAGGGGGCCCTCGCTTCCAATGCGGATCCGACGAAGGCCTCGAGGCCGTTTGATACCGACCGCAATGGGATCGTGGTCGCCGAAGGTGGCTGCTTGTACATCCTCGAGCGGCTCTCGGATGCCAAAGCTCGAGGCGCGACGGTTTTGGCCGAAATCGTCTCCTATGCCATCAACACCGACGCTACCGATTTCGTGCTTCCCAATCCAGAACGCCAGGCCCAATGCGTTCGTTTGGCCTTGAAGCGGGGTAAGCTAAACGAGGATCAGATCCAAATTGTTAGCACCCATGCGACCGGCACCACCAGCGGAGATAATCAGGAGTGCGAGGCCCTGCGGGAAGTTTTTGAGGGGTGCAAGGGGGTTCGGTTCAACAATACCAAGAGTTTTATTGGTCATACGATGGGGGCGGCGGGGGCGATCGAATTGGCTGGCAATTTGCCCGCTTTCCAGGACAGGGTTTGCCATGCCACGATAAATGTGGACAATTTAGACCCGAAGTGCGCGCTCGACGGGTTGGTAATAAATCAGCCTCAAGAGCTTGATCGCGTCGACTACATCCTCAACAATTCCTTTGGCATGCTCGGGATAAATTCGGTCTTGATCGTGAGGCGGTTTTAATCATCCTCGAGGTAGCTGGTGGGCAAAGTACCCTCGGGTACTGGTTTTTTCATTTCCGTAAAATTGGTTCGCAGCGGGGCTGACGCGCCGCTGGATTTCACTTGGGAGTAACGTAATTCCATGACATCTGCAGAAATCCGGGATGAGATCCTAGACATTCTGAGTGACATTGCACCCGACGAAGATTTGTCTGGACTGGATGATAGCAAGTCATTCCGAGAACAACTCGAACTCGACAGCATGGACTTTCTCGACATCGTGATGGAGTTGCGAAAGCGACACCGCGTGCAGATTCCCGAGGAAGATTACGGCCACTTGGCCAGCATGGGTTCAACGGTGACCTACCTCGAACCCAAAATGCGGGACATCGTTGCCGCGTAAGCTGGGCTCCCTGTTTGATTGGAGACTTTTTCGCGATCGGGGTTTTGTTCTCGTTCGCGCAATAGAGACGAGTCTTTCCGCGGATCCGTTGCGGATTCGCCAAGAGTGCGGGTAGCCCAACATCTTTAACGTTTTTGAGTTGGGCTAACGAGGTCGGTACCTGCGTATGCGTTATCGAAGCACCCGCGAAGTCGTCGATGACTTGAAGCGGCATGGCCGTTTGATCGAAGTCACAGAATCGCTCTCTCCGCGACTCGAGATCGCGGAAGTGCAGAGGCGCGTTTATGCCCGCGGCGGACCTGCGGTGCTGTTTACCAACCCTCAAGACTGCTCTTTTCCGATGGTCAGCAACCTATTCGGTTCGCTCGATCAAGCCCGTTTTTTGTTTCGGACAACCATCGATCGGGTGAGGAGAGCGATCGAACTGAAGATCGATCCTACGGCTTTTTTTCGCAAGCCATTTCGTTATACGAGCGCTCCGTGGACCGCGTGGACCATGTTGCCTCGGCCGGTCGGCTCTGGACCCGTTCAGAAGCATCTCGTTCCGTTGTCGCAGCTTCCACAGGTCGTTTCCTGGCCGGACGATGGCGGCCCGTTTGTGACCCTTCCGCAAGTCCTCAGCGAAGGTCCGATAGATCCGGCCGCCAGCCGATCTCAACGCCTTGGGTCCCAACGCCTCGTCGGCTGCAATCTTGGAATGTATCGAGTGCAGCTCGCCGGTAACCAATACGCCCACGACAGTGAAATCGGGCTTCATTACCAGTTGCACCGCGGAATCGGTGTTCATCACCGAGCGGCCCTCTCAGCCGGAGAGCCATTTCGCGTATCGGTGACCGTTGGAGGCTCACCGGCGATGACCCTTGCGGCGGTGATGCCGCTCCCCGAGGGGGTCGGCGAGCTTACATTCGCCGGGGCGATGGCTGGCTACCGCATACCGATGATTCTCGGCCCTGGTCACGCGCCGATCTATGCCGATGCTGATTTTTCGATCAGCGGTATTGTGGACCCTAGCGGCTTGAAGCCTGAAGGTCCTTTCGGTGATCATTTGGGGTACTATGCCAAACAGCACCCGTTTCCGTGGATGCGGGTGACGCATGTCTCCCACCGGCCCGGAGCGATTTGGCCATTCACGGTGGTGGGCCGTCCCCCGCAAGAGGACACAACCTTTGGAGAGTTGATCCACGAACTTACCGGTCCGATCATCCCGTCGGTTCTACCTGGGGTTCGGGGTGTACACGCTGTTGACGCAGCAGGAGTCCACCCGCTCCTGCTGGCGATCGGTAGCGAGCGGTACACGCCCTATGCAAAACCGGGGCGCCCCCAAGAACTGCTGACTCAAGCCAACGCGATTTTGGGCCAAGGTCAAATGTCTTTGGCGAAATACCTGATGATCGCGGACGGAAATGAATCCCCGGAGTTGGATCTTTACGACATCGAAAGCTTCTTCGCGTGGGTATTGGAACGCATCGATTTCGGTTCGGATCTTCATTTTCAGACCAAAACCACCATCGATACCTTGGATTACAGCGGAGAAGGTTTCAACCAGGGGTCTAAGCTTGTAATCGCCGCCAGCGGCCCCCCGAAGCGAGTTTTGGCCACAGAATGCCCCAGTCAGATCTCTCTTCCGGACGGGTTTCATTCCCCCAAATTATGCATGCGAGGAGTGCTGGCCATTCAAGCCAAACAGGGAGCGCCGATCGATTCGCTCCTGGAGCACTGGACGCGGCAACGTGTATCGCACGTAGATAGTCCATCGGCAGAGAGTCCATCGGCGGGCAAAACGCGAACCCACTGGATGGATTCGATTCCTTGGGTTGTTCTCGTCGATGACTCGGCGTTCACCAGCCGCTCGGTTAACAACTTCCTGTGGGTGGCATTTACCCGTAGCAATCCTGCAACCGATATTCGGGGCGTCGGAGAAACGGTTCAGAGCAAGCATTGGAGTTGTGTTGGTCCGATCGTGCTCGATGCGAGGATCAAGCCTCATCACGCGCCGCCGCTGCTGGAATCCCCTGAGGTCAATCGTCGAATCGATGCGCTAGCCGCTCGCGGTGGACCGATCGCCAAGTACCTGTAGTCCTGCACCGCAAAAAGAAGGAATTTTTTACGACCCGGTACGGGGATCTCGCAAGAACAGCCTTTTTCACCGGTGAACACGCGAGAGAGTTATTTAAGGCTATTGGTTTCCCCTAGATTCGGGATTCAAGGGGCGATTTCCACCTTGCCCAAGCATCGCATATCGTTTCTTACCGAAGCGTCAAGAGTTCCCCAGGCCTCAATTCGCCGAGTGTGGCAAAAAGTACCCAGCTTTGGCATTTCTTTTTCCTTGACTTTAGTCCCCGGTTACAAATAATCCGAAGGAGTGAAATTTTAATGAGTTTTCATTGAAGCGTTTTTACGTCTTCCAATAGGGGTTTTGACCGAATGAGCAGTTTGTGCAAGAACGTTTTCGAAGCCATCCTCAAGTATGGGCACGACGAGGATTTCGATCCGGTGGTAGATAATCGATTTCTACCGACTGATGCTCCTGCGGGATCGCAGGAGAAGATCGAGGTTCTTCGCCGCCGCGTCGAATTGGGGCAACCTCTGTGGCACAACGATGACCGCGTCGATTACAGTGGTCTGACCGGTGCCATTCGTCCTCGCGAGTAGTCCATCCGTTGGGGACCCAGCGACGGGAGCTGGGATCAAATGGCGGCTGGACTAAACGTCGCCTGGATTAAACGGCACATAGACCTAAATAATGAAAGCTCGGCGATAATGCCGAGCTTTCTTCGTTTTCACGTTTGTCTCGTTGTGCTTAGTTCCGAGGGCTTAGTTCCCATCGAATCCCGAGAAAAATAGGTCGCGGAGTGCCGCATCGTCCCGGTCTTCCAAGGGTGCTTGGAATAAGTACATGTCGCTTTGCTCGGTTTCACCTGCCATAGTCACGGCGGTTTCGAAGGCCATGCATGTAGGACACCCGCACCGATCAGGACCTTGCGAAAGGATCGCTGAGCCGGTTTGCTCAACGATCCATGTTGTCGGTAGTGAGTTGCTACGCCCTGATGCGAACGAGACCAACCTCGGCGCTGTTTCATTCGAGTGAACCGGTTCCGTGATGATTGGAACTGAGGAGCGTTCCCCCTCGCCACCTGAACCCGAACCGCTACCCCCTCGGTTTCGGTTGATGTAATTGATCACCGCAAGAACATCGAGAGGACTGACGTATCGATCGCCATTGACATCCAAGTAAGGAGGGGGATTGATCGGAGAACCTACCAAGGACCTCGGTTGGTTTTGGTTGATGTCATTGACTAGGACGAGTACGTCCAGCGGATTAACACCATCTTTCCCATCAACGTCTTCCGGGAGTGCTTGGTTCTGCCAAGGGCTCGGCTCCACATAGCCACCAAAATCGACGTGCGTTACTGAGCGGTTGGAACCGTAGGCGACTTCGAGTACACCATTGATCGCATTGGTCACCTTGAAACCGGCATTGGTATCGGTGACGAGGAGACGATAATTCCCCGCTGGAAGATTCTCTAGAAAATAGCTTCCATCGGCGGCGGTGGTTGCCGTGTTGCCTGGGCCGAACCGCAGGTTGTCAAATTTTACCGTCGTATTCTGAAAACCTCGAGCGATCACATACGAGATCTTTGCTTCGCCGGTTTCAACCTCCATCTTCACAGTCTCATTCCTCAGGAGACCCTTGCGTTCAAACCTGGCGAGGAGGGTCCCATCGGCGGCATAGGCTTCCAAGCGAACTTTGGAGTTGTCGGCAACCGCGATCGCATCGATAGAAACGTACGAGGTCAATGTGTCGAATCTGGCGCGTAGCTGCAGATCTTGATCTCGAAAAGCATCGAGATACTTCTTGGACCAGAATGAATAGGGCTTGAAGATTTTGCTTCCAGTCGACGCTGCGGAATCATCGAAAACTCCGATGGCGCCCGTTGCATCGAATCCCACGACATCGAGACGTACCCCGCCGAGATTCCCCGAGAGAGTACCACTCGGATAGTTATCAGGATCGATGGTCTTTTGTAGTGAAACTGGGGTGAGATTCGCATCGACCAAGGTCACGGTTGCGCCGGCGAATCCAATTTCCGAGGCGTTCCATTGGCGGTCTTGATTGGAATCTCTCCACACGAAACCTTGAATGCCGTGGCGAGTAGTGGTGTCTGGAACATTGCCGATCACGCCGGAGAAGACGTTGCTGGTGATACCGATTCGCGAATCCACAGCCCGAATTTCGATCGTCTTTCCGAGATCGCTGCCTGCAATTGGAATTGCGAGCTCGAGATTAGCCGTGAAGGAGTTTGGCGACGCGACTGTGGTCCATGTTCCCGACCCGATACGGTACTCAACTCGCGTCACTTTATTGATCGTAATATTGTTTTGGAGCCCCGATGAGTTGCGATTAGGCAGGGTTTGTACGGTCGCAACTCCACTGAAGAGATAGTCACCACCGAGTGCGTCGTAGCGTCCCGTACCCTCCAGCGAAAGAGGCACGTCCAAAACGTCGAAGATGCCATCGGAATCCGAGTCGCGCCAACCAATTTGAGCGAGTGTCGCGTCCGGCGATGTGATCGAGTTGTAAGCGGTATCCAGAGACGCACCTGACGACATGATGCTGGGCTGCTGCTGGAACCCGGGGATCGGGTTGGAATCGATCGCGTTGGTGTTTTGTGCGTCGTAGTACCCCCGTTTGTCATAGTAGGTTCCCCCGCCCGAGTATTCGTCTCGAGCCCAGAACATGTGGCCTGTTTCATGCGTGAACGTCGAAGCAGGACGAACCGATGGGACCACCATGAACAATCCCCCGGCGAAGGCGAATGCTCGCGAAAAATCCCCTCCCGGCGCAAACGTTCCAGAGCCATCGTTGACCGAGTTGACGACAAACATGGTAAACGACCAATCCGCATTGAGCTTCTGCCGCTGCGAATCGTTGAACCGGCGAATATTCGATTCCAGGTTATTCGTTTGATTGAAACCGATGTCGCTCAGGAACTGGCTTACCCAAAGCTCATAGGCATTGGATGTCCGATTGATCGGTTCGTAAGGAGTGCTGGGGCGGTTATCCGCGTAAGATCGATCAATGACCCACTCAAGCGTATGTACGGAACTCTCTTTTTGCAGCAACTGAGTCCACCAGTTCAGTCCCGTCTGAACGTTATTCATTACGGCTGCGACGTGGGAAGGCGTCCAGTTTTCGGTGCTTGGGTCGATCGTCCCGTCACTTTCAAGTAAAACCGGGGTGACTGCAACCCGACCGAGCATAAACTCTCCCGTATCCTCCGCCGTGGCGCCGAAAGGCAACGAAGCCATGACGCGGCGTTCCTCCAAGCTTTCGAAGGAAAGCGTTCGCTCTAGAACTCGACTGCGTCGCAGTTTGCCTTCGCTCATAGAATCCCTGGGGTCCGGACGGGGTGAAATCTCAGCGGACTGAAATATCAACGGGGTCAAAGAAACTGGCAAAACAATTGCAATTCATAGGTCCAAAGGGTACTAATCCCTCTCGAACCTCGCCGAATCGCCTCTCTTTAGATGATAGTCCGATGGAATAATTCCCTAATTCTCTACGTTGAATTTGGAGTTTTCCACTTGGGAAAGAGTACGGCGAGGTAGGGATTGTTCGGTTTAGTGGGCTTGGTTGGCCCACCGGTTTTGCTTGTTGGGGCGGGTTAGGGCGGGGCCAGCGGAATACGCCAGCAAATTGAAGCGGCCTAGGGCGTTCCATCGGATGCTGGCACGGCCTCGGATGCCAGCGTTGCTACGGCATATGCGGGTGCGCACCGAGACAAATCTGGCCCGATCGATTCTAGGAGCGAAACGGGCTGGGAAAACCCCTTGCCGTCCCGGATCGCGGTATCGATCAAAAAGCCCCCGTGGCCACTTAGGATTAAACATGGCGGCTTGTTGGCACCCTCGAGCCGGACTTGTCTCGCGACCACCCGCTCGATTCCCCGTTTGAGCCTTGATACCTGCTTGTCGAAAATCGCTTGTGCGATGGCGGTGATGTCCGAATCGGTGAGGGTCGAACCATCTTCACCAACAATCCTCGCTAGGCGGTACCTTGCCCCATCGATCGTCGCTGGCTTGCCGTCGGCCGTATTTCGATCATCGGGCTCTTCGGGTAGCTTGCCCAACCAAAGATAGGCATCGCGTGTCGTGGCAAACTGTTCGTTCATGACGGGGCAACGCTTGCCAAATAACGGAACGGAGCGAACGACACCAGCAATGTTGGATCGTTCGATTCCGGTGTAGAGAAGTTCTCCTCGTCGCAAACGCTGCGAATCAGTCATCGACGGTGTGGCAACTCCACTTTTGCATATCGGAATCAAATCGATCGTAGTGGAACCGATATCGACCACAATTCCGTATTCGGAAACCAGGAAGCGGCGCGCCCACGTTGCGAGCGCGTGCCAATTGGAGGCTGCAGCCATCCAAGGTTCACGTGCGGCTTGCGAGGGACTGCGCCATCTTCCATCAACGCTGTAAACCTGAACCAAAGGGGCTGGAATGATGCGAGTGACTTGTTCCAGGATCAATGCGACACCGTCAGCCCGAGTCGCAAAACAATCCGCGAGCTCCCCGGTCATAGTGATTGCGACCAGGTCAAAATCAGGGCATTGGCAGATAAGAGGCGCAAGGGCCGAGGCGAGATTTTCCCACTCTCGCCACATTGCGAACGGTTGTGAGCAAGACCAACCGTCGACATGCGCTAGTTTGATATTCGCACCACCGATATCGATACCCAAGCATCGTTTGTTGGGCTCGGGAAGGCTGGTTGGTGCAACCGTTGTCGCCGCCATCGATTTGGTGTTTTTGCCAGGGATGCGTTTATGAGACGTGGGCATTTCAGAAGTTGGTTCGGTGCGGGATTTCGATGCATGGCGAATCCAAGGGTTTAGGATTCGTCGGTATCGGATTGTAACGTCTGCGTATGCACTGTGCCTTTGGAAGCTGTGCCTTTGGAAGCTGTACCCGTGGAAGCTGTGCCCGTGGAAGCTGTGCCCGTGGAAGCTCTATGGCCGTCGGATTCAAGTCAGACGATCAGCATGCAATCCCCATAACTGAAGAATCGATATTGTTCTTCGATCGCCTTCCGATAGGCCTCCAACATCAATTCTCTTCCTGCGAATGCACTGATCAAAACCATCAAAGTGCTCCTTGGAAGATGGAAATTGGTCAACAGCATGTCGACAGCTTGAAAGTTGTGGCCCGGTCGAATGAAAATATCGGTTTGACCAGACCATTCGAGGAGCTTTCCGTCGCCATGCATGGCAGATGTTTCGAGGGTCCGAACGGAAGTTGTTCCGACCGCCAGGATCCGCCCACCTTCGGACCTGGCACCTGTTAAGCGTTTGACGACATTGCCGCTGATCTGGGCGAACTCACTATGCATTTTGTGCTGATCCAACGTTGCGACTTGGACGGGGCGAAAGGTTCCCAATCCAACGTGTAGCGTCACTGATACCAAGGCTACGCCTGCGGCTCGGATTTTTAGCAGCAACTCTTCCGTGAGGTGCAGACCGGCCGTTGGGGCTGCCACTGATCCTGGGGTCCTCGCATAGACAGTTTGGTACCGTTGTCGATCGGTCTCCGTCATTTGGCCATCACGGATGTAGGGAGGTAACGGTACCCGGCCCACGGCCTCGAGCAATTCGAGCCAGTCCCTGCTCGGGTCCGGCCGGACGAGTAGATGCCCTTCATCGGCATGGGCAACGACGACCAATCCCTGGTTCTCTCGCCCTTCCGGATCCCTCAACACGATCCGTTCGTCTGGCATGAGGTAGCCGCGTGTCTTGGAAAGCAATTCCGCGATTCCATTCTCCTCTCGCAAAAACAGACCTTCCCATCTTCCGCGAGTCTTCTCGCGATATCCCACCAGTCGCGCTGGAATCACTTTCGAGTCATTGACCACAATCGCATCCCCGGCCCGCAAATGAGAGGGGAGATCCTTGATCGATGCATGATCGATACGCCCGCTCCGGCGATCTACCACCATCATCCTGGAGTCTGTGCGATTGGCTGGTGGTTCCTGCGCGATCAATTCGCGAGGTAGTTCAAAATCGTAAAGATCCAACTCGCTCTTAGGCGGGTTTGAGGGAGCGTTAGGGTCTTTCACAAGCAGATTTATCCGTAAAGCATTCGATGGTTAGTTTTTGGCGATGGGGCGGTTGCGAGAGGTCGCAATTCGAACCCCTGAATCGTCAGTGGCAAATCTTTGGGGAGTGAAAAATCCGACCACTCGCCACGATGATACTCTCTTCGCACAGCCCATCCCGAACGCCAATTCTATCTCTCATCCATTCATCCACGAAGGGGCTTAATCCTGAATCGCAATGGCTATCATTCCACGCTAGCCAATCGTGGAATGGCCTGCTTTTTGGGCATCCATCGGAAAACCGACAAGTTCCATAATGGCGAGGGCTGCGAATTTTGGACCGAGCATCAGATATCGCCTCCATAGCCTTCTGGGTTCACTTACAAGGCGAAACAGCCATTCGAGCCCATTTTCTTGCATCCAGCGCGGTGCCATCGCTTTTTGCCCACTGTTGAAATCAAAAGCGGCACCTACCCCGAGCATGACTGGGGCGTTGATGAGAGGCTTCAGACGCATCATCAGTATATCTTGCTTGGGTGTGCTGATTCCTATCCAAACGACGTCAGCGTTCGACCGATTGATTTCGCATGCGAGCTCGAGCAGCTCCGATTCGGTCAGTTCGCGAAAAGGCGGTGCACCGATTCCAGCGATTTGAATTTCAAATTGATTCTGTAGTGTCGTTGCAAGTTTTTCAGCGACGCCAGGCCCTGCTCCGTAGAAATAGTGTTTGTATCGCCCTCGAGTCTGCTCGCAAAAAGACATCATCAGTTCAGGGCCATAGACCCGGCGGACCATCTGCTTATGGCCGCGTAATCGCGATAGCCATACCAAAGGCATGCCATCTGGAAGCAGGAAGTCAGCCAGCGTGAAGGCAGACAAGGCTTTCGGATTGCTCCGGGCCTCCATCAGGCCATGCATCCCCAAAAGTACGAAATACCGAGGAGTGGATCGGTGATCGATGCAACGAGCTAGCGTGTCGATGACTTCTGGAATTTGGACGCAAGCAACGGGGAGTCCCAAGATCGTTACGCGGCGAGGCTCTTGAAGCGGATCGCCCGATGTACGAGGGATTTCAAAAGTTTCTATTGCGTTCATTCCAATAAGAGCCAATGCTCTCCTAAGGGATACCAAGTGTTGTGATTTTGTATCGACTGGATGCGCCTCGATAAATCTTAGAAGCCATAGCAAGGCGACACCTCTCACGTTGTCGCTTGACGGCCATTCCTCATTCAATGGCCGACGCGTCCGAGAATGACCGCGCCAATCGTTTTGAACATCAATGCAATGTCATGGCGAAGCGTTCGAGTACGAGCATAACGCAGGTCCATTCTCATCCATTCTTCGAAGCTGACATCTCGGCTTTTCGAGATTTGCCAAATGCACGTCAAGCCCGGCTTGGTGTCGAGTCTCTGACGGTGCCAATGCTCGCAGTCTCTGTCCTCGTGGCATGGCAAGGGACGGGGGCCTACGATACTCATGTCTCCAATTAAGACATTCCACAATTGCGGGATCTCATCAATACCTGTCTTTCGAAGGAAATGCCCCAACCGGGTTACACGGGGGTCATTCTTCATCTTAAAGGCAGGGCCGTCACGCTCGTTGAGATCGAGCAATGTCGATTTCAATTCCTCCGCGTTAACCACCATGGTTCGCAGCTTGTACATGGTGAAAGGACGTCCGTACTGACCAGCTCGGACTTGACGAAAAAAAACAGGTCCGCGTGAAGTCAATTTGATCGCTAGGCCTGCTGCTAAAACGATTGGAGTTGCGATGACAATGCCGCACGTGCTACCCACAATGTCGATCAAGCGTTTCCAGGTAGGGAACGATGGTGCGAAATACGCGAGGTGATCTGCGTTTCGTGAACGGCGAATGTGATCATGCGCAGTATCGATTGACCGAAAGGGATCAACCTGTGGGCGAATGGAGTGCTTCCTCGCTGTCGTTGTGGCGGCGGTTGATGAACTACGAGGTGTTGTATCGATAAGTTCGTTGCTCGGCGCTGATTCCCGTCCAACTGGATCGTGTTCCAAGTCCACCGAGCTCGGTTCGGAATCCTCGGAATCCCCCATAGTCCCCAGATCGTGTTGCGAAGGGACGGGATCGTAACAAAAGATATTCGCTTCCATTTCAACTCCTTCATCGCGCATCGATGAAACGATGTCGTGAAGGACGCGGCGAGCCCCAAAGACGTCGGTCATGGGGAGCATGACTCCAACTCCACCCTTGAGCAGCATTCCTCGTTCATCGGTCAATCTCAACCGTCGTCGAAGGTACTTGCCCAGACGCAACAATTGTTCGTGTTCGTTCCGATTTTGATGGGACTGATGCCGAGCGTCAGACGAGATCCGTCTGTTTGGTAGAAGCTCGATCACGATCAATGAAAACCAATGTTGATAGCGATCGCAGCGCATCCGCTCTTTGACCAATGCCCTTTCCATCTCCTTGGCGGATAGGTAAAGGCACCGCAGGCGTGGCGGTAAATGACGCTGGGGGATTTTCCGTCGTCGCGGGTCCGACATTTGGCTTCCGAGAAGAGATGGACGAGTCAATTCGGTCGATGCCGGCGGGCGCAGGATCGAACGCGTACCTATCCCATGATGTACCAACCACTCCTTTTTTCGAGTGAAAAAAGGTGCCTTTCACGGAAAATCACCGGGCCGACGGTGCGGCGGGATCGTTACGGAAGCTCACGAATCCGGATATTCCGAAATTCCACGGGGGCTCCCTCCGACTCCAAGCACAAATAGCCTTCGGCAGGATTCGCACCAGACCCACCAGATACCTCGTGCCCGTTCACCCACAGGCGAACCTCCCCTTGGATCGCCCGCACGTAATAGAAATTCCATTCGGGGGTCCCCAGACTATGGTTGGATTTTGGAAAGCTCCTGGATCCGTCTGGCGACAAGGGTGGGAAAGGCTTCAGCTTGGACCTGCCTACGGGAAAGATATCTCCGTTGGTGGTAAACCATGTTGCTTTTTTGCCCGAGGATGCCTCGTACTGTTCGGTGTAGCCGTGGTCGAGGACTTGTACTTCGATTCCGGCATCTGGAAGGCGATTCGGGACCAGCTTTTCTAATGCGTCCTCAGGGGTCCAAAGAAAGAACCCTGAGTTTCCTCCTTTGGATAAATGACGCCACCAGCCGACGAACTCGAGATTGCGGTATTTTTTCTTCGAACGCAGAACGCCGACCGGTTTGCCGGTACAGTGGACCGTCGCACCATCCCACGTCCACGTCGCCTCGTCGCAATTCGCGCGGACAAAATCGCTGGCACCTAACTCCACCCAATCGGAGCCCGTTGTGTCGAGGATTACTGTTGTTGGTGCGGTAGCCGCAGCCACTTTGCTGTCCTGAGCGCAGGATGTGCCAGTACCCGTCGCCAAACCAGCGATGAGACTCAGGGTGAAAAACGGTTTCAGGTACGTGAAGTTCATGGAGGACCTTTGTGTGGGTTCTGGGCTTAGAGGTTTATAAACAGGTTGCTACTATCGTTCGGCCATGATGCTCTTGCCGCATTGCTTGGAGACGATGATGTGATCCAAAACGCGGATGCCGACCAATTCGCCAACTTTGGCAAGCCGGTCGGTGACAGCATGATCCTCCCGACTGGGCGTAGGGTCACCCGACGGGTGGTTATGCACCAGTAGGATAGCAGATGCGCTGTCTCGAATGGCGGGCCGGAAAACTTCTCGAGGATGGACCAAGCTCGCGTCGAGAGTCCCCACCGTGATCCGATGGTCTTTGATCGGACCGTGCTGTGTATCGAGTGTGACAATGTGAAATTCCTCCTGCTTGCCATCATTCGCTAATCTCGCAAACCGTGTCATGCAGTAGGAGATCGCATCCTCCGAGCCTCGAATCCTGGTAGGTAAAACGGGATTGATATCCCGTAAGGCGGCGATCCTCCTCCCCAATTCGATCCCTGCCATGATCTGACAGTAGCTGTCCTTGCGTATGGCCTTACTCATCTGCCGCAATTCGGGCAAACTGGATTCGGTCAAGTCTGCCAATCGATCCCCGGAGAAACTCGCCGAGAGACGAGTGCCTGCCTGGACAGCCGATTCGCCGGGAACTCCTACTCGAACAAGGATGGCGATTAGCTGTGCGTCGCTCAATCGAGATACCCCGTCGCGCAACAATTGCTCGCGCGGGCGATCGGACTCTGGTCCTGATTTGATCTGCTCTCCGTACACTTGGCGATGGATCCAGCCATGCACCGCATCGAATTTATCAGTTACCCAGCGGTACATCGGCTCGTGGCTGTCGACCGTCTCCTCGAGATGACCGTCGCGCGCCAATTGCTTCAAAACGCGAGTCACATAGGCTGGGGCACAATCCCTGCATTGGGTCTTTGCCCAAGCGACCGAAAAGGGATCTGTCGTTTGAATCGAGTAGATCAAACATTGCAATTTCTGCTTGCGAGCTTCACTCATGTTGCACCATCAAAGTTGATCCTCGGTGCCTTTAGAACGGACCGAGATCCATCGCCATCGAAATCGTCCAAGCAGTCGTGCGATCCACGAATCGCGATGGAAATCGCGAGGGAAATCACGATGGAATTATCATCCCGAAAATTGTATCGGTATTTTGGGCCCACTGCAGACGGATCCGCGGACCGGATCACGTCGCTTTTGAGCGGGAGCAGAAATACTTCGGGAGTTGGGTTTCGCGAGGTAGGCCGTAGGAAGGTTTTTATTGGGTGAACACCGAGATAGGCGGGCTGGCAAATTCATGGGATAGTCACGCGATCGCGTCGCAAAACGGTCCCAACCCGCGGGGAAAAGCTGTCACTAACGGAATTCCATACTCAAAGGTTGTCCCAACGGTGTCGTCGACAGTTTATTACCCGTTTGCCAGCCTACAGGGGATCGATACACTTTAGAGGCTGTCCTGCGAGGTTTTCTCAGGCTTTCCTCTGCGCTAAAGTTGTGGAGTCTGCGCTTGAGCACACGGACCCTCCTGGCCGCGATTTCCACGACAATTTCCACTTTAAAGCTTCCCATTGGAGTCGATTCATAGTGACCACTCAGTACCAGGCGGCCGTTGCAGGGCAAATTACTCGCGAAATGGAGTATGTGGCCAAGCGTGAGAATCTGACTCCAGAAACAATCCGCGCCGAGGTCGCCGCGGGTCGAATGGTAATTCCAGCTAACCACGTCCACGCTGCCGGGCGTCTCGAGCCGATGGCGATCGGTATCGCAGCACGATGCAAGATCAACGCCAATATTGGAAACTCGGCCGTCACAAGCAACGTCGCAGAAGAGCTTGAAAAACTTCACGTGGCTGTCCATTTCGGCGCTGATACCGTGATGGATCTCTCGACGGGAAAAGATATCGATAACATCCGCCGTGAAATCATCGCGTCCTCCCCTGTTCCTATTGGCACCGTTCCGATCTACCAAATGCTGGAGGAACTTGGTGGGAACATTGAAGACATGCGCCCACAACATTTTCTCGATATGGTGGAGCACCAAGCCAAGCAAGGGGTCGACTACATGACGATCCACTGTGGACTCCTCCTCGAGCACCTCCACTTGACCACCTCGCGTGTCACCGGAATCGTGAGTCGTGGCGGTTCGCTGATCGCCAAGTGGATGATGGCTCACCGAAAACAGAATCCCCTTTATGAGTCGTTCGATGATCTTTGCGACATCATGAAGGGATACGATGTCACCTGGAGTTTGGGTGACGGGTTGCGTCCCGGATCGATCGCGGATGCGAGCGATGCGGCCCAATTCGCTGAGCTCGATGTGCTTGGGAAGCTATGCAAGAGAAGTTGGGAACGCGGGACCCAAGTCATGGTCGAAGGGCCAGGACACATCCCGATGGACCAAATCGATATGAATATTAAAAAGCAAATCGAGGTTTGCCACGGTGCACCGTTTTACGTCCTGGGCCCTTTGGTCACCGACATCGCACCCGGATACGATCACATCACCAGCGCGATCGGAGCCGCGTTAGCCGGATGGAGTGGCGCTGCGATGCTGTGCTACGTCACGCCGAAAGAGCATTTGGGATTGCCCAACCGCGAAGATGTGAAGCAAGGAGTTATCGCCTACAAGATCGCGGCCCACTCGGCCGATGTGGCTCGTAAGCGTCCCGGAAGTCAAGATCGCGATGATGCTCTTTCGAGAGCGAGGTTCGCTTTTGACTGGAAGGAGCAGTTCCGTCTCTCGATCGACCCGGAGACGGCCCAAGCGTACCACGACGAAACGCTCCCACAAGATACATTTAAGAGCGCCCACTTCTGCAGCATGTGCGGACCAAAATACTGCTCGATGCGTATTACCGAGGATATTCGAAAAATGGCCAATGAGCAGTCTCTCCCCACAACGGCAGCTCCCGCCAAGCCATCTTCGGATGCGTCAGTCGTCGAGAAAAAGCTCGTGGAACTCAAGAGCTAAACGCTCTTCGGTTCCCAACTTCCAATCAAGAATTAGCCTCAAGCCCTTGTAGGTCTCTCATGTCCAATGCGCTCAGTTCGATGGATAAGAATTCGCATGCGAAACACGTATCCGATCACAGCAAAAGACAAAGGGACGTCTCGATCGGTCAGTACCTGATCAATCGGCTCGAGGACTACGGCATCCGCGACTGCTTCGGCATCCCCGGGGACTATGTACTCAATTTCTACAGCATGCTCGAAGAGAGCGACATCAATGTTGTTGGATGCACTCGCGAGGATTGCGCGGGTTTTGCCGCGGACGCATACGCGAGAATCCACGGCATGGGTGCGTTGTGCGTTACCTACTGCGTTGGGGGACTTTCGGTTTGTAACAGCGTGGCCGGTGCATTCGCAGAAAAGTCACCGGTCGTCGTGTTGACTGGCTCTCCCGGGCTTAAGGAACGGGTCAATAACCCACTTTTGCACCACAAGGTCCGAGATTTTAGCACTCAGCGAGAAGTCTTTGAAAAGCTCTGTATCGCTGCGACCGAATTGGATGACCCAGCAACAGCCTTCAGCGAAATCGATCGCGTTTTAGACGCATGTTACCGCTTCAAGAGGCCGGTCTACATAGAGCTCCCTCGCGATATGGTTGATGTCGTTCCCCCAATCGCTCATGCGTATCGTCGACCAGCCCTTTCGTACGACCATCTCGCGTTGGAAGAAGCGGTCCGTGAAGCCATCGAACGGCTCAATCGCTCCAAGAAACCATTGATCATCGCCGGAGTCGAAATTCATCGGTTCGGGCTACAGGATCAAGTCATCCGGTTGGCCGAACAAGCCGGCATTCCTATTTCGGCAACGATTCTCGGAAAAAGTGTGGTCGATGAGACCCATCCACTCTTCGTGGGACTCTACGAAGGTGCGATGGGTCGCGAAGAGGTCACGCATTATGTCGAGGATAGCGACTGCGTTCTCCTCCTCGGTACATTCATGACCGATATCAATCTAGGGATCTATACCGCGAAGCTCGATGTCAGGAATTGCATCTACGCAACCAGTGAGCAATTGCAGATTTCCTACCATCAGTACCCCAACGTCCCGTTGAATGAGTTCATTGAAAAGATCATCGCGGCAAATCCTAGCCCAGCCAGACGCCACATTCCCGATGACCTTCATTTGAAGAAGCCGCAAGCCTTCCAAGTCGATCCGGAGCGTGGTTTGTCAGTGACCCGAATCATGGAACGGATCAATACCCAAATCGACGCGGAGACCATCGTGATCGCGGATATCGGCGATTCACTTTTTGCTTCCTCGGAATTGGTGATCCATGAACGGACCGACTTTTTGTCTCCGGCATACTACACGTCCATGGGTTTCTCGGTACCCGCGGCCCTCGGCGCGTGCGTCGCGAAACCCCAAGACCGGGTCTTGGTCATCGCTGGTGACGGTGCATTCCAGATGACCGGTCAAGAAATGTCTTCCCTGATCCGACTCGGATACTCACCGATCATTATTGTCCTCGACAATCATGGGTATGGTACCGAACGCTTTCTGCAAAAAGGAACCTGGAAGTACAACGAAATCGCCGTCTGGAATTACTCGAAACTCCCGGAGGTTTACGGTGGAGGCAAAGGGCACCTGGTCTCGAACGAACGGGAGTTTGACGCAGCATTGACCGAGGCATGGGCCGACCGAAGCCAGCTTCATTTGATCCATGTCAAGCTGATCGAGAATGATGCTAGTCGGTCGTTGTTGCGATTGGCGGAACGGTTGGGGCTTCGCGTCTAAATGCTCTCGGAAGTTCGCCGCGCCGCAGCGATCCAAGCGATTCACGAGCTTGATTACTTTAAGCAGGTGGAATGGTTCGGCGAAGTCGACTCCACCAATCGCTATCTCGCAAGGGAATGCAAATCGGGACAGTTTCCAATCCCAGCCCTCATCGTCACCGATCGTCAATCGCGAGGGATCGGACGAGGTGGCAACACATGGTGGTCCCCCGATGGATGCTTGATGTTCTCGATCGCGATGCCGTGGTCGCAGCGCGATCCGGAGTCTGCCAAGCTACCATTGATCGCGGGGATCGCTGTTGCGCAAACGATCACGCAACTCGCACACGGCCGAGCGAGCGTCAAATGGCCGAACGACGTCTACCTTGAGGATCGCAAGATCTGCGGTGTGTTGATTGAATCGTCCGCGAGGAGCGACGAGACTGGCCACGACATTTGTATCGTCGGCATCGGTATCAATTGCTGCGTTGACTTCTCAAATGCGCCTGAGGAGTTGCGGTCGACCGCGATCAGTTTGCATGAGACGCTTGGATCTAGGACCGACGAAGCGATCACGCCCGAATCGGTGCTGCTTCATTTCCTCAATCGTTGGATCGCTGTCCACGAGGAATGGCGCAACGACCCATCGTGGATCCAATCGAATTGGGAATCTTGGGATTGGCTCTCCGGACGAATGGTCGAGGTCACGTTGCCCGATCGTGTCATTCAAGGGGTCGCCAGCGGGATCGATAGCACGGGGGCTCTCATCGTCATCGATCGTTTCGGTCGCAACGAACGAGTGCTTTCAGGTACCGTACGCCCTATCGTTACTGGCTGACGCTTGGAAGAGACAATGGTATTCGCTTCGCGAATCGAATCCGAGCCACGCGTGTTAGCAAGTGGCAACAGGACGCTGGAACCAATATCCCCCGAAACTAGCCATGATCGAAAAAGAGAAGGAGTGGATCTTCAAGGAGATCGAAGGATGATCGTCGAATTTCGATGGGAAATCCTCGACCTGTTCGTCTTCGTCCGTTTCATCGATTCCGAATCGGTAGGGATAATATGGAGTGGCTACCTCAGTGCAAAATGGAACAGACCGATTTGACGGTGAGTGAGCGAACTCAACTCAGGCATGAAGTTCCGGAGTAGGCCAAGGTTTCGAAGGGGCTTGAATCATAGCACGAAGTTGCTTCGAGGTGCAACGATAGACGGGATGAGCCGCGGCTTTCATTCGGTGAATGATCGATTTCGATTTGGGGCCAAGGTGAAGGTGTTCTGCGATCGAATTTTTTGGCCCGAGAATCAGAGTTTCTCCTCGATGCGATTCCCTGACCTGTGTTTTCCCACCGAGTTTCGCTAGCGTCCCTGCGAGAAAATCGGCATCTTCCTTAGTCACAGGAAAATACAGTGTTATCCCATTGGAGCCTTCGGTGAGGCCCATCGAAAGAGTCAATCCAAATCGATCGCTCAGAACACTCTTGAGGTTTTTCCAATGAGATTGGGGTGCCTTTGAAGATAGTCTCAGTTCGACGAAGTAACAGTCGTCGAGCAGTTCCACCAATTTCCATTCTTCTGTTTCGCCGTTCCACAATTTTGAATAAGCATCGAGACTGTCTTGGAAGGACTCTGGAGTGACTTCGCGAAAATGCTCGAGAATTGTTTTGGCGAAACGCTGAGCACCGTTCTTAAACAGCAGTGTCGATTCGAGTATCAGGGAATCCCGGTCAAGATGGATCGATGTTATCAATTGTCGATCATGCCAATAAGCAATCTTTCGATCGGAGCCGTCTAAGTAAGAATGAAAAGGAGATCTTCCTTCGAAGGTTTCTTTTGAGCCATTAAGGGACCATGCGCGAATCACGCCACCTTGAGGCTTTTCCGCAAGTGCAACCTTAGAAAACAACACTGGAGGAAAGGTGTTGTTTCGGTAATACCGCGAATCACTCATCGAGAGAATCCTTCAAGGCAACCTTGATCGATCACGTGGTGTATTCCGAATTGAAGCGGACGTATTCGGTGTTCAAATCCGTGGTCCAGTGGACGGCGGTTCCAGGGCCGAGTCCGACTTGGAGTTCGACCAGCGTAAGCTTTTGCGATTTGATCGACTGGCTCACCACCTTGGCGTCAAACGGAAGAGGTTCCCCTTTTTCGAAGATTGGGATTTCGTTGATTTGCAAGGCGGTTCGCGATGGAGAGATGGGAACCCCAGCGTAACCTGCTGCAGAGACGATTCGGCCCCAGTTGGGATCGCCACCGGTGATGGCTGTCTTCACCAGATTGCTCAGTGCAATGCTACGCGCGATCGCGTCGGCATCCGCGTCGTTGTTGGCGCCTTGAATGCGAATTTCGATCAAGTGCGTAGCGCCTTCGCCATCATCCGGGATCTTCTTTGCGAGTTCGATGCATAGATCGGTCAAGTCCGCCGCAAAGATGGCTTGGTCCATTTCATTGAGTGCTGGTTCTTCCTCCGAAGGAGACTTCGCCAAGAGAACGAGCGAATCATTGGTGCTCATATGCCCTTCGACACTGATGCAGTTGAACGAACGGTTCGCTGCGGCTTGTAGGATGCGTTGCGCATCGAGCGGTTCAAGCGGAACATCGGTCACGATAATCGCCAGCATGGTGGCCATTTTGGGGCCAATCATTCCAGCCCCTTTGCACATCCCCACCAGCGTGTGTTCCCCCATCCCGCAATAAGCCGTGCGGTATGCGATCTTGCGACCTGCATCGGTGGTCATGATCCCATCGCAAGCATCGAGAAAGTGGGATTCCGTGCTGCCTAGGGCGCTGGCGGCGCGCTGGATTCCATCCCGCACTTTTTCCATCGGCAAGAATCGTCCGATGACACCCGTGCTCATGACGACGAACTGGTCGTCGGAAAGAGGTGTTTGGTGCGAGACGGCTTGGGCGGCCAACCGAGTCATCTCAATGGCATCGCTATGCCCGCGAGTTCCCGTGCATGCGTTTGCGTTTCCGCTGTTGACGACGATGCCGCGAACGCGATCGCTCGGGGTGCGAGAGCGGGAGATGACTACGGGTGCAGCGACGATTTGATTGGTGGTATACACACCTGCAGCAACACAAGGCTCATCCGAGATGATGAGCGTCACATCTTTCGCATTGGCACGACTCTTGATTCCACATGAAACGCCTGCGAAACGGAACCCACGAGGAAGAGGTATCATCTGGAACGCTTTCTATAGAAGTTCTTGGATTGGATCGCTTGAATGAAATGAGCGAGGACATTTTGGATCCTCGCTCATGGGAAAATTCGTGGACGGTGGGCTATGTCTCGCGGGGGATTCTCGCGGTCTAGGATTCTCCCGCCAGATCCGCAATGTAGAAACTGCCGTAGGTATGAACGCGATCCAGCTGGTGCAGTTGGTTTGCTAGATCTTTGTGATAGGTGAGCAACTCCGGCAGCATGACCGATTTGCCATTGTGACGGACCGCCACATTGTCGATGAACTCGGTTCTCAGTCCCCCCGAACGCCACAGAATACGGGTCTTTGGAGCTGCGCGATTGATGATGGCTTGCCACTCTGATTCAAGGAGCGGGAAGTAATGATCGCTGAGCCAATCCATATGGTCGAGCAGCACAAAGCGAGAGATTTGCCCGTTGTGCTTGCGCAGGAAGCCTTCGACCGAATCGGTTTGGATGGTAAGGCGATCGAGTCCGCTGTCTCGAAGCTTTTCGAAATTGTGGGGCTTGAGGTACTCCGGGCAGCAGTTGGGGGTGTACGAACCGGTGATGTAAACCCGCCAGAAGTAGTTGTCTTGGAGTGGAATCTTCGAAAACACGGCATCGATTGAATCCTCGACGAACTTGACGATCCCGCCTGGATACTGCTCATCGATCTGCCGTCGCTGGGCTTTAGGGACGCCGAGCATGCTCAGGGTCGTGTCGCGATTCATGGCGAACTGCAACGTCTTGGACCAAATCTTCTCTTTCAACTTGGGATAGAGAGCTTGCTGGGCCTCGAGGTTTGGCGTGTCGAGCAACTCGATGATTTCTTTTTTGCAGCGAGCGACTTTCTGCACGTAGCTACCGATCATGTGAGCAAATGCCCCTGAGGTGCCACGGAAGTAAAAGGTTTTTTTGGGATCATCGAAGAATCGAATCCAGCGATCCCAATATTTGCGGCTAACCGATGAGAGAGATTGTCTCAGTTTGGCGGCATAGATGGCTTCCGCACCTGGCAGTCGACCGTGCCCGAACATCTGGAAGAACTGGTCGTAGTCGAGGTTTCGAATCGCCGATGACTTCAATTCGAGCAGAGCGTTCTGGCGCGGGTTCATATCCACGGCGTAGACATGTCCAACGCCGCAAAGGAGATAATCCAACGCATTGCAACCTGCCGAGGTGATCACCAAGAGACGATCATGCGAAGTTAACTCCAACGCTTGACGGTCTAATCGAGGGTCTTCCCAACAGGTATTGTAGACGAGGTTATTACCGTGAACGAATTTGAATACTCGTCCACTCACCCATTCGCTAATTGCCATTTCGTTCGACTACTTCGCAGGCTTCCGGTTGTTGTTATTGTTATTGGGCTGATTGTTTTTGGGTGGCTGGTTGGGATTCGGAGCATTGGGATCGGGATTGTCCGGATCGCCATTGTTCGGATCGTTCGGGTTAGGATTTGCGTTGCCAGCCTTGTTATTTGCATTTGGATTCACAGCAGGTGGCTTGCGATTACCGGGACCCATCATCGGTCGGATGACATCTCCACCCACAGGAACGAACGTGTTCATTTGTTGAACACCTGAGTTCTCCATCGATCGGTTCCAAGGAATGGTAAACGCGACAAAGGAGCCGAGTTTGACGTCGACGACATAGAGAAGGGATGACGCAGCGCGGACGTTGGAACCGGATGGTGCCGGAAGAGCGCCGCCGCTGATCAGCAGGTACTCAGGGTTCTTTCCTGGAGGGCCAAGGTATTGGATTACGTTGGTTGCAAAAAGACCACCGAAGGCTGCCATGCGTGGGTAGTAAACCCAGCCCTTGAGGTCTCCGGTGAGGTAATCCAAGGTGAAGAATCCTTCGGCGTCTTCATCCACCTGTGCGGTGCATACTGCCATGGTCGGACCGCCGTGGGTCGCGGATGCTCTCAGTTGCTCGATTCCACGGAGTTCAGGGTGGATGCGGTCCGATGGAATCGCCGAAAGCTTCGTCCATTCGGATGGGTTTGATGTGGCTCGCCCGCACCAAAATGCGACTGCCATGGCAGCACAAAGTCCGAGTGCCGCTAGGGAACCCGCGAGGAACGGCCCCCAGCTTCCAAGCGATTTTCGGAAGCCTCGCGAAAGGCAACAACCCCCAGAACCGCTCAGCTCTGAATCCATCAACTCGGAATCCATCAATTCAGTGGCCATTGCAAACCTCCGCCAAAATGGGGCTAAATCGCATGTGGGGGAACTCCAACCATCTTTCGATAGTGTATCGGATTTTAAGCTTCCCAAAAACTCGACCCCACGATTTTCCCCAAACAAAAAACCCCGTTATCCTGCGATAACGAGGTTTTCGGTAATGCCGACGTTAGGGTGACGCGTCGTTCGAACTGGCTGTGCTGGCTAGTTCGAAGCGACCTTGTTGGCGGAATGATCTTCGAAATTGAAGCTCATCTCGAGTTTGTCACCACCGATCAATCGGATGGTTTTTTCCTTCGTGATGCCATTATGGGTGACGGCAATTTTGTAGTCTTCCCATGCTTCTCCGGTCTTCAACTGACCCGTTCGGTAGACCCGTGTGGTTCCATCGCTCTTGGTCGGGTTGTTGGCTAAGACGACGGTCGCATCGGCGGGCACGTTCAGGGTCAACGTTGTTTCGACGGGGTCGTCGCTTTGGGCACCCTCGAAGATAACCTTTTCCGACGAGCCGGACTTTGCGATGACGGTCTTGGTTTGGTTGACTTCCTTGCCATCAACGTTGTAGATGGCTTGGACTTCGAAGCGATACGTTTCATTATTGCTCAGATCGCGGCTTACAAATCGACGCATCGAGCCTTGGGAAGTAGTGGCATTTCCATTGACGAAAACCTTGGCATTCGTCGGAACCTCAACCATCAGCTGGATTTCGCTCGACCCAACCGACATCGACTCGGCTGACTGCGAAGGAGCAATGCGGTTCACTGCATACGAGGAGGT